>JAYQJR010000004.1:0-294985 GCA_038142265.1 Candidatus Pelagibacteraceae bacterium | reverse complement strand
ATAATTCCAAGGAAATTCAAACTTTGTTTTCCAAAGTCCTAATTTATTTGTTCTTGCATAATCTTCATCTACCACAAATTGTGTTGAATATTTTCTATAAGCAAAAGCATAACCGGATCTTACTAAATATTTAGATAAACTTTCATTATTTACAAAACATCTGCAACTATTCTTTTATAACGGTCTACTGTTACTTTTTTACACGTTACATTTTGCTTTCTAATTTTTTCTTCTAATTTTTGCTTTGATAACACTCCACAATTTATTTGCTTGTCACCATCTAAACATTTTTGAGACATCTCAGGTGCATCAATTCCGTGAAAACGGTATTTGATTTTATCTATATGAATAGTATCGCCATCTACTATTTTAATATTTTTAGCTAGAGCGTTTGGAGTAATAAATAAAAGAACAATAAATAATAATCTCATCTAAAAGATTATATATTTATTTCTATTTAATTTCGATTTGCATCTTTTCAGTTGAGTTCGATATTTTCTAGCTGTGCTTGCAACTTCTTTTGCATAAACAATAGACTCTGGCCTCTGCTTACTGGTCCAGCCATTATAATAATAAAGATATTGTTTAAAGTAGCTATCTTTTGGAACTTTCTTCTTTTTGTAAGTCTCGTTAATGTAATATCCAATAAAGTCTGTGCTGTAATAAAAGAAGTTCTTATTGCTAATTTCTGATCAGTTTTTTCTTATAAACTTCCCAAGTATCTTCAACAGCTTGGCTGTAACCTAAACTTGAAGATTTTCTTGTCCAGGGAATAACTTTAAATAACTTTGTTCTCTCAGGTCTTGCTAGAAAATCAAAGCCAGATTCTTTTTTAATAATAGCCATTTGAAGCTCTATGGGTGCTCCCCATTTATCTTGGGATGCTTTTGCAAACTTGTACCAAAGATATTTTTCATCAAAAATAGCACAAGCATCAACTGTATTCTTTGGAACCGAACTACAGCCAATAACGAACAATAGTAAAATTAAAGATAATGTTTTTTGATAGCAAATAATTAGTTTTTTAAACTGAATCATTAACTTTATAATAAAAATCATTTTGTTAGAGTAAAGTATAGAATGAATAATTTTGGCTTTAATTTTGATAATACTTACGCCAAGTTGCCTGAAATTATGGCAACTAAAATATCACCTGTTCCCGTTAAACAGCCAGAATTAGTAATATTAAATACTCATTTAGCTGAAGAGCTTGGATTAAATTTTTCTAATACTTCTTCTCAAGATTTGGCAAATCTTTTCTCTGGAAATATTTTACCTGAAGGATCGGAACCTATTGCGCAAGCTTATTGCGGTCATCAATTTGGACATTTTGTTATGCTGGGGGATGGTCGTGCACATTTATTAGGTGAACATATCAATCCAAAAAAAATAAAAGTAGATATTCAATTTAAAGGTTCAGGTAGAACTCCTTACAGCAGAATGGGAGATGGTCGAGCTGCATTAGGACCAATGCTGCGGGAATATTTAATTAGCGAAGCTATGCATCATTTAGGAATTCCAACGACCAGAAGTTTAGCAGTAGTTAAAACGGGTGAAATGATCAGAAGAGAAACTGAACTTAAAGGAGCCATTTTAACAAGAGTTGCAGCATCACATTTAAGAGTTGGAACATTTCAATATGTGGCTGCCAAACAAGATTTAAATGCTTTAAAACAATTAGTCGACTACGCAGTTGCTAGACACTATCCTGAACTACTTAACTCTCAGAATAAAGCAGTCGCTTTATTTAAAACCGTTATGAAGCGACAAGCAAAATTAGTAACAGAATGGTTACGTGTTGGTTTTATTCACGGAGTGATGAATACAGATAACGTTTCTATATCAGGAGAAACGATTGATTATGGGCCATGCGCATTCATGGATCAATATGATCCTAAAACTGTTTTTAGTTCTATTGATCATTACGGAAGATATGCATTTGGAAGCCAGTCTATTATTACAAAATGGAATCTTGCAAGATTTGCTGAATCTTTTACTTCCCTTTTTAGCAGAAGATGAAAAAAAGCAGTTAAAGTTGCTGAAGATTTAATTCATTCTTACGATGAAACTTTTGAAAATCATTTTCATGAAATGATGAAAAAGAAACTGGGCCTGATCTCAAATGAAGAAAATGACAAAGCAATTATCTCTGAACTATTAAATCTGATGTATAATAATCAATCTGATTATACGAATACTTTTAGATATTTAATTAACAATAAACTTCCTCAAAATAAACTTTTGAATGATACCGGATTTATTGCTTGGGAGCAAAAATGGAAAAATAGAATTAAACAAAACCAAGAACAAGCTTTAAATTTAATGGTAGATAATAATCCAGCATTTATTCCTCGAAATCATAAAGTAGAAGAAGCGCTAAAAAATGCAGAGAATGGAAGCGTAAAATCTTTTAATACTTTATTAAATATTTTGAAAAATCCTTATACTAACCTAATAGAATATGAGGATTATCAAAAACCTGCTCCACCGTCCGATAAAATATATAAAACTTTTTGTGGCACTTAATTAAAAGATGCAAAATAATAACTTGCGAAGAGCTTACTTCTTAGGAATTTTAATTTTTTTTATATCTATTTTAACAGTTTTATTTTCATACTTCATCTCAATAAAATATAATCTTGTAAGTATTTGTTTTCCTAATTTCGAAGGTTGCACTTCAATATCACGCGCTGGTAGATACCCTCCTGCAGTTTACATTTTCAAACCTGGCATGATGTTAGTAGCTTTTATGATACTATTTTTTTTTTATTTATTAAAAGATACAAAAAAAAATTTTAGCTTCTCATTTTTTTTTCAATAATTGCCTTTATATTTTTTTTTTTCTTTATATTTATTTTTTGGGAGAAGGTTCGATCTACCGTTTTTTTAGAAAAGTTGGTATTTTTATATATATAGCCAACTTATTAATTGCTTTTTTATTTTTAGGTTATGAATACAAAAATAAAATAAAAAATATTTTTATAAAACTATGTATAATATCGAATGTTTTATTAATTTTAATAGCGATACTGTTACTACCTTTTATATATAAGACCTCTGGTGAATTCTCAGCTTTAAAAAATGCTATTTCATGGAATTTTTTTTTAATGGTTAAAATAAATTTTTTGTTATTTGCTTTATCTATTAAAAAAGCCTTATAACGAACAACCTGAATATCAAAATTATAGCTAACCAGCGCCGGTCACTGATAAAATTTATAAAACGTTTTGTGTAACCTAATTTAATTTTTGATGCTCAACTAATGTGCATCTGTTTTGAATAAAAACCTTATTATTTTTTAAAGCTAAATCTTCAGCATCTTTACTTATAATTCCTAATTGAAGCCAAATATATTTAACATTTTTATCTACCGACTGTTTAACAATTGCTTCTGCTTCAGTTCCTGGTCTAAAAATATCAACCATATCAATTTCTTCTTTAATATCCTTCATATCTGCATAGATTGTTTGGTTATGAAGTTTTTGTCCAGCATACTTTGGATTAATAGGAAATACTTGATAACCTTGGTCTAATAAATATTTCATAACGTAGTTAGCTGCCATTTCTTCTCTAAAAGTTGCACCCATAAGTGCAATCGTTTTTGTATTTTTTAAAATATGTTCTATCTTTTGAGATTCAGTTTCTAATTCTGGCATACTGCAAGGTGATGAAAATAATTTATTCATTTGTAAAAAGACCCTAAATAATAATCTAGGGTCTTTTTCAAAAAGAAACTACTTTTTCTTTTGTTCTTTTTTCTTAGCTTGTTGCTCTTTTACTTTTGCCCAATAAGCTTTTTTCTCAGCTTGGGTAAGAACACCATCTTTATTGGCATCCATTCTTTTAAAACGAGCTTCTGCTTGTTTTAGGTATTGCTGTAATGTAGTTCCTTCTGATTTTTTAGAATGAGAACCTGCAAACGCAGCTCCTGAAACGCAAACTAAAGCTAGCACAATTGCTACTAACCTTTTCATGTTACGCCTTTTGTTTAGTTAAAAATCGCTTATTAATCTTTTTATAAATTTTGTATACATAAATAATATAATCCTTTTAAATAGGTCTAGATGAAAAAGTTGAATATTAATGAGGTTCTTAAAAAGAAAAAAAAGCTAATAAACTTTATTAACAAAATTAATAAACCTAAAAGGAAAAAGAAATGAGTGAATATATCATTTTAAACTTGGTCTCTTTAGTAATTGGGATCATGCTTTTTTTTTTTTTATTGTGGCTCCCCTAACCTTTAAAGTTCTGCCACCTGATAATGCTGGAGTATATATTAGAACCATCTTTCCCTATTACTATTTGGTGAATTTAATTATTCTAACCTGCATTTCATTGTTTTACGTTTTTTATAAAACTTTCACGTTGGATTTTTATTTAATCACCATCACAGCTTTACTGTTTGCATTTTCACTTTTTATTTTAATGCCAAAAATAAATAAATTTAAAGATGAAAGAAAAGAAAAGGAATTTAAAATATCTCACCTGATCTCGGTGATCATTAATTTTGCTCAGCTTATAATGCTAGGTGTGGTGCTAATTTAGTTTGCACCCATATCAGCTCCACAACATTGTGGTGATTTAATTTTACCTTGGCACTTTGGACATTTAGAAATTTGAACTTTATTTCCGTTCACATCTAAATGGTCATTCACTAAAGGCTCATTACACTTTGCACATGTTGCATTAACTGACATTCCACACTTAGCGCATGAATACGTAGACATAATCAAACTATATTAAATTAAAATGTAAATGACAATAACGATTAAGCGATACGATTATTGAAGTTTTTTAAAATCATCTCAACTTTTTTATAATTTTGAGATAATGCCTTTTGGGGGTCAAAATAAAAACGATCTAATTGTTGTAGATCATAATCAATACTTTCTAAAATTTTAATTCCAAGATCGTGTGATTTTTTTAATTCAAAAGCTAATGCTCTTAATTTGTAATCATTAGTTTCTTCAGCAATTTTTTTTGAGATAGCGCTTGCTCTTCTAAGATGTTCAAACGCTTCTTCTTGGCGTCTATCTTTTTTACTCTTAAAAATATTAAAAAACGAAAACATGCTTAAGCCATAAGCTAATTTGCAAAAATATTAAATAGATTTAGTAACCATCTTGCTTGCCCAAACTTTATCTAAAAAATAGTACCAAACACCATTAATCATTGGTTCAACAAGAGCATCGATGGCTGCAAGATTCCAAGATGCTCCAGTAATAAGATTGTTACACGTCATTGCAATCACGATATGACCTAGCGTGTAGATCACAGCTCGGCCTATACTGGTTCCGACCAGTTGTCGCTTGATTGTTTCAAAAATGCCTCTTTTAAATTCAGTCATAAAGTTTAGCCTAGGCTAAACTTAATATTTGAATAAATAAATTTCAAGTGTTATAGAGCAAAAAAAATCATTATTTTTTATGAATCGTACACGATCTAGCAGCCCGAATTACTTTAAAACCACCCAAGCTAGAAAAAATACTGAACTTTTAGAAGATTATGTTGAAGCTATTCATGAAATTTCTTCATCAAAAAAATCTGTCAAAAATGTCGATCTTTGTAATTTTTTTGGTGTTTCAAATGCAACCGTTAACAAAAACATTAAAAGACTTATTAAAGCAAAGCTAGTTACGAGTGAAAAATATAAATCGATCTTCTTAACTACTTCTGGAAAAAAGCTTGCTGAAAAGTCGAATACTAGGCATCAGATCGTTTTTGACTTTTTAAGAAAAATGGGAGTTTCAAAAAAAACAGCTGAAGAAGATTCTGAAGGAATGGAACACCACATAAGCCACGAAACTTTAAAATTAATGAAAAGTTTTATTAAGTCTAATTAAGAACGCTATACTGATAACCAAACCATTTAATTTTTTTATTAGCTCCTGGAAGTGTACAATTTAATCTTCCTCTTCTTGGTTTAAAGGGTGCACTAAAGCTTAGTTCAATATCTTGAGGAGTAATAAAATTAATTTTGGTATTTTGCCATTTACCACCTGAGTTATCAAAACAATTAATTCCTTTTACTTTTTCATTAAATGAAATTTTTAAATTAGTAGGATTATTATCTTTATGAAGCATAATCACTTTGGGTTCATAAGATTTTAAATCAAAAGGTTCTGCTCTTAAAATATTTTTAAATCTTTCAATTTTTCCATAATTTTCATTTAAACTAAATCTTGGAAGGAATGATAAATTCTCATTTAAACTAATGACTCCAGAATGCTGTCCAAATAAAATTTTATAGTTATATTTTTTTAACAGATTAATAATGTCTTGATTAGTTTCTCCAAATGTATGAGCATAAATATCGCTGACACTTTTTAGTTCTCTTTGATAATCTTTTTGAGATTGTTTAATATCTTTTTCAATATCTTCTAATTTCATATTAACAAAATAATCATGACTCCATGAATGCCCTCCTATGGTCACTAACCCAGAGTTTTTTAATTCTCTTATCTGATCCCAATTCATGTAGTTAGGATGTTTTTGATTAATTTCTCTTGTATTTACAAAAAGAATAAAAGGAATTTTCTTTTCTTTTAATAGTGGCCAGGCATTATCGTAAAAACTTTTAAATGCATCATCTACCGTAAATAAAATTTTTCTCTGATCTAATTTTAACTCACCTAAAATATAAGATTTAAAATCATTTGGACTTATGTAAGGAATTTTTGACTCTTCAATTAATCTTAAGTGTTCTTTAAACATTTCTGGTGAAACATTAGTGCTTGGATATTTTCCTTCACCTACCCTATGATACATGATCGATATCACGCCAAAATTTTCTGCTAAAGATGAAGTTGCTAAAAAGAAAGAAAAAATAATTAGTATAATTTTTTTCATTTACTTAACTTAAATGATTTAAGTTTATAATCCCATTTGCCTTTTTTATTTAATATTTGATGAATGAACATATTTGTATTTTTTTCAAACCAAATTTGTGTATCTAGACCATTATCTCCTTTAATATCAAATGCTACTGTATCAAATTCTTTAATTTCAGTTTTAAATTTCTCTTCTTTTAGAAATTTAACTTTTTGATTAATAATTCTGCAGGTTATGCCTGATATTTGAGTAGTCACAGTTAAGATATCGTGGTTCCAATAAGAACCTATTAAAAAAGGTTTTTCAAAAATTCCTTTATACCTAGATCCGTCAATTTCATATTTTTTACCATTTTGTTTAATTCTACAAAATTTTAATTTTCCATTATCATTTGTTTGGGATGAAAAACTTAAAAGTGTTCCGTCTTTATTATACTTTTCAGTACCTTCAGATTGATAATCATAGAAAGTAATACCAAACTTTTTAACTCCAAACGAAATTGTATTTTTGACTTCTAATTTTTCATCATTCCATTTTAGATCTATATAATGATATCCTGCATATTGATTGTTCCTATATAAATCGAATTTTAAACTCTCAAGTTTAGCATGATGTAAAATATGAGCATCAGCACTTATGGACGCTAAGATGAAAGCTAGTAAAATGATAATTTTTTTCATTATAAATTGATAGCTTGTATTACAAAATTCACAAAGTAAAAGGGTTTATAACTTAAATGTCATTCCAAATTTACATCAAACTATTTGAGGTTATTTTTCCAGTTTTTTTTATTATTGGAATTGGTTATTGGTTTGGAAAAAATAATCCAAAATTTAATACAGACATTGTCACAACCTTTTCAGGAAAAATTGGTGTTCCAGCTCTTTTATTTTATTCATTAGCTGCTTCAAAAACTTTAGACTTTGAAACATTTGTTAAATTTGGTTCTTTTTGCTTTTTATTCGTTGCAAGTTTTGCAGTGATTGGAATGATTTTATTAAAAATTTTAGGAAGAAATATTATTACAGAACTGAGTCCTTTAATTTTACCTAACACTGGAAACTTAGGTTTGCCTATTTCTTTATTTGCTTATGGTGAACAAGGATTTTCAATTGCAAGTTCAATTGCAGCAGTGATTATGCTTTTACACTTTACTGTTGGAATATTTATTGCAAGTAACAAAGTAAGTTTCAAAGCTTTAGTTAATTCTATTCCTGTTTATATGATTATTATCTCAGGATTTTTTTTATATTTTAAAATTGAACCGCCAAAGTTTTTAGTTAATACGTCGATGCTTCTTGCTTATTCAACTATCTTTTTAGTTTTAACTTCACTTGGTATAACGTTAAGCACTTTAAAAGCAAAAAATGTTAAATCCAATATTGTCATTGCTTTCTTTAGATTAATTAGTGGACCTTGCATTGCATTTTTAATTATTAAACATTTTGGATTAAAAGGATATCAAGCTGGTGTTTTATTTATTCAAGCATCAATGCCATCAGCAATTTTAAATTTTCTTTTAGCAAAAATGTATTCAAAAAAAATGCATGCTGATAACATTGCATCTGTCATTGTTATTTCGACAACATTATCCTTTATTACAATTCCAATTGTTGTCTTCTTGGCTTTAAAATATTTTAGCTAAATTATTTTGTCTTAGGTGTCTGCTCAGGTTTTTTTGGAGCCTGAGGTGCATTACTTTGATCGTTTTGAAGATATTTGGCAACACGACCTTTGTTATAAGTAAATAAATATGGATCTTGTCTAATTAAACCGGCACAATAGGCGACGTGATCATCTGTTTTAATTCCATTAAACCTAATGTCATTAACACAATTTTTTAAATATCTTACATCTCTATATTGAGACTCAATTTGCAATCCTAAAAATCCTGCAAGAATTAAAGCAATAAGGCCTAAAAGAAAATTTGTACCGTTCATGAATTTTGTGGATAGAGTGAATTGTTGATGAAGTCAAAACTATTGTGGGGCGGAGTTAAACCGCCCCAATAATAATTCTGTAATTAAATGCCTTTTTGACTTGGATTAATTACGTTTTCTTTCGCTCGTGGACGACTGTTACGCTCACGGAATGTCTTTCGAATTTGACGCAAGGCATTCAAACCAGTGTCACTGGCTTTACGCAACAATTGAAAATCTTTGTAAAACATAGATCTCCTCCTAGTTAATTGTTACGCCTTTTAACTCATGGCTATGAGTCACTTTTTACCCATGTGATATGGGTTACATAGCGTGCATAGCAGCTATGCGTTGTTTGCATATATAGATTATATGCCTATTTTTTCAAGAGAAAAAACAGGTCTTAAAAGATCAAGCTTTTAGCTTTTATTATACTGCTAAAAATAAAGCAGCACCCATAAGGGCGATAAAAGCAAAAGAAGCTAAGTTAATTTTTAATGTATCTGACATAGATAAAAATTACTCCTTAAGTGCGCTCTTTAAAATTGCTAATTTGGAATACCTGATATCTATTTTTTGGATCTTTTGATCTTTATTTTAATTTAAGAAAGGTTTATCTTTATTTAAAAATAGGGGGATAGATGAGTCATTGCGAAAAAGCTGAAGGCCTACAAACACCAGATAAAGAAACAAGTGGTTATGTGTTTAATCATTTGATGCTTAGAGTTAAAGATCCAAAAAAATCATTAGAGTTTTATTCAAAAGTCATGGGAATGAGATTGGTAAAAAAACTAAACTTTCCAAGCATGAAATTTAGCTTGTATTTCCTTGGAAATTTAAGCGATGCAGAAGTTGCGAAAGTTCCAACAGATAACTTTGAAAGAGCTGCTTGGACATTTAGACAAAAAGGTTTGTTAGAACTTACTCATAACTGGGGTTCTGAAAATGATGATAAATTAAAGTTTCATGATGGCAACAGTGAACCAAAAGGTTTTGGTCATATCTGTTTTTCTGTTCCAGATGTTTATAAAGCATGCGAGCGATTTGAAAAATATAAAATGGAATTTGTAAAAAAAGCAGATGACGGTTCGATGAAGCCTCTAGCTTTTGTAAAAGATCCGGATGGATATTGGATAGAAATTATCGAAGCAAATGCTGTAGCTAAAATTGCTAAAGATTTAGGCGAAATATAAACATTATATACAATCAAAAGTAGAAATATTTCGCTATTGCAAAATAGACTCTTCTTGTCTCAAATTTAAGGCTTTGTTAAAATATTTAAATAATTTGGGGGAAAGCTTGAAGTTTTTTTTAATAACAGCTTTAATCTTACTAACTACTCAGCTTGCGCAAGCTG
Source organism: Candidatus Pelagibacteraceae bacterium (assembly GCA_038142265.1). Taxonomy (GTDB): domain Bacteria; phylum Pseudomonadota; class Alphaproteobacteria; order Pelagibacterales; family Pelagibacteraceae; genus HIMB114. Next base: position 284,878 of record JAYQJR010000004.1, on the reverse strand, counting down.
AGATTAATCAATTATTCATTAAAAACTGTGCAGCATGCCACTCAGTTCAAAAGGGTGATAAGGCCCTTAGAGCTGGACCAAATTTATGGGGGGTTGTCGGCCGTAAAGCCGCAACACAATCAGATTACACGATGTACTCTGCTGCTTTAAAAAAATCTGGAATTACTTGGAATGAAGAAATTTTAGATAAATGGCTTACTAATGCAGGAGCATTAGTGCCAGGTACAAACATGTATTACATGCAAGCAGATGCGAGTGTAAGAAAAACAATAATAGGTTACTTAAAAACACTTAAATAATCTATGAAACTTAAAGGGGGAAAACAAAATGCGTGTATTGAATAAAAAAGCAATATCACGAAGAAGTTTCCTTAAAGGAAGTACTGTTACTGCTTTAGGTTTGTCAATTATGGGACCTGTTGTATTTGGAAAAAATAATGCATGGTCTGCAACATTCAAAAATCTAAGTGCAGAAGATGGTGCAACTCTTATTCAAATGGCAAGAGATATTTATCCTCATGATAATCTAGCAGATAAGTATTATGCTGCTGTAGTATCTGGATACGATAAAACTGCTGGCAAGGATAAGGCTTTTAAGGGAATGGTGGAAAAGGAATTGAAGAAAATCAATTCTGCTTCTAAGAAAAAATATAAAAACAACTACCGTATGATCAATCGTGAGCTTGAGAGGGTAGATATTTTAAAGAAAAATACAAAATCACCTTTGTTTGCAAAAGTAAGAGGGGATTTAGTTGTTGGTCTTTATAACAACAAAGAGGTATGGCCTAAATTCGGTTACGAAGGAGAGTCAGCTTCTAAGGGTGGATATCTAAACCGAGGCTTTAACGATATCGACTGGTTAGACAAGGTATAGGAGGACAACATGGCAAAATTTTCAAAAAATGATAGCGGCGTAGTCGTTATAGTTGGATCTGGCGCTGGTGGTGGTGTTCTTGGAATGGAACTTGCAATGAAAGGAATTAAAACAGTAATCCTTGAAGCAGGTGGACGTCACGGACCTCAAGACTTTGTTAACGATGAGTGGGCATCATTTGGTCAAATCAGTTGGTTAGATCAAAGAACTACTTCAGGTGATTGGAGAGTATCAAAAGACTTTTCAGGTTTGCCTGCATGGATCGTAAAAGCAGTCGGAGGATCAACACTACACTGGGCTGGAGCAAGTCTTAGATTTCAACCACATGAGTGGAAAGTAAAAACTACTTATGGAAATATTAAAGGTGCTTCATTGGAAGACTGGCCAATTGATCATAAAGAAATGGCTAAGTGGTATACAAGAGCTGAAAACCATATGGGCACACTTGGAACAGGTGGAAGAAAAAGGCTGCCAGGAAACAATAACTTTAAGGTTCTTGAAGCAGGTGCTAAGAGAATGGGCTATAAGAATGTTCATACAGGAAATATGTCCATCAACTCTGAGCCGTATGATGGTAGAGGACCTTGTCAACAAATTGGTTTCTGTTTCCAAGGTTGTAAATCTGCAGCAAAATGGAGCTCGGGTTATGTTTCAATTCCTAAAGGTGAAGCAACAGGTAAACTTGAAGTTAGAACTAATGCACAAGTTTTAAAAATTGAGCATGGTAAAGACGGAAAAGTTAACGGTGTTGTTTACGCAGATGGTAAGGGAAAGATCCAAAAACAAAAAGCTAGAATTGTATGTGTAGCAGGTAACTCTATTGAGTCGCCAAGACTACTATTAAATTCTGAGTCTAGCATGTTCAAAAACGGATTAGCTAACTCATCTGGACAGGTGGGAAGAAACTATATGCGTCACATGACGGCTAGTACGTATGCTATATTTGAGAGACCTGTGTACTTCTATAGAGGAACTACAATGGCTGGTATCATTACAGACGAGTCTAGAAACGATACTAAAAGAGGTTTCGTTGGTGGTTACGAGTTAGAGACACTTGCTCTTGGATTGCCATTCATGGCTGCATTCTTGGACCCAGGTCAATGGGGAAGAGAGTTTACTGCCTCTATGGATCAATATGATCATATGGCAGGGTTATGGATTGTTGGGGAAGATATGCCTCAAGCATCTAACCGTGTAACACTTCACAAGAAGATTAAAGATCAACATGGAATGCCAATTCCAAATGTCAATTTCTCAGATCATGAAAATGATATTAAAATGAGAAACCATGCTTGGAAGCAATCAACTGCTTTATATGAGTCAGTTGGAGCAACGAAGGTCATTAAAACACCTCCGTACCCATCTACTCATAACTTAGGTACTAATAGAAAGAGTGCAAAAGCAAAAGATGGAGTGGTAAATAAGCATGGTCAAGCATGGGATGTGAAAAACTTATTCGTATCTGATGGTAGCCAATTTACTACTGGAGCAGCTGAAAATCCTACGTTAACAATCGTTGCATTGGCAATGAGACAAGCAGAATATATTGCAAAACAAATGTCTTCTAAGGCAATCTAGTTGAAAAATATATTTAATATTAAAGGCCCCTTAACCGGGGCCTTTTTTATTTTGTGCTTATTCATTTTAACCAATTGCGCTTCTACTAAAAATCAAAATAATTATTTTACTAAAAAGCAACAAGCAAATGTTGAAATTTTTACTGTAAGAGATTTTAAAACGCATGGTTTATATCAACTTTTTTTTTGACGTATTTAATAAAAATGAAAATGTTAGTATCGGAGTCATGGTCTTATACGTTTTTGATAAAGATTGCGATAATGTAAAAGATAATGAAACATCAAACAAAATTATCAAATCCAATCCTGCCTACATAGGTCCGTATCAAAATGGTGTTATAACTTTTCTTCCAGGAAAAAGATTAAAATGTTATTTAGTTAAAGGTTATGAAAAATACTGAAAAAAAACAAAAAAATGATAAAAAATCTAAGATGTTTTTTATATTTAAAATTTTATTATCTGCTTTAGTTATAGCTGGGGCTAGTTGGTTATCAGGAAAAAATCCAAAATTAGCAGGTTTCATTATTGCACTTCCTTTGGCAAGTTTAATCGCAATCATATTTTCGTATACAGAACATCAAAATCCTGAAACATCTATTACCTTTGCTAAAAGTATTTTAATTGGGGTTCCTGCAAGTTATTTTTTCTTTTTACCTTTCTTTTTTGCAAAAAGTTTAAATATGAATTTTTGGTTAATTTACTCATCTGGATTAGCGCTACTCGTAGTCGCATTTTTTATTCATAAATACATTGTATCTTTATTTTAATTATGTTCTTAGGTTTTGGTCAAAGAAGAAGATTTTCTGATTTATCAGAGCAAGAAGTATTGGCGCTTGCAATTTCTTCAGAAGAGGACGATGCAAGAATTTATAGAAGTTACGCCAACCAGCTCAAAAAAGATTATCCGGATTCTGCAAAAATTTTTGAAGATATGGCAACTGTTGAGGATTCGCATAGAAAAAGATTGATTGATAAGCATAGAGAAAGATTTGGTGAAGTTATTCCATTGATAAGAAGAGAACATGTATCAGGGTTCTATGCGAGAAGGCCTATTTGGCTCATTGAAAATTTAGGTATCGATAGGATTAGATTAGAAGCAGAAATGATGGAAAGAGATGCCTATAACTTTTATACAAAAGCAGCTCAAAGAACCTCTGATGCATCTACAAGAAAATTGCTAGGCGACTTGGCTGCAGCAGAAGCTGGACATGGAACTATTGTTCAAATCGTAAAATCTGATTTATCAAAAGAAGAACAAAATAAAGAAAAAGAAACCTCAAAAAGACAATTTATTTTAACCTGGGTTCAACCTGGTTTAGCTGGATTAATGGATGGATCTGTTTCAACACTTGCTCCAATTTTTGCAACAGCTTTTGCTACTCAAAACACTTGGACAACTTTTATTGTAGGACTTGCTGCATCTGTCGGAGCTGGGATTTCAATGGGGCTGACAGAAGCCGTTTCTGATGATGGTGAAATTTCTGGAAGAGGATCTCCAATTAAAAGAGGTTTTGCATGTGGTATCATGACAATGATAGGTGGTCTTGGACATGCATTACCATATTTAATTCCACACTTTAAAACTGCAACTACGATAGCAATTATTTTAGTTTTTTTTGAATTATGGGCAATTGCTTGGATACAAAATAAATATATGCAAACACCATTTTTTAGAGCTGCGTTACAAGTTGTTTTAGGTGGCGCTTTAGTTTTAGCTGCTGGAATATTAATTGGTGTTGGTTAAACCTGTTTGCAATCTTGCTATTGGTCTTTCATCAATTGGTAAATGCATCAAGGTTGCAAAAAATGAAAGTCCTAAAGAAATGTACCAAGCATAATCATAACTACCATATTGATCATAATAATATCCTCCAAGATAGGCTCCCAGAAAAGCCCCTACTTGGTGTGATAAAAAAACTAGGCCAAATAACATTGATAAATGTTTTGTTCCAAAAATTTGCGCAACAATACCTGAAGTAGCTGGGATCGTTGCTAACCATAAAAAACCAAAACAAATTCCAAAACCTATCGCTGTAAAACTTGATGCAGGTAAAAATAAAAAAAGAATAATCGTAATTCCTCTTAAAAAATAAAGACCACTTAACAATAATTTTTTTGAATATCTGTCACCTAAATACCCCATGGTTAAAGTTCCAAAAATATTAAATAAACCTATTAAAGAAAGAATGGCAGCACCTGTCCACGCCTCCAATCCTCTTTGCAAGATATAACCGGGAACATGGGTTGCAACTAAAGTAATTTGGAAGCCACAAACAAAAAAGCCAGCTACTAAAAATAAATATCCTTTATGACTAAAAGCCTCTTTCAGCGCGTCTATAACACCTTGATCTTTAGAAACGTTTTTATCTGATGTTTGTGTTTTAATTTCATTAGGAAGTCTAATAAATAAACTAAAAAAACCAGCTAAAACTAAAAGTACAATAAAGATATAATAAGTATTTTGCCAACTTGTTTGCTTAAGTGAAATTCCAGAAAAAATAGGAAAGATAAACATTCCAAGTGATGCGAATGCAGTTACAAGTCCTGCAGCTTTTGATCTGTTTTCATTTGAAAAATGTTTACTTACAGCTGGAACTGCTAACTGTGCAGCTGAACCTGACATTCCAATTCCAACTAAAAGTCCAAGATTAATTAAAAATAAAGATCCAGTACTCGAAGGTAATGTTAAAGAATAAATACCAAATGCATAAATGAGTAATGCTACAATAGAAACTCTTCTTGCTCCAAATTTATCTGAGAGAATTCCTAAAAAAAGAAAGTCACTCCTCCCCAAGTTATAGCTTGAATAGCAATAGCTAGACCAAAAGATGTTCTTGAAACAAAAAATTCTTTTTCAAAAAAATTAAAAAAAAGTCCAAAGGTTTGTCTTACTCCCATTGAAGTAAAAACCATAAAACAGCATGCAATAAGAACAGTTAGAGCAAGTGGATTTTGTATAAATTTTTTGTTCATCAAGTAATTATTTATAGAAAATATTAATTTAAAAAAGTAAATTCGCTATCAAGTTTAATTGTGCCATTACTCATAGGTTTTAAATAAACTCCAAAATCAATGTGATTATAAATTTCATTTAATTTTTGTGGTAAATTAAAATCTGAAATATCTGACTTATAAGGATAGGTTGTAGCTTTGCATCTTGGTGTATTACAAAAAACTTCAAAGGTGGCATCTCCAATTTTGACTTGTTTTTTTGCAAGCTCTAACTCTTTAAGTGCAGGAAAACCATCAATGATAATATTTGCTCTAAAACGTTCATGTTCTACCGATAGACCTGATCTAGTTTCAAAATCTCGTAAACTTTCAAGATTGATTAATGAAACAACATGATCATTAATCATATCGTAAAATGGCACTGTTTGATTATAAAGCATGAAAATTTCTTTATCTTTTAAATCTGCCTCTTGCTCTTTGATAGTGAATGCAATTTTTTGAAGACTATCAAAATCAAATTTTGAAATAGAAATAATTTCTTTGTTATTCTTAAAAATGGTTAAACAATTATCTTTAAAATTAGCTTGATATTTATTTAAAATAGGAGTGTTTTTAATACTTAAATAACTTTGATTATTTCTTAAATATTGTTTGTTTTGAAACTTAATCGCCTCCTCTTTTGTTTTATTTCTAACAAATGAAAAAATTCGGTCATTCTCAATTCCCCTATCTTTTATGATTGAAACTTCTTTAGCTTCAATAAAATTAAATGATTTAATGGGTGAATAATATAATTTTTTAATTTCAATCTTATTAGACATATGTTTTATTTAATCTATGCCAGAACATATGGAAGAATATACTTCTATTTTCACCAACCTTTCTAGAGGGGAGTTAATCCAGCTAGTAAGCTTATCTTTAGTAGTAATTTACCTAATTTGGATGATGAAAAGGAAATGAGAGAAAAAATTAAATTATTGTGGAAAAATCACAAAAAAGAGATCATTTTTACTATTGCATTAAGCATGATATGTTTTTCTGTAGCTCTCTGGGCAATAGCTATGAATGCAATAAAATTAAATAACGTTATTGGAAGTTATTAAAAACGATAACTTTGCTCGCCATGTGTACCCAGATCTAAACCTTCTGAGATTTCTTGTTCCTCAGCTACTCTTAATCCAAATAGTGATTTAGTGATTATACAAATCACATAAGTCACAATAGCTGTAAACACAACGACTGCAATAACACCGATTAACTGTACCATTGTTTGGTCAAATACAGTTTTTTCTAAACCAAGACCACCAAAAGTACCTGATGCTAAAATACCAGCAAGCAATGTTCCTAAAATTCCACCGACACCGTGAACAGCCATCACATCTAAACTATCATCAATATTAAGTTTGAATTTAATAAAACCAACTGCAAAATAACAAATTGATCCTGACAATAGTCCTAATATAAATCCACCCATTGGACCAATAAATCCTGAGGCTGGAGTGACGGTTGCAAGTCCAGCAATAGTTCCTGTAATGATACCAACTAAACCTGGCTTTCCGTTCTTGTACCAATCAATAAACATCCAAACTAAAGTTGCAGTTGCTGCACTAATGTGTGTTACCAAGATCGCCATTCCAGCATTAGCATTTGCTGCCAAAGCAGATCCACCGTTAAAACCAAACCAACCAACCCAAAGCATAGCTGCTCCGGTCATTGCGATGACTGGACTATGTGGAGGGTCAAAATATTGTGGGAAACCAACTCTTGGTCCTAAAACTTTAACAATAACGATTGCAGAAACACCTGCTGTAGCATGAACTACAAGTCCACCAGCAAAATCAAATACACCCATATCTGCTAACCATCCACCACCCCATATCCAATGAGTGACTGGAGCATAAACAGCTAAGATCCAAAGTGTTGATATGAATAATACTGCACTAAATTTAATTCTTTCAACATAAGCACCAACAATTAGAGCAGGTGTAATAATTGCAAATGTCATTTGAAACATGACAAATAAAATCTCTGGAATATCACCACTTAAACTTTTTAAACTAACACCTGATAGAAAAGCTTTTGATAAATCCCCAATATAATTATTTTCACCACTAAATGCGATTGAATAACCTGCAACAAACCAAACAACTGATGCTACGGCTGCAATACCATAACATTGTGCTAAAGTTGAAATCGTATTTCTTGATTTAACTAAACCTGCATAAAATAAACCTAAACCAGGTAGAGTCATAAAAAGCACTAAAGCGCTTGAAGTTAAAATCCATGCTGTATTAGCTCCGTTCATTATAGTGCCTCCTCTCCTTTTTCGCCTGTTCTAATTCTTACAACTTCTTCTAAATTGTTAACAAAAATTTTTCCGTCTCCGTATTTACCAGTTCGTGCTGCCTCAGTAATTACGTTAATCACTTCATCTTTTTTATCATCTGTTACTGCTAGAAAAATTTGTATTTTTGGAAGAAAATGTACCTGAACTGGATTTCCTCTATAAAATTCTGTTTTCCCTTTTTGATGACCAAAACCTTTAACTTCTGAAACTGTCATACCCTTGATTCCAACTTCATTTAGCCTGTCCTTCACGGCGTGAAGTCTTTCTGGTTTAATAATAGCCCTAATTAATTTCATTGGTGCTTTATACGCATAAGTAGCATATTTGACTTATGCAAAAATTGAATATCTGCATTCAATATGTTTAATATGTTATTCTAGTTGTATGATTAAAAAGCTTTTAATTCTTGGAGCAATTTTACTACCCTTTATTATTTACTACATTTCCATGTTTTTGGTTAAAAAAAGTAATAAAAAAGTCCCTGTTATACTTTTGTCTTTATTAAGTTTGGCTCTTTTAGTTATTGTTCTGATATTTTTTCGTTTATCCGATGATATACCTTCAAAAGGAAAATATATTCCTCCTAAATTCAAGGACGGAAAAGTTGTAGCCCCCAAAATTAAGTAATCTGCGACTTAAATGATGTTTTGGATTTAAAACTATTCTAATATAATGATTAAAGAAAATGAAATATATTGAAGTTGTTAAAGATCTTGGAATAGATATCAAAAAATTAAGAGAAGCTTATGAAAGCTGGAAACATGGTTTTGTCTCAGATAACCATGAATTAAAAGATTTTAATGCAATATGTATTAATCGAAAACCAAGTGACCCTACTTCAATTACAGGTGGTAATGTAAGAGGACTCTATTGGACTTATCCGAATGAAGAAAACAAAGAGGAAAAAAGATTAGAAGCAGTAGATGAAGCTGCTTACACTGAAATTTGTCCTGAGTTTAAAGGAACATATGTGGAAGAAGTTTATAAAATATTAACATCAAGATTCAAATTAGGAAGAGTAAGATTTTTAATGAAACCACCTAGAACTTGTTTGTCATGGCATAGAGATCCCGAAAAAAGGTTACACATACCAATTATTACAAATTTAGGTTGTCGAATGATAATTGAAGAAGAAAGCTATCATATGCCAGCGAATGGAGATGCTTATATAACTGACAATACAAAATATCATAATTTTTTTAATGGTGGTGAGATTAATAGAGTTCACTTAGTAGCAACCGTTTTAGAAAATCAATCCATCAAAGCTGCATAAATATCAACATATAAACATTGTTCGTAAGATCATAAAATTTTTAGTTTAATTTTTGAGTCAAAACAGAATCAAAACAAGAACATCGAAAAGATAATAACAATATACCAACAACACTAGCTAAACTAGTGCTGTTAGTAATTAAACGTTAACGATTCTTAGCCGACTAAACGATCTTCGATTCCATCAATAGCTTTAGGGTGTATGAGACGGGCCTTAATTCTGAGCTTGGCCTGTTTTTGCCTGATGGAATTCTGTACATTGTTAATTTCTTTTAACAATTTCTCATAAGCATTTTGCTTATGTATAAACTTTTCTCTTTCTTCTACTTCAATTTCTAGTTTAACTTTTTGAGCCTGCAGATCCTCCAGTTCAAGAATATGATCGTCGTAAATTTTATAATATTCATCCCAAATAATTTTTGTTTCCTTATGCTCATCATGAACCATGATTGAAAATTGAGCATTACATCTTCCACAATTAATTTGTTTTTTAATGGTAAAGTCTTTTAATGATTTAAATTTGTTTTCAAGAACTAAGCCATTTAGCTTAGCTAGATGCATTTTGTTGCAACATGGACAACGGTATATTTTTGGTAAAAATTCCCCCATGAACAAATTAAAGCAAAATATAGATTACAAATCCATATTCTAAAACCTCATTTTGGGTAAAGATTAAACTACTTTAGTTTTATCAAAATATTCAGAATTTTTAGCACCCAGACTGGGCAATCAAGCTGATACTGAAACAGCCTCACGTTGAATCTTTTTTCTCTCGTGAGAGAGCAAAAATTTCTTTCTTAATCTTAAACTTTGAGGGGTTACCTCTAATAATTCGTCTTCATTCACATATGCCATCATTTCTTCTAATGACATTCTTCTTGGGGGAGTTAGGTTAATTAAACCGTCACTACCAGCGGCTCTGACGTTAGTTAATTTTTTGCCTTTTAGGACATTAATTTCAAGATCATTATCTCGGTTATGCTCACCAACGATCATACCACCATACACTTTAACTTGAGGATCGATAAACATGACACCTCTGTCTTGAAGGTTAAAAATAGCATAAGCAACTGCCTCTCCGTGATCAGTAGAAATTAATGCACCATTTCTTCTTCCTTTAATTTCACCTTTAAATGGTCCGTAAGAATGAAACACTCGATTAATAACTCCTGTTCCTCTTGTCTCAGTTAAAAATTTACTTTGATAACCAATTAATCCTCTTGAAGGAGCTTTAAATATAATTCTTTTTTTACTTTGTCCTGTATCTCTCATATCAATCATCTCACCTTTTCTTTGATTCATAGAGTCAATCACAGTACTTGCAAATTCTTCATCTACATCAATGGTTACTTCTTCAATTGGTTCTAACTTTTGACCGTTTTCTTCTTTGTATAAAACTTTTGGTCTTGATACAGAAAGTTCAAAACCTTCTCGTCTCATTGTTTCAATTAAAACACCAATTTGTAATTCTCCTCTTCCACCAATTTCAAAAGCGTCTCTTTGATCGTTTTCTTTATAAGAAATTGCAACATTAGTTTCTGCTTCAGCTAACAAACGTTCTCTGATCATTGTTGAAGTTACTTTTTTACCTTCTAAACCTGATAAAGGTGAATCATTCACCGTAATTGTAACTGCCATTGTTGGAGGATCAATTGGAGTTGATTTTAATGCTTCCATCACATTAGGATGACAAATCGTATCTGAAACAGAAGTTGTTTTTAAGCCTGCAACACAAACAATGTCACCTGCTTGCACAAAATCAGTTGGAATTTTTTTTGTTCCTGAAAATGTAAATAATTTTGTAAGTCTTCCTTCTTCAACTTTTTGATTATCTAAATCAATCGATTTAACTGTATCATTCACTTTTGCCATTCCATGGACCACTCTTCCAATCAAACATCTTCCTAAAAAAGAGTCTGAATGAAGTAATGTTGATAACATGGCAAAAGGTTTATTAAGATCAACATCAGGTTCTGGTACATGATTTAAAATTAAATCTAACAATGGATGTAAATTTTCTCTTGGTTGTTCTAATTCATAATTACACCAACCGTCTCTACCGGATGCAAATAAAACTGGAAAATCTAATTGTTGATCGTTAGCATCTAATGCAACGAATAAATCAAAAATTTCATCAATAACCTCTTTTGATCTTGCATCTGAACGGTCAACTTTATTAATAACGACGATTGGTCTTAAACCTTGCTTAAGTGCTTTTGATAAAACAAACTTTGTTTGAGGCATGGGTCCTTCTGCTGCATCCACAAGCAAAATAACTCCGTCTGTCATTCCTAAGATTCTTTCAACTTCTCCACCAAAATCTGCGTGTCCAGGAGTATCAATAATATTAATTCTTACATCTTTCCAAACTACTGAAGTTGGCTTTGCTAAAATAGTGATACCTCTTTCTTTTTCTAAATCACCACTATCCATTAATCTTTCACTAACCTGTTCGTTATCTCTAAACAAACCACTTTGTTTCATTAGATTATCAATCAAAGTAGTTTTGCCGTGGTCAACGTGCGCAATAATTGCAATATTTCTAAGTTTGCTCATTTTAAAAGTCGGCTTGATACACTTTATTTGATGATTTGCTACCCTAAATAAGTCCCACTCTACTTAAAGAATAGTTATCTATTTGTAATTCTTTTTTCTATTTGAGTCGATTTAGCAATATTCTGCTGACCGCTCACATAAGTAGAAGCAGATGCTAAAAATACAAAAAAGAGTAATACGAATAATTTTTTCATGTTAATTGATTAAAAAAAAAATAAGACCAGGTCTTATCTAAAATATGTCATCAAAATGATTTCAATAATGCTTTTCGATCAAGCTTTGTTGCATAGTAAGAGGCAAATAATCCAGCTATTCCAAGAGTTGAAAAAGCATAAATCCAATTTGTTGAGGCTGAGATTGGCTGATGATTGTTTGTAATGTCTAATATAAATCCAAAAAAACCAGGCGCTAATGACCCAAAACCAATTCCTATAATTGATCTAAATGCCAAAGACCTACCTAAAATGTTCCTATTAGTATTATCAGTTAAAGCAGACGTTAAAACCCCAGAGTCGCCTATAGTAAAAAAGCTATAAGCAAATGTTATAAGCAAAATTATTATCCAATTCCACGAAGATATCCACCCAATTAAAAAAGAAAATGATGAACTAATTAATGCAAAAGTTATTAGAATTAATTTCGCTCCATGACGATCAGCTAAACTGCCACTAATCATATTTGAAAAAATTCCAGTCAAATGTAACGCTAGCGCAATAACAGCTCCTAAAAGAACTGGATTTAAATCTGTTTTGCTTATTAAAACAAATCCTAGAAACACAGGAGTCCACGCCCACATACCAAATAATTCTATAGTATGAGCTGTATAGCCCTTAATCAAAAACTTATTTTGATTAGATTGTGAAGTAATATTAAATTTTTTTACAATTTTAAATTTTATTCGATTTTTAAGATCATCTTTGCAACAAATATAAAAAAATAATAAACCTAACAAAGTAAGTGATGAGCAGATTAAAAATCCATCCTTTACGTTATAAAAATTAGAAAAAATAAAACTTATAGACAAAGACAATGCATAACCAAAGGACTGTCCTCCCAACATAGCTCCCATTGCAAAACCTTTATGACCTTTAGAAAACTTTTCTGAAACTAAAATCATTGAAGGTCCATAAATTCCTCCTAAAAAAAAACCTAAAGATGCATTTAAGAAGAGTGCAGAAAAAAAACCTTCTGAAAAATAAGTAAAGAGGAAAGCGCTTATGACGTTTCCAACAGAAGAAATAATCAAAATTTTATTTGGATTAACAAAATCAGAATAATATGAACTAAAAAATAAAGATAATGCAAATCCAATCACTAAACCTGTTTGAATAATTCCAGCTTGTGTAGCATTTAATTCCCAAATTTTTATTAAATATGGCATGGATCCCACGTACATAAAAAACGCTGATGCAGTAAAGACTCTTCCCCAAAAAAGCCAATTTAGCCATTGCCAGTTAGAGGTTTTGCTTTTCATTTTGGGATGTCTTGGTTTATTAATGGATCATTTTATAAATGATTAAAATACAAAATACATTCTTAATTTTAATAATAACCTTGTTTATATTTATGACAAAAAACGTTTATTCTGAAACAAAGTATCATCATATGGCTGACGGAACCTTTAGAAACGTTGAAGGAAGCCCAACGCGAAGTGGTAAATCAAAATGGTCTTATTGGACGTTTTATCAGGAAAAGAAAAAATTAAAAATCAATATTCCAAAAAATCATGTCATAAACGAAACAAATGTTTTAAACAGTTTAGAAACAAATAAAGATCAGGATTATTTTTTGTGGATTGGGCATGCAACCTTTCTGATGAAACTTGGAAAGCATGTCATTATTACAGATCCTATTTTTTCAAAAAACGCAGGACCATTATTTCTGGGATCTTACAGGTATGTTGATCCTGCAATACCGTTAAAAAAAATTCCAAAAACTAATTTACTACTTTTAACTCATAGTCATTATGATCATTTAGACACAAGAACTCTAAAAAGATTTCCTCACAAAGAAACAAAAGTAATGACACCTTTAAAACTTGGAAAGTATTTTTCATCAAGAAAGTTTAAGGATGTAAATGAACTTGATTGGTTACAATCAAAGGTCATAGATCAAGATTTAAAAATTACCTTAATTCCAGCGGTTCATTGGAGCAAACGAACACCTTTTGATACCAACAAAGCTTTATGGGGTAGCTATCTAATAGAATACAAAAATAAAAAGATTTTATTCGCTTGCGACACAGGTACTGGCAATGTTTATAAAGACATAGGAAATAAATTTGGTCCAATTGATTTGCTATTTATTAATATTGGCGCTTATGACTTTAGACCTATGTTTGATAAATCAATTTATCACACTACTCCTGAAGAAGCCCTGGATGTTGGAAGAATGGTTAAAGCAAAAAAAGTGATTGGTATGCACTGGGGAACATTTGTATTATCTCTAGAGAATCCATTCGAACCTCCTGTTCGCTTTAAACAATCTGCTAAAAAATTTGGTTATAACGAAGAAGATGCAGTATTATTTAAAATTGGTGAACTAAAAAAATTAGAACAAATTATAAAATAAAAAAGGCCCAGATTTTACTCCAGGCCCTTTTTACAATTTAACTAATAGTATTAAGAAACTACTTTAAGCTTTGCTTTCTTCTCCGCATCAAAGAATTGCTCATCTTCAGTTGAACCTTTCAACGCTGTTGTTGAAGAAGTTCCAGAACTTACGATATTTGCAATTTGATCAAAGTAAGACGCCCCAACTTCTCTTTGGTGTTTAGCGGCAGTGTATCCTTGAGATTCTGCAGCAAACTCTCGCTGTTGAAGTTGAGAATAAGCAAACATACCCTCTTTTTTATAATTTCTTGCAAGATCAAATACAGCGTAGTTCTGTGCATGGAAACCTGCAAGTGTGATGAACTGAAATTTATATCCCATCTCACCAATCTTTTGCTGGAACTCTAACATTTCTTTGTCAGATAAATATTTTTTCCAATTAAATGATGGTGAACAGTTATATGCTAAAAGTTTACCTGGGAACTTTTCATGAATTGCATCTGCAAATTCTTTTGCTTCTCCCAAATCAGGAGTTGCTGTTTCACACCAGATTGCATCACAATAAGGAGCATACGCCAAACCTCTTGAAATTGCTTGTTCCAAACCTGGCTTCACATAATAAAATCCTTCAGGAGATCTTTCGCCAGTTAAAAACTTCTGGTCATTAGAATCTACATCTGAGATGTTATAAGTTTAGCAGCATTTGCATCTGTTCTTGCAAAAATACATAACGGAACATCCATTACATCAGCAGCAAGTCTTGCAGATTTTAAATTACGTGACTGCATTTTGAGTTGGAATTAAAACTTTTCCACCCATATGTCCGCATTTTTTTTCTGAAGCTAATTGATCTTCAAAATGAACGCCGGCCGCTCCAGCTTTAATAAACTTTTTTGTAAGCTCAAATACGTTTAATGGACCGCCAAAACCAGCTTCACCATCTGCAACAATTGGCATATGATAATCAACTGCTTGATTAGCTTCCATTTTTCCTTCCATAATTTCCATATGTTGAACTTGATCAGCTCTCATTAAAGCATTGATCATACCCTCTACTAATTTTGGAGCACTATCATATGGATATAAACTTTGATCTGGATACATTTCTCCAGCGCTATTTGCATCAGCTGCGACTTGCCAACCTGACAAATAAATTGCTTTTAAACCAGCTTTTGCGTGTTGAACGGCTTGATTGCCTGATAAACTTCCTAATGTATTCACATAATCTTCAGAATTTAATAATTTCCAAAGCTTTTTAGATAATTCTTTTGAAACGGTATAATCGACATTGAATGTACCTCTTAATTTTTTGACATCTGAATCTGTATAATCTCTTTTTATTCCTCTAAATCTATTTTCCATTTTATTTTATCCGTTTCCTTTCTTTTCAATTAATAGTTGTTATGCAGTTTTTCCTGATCCAAAGCTCAAAAGTCTTTGAAAAAATTTTCTCATTGATGAAATTTCTTGCTCATCAACACCAGCAATATTTCTGTAAAATTCGCTAGTCTCATATGAATGATGAGTTTCATTGTAACAATCATCATCAAATGAAACGCAGTTACTCTCGATTTTATGCTTTTCACGTCTTGTCATTGCTTTCTCCTTTTTTTTATTGTTAAATTTACAATATAAATTTACATTATTTACAAATAGTAATATTTCAATAAAAAAGCCTGTTTTACTTGTAAATTTAGTAAAATATTGTAATAAAATTATTTACATATTGTAAATTTTGTAAATCATGAAGAGCCAAATAGGATTTAAAATCAAAAATGAGCGCAGAAAACAAGGTATTTCACAGGCTCAATTATCTGAAAAATTAGGTATTTCTTCTAGTTATTTAAATCTCATCGAGTCTGGAAAAAGAAATGTAAATGTAGATCTTTTGCTTAAAACTTCTGAAATTTTAAATATTGAACTCAAAGATCTTTCTAAAAAAGAAAATGCGAATCTTTATCATGATGTTCTAGATTTATTGGGGGACAATATTTTTGAAGATTTAGATATTACAAATCTAGAAGTTAAAGACTTGGCAAATAATAATCCTTTGGTTGCTAAAGCACTTATTAGATTAGGTGATTTTTATAAAAAAGAAAATAAAGAAATTTATTCTAAAGTAGAAAGTATATCAGAAGACAACATTACTAATTATAAATCTACATTTCCTGGCGAAGCTGTCTCTGATTTTTTACAACAGCATAATAATTATTTTGAAGAAATTGAAGACTATGCGACCGATGTTTTTAGATCAGTAAATACCAATAATAGAACACGTCATGTTTTATTAGTTGATTATTTAAAAAAGAAGCACAAAATTGAGGTAGTAGATATAGTTCCTTCTGAAAAAGAAAATTTTGCAAAAAAATTTGATCAAAATCAAAATAAACTTTTTTTATCTGACTACTTAACATTAGAAACCAAAAAACTTTTTATAGCTTCTCAAATTGTTCAGTTGGAAGCGATGAATTTAATTAATAAACAACTTTCAGATTATGCATTTCAAAATGATGAGTCTAAAACTTTAACAACTATTGCTTTAATTAATTACGCAGCTGCTGCAATCTTGATGCCTTATGAATTGTTTTATACTGAATGTTTAAAACATCGTTATGATTTAGAATTAATACAACATACTTTTGCAACTTCATTTGAGCAAGTAGCACACAGAGTCACGTGTTTACAAAATCCAAAAATGAAAGGTATCCCTTTCCATATGCTGAGAGTTGATATCGCAGGAAATATTTCAAAAAGACTTTCATTATCCGGAATTCAAATTCCAAGATATGGAGGAGCATGTCCTAGATGGAATATTCACTCGGCTTTTATTACTCCAGGAAAAATTCATGCTGCTTTATCAAAAATGACTGATGGTGAAAAATATGTTTGTATTGCAAGAACCATAGAAAAAGGAATTGGAAGACATGGCGTTCATAGAAGCATGGTAAGTATTGGTCTAGGATGCCATGTAAAATATGCAAAAGATTTTGTTTATTCTGATCAGCTAAATTTAAAGGATGAAAATGCTGCAATTCCTATTGGTGTAAACTGCAGAACTTGTACAAGACTGGATTGTCAACAACGTGCATTTCCACCTCTTAATAAAAAATTTAAAATTGACCTTAATAAAAGAGGTATCTCTGTCTACGTAAGTGAATAAAGCTTATTCTATATTTCAAAAAAAGGTTTTTAACTGCAAGAAATGTCCTAGGTTAGTTAGTTTTAAAAAAAAAATTACTAAAGAAAAAAGAAAATCATTTAGCAACGAAACTTACTGGGGAAAGCCAGTGACTGGTTATGGAGATTTAAATGCTAAAATTGTTTTAATTGGTCTAGCACCTGCAGCTCATGGAGCAACAAGAACTGGCAGAGTTTTTACAGGAGATAAATCTTCAGATTTTCTTTTTAAATGTTTGCATAAATCAGGTTTAAGTAATCAATCTTTTTCAAACTATAGAAATGATAATTTAAAGCTTAAAAATACTTACATAACGTTAGCCTTAAAATGTGTACCTCCTCAAGATAAGCCTACACTAAATGAATTGAAAAATTGCTCAAAAATATTTGATACTGAACTTAAATTTTTGAAGAAAAAAAAAATAATAATTGCTTTAGGGAAAATTGCTTTTGATGCTTGTATCAAGTTTTATAAAGACAATTATAAATTATCAGGTAAATTTACTTTTGGTCATAATGTACAATATAAAATTGGTGATATTGTTTTGTTAGGCTGCTACCATCCTTCCCCAAGGAATGTAAATACGAAAAGGATTGATATTCCAAAAATGGTAAGTTTATTTAAAAAAGCTGTTAGTCTAGCTGAGAAGCAACAAATTCCCAATTAACCAAATCATTTACAAAAGCTTTAAGATAATCAGGTCTTCGATTTCTATAATCAACATAATAAGAATGTTCCCAAACATCACATCCTAAAATTGGCTTCATATTATCTACCAAAGGGTTAGATGCATTTGCAGACTTTGTGACAATCAATTTGCCATTATTAATAGCAAGCCAAGCCCAACCAGATCCAAATTGAGTTACCCCCGCTTGAATGAAATCTTCTTTAAATTTATCTACACTTCCAAAATCAGAAATAATTCTTTTTTCTAGCTCTGAAGGAATAGCTCCACCACCTTTTGGTTTCATACACTTCCAAAATAAAATGTGATTCCAATGCTGGCCTGCATTATTAAATATACCTGCCTTAGAATTATCCTTTGCAGTTTTTTTTATAATATCTTCTAATGAAGCGCTGACTAAATCAGTATCCTTAACTAAATTATTTAAATTCGTAACATAAGTTTGATGGTGTTTGCCATGGTGAAGATCAATTGTCTCTTGAGACATTACAGGCGCCAAAGCATCGTTTGCATATTCTAATTTTGGTAATTCAAAAGCCATAGTCTATTTATAAGTTTATATTGCTGTATTTTCAAGTGTTCCTATTGGATCAATTTTAACAGAAACTTTGTCTCCTGCTTTTAAAAACTTTGGAGGATCAAAACCTATTCCAACACCTGACGGTGTTCCAGTTGCTATAATATCACCTTCAACCAAAGTCATCGATTTTGTTAAAGTTTCAATTAAAGTTGGAATATCAAAAACCATATCTTTAACTATTCCGACTTGTCTTTCTTCTCCATTAACAAATGTTTGAAGTTTAACTGTATTAATATCTTTAATTTCATCTTTAGTGATAACAGCTGGACCCATTGGACAATAAGTGTCAGGACTTTTACCAATAAACCACTGTTTGTGATTATTTTGTAACTTTCGCGCTGTTACATCATTTAAAATTGTATAGCCAAAAATAATATCAAACGCGTTCAATTTGCTAATATTTTTAGATCTTTTTCCTATAATGACTCCAAGCTCACCTTCATAGTCTGTTGATTGAGTCTCATCATTTTTTAATTCAATTTTTTCATTTGGTCCGATTACGGAGGTTGTAGCTTTTGTAAATATAATTGGTTGATCTGGTACTGCCTGTTTTCCTTGAAGCGTACTGTAACTTGAGCGCTGAACTTCTTTTGCATGTTCTGCATAATTTTTCCCAACACAAATAATATCTCTAATCGGAATAGGTATTGGTGCTAATAACTTAATTTCATTTACAGAATAATGAATATTTTGATCTTTAACACTACTTTCAATTATATTTTTTAAAGTAGCAAAAGATTTAATAATCTCATTTAAAGAATTTGGTATTTTCTTATCAACCTTTTGTAAATCAACAATCCCTTTTCCTAAAATTTCTATACCAACTTTAATTTCTTTATTATGCTCAAAAGTTATAAACCTCATAGTTTAAAGATTACCATTAGTTTAACTTTTTAAAATATTTTTTTTTAATTTGATTAGCTACCAACGACATTAAGGCCAATGCCAATAGAGGAAAAAAATTTCAGGAGAAAACAAAAGATTTAAATCAAGTTTTTTATCAGTTTCTATTGCTCCTGCAAAGCCACTCACAATGCTCATCGATATAATTATTGGTGCTGCCTCACCAAATAAAGTAGCTAAAAAGAAATTTTTCAATTTCATATTAAATAATACTGGTAATAAATTCTTTATAGGAAACGGAATTCCAGGTATTACTCTTAAACTAAAAAAATAGCTTAGTTCATTTTCATTAACATTCTTTTTAATAGATGAGTATTTTTCACCAAGGTATTTCGAAACTAAATCTCTAAAATAATGATTAGCAAAATAATAAAGAAATGTAGCTCCAATACTAAAGCCAAAAATGGATAAGATAGACCCAAGCAAAGTTCCAAAAGCAAATCCTGCAAAAATAACTAGAGGGGTACCAAATCCCATTAAAAAAACCCAAATGATTGATGTAAAAAAATAAATAATCGATATCAAAAAAAGATTATCATTTCTTAATTGATAAATTTTTGTTTTATTTTCTGCTAAATAACCAGGACTCAAAAAAGTATCAGCACCAAAATAAAAAAAACCAATAACGACTAAAGAAACAATTATTAAGTAAGAAATTCCTAAGAATATTTTAATTTTAGAAAGTCTATTCATGATTTTAGCTTAATATTTTTACTGTACATATAATTAAGAATTACCTATAAGTGCTGAAATTTTAATATAGCAATGAAAAGAACTTATCAACCAAGTAAAAAAGTTAGAAAAAGAAGACACGGCTTTAAGTCTAGAATGTCTACCAAAAATGGTAGAAAAGTATTGGCTAGACGAAGAGCTAAAGGAAGAAAAAGAATTTCGGCTTAATCAAAATGTCTAGTCCCTTAACCTTTGAAAGTTTAAGTGGAAGTGAAGAATTTAAAAAAATCTTGTCAGGAAATAAAATCCAATCAAAACTTTTTACAATTTTTTACATTTTAAAAGACAAAAAAGATGAGCCATCAAATATTATGGTTAGTTGTGTAGCTGCTAAAAAACTTGGTAATGCAGTTAAAAGAAATCGAATGAGAAGAAGATTAAAAATGGCTTTCAGAAAATCAATTGAAACAATTGGAAGTAAATTTAATAAAAGCTTTAAATATGCAGTTTTTGCAAAATCAAAAATTTATGATGAAGAATTTGCTAAGATCACTGATGAACTTACACTTAAATTAAAATCGATATGAAAGAAATATTTAATCAAATTGTTTGTTCTCCATTAATTTTATTAATTAAAGTGTATAAATATTTAATATCCCCTCTTTTAGGACATAATTGTCGTTTTTTGCCAACATGCTCAGATTATTTTTTAGAGTCTTTGAAAAAAAAGGTTTTTTTATTGGCCTATATTCAGGTATGAAAAGGATCTTAAAATGTCACCCAATTAAATTTTTGGGTGGTAATTCTGGATACGATCCAGTGGAGAAAATTGATGGAAAATAAAAATGTTTTAATGGCTGTTGTGCTATCAACTTTAGTCATTATTTTTTGGCAAACTTTTTATGGTGAACCAGAATTCCAGAAAGAACAAGCCGTTAAAACTCAAAATGAAAAAGTTGTTGGAAACAAACCATCGGCTCCACAAATAAGTGGTGAACCGGCAAAAATTAAAATTACTAGAAATGATGCATTAAAACAAACAAATAGAATTGAAATTGAGAATGATATTTTAGTTGGATCAATGGCTCTGAGAGGTGCTTTAATTGATGACATTACTTTAAAGAAATATAATGAAAAACAATTTTCTTCAGACAAAAAAGTTGTTTTATTAAATCCAAAAAGTGATGAGAATAGTTACTATGTTGAAACTGGATGGGCAACAGCTGGGAAAGATATCGTGCCAGACAATCAATCAGTTTGGATAGCTAAAGGAAATAAAAAGCTAACACCTCAATCTCCAGTAACTTTAGAGTGGGATAATCAAAAAGGACTTGTTTTTATAAAAAAAATTACAATTGATGACCAATATTTAATTTCAGTAAATGAAGAAGTTCAAAATAACTCGGGAGTTAAGGTTAATCTTTTTCACTACTCTCAAATTTCACGAAAAAATAAACCGCTTGTTCAAAATTTTTATATTCTTCATGAAGGGTTGTTAGGTGTTGTTGATGAACAATTAAAGGAAGAAACATATGATGATGTAATAAAAGATAAAAAGAAATACCAGGGCTCAGCAGGATGGTTTGGTATAACCGATAAATATTGGTTAACAGCAATTGTTCCTGAAAAAGGAAAAAAATTTAATGCTGAATTTTCATATGATAAAGGATTTAAAGCTAACTATATAATAACTGACGCAACAAGTATTCTGCCTGGAAAAATTGGTTCAAATAACTCTAAAATTTTTATTGGCGCAAAAGAAGTTAACGTTATTGATACTTATGCTGAAAAAAACGGTATTAAAAAATTTGATTTAGCAATCGATTGGGGCTGGTTTTATTTCTTCACAAAACCATTATTTTTTGTCATCGACTATTTGTTTAGAGTAAGTGGAAATTTTGGTGTAGCAATTGTCTTACTTACAGCTGCTGTAAGATTATTATTCTTCCCTCTTGCAAACTATTCTTTTGCATCAATGGCAAAAATGAAAGCACTCCAGCCTGAAATGCAAAGATTAAAAGATTTGTATAAAGACGATAAACAAAAAATTCAGATCGAAATGATGAATTTGTATAAAAGAGAAAAGGTGAACCCGGTATCTGGGTGTTTGCCAGTTTTGATTCAAATACCTTTTTTCTTTGCAATTTACAAAATGCTTTTCGTAACAATTGAAATGAGGCATTCGCCTTTCTACGGATGGATTCATGATTTATCCGCACCAGATCCTACAACTTTATTTAATCTTTTTGGTTTAATACCTTGGGATCCTCCAAGTTTTTTAATGATAGGTGCATGGCCAATAATTATGGGCGTAACGATGTATATACAACAAAAACTGAATCCTGCTCCTCCTGATCCTGTGCAAGCAAAAATTTTTATGTTCTTTCCATTTATTTTAACAATTTTGTTAGCTTCTTTTCCATCCGGATTAGTAATTTACTGGTCAGTGAATAACGTTTTAACAATGGCTCAACAGTACGTTATTATTAGAAAAACCAAAGTTAAAACGGTTTAAATGGAATTTGAAAAATTTTGGCCCTATCAAGGAGCTCCTTCTACAGATAAAGCAAAACTTTTTATCGATCATTACAAAAATAAAAAAATTGTTCTTAAATACGGTGGCCAGGTTATGGCAAGCAATCAATTATCGAAAGCTTTTGCAGAAGATGCTGCTATTTGTAGACGTCTAGGAATTGACTGTGTTGTGATACATGGGGGTGGTCCTCAAATTAAACAAAGGTTAGAAGCTCAAAATATTCAAAGTAAATTTATATTAGGACTAAGAGTAACAGATGAAAATGTAATTAAAATTGTCGAAGATGTTTTGTTAAACGAGATTAACCCCGATCTAGTAAATACTATCTCTCAATATGCAGCAAAAGCTGAATCTGTTACAGCTAGAAACAATAATGTTTTAAAAGTTAAAAAAGCAAAAAATCCAGAGCTTGGATTTGTTGCCGATCCAGATGAAATAGATGTTGAAAAACTTTTATCAATTGTAAAACAAGACAAAATTCCTGTAATCGCGCCTATGGGTCTTGGCGATAATAATCAAGTTTATAATATAAATGCTGATACAGCTGCTGGAACTATTGCAATTAAAATCCAAGCTGAAAGACTTTTGCTTATGACCGATGTTCCCGGAGTGAAAGGTGAAGATGGAAAGTTTATTTCAAAACTGACAATTAAAGAAGCTGAAAAATTAATTGATAATGAAATTATTACAGGTGGAATGATACCTAAAATACAAACTTGCATATCTGCAGTTAAAAATGGTGTTGGCGGAGTAGTTATAATCGATGGAACAAAACCTCATGCTGTTTTGCACGAACTCTTTACAAACGAAGGTGCTGGTACTTTAATAGTTGAATGAAAGAACTTTCAAAAATTAAACATTGGGTATTTGATTTAGATAATACTCTTTATGCTGCCACAACAAACGTTTTTGACAAAATAGATAAAAAAATGTGTGAATTTATCATGGAAAACTTAAAAGTTTCTAGAGAAGATGCTTTAAAAATTAAAAATAATTATTTTCACCAACATGGCACAACATTAAATGGTTTGATGAAAAAACATGACATTGATGCTCACCATTTTTTAGAATTTGTTCATGATATCGATTACAGCTTCCTTAAAAAAGACCCATCACTTAATGAAGAAATAAAAAAACTCCCTGGAGATAAAATCATTTTTACTAATGGCTCCAAAAAACATGCAGAAAGAGTTATTGAAAAATTAGGCATTGAGGAGAATTTTGATAAAATATTTGATATTGCAGATTGTGATTTTATACCTAAACCCGAAATAGAACCTTATAATAAATTAATAGACACATTTAATATTAAAGTTGAACAAAGCATTTTTTTTGAAGATATTGCAAAAAATTTAGAACCTGCCCACAGGCTTGGGATGAAAACTGCTTGGGTTAGGAATGATGATCCTTATTGTAAAGAAGGATTTGATGGAAATCATGTGCATTATACTATAGAAAATCTTACAGAATTTCTTAAACAAACAAATAAAATATTAGAGCAATAAATGGAAAAAATTATAAATAATGCTTGGGAAAATAGATCAGATATAAACGAAAACTCTGATAAAAAAATTCTTGATGCTATAAACGAAACTATTTCAATGGTTGATCAGGGCAAATTAAGAGTTGCTGAAAAAAAAGGTAAAGATTGGATTGTTCATCAATGGATTAAAAAAGCAATTCTATTAAGCTTCAAAACAAATAAAATGGTAGCGTTGGCTGGTCCTTACGCGACATGGTGGGACAAAGTAAAAGGGAAAACTGCTGGCTGGACTGAAGCTGATCACAAAAAATCAAATTTTAGATTTGTTCCGAATGGAGTAATTCGATTTGGATCATACATTGCAAAAAATGTAGTGTTAATGCCCTCATTTGTAAATGTAGGTGCATACGTTGATGAAGGAACAATGATTGACACTTGGGCTTCTGTTGGATCTTGTGCACAAATTGGAAAAAACTGTCATATATCAGGTGGTGCTGGAATAGGCGGCGTTCTTGAACCAATGCAAGCAAATCCAACAATTATTGAGGACAATTGTTTTATCGGTGCACGATCTGAAATTGTTGAAGGTGTTATTGTGGGAGAAGGCTCTGTGATTTCAATGGGAGTATTTATCGGTCAATCAACAAAAATTATTAATAGAGAAACGGGTGAAACAATTTATGGAAAAATTCCACCCTACTCTGTTGTTGTGCCTGGATCATTACCAGGCAAAGATGGCAAAGGTCCTTCATTATACTGCGCAGTAATTGTTAAGCCTGTGGATGAAAAAACAAGAAGCAAAACTTCTATTAATGATCTTTTGAGGGACTAGTCCATGAGTAAGCTAATTGACGAAATTAGATTTACGCAAGAATTAATAAAAAAAC
Organism: Candidatus Pelagibacteraceae bacterium; assembly: GCA_038142265.1. Taxonomy (GTDB): domain Bacteria; phylum Pseudomonadota; class Alphaproteobacteria; order Pelagibacterales; family Pelagibacteraceae; genus HIMB114. The sequence goes on along the minus strand of JAYQJR010000004.1, from coordinate 259,824 downwards.
CAAGCGTTACTCCAAAAGATTATGGAGCAATTAATTTAGTAGCAAAAAATTTAAAATCACTAGGCTTTAAATGTAAGATTATGCATCTTAAAGAAAAAGGAACTGAAAAAATAATAAATTTGTATGCTAGACTTGGAACTAAGTCTCCACATTTATGCTTTGCTGGTCATACAGACGTTGTTCCTCCAGGAGACTTGCTTTCATGGTCTGAAAATCCTTTTGCTGGAAAAATAAAAAAAGGATTTTTATATGGGCGTGGAGTAAGTGACATGAAGGGGGGCATTGGATGTTTTGTTAGTGCCGTAAGTGAATTTTTAAAAAAAAATAAAAAATTTAAAGGCTCAATCAGTTTTTTAATCACTGGTGATGAGGAAGGTATTGCAGTCAATGGAACTAAAAAAGTTGTTGAATATCTTAAAAAGAAAAAAGAAAAAATTGACTTTTGTATTGTAGGAGAACCTTCAAATAGACAAAAGCTTGGCCAAATGGCTAAAATTGGAAGAAGAGGTAGCCTTACTACTCATCTTACTCTCAAAGGTAAACAAGGACATGTGGCCTACCCTCATGAAGCATCTAATCCAGCTACACCTTTATTAAAAATTTTAAATTTATTAAAATCAAAACCACTTGATAAAGGAAATAAAAGTTTTCAACCTTCAAATCTCGAAATTACAAAAATTAACATAGATAATACTGCTGATAACGTTATTCCAGCAAGCGCCAATGCAACATTTAATATTAGATATAATAATTTGCATACACACAATTCTTTAAAAAAATATATTTCAAAAATAATTCAAAAAATTTCTAAGCAATACAAGTGTAAAGCTGTTGTTTCTTTTATTGGAACAGGGACAGCCTTTTTAACAAAACCTAATTCGACTGTTAAAAAAATTTTAAAAATTATCAGCAAGGAAACGAAACAAAAAACAAGCTTGTCTACAACTGGAGGAACTTCGGACGCAAGATTTATAAAAGATATTGCTCCATGTATTGAATTTGGCTTGGTTGGAAATACTATGCATCAAGTGGATGAGAGATCTTCTGTCAAAGATATAAGAAAACTCAAAGTAATTTACAGAAAAATATTGGAAAACTATTTTAATTGAAAACTGCCATCATTACTTCCGATACATATATAAATCACAATACAGGTCCAGGTCATCCTGAAAGAGTTGATAGAGTTAAAGTTGTAAATGAAGAACTTCAAAAATTAAAAAAATATACTGTTTGGCTAAAACCAAAAAATTTGATCATAATATTATAGGTCAAGTTCATGATAAAAATTATCTAGATAGTATCGATAAATCTTTTCCAAAAAGCGGTATACAATTTTTAGATGGTGATACTATCGTATCTCCTGGATCAAGAGATGCTGCCTTGGATGCAGTAGGTTCTATTATTTTAGGAATAGATGAAATTCAAAATAAAAAAATTAATAATGCATTCTGTTCTGTAAGACCACCGGGTCATCATGCTGAAAGCAATAAAGCAATGGGATTTTGTATTTATAATAATGTTGCTGTTGGAGCGTCATATCTGTTATCAAAATATAATTATAAAAGAGTTGCTATCATAGATTTTGATGTTCATCATGGAAATGGGACACAGGAAATTTTTTATAATAATCCAAATGTTTTATATATTTCATCTCATCAATATCCTTTTTATCCTGGAACCGGGTCTACAAATGAAAAAGGTAAACATAATAATATTTTAAATCTTCCATTAGACTCGGGAACTGCAGGTGAAATATTTTTGAATAGTTATGATGCTGCTTTTAAAAAACTTAAAGAATTTAAACCTGAATTCATACTTTTATCCTCTGGCTTTGACGCACACATAAATGATCCACTTGCACAAATTAATCTGACTTCAGATGATTTTTATACCATAACAAAAAGATTTGTTGATTATGCAAAAACGAATTGTGATGGAAAAATTATTTCAATTCTAGAAGGCGGTTATGATTTAGATGGTCTTAGAGAAAGTGCCTACCAGCATGTTAAAGCATTGATAGAAAATTAATTATTTTTTAAATATATCTTCTGCCTTAAGCTTTTCTTGCTTTTTAGTTACAATTTTTTTTTCAAGATCTTTTATTTTATTTTTATAATCAATAATTAACTCTTCAATTTCTGAAATGCTTAAATCATCAATATTTAAATCGTGCTTAATTATTTCATCATCTTCCATTTATAACTCCAAATTTTCAAAAAATTTTAATACCTCTGGATTTGCTAGAGCTTCAATATTATTTATTTTTTCTTTATGTATAATTTTTCTCACAGCAATTTCTACAATTTTTCCACTTTTGGTTCGCGGTATATCAGGACACTCCAAAATTACAGATGGAACATGTCTTGGTGAACAATTTTTTCTAATTTTATTTTTTATATCTTTTATCAATTCATCATTAAGAGAATCTGGTTTTTTTAATTTAACAAACAGCACAATCCTAACATCATCATTATAATTTTGCCCAATCACTAAAGATTCACTAACTTCATCAAAACTTTCTACTTGCCTGTAGATTTCAGCTGTACCAATCCTTACTCCACCAGGTTTTAAAGTGGCGTCAGACCTTCCATAAATTATATATCCGCCATTTTTAGTTTTTTCGATGTAATCTCCATGATGCCAAATATTTTTATATTTTTCAAAATAGGCAGAATTAATTTTTTTATTATCTTTATCATTCCAAAACATAACTGGCATTGAAGGGAAAGGTTGTTTCACAACTAATTCACCTTTCTCACCATCTTTTAAAGAATTTCCGTTATCATCAAAAATATCTACATCTATTGCCAAGCTTGGACCTTGAATTTCTCCTTTAAAAACTGAATCTAATAAATTTCCAATAACTAAACATCCAACAACATCTGTTCCGCCACTAATTGAAGATAAATGAACATCTTTTTTAATATGTTTATAAACATATTCAAAACTTTCACTTACTAATGGTGAACCAGTAGATGTAATTGTTTTTAAATTACTTAAATCATAATTTTTGGAATCAAATTTTTCATTTTTCAAATGATCAATATATTTTGCCCCTACACCAAAAAGTGTAAATTTTTTCTCTGCACAATATTTAATTAATACATCAGTTGATGGATAAAAAGGTGATCCATCATATAAATAAATAGATGCACCACAAGATAATGCTGCAACTTGCCAGTTCCACATCATCCATCCTGTTGTTGTAAAATAAAAAACTCTATCTTTATTTTGAACATCACAGTGTACAGAAAGTTCTTTTTTTTGCTCTAATAAAGAGTTTCCAGCTCCATGAACAATACATTTTGGAACACCTGTAGTTCCACTTGAATACAAAATATAAACTGGATGATTAAACTCAAATCTTTCATAACTAGAGTCTTCTTCATAATTATTTATAATTTCTCTAAAATTGCTGTAATCATTTTTTTCAACTTCATCGCCATACGAAAAAACAATTACCTCTTTAATTGAAGGAATTTGTTTTAATATTTCTGGAACTCTATCTAAAATGCTTATTTTTTTTCCATTATAAAAATAGCAATCACAAGTGATAAATATTTTTGGTTCAATTTGTTTAAAACGATCAACAACTCCTTGTATTCCAAAATCTGGAGAACAGCTTGACCAAATATTTCCATTTTTGGCTGATGCCAAAAAGCAAATTACTGTTTCTATAGTATTAGGAACATAAGCAGCTACGCGGTCGCTCTTCTGGATTTTTGACTTAAGATAATTTGAAAATTTAAAAACTTTTGTTTTTAGATCTTTCCAACTAATCTCATTTGAAATACCGTTTTCCTTTAATGAAAAAATGGCTATTTCATCTGTATCTTTGACTAATAAGTTTTCAGTAAAATTAATTTTTGAATTAGGAAAAAATTTATTTTTATAAAAAGTAGAGTTTTTTTCTAAAATTAAATCTTTTTTTTCACCAATAATATTAGAATAATCCCAAAACTCATTCCAAAAGTTTTCTGGATTATTAATTGACCATTTCCAAAAATTAGAAAATGTTTCATCAAAATTTATATTAAATTTATTTTCAATTTTTTGGCTAAAATTTTTAATAACGGATTGATTAATTAAATTTTTAGATGCTTTCCAAAGAAGATTTTCATCCATTTCAATATTTTACTTCCTTAAGGTATAATCCGCAAGAAGGTGCTGGTGGTGCACATTTTTTTCTATCTTTAGAATCTAAAGCTGATTTAATATCTGTTAATGCCCACTTGCTCTCACCTACTAATTTAATAGCACCAACGATAGATCTTACTTGATGCTGCAAAAAAGATCTTGATTGAATTTCATAAATGATCTCCTCATTAACTTGGCTTAAATTTGAAACTTTAATATCTCTCACTGGACTTTTGGCTTCACAAGAAGATGACCTGAAAGTGGAAAAATCATGCTCTCCTAAAAAAATTTTTGCTGCCTGCTTCATGCTTTCAAAATCTAATTCTGTAATTAAATGCCACGCTTTATTTTTAGATAAAGCTAGCGGGGATTTTCTATTAACAATCTTATAAAGATAAGTCCTCATGGTAGCATCTCTTCTTGCATCAAAATCACTATCTGTTTTTTCTAAAGACAAGATACTAATTAAATGATCACGCAAAAAATGATTGCAACTAACCTTAATTTTTTCACAATCTAGCTCTTCATCATAATCAAAATGAAAAACTTGACCTAAAGCATGAACTCCAGAGTCAGTTCTTCCAGAACCAAAAATTTTAATTTTTTTTAAACTGATTTTTATAAACGAATCTTCAATAAATTGCTGAATAGTGTTTCCATTAGGTTGACTTTGCCAACCTTCAAAATTTGTACCATCATACTCAACAATAGCTTTATATCTTGGCATTCTGTTAGGATTTAAAACCTAATAAAAATTCATTAATTTGTTGTTTTTTTTTACCAGGTCTTTGTATCTCTAAAACATTAATTGAATTAGACTTGCAGCAAATAATCATTCTGCCTTGATCTAAAATTACCTCCCCTGGCTTACCTGAATGATTTTTTTCTAATTCGCATTTAAACACTTTTAATTGAGTATTTTGATATTCAAAAAAAGAGCCAGGTCGTGGATTCAAAGCATGTATTTTAGCTATCACTTCTTCTGCAGATAAATTCCAATCTATCATTTCATCTTCTTTAACAATTTTTTTTGCGTATGTTGCTTTTGAATGATCCTGTTCTATAAAATTATATTTTTTAGACTGTATTTGATTCAATGACTCAATAATTAATTCTGATCCAAGGTAAGATAGTTGTTCTTCTATTTCACCACCTTTAGAATAAATACTTAATGGGATACTCTTACTAAGAAGAACTGGTCCACTATCAAGTTCTTTTTGTATTTTCATAATAGAAATTCCAGTTTCCTGATCCATGTTCATTAATGATCTCTGAATAGGTGCTGCCCCCCTCCATTTTGGCAAAATAGATGCATGTATATTAATAAATAAGCAGTTACTTAAATTTAAAAAAAGATCAGAAATAATTTGTCCATATGCTGATACTACCGCTATATTAAAATTTTCTTTTTTAAAAAAATCAAAATCATCATTAAGATTTATAGGTGTTCTAACATTTATATTTAACTCTTCTGCAGCAATCTGAACTGGGCTCTTGGTATTTTTCATACCTCTGTTAGATTTTTTAGGGGGTTGAGAAAAAACTGTATTCACTCCAAAAGTTTTATGGACTTCTCTTAGAGGCAGGAACAGAAAAATTTGGTGTTCCTAAAAATGCAATTTTCAATGACATACTTTGTTTAAAGAATTTGTTGTTCTTTTTTGGCTTTAGTCAGTTTTTTGATGATCATATCTTTTTTTAATTTAGATAAATAATCAATAAAAAGAATTCCATCACAATGATCAACTTCATGCTGAATAGAAGTAGATAATAAATCATCCGCCTCAATTAACTGTTCTTTTCCATTATAATCTAAGTATTTTAGCTTACATTTTTCTGGTCTAGATATTTCGGCAAAATGTTCTGGGATAGATAAACAACCTTCTTCTCTAGTGCTCAAATTTTCTGACTTCCAAACAATTTCTGGATTTACAATAAATAAAGGTTTTTTTGGTTCATCCTCTTTTGCTAAATCAATAACTATAACTCTTTTTAAAATTCCAACTTGGGGAGCAGCTAAACCAATACCTGGAGCGTTATACATAGTATCCAACATGCTATCCATGAGTTTTTGTATGTCTTTATTAATACTTTCAACCTTCTCAGATTTTTTTCTTAAAATTGGATCTGGTTCTTTTAAAATTTCTAACAATGCCATACCTAATGATCGTTGATAACGTTTCGGTGTTTGAATGCTGAAAAAAGAGTTCCATCATCCAAATATTCAATTTCACTTCCAACTGGTAACCCATGAGCAAGTTTGGTGATTTTGATATCTAAATCTTTTAAAGTATCTTTAATATAATGCGCTGTAGTTTGACCTTCTATTGTTGCAGATGTTGCAATAATTACTTCTTTGATAGAATTTTTTTAATACGTTCAATTAAAGAATTAATTAAAAGAGAATCTGGATTTGATCCATTTAGTGCAGAAAGTGTTCCACCTAAAATATGGTAATATCCTTTAAATATGTTTGTGGATTGCATTGCCCACATATCTGCAACATTTTCAACAATACATAATTGATCGTATTTTTCATTTCCATAAGAACATTTATTAATCGTACAATTGACTTCTGAGGATTTAATAGCTCCACAAATTTTACATCTTTCAATAACTGAATGGGCATTTAACAATGTTTCACCAAGTGGTTTCATTAAATTGTCTTTGTTTTTTAGCAAATACAGGGCAATTCTTTTCGCTGATTTTGGTCCTAAACCAGGAAGTCTAGAAATTAAATTAATTAAATCATCTAAAGTAGGCTCAGAAAATTTCATTTATAATGGAAATTCAAACCCTGGAGGCAATTTAATACCACCAGTTAATTTTGACATTTCTTCTTGTGTTTTGTTTTCAATTGCTTTTTTTGCATCATTTGTTGCTGCAACAATTAAATCTTCGATGACAACTTTTTCCTCCTTTAAAGTTTCTGGATTAATATTCACAGAAACAACTTCAAAATGACCATTCATTTCAACTTTTACAGCGCCACCCCCAGATACTCCTTCTGCTGTAACATTTTTTAAAGAATCTTTGGCCTCCATCATTTTTTGCTGCATCTCTTGGGCCTGTTTTAACATTTTGCTAAAGTCCATTACTCTTCACAATCTTTCCTAGGTCGAATCTCAACTAGTTCAGCATCTGGAAAGGCTTCTAACATTTTTTTATACACCTCTGATTTTTTTGCTTCTTCAAATAGTTTATTTTTTAGTTGTGTTTTCTTATCATAAATTGTTTCTGATCCGGTGTCTTTTGATAATGTTATAATCCAGCGTTTTCCAGTCCATTCTAAAAGTTTTGAAGTTAAATTTTTAATAAAATCTTTTGAGAGTTTTTCATTAAATGCAATATCAATTTTTCCCTCTGAGAAATTCACTAATCTTACATTTCTCTCTAAATCGTATTTAATTTGTATTTCTTTTTTGTTTTCTGCAAGTTGAATCAGATCTTCAAAACTTTTTATACTAGATGTCATAACTTGTTCGTTAAGATCTTTTTTTGGTTTTTCTATCTCTTGACTTATATTTTTAATTTGTGTTTTACCTGCGTTTGAAGAGTGTTCTTTCTTTTCAGTTGAGTTATAATTTAAATCTTCATGACTTTCGCTTGAATGCAAAAGAACTTCTTGTGGATCAGGCATATTTTTCAAATGACAAATTCTGGATAAAACCATTTGAAAAGCCATATGAAGATTTGGATATAAATTTAAATCTTCTAAACCCTTAAGTAAAAAATGCCAAAGCATTGTAAGGTAAGTAATATCAATGCCAGAAACCAACTCTTCAATTTTTTCGGCATCACTTTCTGAAATATTTAAATCATTTTGAATTTTACCTAAAACCTTAGTTCTATTCATCAAATAACAAATTTCTAAAAGACTATGCATTAACAGCTTAGGATCAGCTCCTATATCAAATATATCCTCAATAGATTGAAGAGATTCTTTTTGATTTCCTTCAACAATTAATTTCATCAGATCTATAATTTTAGATTGGTCAGCAAGACCTAGCATTGAACGAACTTTATCTTCCGTTACAGTTTCTTCATTTAAATTATAAGTAATAATAACTTGATCTAATATTGATAAAGCATCTCTCACTGAACCTTCAGACGATTTTGCAATTAATGCTAAGGACTTTTCATCAATCTTGGCACTCTCTTGATTAGAAATTTTCCTTAAAAAACCTATCATTTCATCAACTTTAATTCTTCTTAAATCAAATCTTTGACATCTAGATAATACAGTTACAGGTATTTTCTTTACTTCAGTAGTTGCCAGAATAAATTTTAAGTGAGGTGGCGGTTCTTCTAAAGTTTTTAACAAAGCATTAAATGCTTGTTTTGATAACATATGAACTTCATCGATAATAAATACTTTATATTTTGCACTCGATGGATGATATTTGGCAGCTTCTAAAATTTCTCTCACATCATCTACTCCTGTCTTTGATGCAGCATCCATTTCTAAAATGTCGATATGGTTTGAATTTGTAATTGACTCACAATGACAATGTTCGCCTTCGTTACACTTCACATCTTTTGAAAAATCATGATTACAATTTATTGCTTTGGCAATTATTCGAGCAGTTGTTGTTTTACCTGTACCCCTTATGCCGGTGAGAAGATAAGCATTCGGTACACGGTTAAACTTTATGGCATTCTCTATAGATAAAACCATTGATTCTTGGCCAATCAACTCATTAAATTTTTGTGGTCTATATTTTAAAGCTAATGGTTTTTTATTCATTTTTTCCTTTTACGGGGAACTGAATAACAACCTGAAAAATTCACGGTACGGCTGCTTTCTTTCGAACCTGACCGGATTAGCGCAACATCCACCTGCTACCAATTCCCCAGGTTCTTAATATAACAAGATAATCTAAAATCTACAGTATAGATTCTGTGGACTAATTAGCAAATCGATAATTAGAAGCTTCATAAACTCCTAAAATATCTATTGTTTCGGTGTGCTCTTTTAATTTTTCAATAGATACTTGAATTTTATTTTCTGAAAAATGTCCTTCAATATCTAAATAAAATAAAGCTTGATCAAAAGAATTACCAGCTGAGAAACTTTCAAGCTTAGTTAAGTTTACCTCATTTTCTGCAAATCCTCCCAAAGACTTATATAAAGCTGCAGGAATACTTTTAAGTTTAAAAATACAAGTGGTTAGGTATTTCTTAGACTTGTCATAATCAATCTCTTTACCAGGTTTATCTGAGGACATTATTAAAAATCTTGTAGTATTGCCTGAAATATCTTCAAAACCCTTTTCTAATATTTTTAAATTATATATTTCAGCAGCGAGTTCTGAAGCAATAACTCCAATATCTTTTTTTGGGTCTTCTTTTAATTTTTTGGCTGCTCCAGCAGTATCTGCTTCAATAATAGTTGAAAACTTATATTTATTTATTTTATTTTGACATTGTCCAATTGCATGAGCATGACTTTTCACTGTTTTAATATCAGAAATATTAGCTTCTTGAATGGATAAAAGACAATGATGAACCTGATTAAAATACTCACCTACTATATTTAGTTTATATTTTGGTAACAAATAATGAACATCGGCCACTCTTCCGGCAATGGAATTTTCTATAGGTATTACAGTCTTAATATTTTTATCATTTTTGACTAATGAAAAAACATCCTCGAAAGTCTTGCATGTAATAACTTCTAAATTTTTAAAAATCTTAGTTGCCGCTAAATGAGAATAGGAACCAAGCTCTCCTTGAATTGCAATTTTTTGCTTCATATAATTTTTCTTATTTCCTCTAAATCTTCTTGTGTATCAACGCTCAAGGGCATGTCTTTTGTATACCCTACATAAATATTATAGTTATTATCTAATAGTCTCATTTGCTCCAAACTTCTACTTTTTTCATTAGACGATTTTTCCAAAGAGACAAAAGATTTTAATAAACCTGAAGTATATGCGTATAAACCAATATGATGATAAACAAAACTTTCATCTTTTTTAAAATTTCTATTAAAATCATTAGCAGGTAAAAACTGATTAACTTCTAGTTTTTTTAAAGTTTTAACTTTAACAACATTTAGATCCAACCATTCTTTTTCCAATACATCACCTGCAACAGTTGAAGCGTGTGCATTTGGATTCGTAATCATAAAATTATTTAATAAATTAATTGTTTCGGGATTGATATTTGGCATATCTCCCTGAACATTAATTATAATTTCATGATCTAATTTTAATTTCTCTCTAGCTTCATTAATTCTATCAGTACCAGTTGTATGATGTTCTCTTGTTAAAATTACATTACCTCCAACTGAATTGATTAAGTCTGCAATTTCATTATTTGCTGTTGCTACAAAAACGTCTTCAATTTTAGTTTTTTTTGCCCTTTCCCATACATGTAAAATCATTGGCTTACCGTTGATTTCTAGCAAAGGTTTATTAGGTAAGCGCTTAGCTTTTAAATGACTAGGGATAATTATTGCTGTTTTCATCATTTTAGTGCGACATCAGTTACTTTTTTTTTTACTCTAAATACTACCAAAAATAATATATGAATTCATATTATTAGTAATGGATAGTTTTGAATTTAACAAAATAGCAGCTGCAGTGCTAATAACAGCACTAGTATTTATTGGAATCAAAGAGCTTGGTAATTCTATATACCATGTAGAAAAACCAAAAAAAGCAGCATACGTAATTGAAGGCGTTCAAGTAGAAGCTACTGCAACTACTTCTGGCAAAAAAGAAGAACAAAAATTAGCCCCGATCACTCCAATGTTAGCCTCAGCATCAATTGAAGCTGGTGCAAAAGTTTTTAAAAAATGTGCTGCTTGTCATAGCGTAGATAAAGGTGGTGCTAACAAAATAGGACCTGCTCTTTGGGGTGTCGTGAACAAAAAAGTTGGAAGTGTTGATGGTTTTAAATATTCAGCTGCACTTTCAGGCTACGGAAAAAATTGGTCATTTGAAGAATTGAATGGATTTTTACATGCTCCTTTAAAATATATAAAAGGAACAAAAATGGGTTTTGCAGGTCTAAAAAAAGATTCAGAAAGAGCTAATATCATTGCATTTTTAAATAGCAAAAGTGATAGTCCAGCACCTTTAAAATAAAATAAACTAGTTTAAATTGTTCATAATCTTTAATGGTTAAGAACTTAAAAATATTTTTTTCAAAAGAATCTTTATTAATGGGGGGTCTTGGTTTTTCAGCTGGTCTTCCTTTAATGTTAGTTTTTTCAACACTATCAGTTTGGCTAGTTAAAGCTGGAATACAAAGAAGTACGGTAACTTTATTTAGTTGGGCAGGATTTGCTTATACATTTAAATTTTTATGGAGCCCAATTATAGATAATTATCAATTACCTATAATCAAAAAATTAGGTCATAGAAAATCATGGTTAATTTTAATTCAAATATTATTAATTTTAGCAATCTGTTCTGCCTCTTTTTCTAATCCAAATAACAATTTAAATTATATGGCATTTTCAATTGTATTAATTGCTTTTTTTAGTGCCACACAAGATATAGTTATCGATGCATTTAGAATTGAGTCTGCGCCTGAAAAAAAGCAAGGAGCCTTGTCTGCAATGTATTTGGCTGGTTATAGACTCGCTATGATTTTTTCTGGAGCAGGAAGTCTGTGGTTAGCATCTTATTTGGGTGCAGAAAATTATGACTTAAATGTTTGGCAAAAAGTATATCGAATTATTTCATGCTTTATGCTCGTTGCAATTTTTTGTACACTTATGCTTAAAGAACCAAATATAAAGAAAAAAAGCATCAAATCATCGGACCAGCTAAAATTTACTTTTTCAACTATTATATCAATAGTTATTTTCTTTATTTGTTTTTTAAATTTCCCAGAAATTAAAAATTTAAATAATTTTTATAATTTTCTGTTTAATATATTAAAAATATTATTCAGTTTCGGTTGTGCTTTACTAACTTTATTAATATTAGAAAAAGTTCAATTATTACCAAAAAAACATGCTTCGAAAGTTTTTTTAAATCCAATAACCGATTTTCTATCAAGATATAAAAAACTAGCGTTAACTATTCTAATTCTAATAGGGTTATACAGAATTGCTGATGTTGTAATGGGTGTTATGGCAAATATTTTTTATTTAGAAAAAGGTTATTCAATCAAAGATATAGCTACTTTTTCTAAATTTTTTGGTTTAATCGCAACAATTATAGGTGGTTTTTTGGGAGGATTATTCTCAATTAGATTTGGTACTTACAATAGTCTTTTTTTTGGAGCAATTATTGCTGCTCTTACAAATGTACTCTTCGCGGTTTTGGCAATAATAGATCAAAATATATTTTTTCTTGCTCTCATTATAACAGCCGATAATGTCGCAAGTGGATTTGCTGGTGCAGCCTTTGTGGTCTATTTATCTTCGATTACTTCAATAAAATTTACAGCCACGCAGTATGCATTATTTAGCTCACTGATGTTATTTGTTCCTAAATTAATTGCTGGTTACGCTGGATCACTTGTCGACTTTATGGGATATCCGCAATTCTTTATTTTCACTGCCATATTGGGTTTGCCGGTAATCTTTTTAATAAAATACCTAAAAAGACAGAAAGTTTAATTTACTCGACTTGCATATAATGTTAATTGAAAGTCATGAAACTTTTAAAATTATCATCAATCTTGTTAGTTTTTTTTATTTGTTCAACTTCAATGGTAAAATCAGAAGCTAAAACAATTACTAAAAGTGAATTCATTGAAAATTATAAAAAATTTGCGGAAAAACGCTTTAATGAAATTGACACAAATAAAGATGGAAAAATCACCCCAAAAGAACAAGATGATTTTAGAAAAAAAGTTGTAGCAGCACAAAAAAAAGCTAGAGCAAAAATCGTAGCAGAAAGAAATGAAATCAAAAAAAAACTTGATACTAATAAGGATGGCAAGATTTCAAAAGAAGAACTAGAAAAAGCTGATGCTAATAAAGATGGAAAAATATCTTTAAACGAAGCAAGAAATCTATCAAAAAAATAGACTATCTTTAGTTTAAAACTTTATAAACTAACAAGCAGCCCATAATCATTAGCATATAGTTGAATAGGATTTTAAATAAACTTTCGCTTATTTTTTTTAATACATTTCCTAAATAAACCCCAAATAAAATTGGTAAGCATGCTGCAATGGATAATATGATTTTATTGTTATTAATCATTCCATTTGAATAAAATAGAATAAATTGAGTAAAAGAAAAAATAAAAAACGATAAACCCATTAATTGAATGAGCTTATTTTTTGGATAATTAAGAGATTGTATTAAAAAGATAAATGGCATTGTGTAAATGCTTGTAACACCTGTAGTTAAACCGGTAAAAGATCCTACAATTACTTGAAAGATTGGTGTTTTATAAGACTTAAATTTTATAATAATTTTAAATAAATTAAGCAAAGAATTAATAATTAATAAAGATGCTAATCCGATTAAAATCGTATTAGATTTTAAAATAGTCAAAAAATAAAATCCTGGAAAAATAAAAATAACTGAAAAAAGTAAAAAAAATTTTGTTTCAAAAATTATTTTTTTTAACTCTTTTCCATCTAACATTTGATAAAGATTCGTAAAAATAATTGGTAATAAAATAATTGAAATTGAATCTTTGATATCAAATAAAAAACTTAATAAAGTTAAAATAACAGTAGGCAAACCAACACCAATAACACCTTTAACAATTCCGCCTAACAAGAAAATCAAAATTACTTGAATTAATATGATAGAGTCTATATTTGAAAATTCTAACATTAATAAATAGAATATTTAAATGATTATTGAATGCAAATGTAAAAAATTCAAGTTTAAAATTCCTGAGGCAGAAGTTATCTTTCCGGGTAGAGAGGTTCAATGTGAAGTCTGTAACCAAGAGTGGTATCAAGAGTTCAGTGATAATACTTCAAAAGATGTTAATCCTTCGGTATTAACAAAAAAAAATAGTGAAACTAAAGTTAAAAAAGAAAAATTAAATTTTTCTTTTTTATTTTATTTTTTTATTTTTACCATTATCATTTCAATTGCATTTTCATTAGTTTATAAAAAATTTATTTTATTAAAATATCCTAATTTAATTTATTTTTTTGAAACATTAGAAATTGTATGGGAAATTTTAAAATCTAACTTTTTGCACTTTAAAGAAGTCATAACTAATCAGGTTCAAAAAATATTATAAAACTAATTAATATGAAACTTGAATGCATAAAAAATAAATCGACCCTTTTTAAAAGTTTAAATCCAAAATCAGAAAAACTAAAAGAAATTTTATTAGGCGAAAATTTTATCAAAAAGAGAAGTGTAAAAAAGTATGCTTATGGTTATTGTGAAAACGATAAATATAAAGGCTGGGTAAAAAAGAAAGATTTTAAAAAATTTGTTATCTCAAAAAATAGTCAAATTAATGTTAAAAAAGCTTTTTTATATTCATCTCCTAATAACAAATTTAAAACTAATAAGTTTATTTATTTCAATTCAAAAATTAATACAGGTCTAGAAGAGAATAATTTTGTTAAATATAAAAATTACTGGATAAAAAAAAATGAACTAATTAAAGCTTTTTTTAAAAAAAAAAATTACCTTAATAATGTAAAAAATTTTTTAAATACAAAATATGTTTGGGGTGGAAATACTCCTGATGGAATTGATTGCTCTGGTCTAGTGCAAGAATTAATGAAAAATTGTGGTCAATCATGTCCTAGAGATAGTAAAGACCAAATAAAATTTTTTAAAAAGAAAATTAATTTAAAAATGGTTAAAAAAGGTGACCTTTTATTTTGGAAAGGTCATGTTGCAATTGCTTTAAATAAAAAAAAATTAATTCATGCTTTTGGGCCAATGAAAAAGGTTATTATAATGCCCATTGCTAAAACTGTTACTGATCTGGAAAAAAAATCTTTACCTCTTTTAAGTATTAAAAGACCTTTTAAATGAGAACATTTTAAAGGTTGATTCGGTCGCTTTTTATCCATAATTTGTTCTTGAGCATTATCAAAATATAGTGTGCCCAAAAAAATGAACTACTAGAAAATGAAACCAGAAATCTTAGCAATCTTAGGACCCACAAATACAGGAAAAACTTTTTTAGCTATAGAAAGAATGCTTGAGCACTCAAATGGTGTAATTGGTTTTCCTTTAAGGTTATTGGCGCGTGAAGTTTACGACAAAGTTGTAGAAAAAATTGGAGTTAACCGCGTTGCGCTTGTTACTGGTGAGGAAAAAATTATTCCTCCGAACGCAGATTATTATCTCTGTACAGTAGAGTCTATGCCTCTTGATATTAATTTTGAATTTGCTGCAATAGATGAAGTGCAAATGTGTGCTGATCCTGAAAGAGGTCATATTTTTACAGATCGATTACTTAATTATCGAGGAGATCGTTTAACTATTTTTTTAGGTTCAGACACAATAAAAAGTCTCATAGAAAAACTAGTTCCAGATACTAGCTTCGTTTATAGAGACAGACTGTCAAAGCTTACTTATTCTGGCTACAAAAAAATATCTAGAATTAATCCAAGAAGTGCAATTATTGCTTTTTCTGTTGACGATGTTTACGCACTAGCTGAATTTGTAAGAAGACAAAACGGCGGAGCAGCTGTTGTGATGGGATCACTTAGTCCAAAAACTCGAAATGCTCAAGTGGATTATATCAATCAGGCGATGTAGATTTTTTAATTGCTACTGATGCAATTGGAATGGGTATTAATATGGATATTGATCATGTTTATTTTAGTGGATTAAAAAAATTTGATGGAAAAAAAATTCGAAATTTAAGAGACAGTGAAATAGGTCAAATTAGTGGTCGCGCAGGAAGATATATGAACAATGGTTCTTTTGGAACAACAGGTAATTGTGAAAGTTTAACAGATGAACAAATAGAAAAATTAGAAACACATAAATTTGATGATGTTGTAAATATTTATTGGAGAAATAGCAATTTAGATTTTTCTTCTTATGAAAATCTTTTACAAACTCTTAACCAAAAACCTCAAAGTAATTATTTAGTCAGAAATAAAGATTTATTAGATGAAAATAATTTTAAATTTCTTGTTTCTGAAAAATCTAATATTAAAATTAAAAATGAAGAGTATTTTGTAAAACTTTTATGGGAATGTTGTCAAATACCTGATTTTACAAAAAGCTCATATAATGAGCACATCGACATTATTTCTAAAGTATTTAATTTTTTATCATCAGATAAAGGAAAGATAACAAATGAGTGGATGAAGAACCAGCTTGCTACTTTAAATAACTTTGAAGGAAATATTGATAGTATTGCTAATAGAATTTCATATGTTCGTACTTGGTCATACGTTTCTAATAAAAGAAATTGGGTAGAGAATTCAGATTTTTGGATAGCGAGAACGAAAGATATCGAGGACAAATTATCAGAAAAATTACATGAAGAACTTTCTAAAAGTTTTGTAGACAAAAGAATAAGTGTTTTATCGAAAGGTCTTAAACAAGATATAAAATTAAATACTCAAATATCTGAAAATAATGAAATATTTATTAATGATCATTATATCGGAAAAATTAATGGATTAAAAATAGAGCTTAATTATTCTCAAAGTAATCTTGAAACAGATATTAAATCGTTGAAGAAAGCTGCAAGAAATGGAGCGAAAGATGAATTAAGTTCAAGAATTAATGAAATAATTCAAAATCCTGATTTTTTAGAATTAAAAGAGGATTGCAAAATATATTGGAACAATCAAAAGATATCTGAGATCAAACCGGGTAAAAATTACCTCAATCCAAAGATTAAACTTTTGATTGATGAAACAGTTAATCAAGCTGATTTTCTAAAATTACAAGATTTTTTGGAACAATGGATAGATTCTGAAAAAAAGAAATATCTTAAAGATTTAATCTCTATAGAAAAGTCAAATTTTGAAAATCCCGAATCTAGAGGGTTATGTTATCAATTATTTGAAAACAATGGTGTTTTAAAACGAGACCTTGCAAACAATTTACTAAAAATTATTTCTAAAGAAGAAAGATATCAATTGAGAGCAAAAGGTATAAAAATTGGAAAATATCATGTTTATCAACCAAGAATGATACGTCCAAAAGCCATACAGCTTAAAACAATACTTTGGA
Source organism: Candidatus Pelagibacteraceae bacterium (assembly GCA_038142265.1). GTDB lineage: Bacteria > Pseudomonadota > Alphaproteobacteria > Pelagibacterales > Pelagibacteraceae > HIMB114. The sequence continues at coordinate 242,585 of JAYQJR010000004.1, read as the reverse complement.
AATGTTATTATGGATTACAAAAAATTGATTATCCAAATTTTGGTTTAAATTTTATTAAAAATTTTAAAAATAAAGATAAAAAATTTATGCTAATTTGTGGATTTGAGACATTTGGTCAATTTATTATTAGAATTGATATTCTAGAAAAATTATTCGTAGAAATATTATCGAGATCAAAAGATTATTCATTTCAACTAGATGCAAAATTACTAAATCTTCTTGGCTGCTCAAAAGAGAATTTTATTCAATTTATTAAATATATTAATTATGAAATGATTGAAGATAAAGATAATACAATTTTTAAATTTAAACCAAAAAAACAAAAATCATTTAATAAAGTCTCAAAAAATAAAAATGCTTTTTCAATTTTAGAAAAAATCAACATCTAAAAATGTTTTTTAAAAAGAAAAGTAATACTAAAGACAAATTTAATTCTCTAGATATTGCTATAGGAACAATACTAATTCATGCTGCAAAAATGGACGGTGAATATCATGAAAAAGAAAAAAAAATTATATTACAATTTTTTAAGACTTTTAGATCAGATTTAATTAATGATGCTGAGGATTTGCTAATTTATTGTGAAAAAGAAGAAGAAAATATTATTGAAATACAAAATTTAACAAAAAAAATTAAACAATTAGAATATAATGAAAGACTTAATATCATTGAAACCTTAATCAAAATTATATATTCAGACCACAATCTTCATGCTTTAGAAGACCGATTATTAAGAAAAATAGCAGGTTTGATCTATATAGAAGATATGCATTTAGGAGAAATCAAAATTAAGTATAAGAAAAATACATGACCTACATAGTGAATGAAAAATGTATAAAATGTAAACTGACTGACTGTGTAGAAGTATGTCCTGTGGACTGCTTTTACGAAGGTGAAAACATGTTAGTCATTAATCCAGACGAGTGTATTGATTGCGGAGTTTGTGAACCTGAATGCCCAATTGATGCTATCGAACCTGATACCAACGAAGGCGTAGAAAAAATGCTTTTAGTTAACAAGGAATATTCTGAAAAGTGGCCTAATATTTCTAAAAAAAAAGAACCTTTGTCAGATTGGGAAAAATATAAAGACGAAGAAAATAAATTTGATAAGTATTTTGAGAAAAAATAGCTCTTTCTGCAAATTATTAACATTGAATTATTATAATTATTAATATAATCCACACGATCTATGGCAAAAAAAGCAAAAGCAAAATCAGCAAAAAAACCTGTAAAAAAAAAAAAAGACAAAAAAACAAAAATTATTAAATCAAAAATAAAAAAAACTAAAGCTAAAAAAACAAAAAAAAAAAAATTAAAATCAAAACTTCTGATAAGACTCCAAAATCAAAAGCCAAGAGCCTGTTCAACCAACAAATAATTTAAAGAATAATCAAAATAATGATGTTATTGAAATAACAAAAGTTAAAAAACAAGAAACAGAAAAAAGAGTCTACAAAGTTAAAGACTATGTTATTTATCCTAAACACGGCATTGGACAAATAACTTCGGTTGATAAGGATACAATTGCTGGAATAGAAATTAGTTTTTATAAAATTGAAATCACAAAAGAAAAATTAGTTTTAACAATACCAACAAACCAACAATCTCATTTAAGACCTTTATCTAGTCTTAATCAGGTAAACAAAGCAATCTCTATTTTAAAAGGTAAAGCAAAAATCAAAAGAACTATGTGGAGTAGAAGAGCTGCAGAATATGAACAAAAAATTAATTCTGGCGATATTTATCAAATTGCAGAGGTGGTAAGAGATCTTAATAAAAATACTGATATGCCAGTCGACCAATCTTACAGTGAAAGGCAGTTATTTGAAAAAGCTTATGATCGGTTATTAGGAGAAGTGCTTGTAGTACTAAATGTTTCTGAGGATGATGCTAAATCAAAGCTTAATAAAGCTCTAGGTAAAAAAACCGAGGAAGAATCAAAAAAATAAGAAAAAAAAACGCCCTTCCGAATAAGAAGAGCGTTTTTTTCTAAAAAGATAAAGAAATTATTTTCTTTTTTTTCTTCTTTTAGTAGCTTTTTTCTTTTTGCCACCTTTTTTCTTTTTAGTAGCTTTTTTAGCTTTTTTTCTTCTTTTAGCCATCTCCGTTCCTCCCTTTAAAGTTTGGAGCACCACAAAATAATTAAATTAAATTGTGATTCGTTAATTAATTAAGTTAAAAACTGATTTGCTATTAATGTCAAACGCTAATTATTTTTAAAATTTTTTTTTAAATAATTTTTTTTGTATTTATAGTTTAAAAAAACAAATCTTTAAAAAAGTTAGTGTTTTCAATGTTTTTTTTTAAATTTTATAAAAATTTTCTAAAATATTTTTATATTTTATTTTTATTTTATGTCTTCGAATTTTTAATGTTGGTGTTAATAATTCATTCTCAATTGTAAATTCTTCATCAATTAATTTAAATTTTTTTATTTTTTTTCTGTAACTGTTAAGTCTAAATTAACTTTATCAATAATATTTTGCACTTCTTCTTCCAAAACTTTTTCTTTTTGATTGGGAACTATTAAACAAGATAAAAATTTTTCATTATCTCCATGCACGTACGCTTGTTCTATTTTATCACTTAAGCATAAAAGATTTTCAATTTTAGATGGAGAAACGTTGTCACCTCCAATCGTAACTATAATATCTTTTTTCTATCAGTTATTTTTAAATAACCATCATTATCTAACTCTCCAATATCCCCTGTATACAACCAACCATTTTTTAAAATTTCATTTGTTGCATCAGAATTATTCCAATAACCAAGCATAATATTTTCACCTTTAACTAAAATTTCACCATCTTCTGCAATTTGAACCTGGTTATTTTTAAAAATCTTACCAACTGTTTCAATTCTAATATTATTTACTGGATTACAGGATACAACAGGAGAGGCTTCGGTAAGACCATATCCTTGTAACGTTTTTAGTCCAAGAGCATTAAGAAATAAACCAACATTTTGGTCTAATGGTCCACCACCTGAAATAAAGGCTTTTAAATTTCCACCGAAATTTTGTAAGACTTTTTTTCTTACTAAAAAATTAAGAATTGAATTTTGAACACTTTCTAAAAAACTCAATTTTTTTCCTAGAAATATTTTCTTTCCTAATTCAATAGTTTTATAAAATAATGTCTTTTTAAACTTGCTTGCCTTATTAGCGTTTACCTGCATTCGATTAAAAAGATTATTATAAAATCTTGGAACAGCAGTTAATATATGAGGCTTAGCTACCTTAATATTTTCAAGCAATTTATCTACTGACGAACAATAGTAAATTTCTGCACCCAAAGAAATTTGTACAAATTGAACTGTATGTTCATAAGAGTGTGATAAAGGAAGCCAGGTTAAAAATTTTAATTTTTTTATATTAATTTCTTCAACTAAATTTTTAGCATCTTCACAATTTGCAAGTATACCACCATGACTTAAAACAACCCCTTTTGGATTTCCTTGAGTTCCTGAAGTATAAATAATGCAAGCCGGATCTTTTCTATCAGACGTACATATGACATCTTCTAACTTGTCGTCTTTTATAACTGAAAAACTTTTTGTTAACTCATGATCAATATCATCAAAACAAATAATAAAATTAAATTTGTGAGAAATTAAATCTGATGCAGCTAAAATTGTATCTAATAATTTCTTATTTGAAACTATTAACCCTTTAGGTTCACAATCTTTAATAATAAATTCAAAGTCTTTCTTGGTATATGTTGTATAATTTGGAACGGTTATTCCTCCAATTGCAAGAATAGATAAATCGCTCATTAACCATTCAGGACGATCTTCAGAGACAAGCATTACCCTATCTCCTTTTTTAATTCCATTATCTTGAATGAATCTAGATAATGAATTTATTTTTTTATTTACATCGTTCCATGAAAATTTATTGAAAGAGTTATCTTTATTGATCGAAAATAAAAAATCTTGATTCTTATAGTTTTTTGCTTGTATCTGAAACAACTCTACTAAATTATTTATAAAATTTAAATTCATAATTATTGGTGGGCGAAAAGGGAATCGAACCCTTATGGTTTCCCGGCGGATTTTGAATCCGCTGCGTCTACCAGTTCCGCCATTCGCCCTTTTAATAAATCCAAGATACTTATTTTTTCAAATTTAGATTAATTAATATTGCCATTAACAACCAAATTATAAAAGTATCACCATGACTCATTGTATAATGTGCACCAAAAAGTTTAGCGATAAGTAAAACAGCATAAACAATTATGGGTGAAACTACGATAGAAACAGCTAGATTTCTCATAGGACAACGGCATAACATTGCACACAAGCCATTAGATTTATTTTTTGTTTTTTTGTTTTTCATGTATATCTATTATAATTTTAATTCTTAATGTTAAAAGATCTTTTTAATAAAACTGTAAGTCTTGCTGGACGAAAAGGCGCAAAGTTTTTTTTATCCTTCATTTGCATTATTGAAAGTATTTTTTTTCCAATTCCACCCGATGTCATGATTATACCGATGACGCTCGCACGTAAAAAAAGATGGATTCAAATAGCAACTATTGCTACCATTTCTTCTGTTGTTGGTGGATGTATTGGTTATGCAATTGGTTATTTCTTTTATAAAGAGGTGGGTATTCATATTTTTGAGTTTTATGGTTTTGAAGGATTTAAAAGTTTTAAAGCTCAAATGCAGGTTGGGAAAGGTTTTTGGGCCTGGGTAATTCTTTTAGTAATAGCTGGTTTTACTCCAGTGCCATTTAAGCTACTTACTATTTCTAGCGGACTTATACATTTTAATTTTTTGTTTTTATAATAGTGGCAACTTTAACAAGGGGTTCGAGATTTTTTATTCTTGCAGGACTTCTTAGTTTATTTGGAAATAAAGTAGTTCCATTTATGGAAAAATATTCTGGTAAAGTTTTAATAGTTATATCAGGAATGTTGCTACTTGGTTTCTATATTGCATATTTAATTTACAATAATTATGAAGCATTTGTGCATTAATGCTATCTTCTAAAAATCTTTTAAGATTACTCTTATTAACTAATATTCTTGTTCTAATTAGCGTCTATTACATTGAATATGTGATGAATGTATATGCTTGTATTTTGTGTAAATACCAAAGAATTCCCTATTTTATTATCTCTCTTCTCTTAATTTATTTAATAACTAGTAAAGAGGTTAATATAAAAATTATCTATCTAATTATTTTTTGTTTAATGATAAACATAGGTTTATCCTTTTATCATATTGGCATAGAACAAAATATTTTTTCAGAAACTAAAGCCTGCAAAGCTACTGGTTCAATTCTAAATCAAGAAGATCTCTTAAAACAATTCGAAACTAATAAAATAGCTGGCTGTGCTAATGTAAATTTTACATTATTAGGAATGTCTTTATCTAGTCTTAATTTTATAATGAATATTGTCTTTTTATCTATATATGCTTTTATAATTAAAAATGAAAAAAAATAAAAAAATTGAAGAAATTATAAGAGTCGATCACGCAGGTGAAAGAGGAGCTGTAAATATCTATGACGGTCAACTTTTAGCACTACAAATATTAAAATCTGATCCTGAATTAGAGAGTAAAATTTCAGAAATGAAAGAACATGAAAAAGAACATCTTAAATATTTTGAACAACAATTGGCTGAAAGACAAATTAGACCTACACTATTATTGCCTTTATGGGATGTATTAGGAAAGTCTTTAGGTTTTGTAACAGGAATGATGGGTAAAAAAGCAACGATGCTATGCACAGCATCTGTTGAAGAGGTAATTGATAAACATTACCAAAGTCAAATTCAACACTTAGAAGATAATGAAAAAGAAGAGAAAGAACTTTTAAAAAAAATAAAAAAATTTAGAGAAGATGAGCTAGAACATAGAGATATTGCATATGAAGAAGGGGCTACAAAAGAGGGTCCTTTTGGTCTTTTAAATACTTTGATTAAAACTGGTTCTAGAATAGCAATTGAAGTTGCTAAAAAAATCTAATTAAGGTTCTAATTTCACATCCCAGTATAAATAATCTAACCAGCTTTCGTGTAAGAAGTTAGGTGGAAAATTTCGACCATTTTTGTGCAATTGCTCTTCTGTAGGTTTGTAAGGCTTTATAAAAGGTACCATGCCACAATCTCTTGGCATCTTTCCACCCTTTTTAACATTGCATGTTGAACAAGCTGTAGCAACGTTTTCCCATATAGTTAATCCACCTCTAGATTTGGGAATAACATGATCGAATGTAAGATTTTTTTTTATCTCCACAATACAAACAAGTAAACTTATCTCTTAAAAAAAACATTAAATCTTGTAAAATTTGGAAACTCAGAAGGTTTAATAAAAGACTTCAATGAAATTACACTTGGTAACTTCATTTTAAAAGAAGGACTTCTTATTTCTCTATCATATTCGGAAACAATATTAACACGTTCTAAAAAAACATCTCTAACGGCATCTTGCCAACTCCATAAGGATAAAGGATAGTAACTTAAAGGTCTATAATCTGCATTCAGGACTAATGCAGGACATTTTTCAAGCGGAAGATTAACACTTGATGAAGCAATCATAAATAAAAGTTACAAAAAAAACAAAAAATCTTCAAGATAAACTTTTTATGAAATTTAAACCCTCACTAATACCTTCTGGCGTAATTGTATGACCACAGCCATTATAAACATTAAAATCAATATCAATTTGCTTCTTTTTTTTAAAAAATCTACACTTTTATACATTTCTTCTATTGGAACTATTTCATCGGCATTGCCATGCAACAATTTAATTTTTGTTTTACAAAATAAATTTTTCTCTAAAAAATCATAATCAAATATTTTTCCTGAATATCCTAATACACCAGCTATATTATTTTTTCTGCTTAATGCATATTGTAAAGACATCATAGTGCCCTGCGAAAAACCAACCATGATTAAATCATTCAATGTAAGATCTAATATTTTTAACTTTTCATTTATACAATTATCTAATTTTTCTAAAGAAATTTGAAATTCTTTATTAATTTTATCATTATCAGTTTGTAATAAATCAAACCATTCATAACCTCCTGGATTTACTTGACATAGTGTTGGGGCATTAGGGGCACAAAAATAAGCTTTTGGAAAAAATCTTTGCCAAAAAGAACCAATTGAAATCAAATCCTGCGCGTCTGCCCCGTAGCCGTGAAGAATAAAAATTAATTTATTACAATCTGAATCTATATTTTTTAATTCTAAACAGTTAAGCGACATATTTTATGTTATCTTTATTATGTTTTTATGATACAGACAAATATATGTCACAAAATTTTTTAAGCTTCATAGCTATATTAGCAATGATTGCAGTTGTCATTGTTCTTATAAGAGGTTTGAAAAGTTTTTTTTTAGGTGGTGATATTGATGCAAAGAGAAAAAGTAACAAATTGATGCAAATGAGAATTATGCTTCAGTTCTGTGCAATTGTAATACTAATGTCTCTTGCCTATTTTTTTGGAAAGTAAATTAAAGCATCTTTATCCATTCAATAAACTTTTTGTCTTCAAAGTTTAAATCGCCCAAAATCCTAGCTATTTCATAACCTTTTTCATTAAGAATAAGAGTAGTGGGAACTCCCTTTAGAGTCAGTTCTCTTACTAATTTAAGTTTTGGGTCAAAAAAAGTATCAAAATTTTTAACTTTTAAATTATCTAAAAAGGCTTTTGCCTTAGAATAAGAAATATTCTCAATATTAATTGCTAGAACAGAAACTTGTTTTTTACCTAATATTGAAACTAATTTATCAAGTTTTGGCATTTCTTTTTTTGCATGGAGCACACCAAGTTGCCCAAAAATTAACTAAAGTTATTTTTGAAGAAAAATCAGAAAAAATTATTGTTTTTCCTTTTTTATCATTGACTTGGATTAAGGGAGTTTTTCTTGGCTGCTCGTAAATAATGATATTTGTAAATGTTTTACTTATATTTGGTTGTGAATATAAAATATTAGTATTAATAAGAAATAAAGAAAATATTAAAAAAAATAAAAATTTGCGTAGCATATTTAAAACAGTCTAAATAAAAATGAAAAAAACAAAAGTAAATAAAATTTGGGGGGGGAGAATGAAAGCAAAACCTTCCCCTTTATTGACTCAAATTAATGCATCAATTGATGTAGATAAAATTCTTTATGCTGAAGATATTGCTGGCTCTATTGCTCATTGCAAAATGCTGTCAAAACAAAAAATAATTAGCCCGGTAATATCAAATAAAATTATCAAAGGTCTTAAAAAAATTGAAAAAGAAATTAAAAATAACAAATTTCATTTTGATCAGGCTCAAGAAGATATTCATTTAAATATTGAAAAAAGATTATTTGAAATTATTGGTCATGAGGCTGGTTTTTTACATATTGCAAGATCTAGAAATGATCAGGTAACTACAGACTTTAAATTATGGACTATTAAAAAATCTAAAGAGTTAAAAAATGAAATAAAAAATCTAATAAAATCTTTAGTTAAATTGGCAAGTAAAAATTTAGATTTAATCATGCCAGGTTTTACACATTTAAAAAATGCTCAGCCCGTATTATTTTCACATTACCTTTTAGCTTATGTAGAAATGTTTAAAAGAGACTTTAAGAAATTTTCAAACGTAATAGAAAATACATCTGAAAACCCACTTGGTTCTGCAGCACTAGCTGGTACAAGTTTTAATACTGATAGATTTTTTACATCTAAACAATTGGGTTTTAAAAAACCAACTGACAACTCAATTGATAGCGTCTCTGACAGAGACTATGCAATAGAATTTTTATTTGTATGCAGTCTTTGTTCAATGCATCTTTCAAGATTTGCTGAAGAATTAATTTTATGGAATTCTGATGTAGTGAATATGATTAAAATTAAAGACTCAATGCTAACAGGATCATCTATTATGCCTCAGAAAAAAAATCCTGACGCTGCAGAACTACTAAGAGGCAAAACGGGTTCTGTATATGGTAATTTAAATAACCTACTTGTTACTATGAAAGGTTTACCTCTTGCATACTTTAAAGATATGCAAGAAGATAAGAAAACCACTTTTGAGACTTATGAAATATTAATTTTAAATTTAAAAATTGCCAAAGAACTTACAGAGTCAATTATTCCAAATAAAAAAGTGATGAGAAAATTATCAAATGATGGCTATACTACAGCGACAGATTTTGCAGATTACTTGGTGAAAAAAGGAATGAGTTTTAGAGACGCCCACAAGAAATCTGCAGCCTTAGTAAATAAAGCTGAGAAGCTTGGAAAAAATTTAGATGAACTATCTTTTTTAGATATAAAAAAAATAGATAAATTAGTAGAAAAAGATGTTCTGCAAATATTAAAAATTGAGAATTCAGTTAATTCCAAAAAATCTTATGGCGGGACATCTAAACAAAATGTTGTTAAAATGATTAATAAGCTTAAAAAAGAATTTAAATGAAAAAAATTATCCCTTTTCTAATTTTATCAATTTTGTTTTTAGGGTCTTGCGGAAAAAAAAGTGAACCTGTTTATAAGGAAAAAACTCAATTAAATATAGTGATATCCTAAATTCATGGATTTGCTTAAATCAAAAAATTCTATTTTAAATATTAATGGTATTTCTTTAAAGAAATTAGCCTTAAAAAAAACAACTCCTTTTTACCTTTATTCTGCTGATCAAATAAAAAAAAATGTTCTTGATGTAAAAAGAGCTTTAGGTGCAAAAAATAACTTGGTGTGTTTTGCAATTAAATCCAATTCAAATTTAAATATTATTAAAGAATATAAACAATATGGAATTGGAGCGGATGTAGTCTCTCTGGGTGAGTTAAAATTAGCTCTTAAAGCTGGTGTAAATGCTAAAAAAATAGTCTTTTCTGGTGTTGGAAAAACAAGTGAAGAGCTATCTTATGCGATATCTAAAAATATTTTATTAATTAACTGTGAGTCACAAAATGAAGTTGAATTAATTAATAAAATTGCAAATAAAAAAAAGAAAGTAGTTAATATTGGTATAAGAATTAATCCTGATATTAAAGTTAAAACAAATAAAAAAATAACTACAGGTGAAAAACAAAATAAGTTTGGAGTGAGCACTAACGAATTCTTCAGAATACTTAATATTCGAAACAATTATAAAAATATTAATATTTGTGGACTAAGTTTTCATATTGGTAGCCAAATTAAAGACTTATTACCTTACAAAAAACTTCTAAGTTCATTAGATAAAATTTTAATAAAATTAAAAAAAATAAATTTTAATTTAGAATATCTTGATCTTGGTGGCGGTATGGCCATACCCTATTTTAAAAATGAGAAGAAATTTAAAATAAATAAATTAGGAAAATTAATAAAAAATTTTAATAAAAAAAACAATCTAAAACTTATTTTTGAAATTGGAAGATATTTATCTGGAAATATTGGATTAGTTATATCAAAAGTAATTTATATTAAAAAAATTAAAGATCGTTACTTTATAATACTTGATGCAGGAATGAATGATATGAGCAGATCTGCAATTTATGAAGCTTATCATGAAATTATTAGTATAGAGAAACGAAAAGGAAAGTTTTTAAAAAAAATTGAATTTGTAGGCCCTATATGTGAAAGTAGTGATACCTTTGGTGTTTATAAAAATTTTTCAAAATTAAAAGAAGGTGATTTTGTTTGTATCACAAATTCTGGGGCTTACGGAAGATCTTTAAGTTCAAATTATAATATGAGACCATTTATTGAAGAAAATATTATCAAAAATAAAAAAGTTCAAACAATAAGAAAAAGACAAAAAATAGAGAATATTCTGTAAAGTGAATTTCATTAGATCTTTAGTTTTTAATATTTTTATTTATTTTGGAGTTATACTTGCTTGTGCATTTGCTCTACCCCTATTAGTTTTACCAAGTTCTTTTCTAAGAAAACTAGCTTTTTATTTAGGAAAATATTTCATTTTTTTAAGCAAATATATTTTGAATACAAAAGTGAATATTGACGGTACAGAAAATTTAAAAGAAACTAAAACATATTTTATTGCTTCAGAACATCAATCCATGTTTGAGACTTTTGTCTTTAATTCTCTGATACCAAATAATTTCTTTATTTTAAAAAAGGAATTATTGAATATCCCTTTATATGGACAATGTTTAAAAAAAATGGGTTGTGTGCCAATACAAAGAGGCAAAATTACAAAAGAAAATATTAACTTTACTGATGATATTAAAAAACAAGTATCTAAAGGAAATACATTAATTATTTTTCCTCAAGGTACTAGAATACCTTATGGCCAAGTTGTTCCGTTAAAAAAAGGAGTTGGTAGAATTTATTCTGATTTAAATATTGCGTGCATTCCTGTTAAACTTGATACAGGTAAAGTTTGGCCCAAAAATAGTTTTTTAAAATACCCTGGTGAAATTAATATTAAATTTGAAAAACCTATAAATCCTGGATTAGAAATGAATGAATTTATGAATAGGTTAAATAATATTTTTTATAATTAACTTTTATTCTTGTCTTCCTCTAAGATCTTTTGTCTAATATTTTTAGTCTTTTTAAATCTTTCAAAAAGATAGTCTCCATCACCACTCTTAATAGCTTCGATTAATCCTTTCAGATCATCATTAAATTTATTTAATAAAGAGAGTATTTCATCTTTATTACTCAACATAATGTCTCTCCACATAGTTGGGTCTGATGATGCAATCCTAGTAAAATCTTTAAATCCGCTGGCACTGAATTTGATAACTTCTGATTTTATACTGTCTCCTAAATCGTTAGCTGTTCCAACAATATTGTATGCTATCAAGTGAGGAATGTGGCTTGTGATGGCCATAATAGAATCGTGATTTTTTGCATCCATGACCTCAATTTTTGATCCCATCTTTTTCCAAAGATCATTAATAACATTTAACTCTTTATCAGAACAAAGGTTACAAGGTGTAGATATGAACCATTTGTTTAGAAATAAATCCTTAAAACCACTTTGAGGCCCACTGTGCTCTGTTCCAGCTATTGGGTGACCAGGGACAAATTTTATATTTTTTAATTTTTTTTGTGCTAATTCAATAATTTTTAATTTAGATGAACCAACATCAGTGATAATTGTTTTTTCATTTGCTAAATGATTTTGAATATTAGCAAAAATTTCTTCATAGCTACTTAATGGAGCACAAACAAAAACTACATCTGATTTGGAAATATTGTTATCAATTGATAACTTATATTCATTTCCTAAATTTAACTCTTTTGATTTTTCTAAATGATTTTTAGAATGGTCAATAATTTCAATATTAAGCCCTGGAAAAATACTTTTAATAGATCTTGCAATTGAAGATCCAATTAAACCTATTCCTATAATAGAAATATTTTTCATTTAAAAATTACTCTCCAGTACATCTAAAAAAGTTTTATTTTCTTCTTCAGTTCCAACAGTTACTCTCAAAGAATTTTTAATTTTATAAGCGCTCATTTGGCGAAGTATTAATTTATTCCTTGCAAATATTTCAAAAGCTTGATCAGCATTTTTTGTTGCTTTATCAAAGTTCATTAAAAAAAAATTTGCTGTAGGTTTATTGCAAATAATATTTTTTTTATTTAATGCAGAATAAATAATATTTGCCCATTTATTATTGTGCTCTATATTTTTTTTTAACCAAGAGTCATCATTTAACGCTAAACAGCCAGCTTCTTCAGCAACACTCGATATATTAAATGGAGGTTTAAAAACATCAGCTGCATTAATAATATCTTTTGAAGCAAAACCCCAACCTAACCTTAAATTAGCTAAACCATATATCTTTGAAAAAGTTCTACACACAACTACATTGGCTGAGCCAGAAAAAATATCTAATCCTGAAGAATAATCTTTTTCTTGCATAAATTCAGAGTAAGCATCATCAACCATTAATAAAATATTATCTGGTAAAGATTTTCTTAAATCAATCATCTCTTGTTTCGTTAAGTATGTACCTGTGGGATTGTTTGGATTTGCAATAAAAACAATTTTAGTTTTATTGGTAACTAATTTGATTGCTTCTGATAGGCAAAATTTATTATTATTATCTTTAGCATATTTAACAATTGCACCATTTAATTGAGAGTAAATTCTGTACATTAAAAATGAATTTTCAGAAACAATTACCTCATCTTCCTCCTTCAAGAAAGATTGGCAAATTAAACTGATAATTTCATCAGAACCTGAACCAACTAAAATATTTTCAACATTAAGATTAAATTTTTTTGAAATTGCTTCTTTTAATGTATTGCTTTTACTATCAGGGTATCTCTTAATTAATTGAGATGAATTTTTTAGAAAATTAATAACTTTTGGCGATGGTCCTAAAGCAGACTCATTTGCAGATAGCTTAATGGCATTTTCAACATTTGGTATTTTTGACAATCCACCGGGATAATTATCAACTTTAATCTTTTTTGGTTCAGGTAATTTCATTTTGGAAATCAATATAATACTTCTCAAATACAATCAAAATAAGATGTATATTTGACAATAAATATCGCTTTTAGTACAAGTCTCCAGCACTGATTTTGCCAAATTGCGGGTGTATAAACAGCTAAAGAGGAAACTGCCAAAAGCAGTTTAAGAAATGAACATAGATTACAGCAAAGTAAAAAAAATCAGCATTAATCAGCCTCTTAAATTAGACTGTGGAACAGTCTTAGATGGTTTTGATATTGCATATGAAACATATGGAAAGCTTGATGAAACAAAATCAAATGCGATCTTAGTTTTTCATGCATTATCTGGTGATCAGTTTGTAACTGGAACAAATAAAATTACAGGTAAAGAAGGTTGGTGGAATTCAGTTGTTGGACCAAACCTTCCAATAGATACAAATAAATATTTTGTAATATGCGCTAATGTTATTGGTGGATGTATGGGCAGTACGAGACCAAAGGAAATTGATCCAAAAACAAATAAACCTTATGGATTAACTTTTCCAGTTATTACAATCAAAGATATGGTAAGTGCACAAATATACTTATTAGATTTCTTGGGAATAAAAAAAACATTATCAGTTCTTGGAGGTTCTATGGGTGGAATGCAAGCACTGCAATTTTGCTCTCTATTTCCAGAAAGAACCTATTCAGCAGTGCCTATAGCATGTGCAGCAAGTCATTCTGCACAAAATATTGCTTTTAATGAATTGGCACGTCAAGCAATTATGGCTGATCCTGAATGGGATAATGGAAATTATTTTTTATCAAATAAAGTTCCACGAAAAGGTTTAGCGGTAGCTCGTATGGCTGGACATATAAGTTATTTATCAGAGCAAGGTTTGCAAAATAAATTTGGAAGAAAACTTCAAGAAGGTGAAGGTCTGAAGTTTTCTTTTGATGCAGATTTTCAAGTTGAAAGTTATTTGAAATATCAAGGATATGCTTTTGTAGATAGATTTGATGCAAATTCTTACTTGTATATTACACGAGCTATGGACTACTTTGACTTATATCGTGCTAACAATGGTGATTTATCAAAAGCTTTTGAAAACACAAAAGTGAAGTTTTGTGTTATTTCTTTTTCAACTGATTGGCTTTACACAACTGAAGAAAGTAAAAAAATTGTTATTGCGTTAAACTCAATTGGAGCTGATGTAAGTTTTGTAAATATCATTACTAATAACGGTCATGACTCATTCTTAGTTGATGAACCTGAATTCTTCCAAACTTTAAAAGGTTTCTTAGATTCAAAATATGAGGAATTTAAAAATGAAAATTGAAGATGATGTACTTGCTGGTTTAATTGATATTAATTCCAGAATCTTAGATGTTGGCTGTGGCGATGGAAGTCTTTTACTTTATCTTAAGAAAACAAAAAGAATTGATGGTAGAGGTTTAGAATTAAATCAAAAAAAAGTTCAAGAATGTCTTGCAAAGGGATTACCAGTTATTGAAGGTGATGCAGAAAAAGATTTAATTAATTACCCAAACAAATCCTTTGATACAGCAATATTGAATCAGGCAATACAGCAATTTTATGAGCCTAGAAAAGTTTTAAGTGAACTTTTGAGAATTGCTAAAAATGCTATCATTACAATTCCTAATTTTGGTTACTGGAAAGTTAGATTGGATCTTTTTATTAAAGGCACTATGCCTGTTACGAAAACACTACCACATTCATGGTATGACACTCCAAATTTACATATGAGTTCTATCAAAGATTTTTATAATCTTTGTAAGTTAGATAATATTTTAATTAATAAGTCTATCGCTATATCATCTGGTAAAATTAGTGATATTACAACTGGAAATCTTGAAATAAAAAATCTAACTTCTGAAATTGGTATTTTTCAAGTTAGCAAATAACTTAAAAATTTTTTACAACTTTTTTTACTAATGAGTTTTTAGCAAAATCAAAGTTTTTAGGGTGTGCAAATATTCTTTTTTTTAAAACACAAAGATAAACACCATTAAAATATCTAAAAAAATTGAACTAACTTTATCAATTAAAAAAATATTTTTTAGAAATAATTTATTGTTAAAATTTGGAAAATAAATCAATCTATCAATGAATTGAACATCAAAAAAACTTTGTTCAAATAAATTAGATAACTGATTTTTTGAATAACCAAAGCCTGTAGAAAATGGACTTTTGCTAGACAAATACCAAGAAGATTTTTTGTTTGGTAAGATGATATAAGCTTTTCCCTCAGGTGCAAGACTTCTCCATATTTCTCTAAGGCTATTTTTTACATTATATGAATTTTCTAAATGATGAATTGCTACAATATGATCAAAATATGAATCTTGGCAGGGTATTTTTTCTTCATCAATTAATACTTGCAAAGTTTCAATTTCTTTATTTTTTGAAATACCCAATCTTTTGGAATAGTAAAAAGAACTATTCACTTTCTCTAAGTCAAAACTTACAAAAGGATCTGCATAACCAAAATATCCTATGCTTTGATTTTCATAAACAAAACAATATTTTTTAATTTTTTTTTTTATTGTTGATGATACAATTTTCCCAATAGATGAATTATAAAATTTTTGATACTGTAAATAATCTAAATACATAAAATATATGAGCAAACTTCAAGTTAATTTAATAAACTGTTTATCTGATAACTACTCATATCTTATTTTTAATCCAGATACAAAAAAAGGAATTGTCGTGGATCCCGCAGAATCTAAGCCAGTAATAAACGAACTAAAAAAACTAAATATATCTTTAGAGCACATATTTATTACTCACCATCACGCTGATCATGTAGGTGGGAATTTAGAGTTAAAAAAAATATTTAATTGTAAGATTGTTGGTTTTGAAGGTGATGCCAATAGAATTCCTGGTATCGATATTAAACTTAAAGATAAAGAAAATTTTGAATTTGAAAACGAAACTATTCAACTAAATACTGCGCCAGGTCATACTAGTGGACATGTGTTTTATTTTTTTAATAAAAATAAATATGCATTTGTGGGTGATGTCGTTTTTTCTCTTGGCTGTGGAAGAATTTTTGAAGGTACTGCCAAACAAATGTTTGATTCAGTTAAAAAAATTAAAAATTTACCTGATGAAACTAAAATTTTTTGTGGGCATGAATATACGGCAAGTAATTCAAAATTTTGTATTGCTTATGATAAAGAAAATAAAAATTTAATAAAAAGAATTGATCAAATTAAAAAATTAAGGTCACAAAATTTACCAACTATCCCTACGACTGTTTTAGAGGAAAAAGCTAATAATATTTTTTTTAGATCTGATAATGAACAAGTCATTTCAAATATTGGGATGAATGGTTCAGATGAAGTTGAAATATTTAAAAAACTCAGAGAATTAAAGGATAATTTTTAGATACAAAAATCTGCTGTAGCTTGACATAGAACTTGCTCTGGCTATATTGCGCCTACTCGAATTATATATTTTATGACATTTGCAGTAATTAATACCGGTGGAAAACAATACAAAGTCGCAGCAAGCGATAAACTTCGTATTGAAAAATTACCTAATAAAGAAGGTGATAAAATTGAATTTAAAGAAGTTTTATTAATTAACGATAAAGATACTATGGAATTAGGTGCACCGCTAGTTGACGGTGCTAAAGTTGAAGGAACTGTTTTAAGTCAAACAAAAAACAAGACAATTTTAGTTTTTAAAAAAAGAAGAAGACAAAATTCAAGAAGAAAAAACGGTCACCGTCAAAGAGTAAGTGTAGTTCAAATTACTAAAATTTTTGGGAAAAATGGAAAACTAATTTCTGAAGCTAAAGTAACAGCTGAAAAAAAAGGAGATAAAACTACTACCAAAAAAAGTGCGTAGTGTTATATAATTTTTATGGCAACTAAAAAAGCTGGTGGATCATCGAAAAACGGCCGAGATAGTGAAGGCCGACGTCTTGGTGTAAAAAAATATGGCGGCCAAAAAGTAATACCAGGAAATATTATTCTCAGACAAAGAGGAACTAAAATGCATCCTGGTCAAAATGTAGGTATGGGAAAAGACCATACAATCTATTCTAAAATTAACGGAATTGTAAAATTTCAAACTAAAAAGTTTGGAAAAACATTTATTTCAGTTATCCCTCATTAATAAATTTAAGGCAACAGTCTTAATTAAGAACTTAAAACTTAAGAGAGTAATATGAAATTTTTAGATCAAGCAAAAATAACAATTAAAGCAGGCGACGGCGGTAATGGCTGTTGTAGTTTTAGAAGAGAAAAGTTTATTGAATTTGGTGGTCCAAATGGTGGTGATGGTGGTGATGGAGGATCAATTATTTTTAATACTGTAAATGGACTTAACACATTAATAGATTTTAGATTCACTAAACATTTCAAAGCTGAAAGAGGACAAAATGGACAAAGTAATAATAAAACAGGAGCCTCAGGAAAAGATTTATTTTTAAAAGTTCCTGTTGGAACTCAGATTTATGCTGAAGATAAAAAAACATTATTATTTGATTTAGTAAAAGAAGGTGAAAAAATTAAATTAGCCACAGGAGGAAAAGGTGGTTTGGGAAATACAAGATTTAAGAGTTCTACTAATCAAGCTCCACGAAAAACAACAAAAGGTAAAACTGGAGAAGAGTTTGAAATATGGTTAGAGTTAAAAATAATTGCGGATGTTGGTTTAGTGGGTTTTCCAAATGCAGGTAAATCTAGTTTTTTATCATCTGTCAGTAGAGCAAAACCAAAAGTAGCTGATTACCCTTTTACTACGCTAAATCCAAATTTGGGTGTTGCTAATATTGATGAAAAAGAAATTGTTATTGCCGATATTCCTGGATTAATCGAAGGGGCACATAAAGGTACTGGTCTAGGTGATAAGTTTTTAAAACATATAGAAAGATGCAAAAGCATTATACACTTAATAGATATCAATGAAGATAATCTTTTTAAAAGGTATCAAATTATAAGAAATGAATTAAAAAAATACAGTAGTGATTTGGCAAAGAAAAAAGAGTTTGTAGTGTTAAATAAAATTGACTTAGTAGATAATGAATTAAAAATAAAAAAAATTGATGAATTCAAAAAGAAATTTAAGCAAAAATTTTATGAAATATCAGTCTTAAAAAAAGAAAATTTAAAACAAATATTAAGAGCTATAAAATGAATATTTATAAATCAAAAAGAACAATTGTAAAAATAGGTTCATCACTTTTAATTAAAAATAATAAAGTTAATATTCAGTGGGTTAATAAACTTGCTGATGACGTATTAAAACTTAGGAAAAATAACACTGAAATTATTATTGTTACAAGCGGTGCTATTGCTTTAGGCTGTAAATTTTTAAAAATTAACCGTAAAAATTTAAAACTTAAAGAGTTTCAAGCAGTTGCTGCTATTGGCCAAATAGAGCTAATAAATTTATTTAAAAAAGCTTTCAAAAAAAAGAAATTAAATATTGGGCAAATTCTTCTTACACTTGATGATACTGAAAATAGACGAAGAGCTTTAAATGCTAAAGATACAATACAAAATATTTTAAACTTGAAAGCAATACCAATTGTTAATGAAAACGACACAACTGCAACCTCTGAAATAAGATATGGTGATAATGACAGATTATCAGCAAGAGTTGCTCAAATTACAAATGCAGATACATTAATCATGTTATCAGACATTGATGGCTTATATACTCAAGATCCATCAAAATTTAAAAATGCTAAATTAATTAAAAATGTATCAAATATCACAAGCGATATTATTAAAAGTGCAACAAAAAGCTTGAGTGATTATGGTTCAGGTGGAATGATTACAAAAATTGAAGCAGCACAAATTTGTATGAATGCTGGTTGTCAAATGATCTTAACTAAAGGAAATATTTTTAATCCTATACAAAAACTACAATCAATTAAAAATTTTACTTTGTTTAGTCCAAAGATCAATCAGTATAATGCTAAAAAAAAATGGATACAAAGTAGCTTAAAAAGTAATGGGTCAATCACAATAGATGATGGTGCAGCTAATGCACTTTTAAAAGGAAAGAGTTTGCTTCCAGTTGGAATTATTGATGTAAACGGTACTTTTAAAAGAGGAGATACCATTAGTATTTTAAATAAGAAAAAAAGTAATATTGGCATTGGTGTTACATCATATTCAAATGATGAAATATCAAAGATTAAAGGAACCAAAAGTGATAATATTAAAGAAATTCTTGGCTACTCTTCAAGAGGTGAAGTAATTCATATAGATAATATGGTACTAAATTAATTATGAACAAACTAAGTTATATTCAGTCACTTGGCAAAAAAGCTGTTACAGCAGCTAATGAACTTGGGAAAGTTACTGAAAAAAAAAAGAACGATGTTCTATATTCTTTTTTTAAAAAGATTAAATCAAATACCAATACTATTATAAAATTTAATAAAATTGATATTGCGACTAGTCGTAAAAATAAAATTAAAGAAAACCTTATAGACAGAAGTTTATTAAATAAAGATAGGATTAAATCTATTTTAAACTCTATAGAAGAAGTGATTTCATTCAAAGATCCAACAAATAGAATATTAGCACAATGGACAAGACCAAATGGATTAAAAATTAAAAGAGTATCTATGCCAATTGGCGTTCTTGGTATTATTTATGAAGCTAGACCAAATGTGACATCTGACGTCTCAATACTAAGTTTTAAATCTGGCAATGCTGCTATCTTAAGAGGGGGTAAAGAAGCTTTAAAATCTAACATAGCAATATCAAATTTATTTAGATCAAGCCTTAAAGAAAAAAAAATTAATCAAGACTGTATCCAATTAGTAAATAATACTGACAGAAAAATTGTAGATTTAATGCTGTCCAAGATGTCAGACTATATTGATATTATTATACCTAGAGGAGGCAAAGGATTGGTTAAAAAAGTTTTAGATTTATCTACTGTTCCTACAATTGGACATTTGGAAGGTTTGTGCCATGTGTACTTAGATAAAAGTTTTGATTTTATAAAAGCAAAAAAAGTTATTTTAAATTCAAAAATGAGAAGAACAAGCATATGCGGGGCGGCAGAAACTTTACTAATCCACAAAGACGTTAGCAAAAAACTAATTATTGATGTGTTAAATTTATTAAACAATTCAGGTTGCAAAATTATTGCTGATAAAAAAATAAATAAAATTTTTAAAAATTCAATTTTAGCTAAAGATAAGGACTGGAAAACTGAATACCTTGATGCAAAAATATCAGTAAAAATTGTAAGTAATATTAACGAAGCTATCCAGCATATAAAAACATATGGAACAAATCATACAGAATGTATCATTTCAAATGACAAAATGAGTATTCAGAAATTTTCTAACGAAATAACGAGTTCAATTGTAATGATTAATGCATCAACACAATTTGCAGATGGTTATGAATTTGGACTTGGATCAGAGGTTGGAATTTCAACGAATAAAATGCACCCAAGAGGACCTGTTGGTTTAGAACAGCTAGTGACTTATAAATATATCGTTTCTGGACAGGGTCATACTCGACCTTGAATAGTAACCTTGAAAAAAAAATAGGAATTTTTAGTGGATCATTTGATCCTCCTCACAAGGGTCATGTTCACATTTCAAAAATTTTTTTAAAAAAATTAAAACTTGATCAAGTTATTTGGAGTGTATCAAAAAAGAATCCTCTTATTAAAAAAAAATACTATTTTAATTATAATAAAAGGATAAATTTAAGTAAAAAAATTACCAAAAAAATAAAGAAAATTTCTGTTACCAAAACCGATAGAAAGTACTCTTATCAATTAATAAATTTTTTTAAAAAAAAATACAAAAAATCTAAACTTTTTTTTTTAATAGGTTCAGATAATTTGCAGAAATTTCATCAATGGAAAAATTTTAAATCAATATTAAAATCTTCTACATTAGTAGTAATAAGCAGACCTGGATACGATGCTAAAGTAAAAAAATCTTTTTTTTATAAAAAATATAAGAATAAATTAATTAAAAATTACAAAAATCTTAATAATAATGCTGAAAAAAGTTGGTTTTTTATTAAAGATAAAGGTGTAAAAATCTCTTCTTCAAAAATAAAAATTGCATTATACAGTAAATAAAAAATAAATATTTTGGATAAAAAAAATTTAATTCATCAAGTTCAAAAAATCTTAGACGATAATAAAGCTCAAAATATAGTTGTTATAGACCTTAAAGATAAAAGCTCTATTGCGGACTATATGGTTGTCGCAAGTGGAACGTCATCGAGACATATTCAGGCAATATCAGAAATTACAGCACAAAAATTAAAATCAATTGGAATTGAAGACTGTAAAATAGAAGGTCAAGAGAGCGATGATTGGAAATTAATTGATGCTATTGATGTTGTCATTCATATCTTCCATCCTGAAAAAAGATCAGTTTATAATTTGGAAAAAATGTGGGAAGATATTTTGCCTAAGCAGCAAATTACCGTCTAATGAAAATATCTATACTGTGTGAAGGCAGGCTTAATAAAAGTCTAGAGAATGATCTTTGTAAAATTTATATTAACAGAACTCTATCTTTAAAAAAGAGCGGAATTTTAGATTTTAATATTAAAAGTTTTTCTAATTTAAAATTATCCGAGATATTAAAAAAAAAAGGTTTAATAAAAAATATCATTCTTGATGAAAATGGAAAAAACCTTTCTACTGAACAATTGTCTAAAAATATAATTGATCTTAACAACAACAGTGTTCAACAGCTAAATTTTTTTATAGGCAAGCCAGAAGGCTTTACTTATAATGTTGATAAGTTTGAAAAAATGTCATTAGGTAAGATGACTTTGCCCCACTCTTTAGCTAGAGTAATTTTATGTGAACAAATTTACAGATGCGCAACAATCATTACAAATCATCCTTATCACAAATACTAAATAACTTTTATAAATTAGTTATTGGAGTATTTATATTTATAATCATTTTTTCTAATCAAAGTTTTTCCAATCCAAGTAATAAATTATATGAAAAATTAGATATATTTAGTGATGTCCTTGAAACACTAAAAAAAGAATACGTAGATGATGTTGATCAAGCTGAAATAATTGACTCGGCAATTAATGGGATGCTTCAATCGTTAGATCCATATTCAGCATATATGAGTCCAGATTCATTTAAAAATATGAATGCAGATACTAAAGGAGAATTTGGAGGTTTAGGAATTGAAATTACTATGGAAGCTGGTCTTGTTAAAGTTATTACTCCAATCGAAGGCACCCCTGCAGATAAAGCTGGCATTCAAGCTGGAGACTATATTGTAAAAATTAACGATAAGCAGGTTAAAGGAATGACATTACTAGATTCTGTTAAATTAATGAGGGGAAAAGTGGGCACAAAAATTAATTTAACAATAAGAAGAGTAGATGTTGACGATGAACTAAAATTTACAATTACTCGTGCAATTATAAAAATAAGAGAAGTTTCTGCAGAGATTAAAAATAACGTTGGATATTTAAGAGTAAGAGCATTTAACGAAAAAAGTCACAATCAACTTACCAAAAAAATTATTGAAATATCTAATAAAAACTTAAATGGTTATATTCTAGATCTTAGAAATAATCCTGGTGGTTTACTTTCTCAAGCTATAAAAATTACAGAAACATTTCTTGATGGAGGAGAAGTTGTTTCAACTAGAGGAAGAGATAAAAATGATATTAAAATCTTTAATGCAAAAAAAGGTGATTTAATAAATAAAAAACCTTTGATTGTTTTAATTAATAAAGGATCTGCTTCAGCATCCGAAATTGTATCAGGAGCTTTAAAAGATCATAAAAGGGCAATTCTTTTAGGAGAAAAAAGCTTTGGCAAAGGATCGGTACAATCAATTATTCCCTTAAAAAATAAAGGTGGTCTGAGATTAACCACAGCAAAATATTATTTGCCATCTGGAGAATCTATTCATGAAAAGGGTGTAGAACCAGACATTACTGTAAAAGCTTCAAAAGATGATTTTAAAATTAATACCAAAACTGACAATCAATTAGAATACGCTATTAATTTATTAAAAAAATCATGAAAAATACCAATCAATTACCCTACAGATCAGGAGTTGGGATGATGGTTTTTAATGATGAAAAAAAAATATTTGTTGGAAAAAGAATTGATAATCAAGAAGCATGGCAAATGCCACAAGGTGGGATTGATAAAGATGAAGATATTGAAAGTGCTGCTAAAAGAGAATTATTTGAAGAAACAGGAATACAATCAATAAGAATTATTAAGAGATCAGAAAAAATATATACCTATGATTTACCTCAACATTTATTGGGAAAAATATGGAAAGGTAAATATAAAGGACAAAAACAAACCTGGTTTTTAATAAAATTCCTAGGACCAGACAGTGAAATTAATATCAATCAAAAACATCCAGAATTTAATGAATGGATGTGGGTTGATATTCAAAAACTTCCGGAGCTAATTGTTTCATTTAAGAAAGATCTTTACTTATCGGTAGTAAAAGAATTCTCTAATTTTATTTAATTTGTAATGAATTCAATTCATCAATCAAAGTGTTTGCTATAAACACATCATGATCTGTAGAATTATCAGACTTAGTCTTATCTGCTTTTTGCTTTAACTCTTGAATTTTATCAGGAGATAAATCTTTGATATCATAAACTTCTTGGCAAAGAATACTTAGTGAATTATTTTTAAAATCTACAACACCGCCAGTAGTAAAAAAATATTTATTTTCTTTAGCTTCAACGTTAATTACACCAGGTTTTAAAAAAGTAACAACGGGAACATGGTCATCCAATATTCCCATTTGTCCTTCAATACCTGGAACTGTAACCATAGATGCAGAAGCATCTGAGAATAAAATTTTATCTGGTGTTACAATATCAACTTGCATTTTTAATTAAGCTGCGTCTTTTGACATTTTTTCTGCTTTTTCAATAGCTTCTTCAATTGTTCCAACCATATAAAAAGCAGCTTCTGGCAAATGATCATATTCGCCTTTGCAGATTGCATCAAATCCTTTGATTGTTGCATCTAGGTCAACCAATTTTCCTGGTGATCCTGTAAATACTTCGGCAACAAAGAAAGGTTGTGACAAGAATCTTTGAATTTTTCTTGCTCTAGCAACTACTAGCTTATCTTCCTCTGATAATTCATCCATACCAAGAATAGCAATAATATCTTGTAAAGATTTATAAGTTTGAAGAATTCTTTGAACTTCCCTTGCAACTCTATAATGCTCCTCTCCTACTATTCTAGGATCTAGAATTCTTGATGTTGAATCTAGTGGATCCACTGCAGGATAAATTCCAAGCTCAGCAATCTGTCTTGATAAAACGGTTGTAGCATCAAGGTGTGAAAACGAAGTTGCAGGTGCAGGATCTGTTAAGTCATCCGCAGGAACATAAATCGCCTGAACTGATGTGATTGAACCTTTGTTAGTAGTAGTAATTCTTTCTTGAAGGTTACCCATATCCGTTGCTAAAGTTGGTTGATATCCAACTGCAGAAGGGATTCTTCCTAATAATGCAGAAACCTCTGAACCGGCTTGCGTAAATCTAAATATATTATCAACGAAGAATAAAACGTCTTGTCCTTCTTTATCTCTAAAATACTCAGCAACTGTTAGTCCTGTTAATGCCACTCTTGCTCTAGCTCCAGGAGGTTCATTCATTTGTCCATAAACCAAAGCTGCTTTTGAACCAGAACCATCTGTTTTGATAACTCCTGACTCCATCATTTCATGGTAAAGATCGTTACCTTCTCTTGTTCTTTCTCCAACTCCTGCAAAAACTGAATATCCACCGTGAGCTTTTGCAACGTTATTAATTAATTCCATAATTAAAACTGTTTTACCAACTCCTGCACCACCGAATAATCCGATCTTTCCTCCTTTTGCGTATGGAGCTAAAAGATCAACAACTTTAATTCCAGTAACCAAAACTTCAGTTTCAGTAGATTGATCTACAAATTCAGGAGCTGCTCTATGAATAGGCCATTTTTCTTTTGTATTAACGTCGCCTCTTTCATCTATCGGTTCACCGATAACATTTATAATTCTTCCAAGTGTTTCTGGTCCAACAGGAACTTTAATAGCATCACCTGTATCAGTAACCTTATCACCTCTTTTTAAGCCTTCTGTTGTATCCATCGCAATTGTTCTAACAGTTCCTTCTCCTAGGTGTTGAGCAACTTCTAAAACTAATCTGTTTCCATTGTTATCACACTCAAGCGCTTAATTAATTTCAGGCAGATGTTCATTTAATTTTACGTCAACAACCGCTCCGATAACCTGTTGAATTGTACCAAATTTATTTTGCATACCCTTTTCTCCTTTTATAATGACTCCGCACCAGAAATAATTTCAATCAATTCTTTCGTGATAACGGCTTGTCTGCTTCTGTTATAATTAATTGTTAATCTGTCTATTAAATCGCCAGCATTTCTTGTAGCATTATCCATTGCTGACATTCTTGAACCTTGTTCACTTGCTGCATTTTCAAGAAATGCTTTAAAAATTTGTGTTGTCATGTTTTGTGGCAACAAATGTTCTAAAATCTCTTCTTGATCTGGCTCAAATTCATATTGTACCTCATCCGCTTGAGTTTCTTTTTGCTCTTCTTCACTCTCAATAGGGATTAATTGTTGAGCTTGGGGTTCTTGAGAAATAACTGACTTAAACTTGTTATAAAAAATAGTACAAACATCAAACTCACCATTTTCGAACATTTTGATTACCTTGGAAGTTAATTCTGACGCTTCATTCACTGTAATCTTTTTTAAATGTTTATAACTGATGCTTTCAATAATGTACTTACTGAAATTTCTTTTCAATTGATCATTACCTTTTGATCCAACGGTAATAATTTTTAGAGTTTTATTTTTATTTAATATTTCTGAAAAATATTGCCTAGCTTTCTTACAAATGTTTGTATTAAATCCACCACAAAGACCTCTGTCAGCCGTCATGACAATACACAAATGTGTTTGATCGTTTCCAGAGCCAACAAGAAGCTTAGGTGCTGATGATCCGTCTGTCATTGTGCTTTTTAAGTTACTAATGATACGGTTCATTTTGTCAGAATATGCTCTTCCTTTTTCTGCACTCTCTTGAGCTCTTCTTAATTTTGCTGCAGCAACCATTTTCATAGCTTTGGTAATTTTTTGAGTAGACTTAACACTACCAATTCTATTCCTAAGGTCTTTTAAACTTGGCATTTATTTTACAAATTCTTTCTTAAAGTTTTCAATAAATTCTCTAAGTTTAGCTTCATTACCTTCATCTAATTTTCCCGAAGAAGCGATACTATTTAAAATATCTGAGGCTTGAGATTTAATTGAACTCAAAAGTTGAGTTTCAAAATCTTTAATTTTTGAATTATCAAGATCATCTAAATAACCTTTCACTCCACAGAAAATTGAAACAACTTGCTCTTCAACTTTTAAAGGTGAGTACTGTCCCTGTTTTAAAAGCTCAGTCAATTTAGAACCTCTGTTCAATAATTTTTGAGTAGCAGCATCTAAATCAGAACCAAACTGTGCAAAAGCTGCCATTTCTCTGTACTGTGCTAATTCTAATTTAATCGTACCTGCAACCTGTTTCATCGCTTTAATTTGTGCCGCAGATCCAACCCTAGAAACTGAGATACCAACGTTAACTGCAGGTCTAATACCTTGGAAGAAAAGTTCTGTTTCTAAGAAAATTTGTCCATCAGTAATAGATATCACGTTTGTAGGAATATAAGCTGATACGTCGCTGGCCTGTGTTTCAATTACAGGAAGTGCTGTTAATGATCCACCGCCCATTTTATCACTTAGTTTAGCAGCTCTTTCTAAAAGCCTGCTGTGCAAATAAAAAACATCCCCAGGGAATGCTTCTCGTCCTGGAGGTCTTCTTAATAATAGTGACATTTGTCTATAAGCAACTGCTTGCTTTGATAAATCGTCATACACAATAAGTCCGTGCATTCCATTATCTCTGAAAAATTCTCCCATAGCACAACCTGTATATGGAGCTAAGAATTGTAACGGTGCAGGATCTGATGCTGTTGCAGCAACAACAATAGAGTATTCCATTGCTCCAGCGTCTTCTAAAGTTTTAACAATCTGAGCAACTGTTGATCTTTTTTGACCAATAGCAACATAAATACAGTATAATTTTTTTGACTCATCATCTGATTTATTAATTTCTTTTTGGTTAATAATTGTATCAATCGCGATTGCAGTTTTTCCAGTTTGTCTATCTCCAATAATTAATTCCCTTTGTCCTCTTCCAATTGGAATTAAGCTATCGATTGCCTTCAAACCAGTTTGCATAGGCTCACTAACAGATTTTCTTGGAATAATTCCTGGAGCCTTTACATCAACTCTTCTTCTTTCTTTAGATTTAATTGGTCCTTTTCCATCAATTGGATTTCCTAAACCATCAACTACTCTTCCAAGTAATTCTTTTCCAACTGGAACGTCAACGATATCACCAGTTCTTTTAACCGTGTCTCCTTCTTTAATGTGAGAGTCGTCACCAAAAATAACAACACCAACGTTATCTGTTTCTAAATTTAGTGCCATACCTTTTGTGCCTTCAGAAAACTCGACCATTTCTCCAGCTTCAACATTATCTAATCCATAAATTCTGGCAATTCCGTCTCCTACTGATAAAACTTGACCAACTTCAGCAACTTCAGCTTCTTTTCCAAAGTTTTTAATCTGGTCTTTTATGACTTTTGTTATTTCTGATGGGTTTATGTCCATTTTTTTCTCCTACAAGTTATTTAAAATTTTGTTAAATTTTGACTTTGCTGTATCATCGATCATATAGCTACCAATCTGTAATTTTGCTCCAGAGATTAAGCTAGGATCTAATTTAAAATCTAAATTAATTTTCTTCTTTAATAATGAATTTAGCGTTGCCTCTATGTCTTTTACTTGTGCATCTGAAATTTTAGTAGGCATAGAAACAATAGCATTAATTTCACCTCTAAAATCAGATAAAATTAATTTAAAATCTCTTAAAATTTTCTCTAAAAAAAATATTCTGTTTTTTTCAACTAATATTTTTAAGAAATTTACGAAATAATTATTTAAATCGTAATTTTTACCTAAGATGTTAATTACAATAATTCTCTGATCTTTTTTTAATGTTGGATTATTTATAAAATTTTTAAAATCTTGTGATGATTGAATGGCTTTTTGAATTAGGGTTACATTTGCATCAATCTCTTCAACTATCTTTTCATCTTTTGAGAGTTCAAATAAAGACAATGCATATCTTCCTGCTGCATCTGCGAATGATTGTGTGCTTTGAGTCAAAATTTTCCCTTTTTTTTCGCCGTTTAATTAACATCAAGCCACTTCTTCAGCAAGTGTGATCTTTTGGACATTTTAACTCCCTAAGAGAAGTTAAGAGGATCTACATCAATTTGTAGTTTCAAATTTGAAGGAATTTTAAACTTTTGAATAGCCTCTTTAATGACTTTTTGAGGAGTAACTTGTGAGTTGTATTTAACTAAAATTCTCGATCTAAAGTTTGATTTAATTTTTGAAATTAAAGCTGCAACTGGTCCATACACATTAATTAGGTCATGTTTTGGAATAGATGATTTTATTTTTAAAGCAAATTTATTGACCTCATATTCATTTCTACCCATGACAATGATTGAAATAAATTTATAGAATGGAGGAAAATTAGAATTTTTTCTAAATTCAATTTCATTATTATAAAATTCTTCAATTTTTAAATCTTTTAAAGATTCAAAAATTTTATTTTTTTCATCAAACGTTTGTAAAAAAATTTTAGATTTTTTATTAAATCTTCCCGCTCTTCCAGATAATTGACAAAGTAGTTGAAAGTTTTTTTCAGTAGATCTTATATCATTACCTATAAAATTAGTATCTGCATTAACTACAATAATCATATTTAGATTCTTAAAATTAAAACCCTTTGAAATAATTTGAGTTCCAACAATAATATTAATTTTGTTATCCTCAATTGCCTCTAATTGTTTTGAAAATTTATCAAAATCTGTAAAATCGCTAGATAATATATCTGCCTTGTAGTCAGGAAATTTCTTTTTAACCTCTTGAAAAATCTTTTCGACTCCCACTCCATACAGTTTAAATTCACATTTTTCCTTTTCATTTTTACATACTCTATTCAATTTAGTTGAATAGCTACAATAGTGACATGAAGCTAAATTTTTATTTTTATGAAAAACTAAACCTACACTACAGTTAGGACATTCTAATCTTTTCATACATTTATAACAAAAAATAAATGATGAAAAACCACGTCGATTTAAAAAAAATAAAACCTGATTTTTTTCTTTTAAAAAATTACTTATTTCTTCTACAATATTTTCAGAAATAAAATTATTTTCAGTAATATTTTCCTTGCTCAATTTAACTGTTTTAATCTCCGGTAAAGTAGAATTATTAAATCTCGAATTTAATTCATATAAAAAATATTTTTTTTGTTTAGCATTATAATATGTTTCTACTGTTGGAGTGGCGCTAATCAAAAAAATAGGAAATTTTTCAATCGAAGCTTTGAGAATTGCCATATCTCTTGCATTAAAAGAAAGGCCTTCGTCTTGTTTGTAAGATGCATCATGCTCTTCATCTATAATGATTAATTTTAAATCTCTAAAAGGCAAAAATAACGAGGATCTTGCTCCTATGATTAGTTTAATTTTATTTTCCAAAACCCCTTTCCATATTTTCTTTTTTTCTTTATCTTTGATTCCAGAATGCCAAATGGCAGGCTGATAATTAAAAAACTCTTTAAATCTTTTAGCTATTTGTTCACTTAAAGCTTTTTCAGGAAGTAAGACTAATACTTGGTGATTATTTTTTAATGCTGATTTAATTATTTCAAAATAAATATGAGTTTTTCCAGATCCAGGAATTCCTTTAATTAAGGAAGTGTTAAATTTTTTAAAATTAATATTTTTTTTAATTTCTTTAAAAACTTTATTTTGATCACTGTTTAATTTTTCATCTGTATTAATTGTTGGTTCATAAATCTTGAAATCACTAATTTTCTTTAATCCTTTATCAAAACTCTTAAATCCCTGTTTATACAAAAATAAATTTAATACTAATCCTTGATTAACCAAATTATAATTTGACATCTTTTTAATTAGCTCTAACTGAGACTTTGACATTTCATGAATATCAAATACCTTGATGATCTCTCTTAATTTAATGTCTTTTTTGATTTTTGGCTTTGTTTCCCAAATGATGCCAACTATTTCTTTATTCTTAAATGGCACAAGAACATATGTGCCAACTTTAACGTTCTTTTTTGTATTTAAATTGTAAGTAAAAGCATTGTCAAAATTTAAAGGAAGTAAAACATCAACCAACATAAAAAATTGTATTTTTTAAAATAAATTATAAATTGCCTCTAATGAAAATATACATTGACTCATCTGATATTAAAGAAATCAAAGCGATTAACAAAACAAAATTGGTGGATGGAATTACAACTAATCCATCATTAATTGCTAAACAGAACAAGAAAATTAAAGATGTTTTAAAAGAAATTTGTAAAGAAATTAGTGGTCCAGTAAGTGCTGAAGTAACTGCTGAAGATCATGAAAATATGATTAAGGAAGCTAAGATTTTACAAAAAATATCAAAAAATATCGTAATCAAATTACCTTTAACTTTTGATGGTTTAATCGCCTGTAATATTTTATCTAAAAAAGGTTATAGAACAAATGTCACATTATGTTTTTCAGTAACGCAAGCTCTTTTGGCAGCTAAAGCAGGTGCAACTTATGTTTCGCCTTTTATTGGAAGACTAGATGATATTGGACAAAATGGGGTTCAGTTAATAGCAGATATAAGAAAAGTTTTTGATAACTACAAAGATCTTAAAACTAAAATTTTGTCAGCATCAATAAGAACAGCAGAACATGTAAAGTCTGTTGCTTTAGCAGGATCTGATGTTGCTACGATACCACCAAAAGTTTTTCATGAACTTTATAAACATGAATTAACTGACAAAGGATTGTCATTATTTTTGGAGGACTGGAAAAAAACTAATCAGAAGATAATCTGATTACATGTGAATTGGTCTTTTATCGACAGCTAAAGCTGCTTCTTTTACAGCCTCTGTAAGTGTAGGATGAGCATGACATGTTCTTGCAATATCTTCAGAACTCGCCCCAAACTCCATTGCTAAAGCAAGTTCAGCAATTAAGTTACCAGCATCAGGTCCTAAAATATGAACTCCTAACACTTTATCAGTTTTTTTATCTGCTAAAATTTTAACAAAACCATCAGCTTCATCATTAACTTTTGCTTTAGAGTTTGCCATGAAAGGAAATTTTCCAACATTATATTCTATATTTAATTTTTTTAACTCTTCTTCTGTCTTACCAACTGAAGCTACTTCAGGATGTGTATATACTACACCAGGTATAACATCATAATTCACATGACCATATTTGCCAGCAATCATTTCAACAACAGCAATACCTTCTTCTTCGGCCTTGTGAGCAAGCATTGGTCCAGCAATTACATCTCCAATCGCATAAACTCCATTTACATTTGATTTGAAGTGACCATCAACTTTAACTCGTCCTCTGTCATCAGTTGCAATATTAATATTCTCTAACTTTAAACCCTCTGTATTTGCTTTTCTTCCAACTGAAACAAGAACAATATCAGCTTCTAAACTGTTACCAGAACCATCTTTTTCAAACTCAACAACTGCTCCAGATCCGTTGTTTTGAACTGAAGTTACTTTTGAAGATAAATGAAATTTCATTCCTTGTTTTTTTAAAATTTTTTGAAAATTGTCTGAAATTTCTTTATCCATTCCTGGCAAAATATGATCTAAATATTCTATTACCTCTACATCGGCTCCAAGTTTCATCCAAACTGATCCAAGCTCTAAACCAATCACTCCTCCACCTATCACGACCATTTTTTGTGGCACCTTCTCTAATGACAAAGCTCCGGTAGACGAAACTACAATTTTTTCATCAATCTTAATATTTGGTAAATTCGAAACTGATGAACCAGTTGCAATTATAATATGCTTACCTTTAATCTGATCATCAGAGCCATCTAATTTTTTAATATTAACTGTATTTACTGAATCAAAGCTTCCATGACCTTTGTAATAAGTTACTTTATTTTTTTTAAATAAAAATTCGATACCCTTAGTTAAACCATCGACAGTTTTTAATTTATGTTGCATCATTTTTGATACATCTAAAGACAAACCTCCTGTGCTTATTCCAATTTTATCAAACTCAGTATTTGCTTTGTAATACATTTCAGCTGAATGTAATAAAGATTTTGAAGGTATACACCCAACGTTTAAACAAGTTCCACCAAGCGTTCCTCTCGACTCAATGCATGCAGTTTTCATTCCAAGCTGTGCTGATCTTATTGCACATACATAGCCACCAGGGCCTCCGCCTATAACAATAACATCATATTCGTTCATAATATTTTTATAAATTTAAAAATAATCTTCTTGGATCTTCAAGAATTTCTTTAACTCTAACTAAAAATGAAACTGCTTCTTTTCCGTCAATAATTCTATGGTCATAAGACAATGCTAAATACATCATTGGTCTTACTTCAACCTTTCCATTTATAACAACTGCTCTTTGCACAATATTATGCATTCCAAGAACTCCTGATTGAGGCGGGTTAAGAATTGGTGTCGACAACATTGACCCATAAATTCCGCCATTTGTTATTGTGAATGTACCACCTTGTAGATCTTCAATAGATAATTGTCCGTTTCTTGCTTTTCCGCCAAGAGCTATGATCTCTTTTTCAATATCAGCAAAAGACATCTGATCAGCGCCTCTAACAACAGGAACTACCAAGCCTTTGTCTGTACCAACTGCTACACCAAGATTATAATAATTTTTGTAAACAATATCTTCTCCTTGAATTTCAGCGTTAACAGCTGGATAAGTTTGTAATGCATTAACACAAGCTTTTACAAAAAATGACATGAAGCCTAGTATGACTCAATAAATTTTCTCGAACTCATCTTTATTATCTTTTCTAATTTGTAAAATCATCGACATGTCTACTTCATTAAAAGTAGTTAACATAGCTGCAGTATTTTGAGCTTCTTTTAACCTCTTTGCTATAGTTGCTCTTAAGCGAGACATCCTTACTCTTTCTTCAGGACCTTTTTCTTTAAACTTTGCATCTACACCTGGGCTCATTCCCATTAAGCCTATAAGATCACTTTTAAGAATTTGCCCTCTTTTTCCTGTGCCTTGAATTTTTGTGATATCAATTCTATTTTCTTCAACGATCCTTTTCGCAGATGGAGAAAGGTCAGCTTTTTTATCTACATTAAGCTGAACAACTTTTGGTGTTTCTTGAATAGGCTGTTCTTTTGTTAATGTTAAAGGTTCAGATTTTATTTCTACTACTTTTGGTGGCTCTTCTTTTTTTTTAACAGGTTTAGCTGCAACCGCAGAACCTGCTTCACCGATAGACCCAAGTTGTGAACCAACATTAACTGTTTCACCTGCTTGAATTGTAATCTCCGATAGAACTCCTGATTTTGGTGAAGTAACTTCAACACTCACTTTATCTGTTTCTAGTTCAACAATAACTTCATCTTCATTGACTGTATCTCCAACGTTCTTAGTCCATTTTGCAACTGTTGCTTCAGTTACTGACTCTCCCAATGTTGGTACTAAAACTGGTGTGCTCATTAAATAGTAATCGCTTTTGTAACAATTTCTTGTTGTTGAGCAAGATGTTTTTTTAAGTAACCAGAAGCTGGTGAAGCCGATGGTGCTCTTCCAGTATAAATAACTTTCCTAGATTTCGCTTCGATATATTCTAAAGAACGCTTCAATATAATTTTCTATAAAATTCCACGGTCCCATATTTTGCGGTTCTTCTTGGCACCAAACAAATCTTGTAGCATTTTTAAATCGATCCAAATGTCTTGCTAATGTTTTCATTGGGAAAGGATAAATTGTTCAATTCTAACAATTTGAACTTTGTTTTGCATTTAATTTTTCTCTCTCATCAACTAAATCAAAATAAATCTTTTCCACTACATAAAATAACTCTTTCTATCTCTTCATCTTTTGCAAGTGGTATTAGGTTATATTCTGGATACTCAGCTCTATCAGATAATACCCTGTGAAATGAATTTTGTTTTGTAAAATCTTTAATTTCAGAAACACATCTCTTGTGCCTTAACAAAGATTTAGGTGTAAATATAATTAAAGGTTTTCTAAATGATCTATGTATCTGTCTTCTTAAAGCATGAAAATAATTTGCTGGTGTTGTTATATTTGCTATTTGAATATTTTCCTGTGCACAACACTGTAAGTATCTCTCAATTCTCGCAGAAGAATGCTCTGGCCCTTGCCCTTCATATCCATGAGGTAAAAGCATGACTAAACCGCTTGCTCGTGTCCATTTCTTCTCGCCTGAACTTATAAATTGGTCAAAAATAACTTGAGCCCCATTTGCAAAATCACCAAACTGTGCTTCCCATAAAGTTAATGTATCAGGCTCTGTTAAAGAATATCCATATTCAAATCCTAAAACTCCAAACTCTGATAATAAACTATCAATAATTTCAACGTGGCCTTGATTGTTAGATAAATTTTTTAATGGATAATATCTATCTCCAGTAATTTGATCATTAATTCCAGCATGACGTTGGCTAAAGGTTCCTCTAACTGAATCTTGTCCAACAAGACGTATTGGGTAACCCTCTAGGGCTAAAGAAGCAAAAGCTAAACTTTCTGCTGTAGCCCAGTCAAAATTTTCCCCAGTAGAAAACATTTCTTCTCTAGCCTTATAAATTCTATCAATTGTTTTGTGAGGATTAAAACCAGGAGGTATTGTTGTAAGTTTTTTACCAATAGTTTTAACTTCCTCTAAATCTATTCCTGTAACACCTCTTCTATCGTGACCCAATTCTGTAGTAAATTTAGACCAAACACCAGTGAACCAATCCTGCTCGTTAGGGAAATAACTCTTTGATGCTTCAAACTCTTCGTTTAAAGTATTTTCAAAAATTAGTTTTTCTTTTTCAAACTCTTCTTTGCTTACAACATTTTCTCTAGCTAGGCGGTCAGCATAAATTGTTAATGTTGAGGGCTGTTCTTTAATTTTTTTGTACATTAATGGCTGAGTAAACGATGGTTCATCTCCTTCATTGTGACCAAATCTTCTGTAACAAAAAATATCTATTACAACGTCTCTTTTAAATTTTTGCCTATACTCGGTAGCAATTTTTGTGCAATAAGTAACAGCTTCTGGATCATCTCCATTCACATGAAAAATTGGTGCTTCAACCATTTTTGCAACTTCTGAAGGATATGGGGAAGATCTAGAAAAATCAGGATGTGTTGTAAAACCAATCTGATTGTTAACGATAATATGAATAGTTCCACCAGTGTTATGTCCTCTTAGACCTGACATTGCAAAACATTCTGCAACAATACCTTGGCCTGCAAATGCAGCGTCTCCGTGAAGTAAAATTGGGATAACCATGTTTCTTTCTTTGTCTCTATGAAAAAACTGCTTTGCTCTTGTCTGGCCAAGAACAACAGGATTTACTGCTTCTAAATGTGATGGATTAGCAGTCAAACTAACATGTACTAAATTACCATCAAACTCTCTGTTTGCAGAAGCTCCCAAATGATATTTCACATCACCCGAAACACCTCCGCTTGCAGGACCTGGATCTCCAGAAAATTCTTTAAATATTTTTTTAAGAGGTTTTTGAATTACATTAGTTAAAATATTTAATCTTCCTCTATGAGGCATTCCTATTTTAACTTCTTTACAACCTAAAGCTCCACCTCTTTTAATTATTTGTTCCATTGCTGGAATAAGTGATTCACATCCATCTAAACCAAAACGTTTTGTACCAACATATTTTTTTGCTAAAAATTTTTCAAAACCTTCAGCTTCAATAAGTCTATTAAGTATTGCTTTTCTTCCTCTTTCAGAAAAATGAATTTCTTTATCTTTTCCTTCAACTCTTTGTTGGATCCAACTTTTTTCTTCTGGATCAGTCATATGCATAAATTCAAAACCTATGTTTGAACAATAAGTTCTATTTAAAATTTCAATAATTTCTTTTAAGGTTGCGTACTTTAATCCTAAGACTTCATCTAAAAAAATCTTTCTATCAAGATCATGCTCTTGAAATCCATAAGTTCGGTAGTCTAATTCTGGTGAATTGTGTTTTGTTATAAGCCCTAAAGGATCAAGTTCTGCTTGTAAATGACCCCTAACTCTAAAAGCTCTAATCATCATGATTGCTCTAACAGAATCTTTGGTGCTTTGTTCTAATTCTTCCGGAGAACTATTTGGTTTTTCTTTTTTAATTTTTTCCTCAAATGAATATTTTAAATTGGCAGGAATATATTTTTCATAATGATCTACATCGCCATTTGATGATTCTTTTAATTTTTTTGGTTGCCATGATGCACCTTTTGTATCTTGCGTAATTAAATCTTTGTTTTCACCTAAACCAGCAAAATACTCTCTCCAGCTTGCTGGAACACTTTCAGGATTTGAACTAAATTTTTCATACATCTCTTTGATGTACGAAACATTTGATCCACTTAAAAATGATGTTATTTCGAAAATATTACTTTTAGATGCTGACATTTGTAAAAGACATTATATCAAGCCTTTAATACAGATTTCAACGTTTTTCCAATGTCAGCTGGCGAGTCTGTTACGGTGATACCACAAGATTGCATTGTTTTAATCTTGTCTTGAGCTCCACCTTTGCCTCCAGCGATAATTGCTCCGGCATGTCCCATTCTTCTGCCTGGAGGTGCTGTTAAACCAGCAACAAAACCAACCGTTGGTTTTTTTATAGGATTGTTTTTTAAAAATTCTGCTGCTTCTTCTTCTGCTGTACCACCAA
The DNA here is from genome assembly GCA_038142265.1 of Candidatus Pelagibacteraceae bacterium. GTDB lineage: Bacteria > Pseudomonadota > Alphaproteobacteria > Pelagibacterales > Pelagibacteraceae > HIMB114. Next base: position 205,348 of record JAYQJR010000004.1, on the reverse strand, counting down.
TTTCTCCAATCATAATAATAGACTCTGTTTCAGGGTCTTTTAAAAAAAGATCTAAGCAATCGATAAAGTTTGTACCATTTACCGGGTCTCCGCCAATTCCAATACATGTGGATTGTCCTAAACCTTCAGCTGTTGTCTGTGCTACAGCTTCATAAGTTAAAGTTCCTGATCTTGAAACTATTCCTACAGAACCTTTCTTATGAATATGACCTGGCATAATACCAATTTTGCATTCATCGGGTGTAATAATTCCTGGACAGTTTGGTCCAATTAAGTCTTGAAGATGAGTTTTGTAATTTCTCTTTAACTCTAATCATATCTAAAATAGGAATTCCTTCAGTAATACATACAATCAGAGGAATTTTTGCAGAAATTGCTTCTTCAATTGCTGCTGCTGCAAACTTTGCAGGAACATAAATCATTGTTGCGTCGGCGCCGGTTTCTTTAACCGCATCAGCCACAGTATTAAAAACAGGTTTACCTAAATGAGTCTGTCCACCTTTTTTTGGAGTAACTCCACCAACTAAGTTGGTTCCATATGCTAAAGCTTGCTCAGAGTGAAAAGTTCCATGAGCTCCAGTAAAACCCTGGCAAATTAATTTTGTATTTTTATTTACTAAAACAGACATAATTATTTAATTGCCTCAACTATTTTTTTTGCAGCATCATTTAGATCATCTGCAGGAATAATTGTTAATCCTGAATTATTTAAAATCTCTTTACCTTTTTCAAAATTAGTACCGGCTAATCTTACAACAAGCGGAACCTTAAGTTCTATTTCTTTAGCTGCAGCCACAACTCCCTCAGCAATAACATCACACTTCATAATGCCACCAAAAATATTTACTAATACTCCTTTAACATTTTTATCTGATAAAATAATTTTAAATGCAGCTGAAACTTTTTCTTTTGAAGCCCCGCCACCGACATCTAAAAAGTTAGCCGGTTCAGAACCATATAATTTTATAATATCCATGGTAGCCATTGCCAAGCCAGCACCATTAACCATACATCCAATTTGACCATCTAATTTAATGTAAGCTAAATCAAATTTACTTGCTTCAATTTCCATTGGATCTTCTTCGTTTAAATCTCTTAATTCTAGAATTTCAGGGTGTCTAAAAAGAGCATTGTCATCAAAATTAATTTTTGCATCTAAACAGATAACTCTGTTATCTTTTGTTAAGATTAAAGGATTTACTTCTATTAGATTTGCATCAGTTTTTGTTAAAGCTTGATAAAGCGACTGAACTATTTTTTTTCCATCCTCTAAAGCAGAACCTTCTAAATTAAATGGTTTTAATACATTCAAAACATCAGAATCATTTAACTTTTCAACTAATCCAACTCTTGTTGTAATAATTTTTTCTGGAGTTTTTGAAGCTACTTCTTCAATATCCATTCCACCTTCTGCACTTGATATAAAGGCAATTTTAGATGTTGCTCTATCGGTTAAGCACGATAAATAAAATTCTTTAGATATTTCTGAAGCATCTTCTAAGTAAAGTCTTTTTACCTCTCTACCTTGAGGGCCAGTTTGATGAGTTACTAAAACTTTACCAAAAAGCTCTTTGGCTTCTTTCTTTAATTCTTCTAAATTATTTACTAATTTAACTCCACCAGCTTTACCTCTGCCACCTGCATGTATTTGTGCCTTTAAAACAATTTTAGATGTAGTTATTTTTTTAGCTGCGTCTTCTAATTCATCTAAAGACAAAACTGCGCAACCATTTGGAACTGGTGCACCAAATTTTTTTAAAATTGCTTTTGCCTGATGTTCGTGAATGTTCATTGACTTACTTTAGTGAAGGATCAATGTTTTTTGCAGCATCTAATAATTCTTTAACAGCATCAATAGATACATCAAAATGTTTCTTTTCTTCTTCATCTAATTCTAATTCAATTATCTTCTCAATTCCATTTGATCCGATAACTGCTGGAACACCTGCATAAAGATCTTTAACCCCATACTCTCCATCAAGATATACTGCACAAGGTAAAGTTTTCTTTTGATCTTTCAAATAAGATTCTGCCATCTCGATAGCTGACGCAGCTGGAGCGTAAAAAGCAGAACCTGTTCCAAGATATTTAACTATTTCTGCACCACCTTTTCTTGTACGATCAATAATAGCATCTAATTTTTCCTGAGATAATTTTCCTTCTTTAACAAAGTCCATTAAATTTTTTCCACTTACCTTTGTTCTTTTTGGAACTGGAACCATTGTATCTCCATGACCACCTAAAACAAAAGAGTCTACTTCTTTAATAGGTACATTTAATTCTTTTGATAAAAATAATTTGAATCTAGATGTGTCTAAAACTCCAGCCATACCTACAACCTTATTTCTTGGTAAGCCTGAATATTTTTGCAAAGCCATTACAATCACGTCCAAAGGATTAGTGATACAAATAACAAATGCATTAGGCGAAGATTTTGCAATTCCTTCTCCAACTTGTTTGATAATTTTTAAATTAGTTCCTAATAAATCATCTCTTGTCATTCCAGGCTTTCTAGGAATTCCAGCTGTAATAATTATAACGTCTGAATTTTTTGTATCTTCATAGTTATTGGTACCTTTAAAATCTACGTTAAAACCGTCTACTGCAGATGACTGAGCAATATCTAAAGCTTTACCTTTAGCAATACCTTCTGCAACATCAAATAAAACAACTTCGTTTGCTAATTCTTTTAAACCCGCAAGATGAGCTAATGTTCCACCAATTTGGCCAGCTCCAATAAGAGATATTTTTTTCATGGCAAGGTGTATATTTTGTAATAAGAAAAAATCAAAGCACAAATTGATGCACTATAAATTTATAAACAATATTTAAGGTTGTTTTCTATGATTCTAACAAAATATTCAGCATTCTTCGCAAAGGTTCAGCGGCACCCCATAGTAATTGGTCGCCAACTGTAAAAGCGTTCAAATATTGATTGCCAATATTCATTTTTCTTAATCTTCCTATTGGGATTGATAAAGATCCAGAAACTTTTGCAGGTCCGAGTTCTTTTATGGTTATTTCTCTTTCATTGGGAATAACCTTTACCCACTCGTTTGATGCTTTGATAATCGATTCTATTTCATCAATAGAAATATCTTTTTTTAGTTTAATAGTTAACGCTTGACTATGACACCTCATGGATCCAATTCGAACACAAGTTCCATCAATTGGAACTGGTGAGGCCTCTCTTCCAAGTATTTTATTAGTTTCAGAAACTGCTTTCCATTCTTCTTTGGATTGACCATTATCTAGTTGATCATCTATCCAAGGAATTAAACTTCCAGCAAGAGCTGCATTAAAATTCTTTTTAGGAAATGAAGGTGATCTCATTGCATCTGAAACTTTTTTATCTATATCTAAGATAAATGATGCATCATCATTTAATAAATTTTTTACAGATTGATTTAAATATCCCATTTGAGATAGAAGCTCTTTCATATTTTGAGCACCAGCACCAGAAGCTGCTTGGTATGTCATTGATGTCATCCACTCAATAAGATCTTGTTTAAACAAACCTCCAATAGCCATTAACATCACAGCTACAGTACAATTTGATCCAATAAAATCTTTTTGACCATTTGATATTGCTTTATTAATAATATCTCTATTAATTGGATCTAATATAATTGTACTATTTTTATTCATTCTCAAATGAGAAGCTGCATCAATCCAATAGCCATTCCAACCATCTTTTCTTAAATCTGAAAAAACTTTTTTTGTATAATCACTTCCTTGACATGTTAAGATTACGTCCATCAATTTTAGATCTTTAAGATTTGTTGCATCTTTTAAAGTGTTAGTTCCTTTTCCAATATCTGGGCCTGATTGGTTAATTTGAGAAGTAGAGAAAAAAACTGGCTCTTCAATTTTAGAAAAGTCATTTTCTTCTTTCATTCTATTCATTAGAACAGAACCAACCATTCCTCTCCAACCTACGAATCCAACTTTTTTAATAGACATAAATTATTTAAGTTTTTACTTATAAGCTAAATTTATTTCATTGTCGGCATTATAAACTCAGGATCATCTTTAATGCCTGAAGGCCATCTCGAGGTAATTGTTTTTAATTTTGTGTAAAATCTTACACCTTCAGGACCATGCATGTGCTGATCTCCGAATAATGATCTTTTCCAACCACCAAAACTATGAAAAGCCATAGGTACTGGTATTGGTATATTTACCCCAACCATTCCAACTTTTATTTTACTAGCAAAAGTTCTTGCAGAATCTCCATCTCTGGTAAAAATTGCTACACCATTTCCATATTCATGATTATTAATTAAATCAACAGCAGAATTAAAATCTTTAACTCTTACAACTGACAATACAGGTCCAAAAATTTCTTCTTTATAAATTCTCATATTTTCTTTAACATGATCAAATAAGCAGCCTCCAATATAAAAACCATTTTCATAACCTTGTAATTTTAAATTTCTTCCATCAACAATAAGTTTTGCACCTTCTTTAACACCAATATCAACATAGCCCTTAACTTTTTCTAAATGTTCTTTTGTAACAAGAGGACCCATTTCAGAACTTAAATCCATTCCTGGACCAACTTTTAAAGCCTCTACTTTTTCAGATAATTTTTTAACTAATTGATCGCCAACATTTCCAACTGCAACAGCCACTGATTGTGCCATACATCTTTCACCTGCTGATCCATAAGCAGCTCCCATTAATCCATTAACTGCTTGATCTAAATCTGAGTCTGGCATAACAACACAATGGTTTTTTGCGCCACCTAAAGCTTGAACTCTTTTTTCAAATTTAGCTGCATTTTCATAAATATATTTTGCAATTCCAGTTGATCCTACAAAACTAATTGCCGCTACATCTTTATGCTCTAATAATGCATCAACAGATTCTTTATCTCCATTCACAACATTAAAAACTCCATCTGGAAGACCAGCTTCTTTGAGAAGTTTAGCCAACATAATTGAACAGCTAGGATCTTTTTCAGATGGTTTTAAAACAAATGTATTTCCACAAGCAATCGCAACTGGAAACATCCACATAGGAACCATTGCAGGAAAATTAAAAGGAGTAATTCCAGCACATACTCCAAGTGGTTGTCTCATTGACCAACTATCAATTCCCTTTCCAACATTTTCAGTGAATTCACCTTTTAACATTTGAGGAATTCCACAGGCAAATTCAACAACTTCCAAACCTCTTGTTAAAGATCCTTTTGCATCTTCATAAACTTTTCCATGTTCGGCAACGATTGCTTTTGTCAATTCATCAGTATTTTTTTCAATCAAATCTTTAAATTTAAAAAGTATTCTTGCTCTTTGAAGAGGCGGTGTTGCAGACCAATCTGCAAATGCACTAACGGCGCTTTTAACTGCTTCGCCTACATCTTTTTTAGTTGCTAAAGCAACTTTCGCCTGAACTTCACCTGTTGCTGGATTATAAACGTCAGATGTTTTTTTACTTTCACCCTTAAATTCTTGACCATGTACATAATGAAATATTTGTTTCATAATTTGATAATACTTTATTTATAAGATTAATCAGCTTTCTCAGTAACAAGCATTTTCTTAATAGAACCTATCGCTTTAGCAGGATTTAAGCCTTTTGGACAAGCATTGGTACAATTCATAATAGTATGACACCTAAATAATTTTAATTCGTCAGCAACTTTTTTAAGTCTTTTTTTTCTTTCTTCGTCACGGCTATCAATAATCCACCTGTATGCTTGAAGTAATACTGCAGGACCTAAATATTTATCACCATTCCACCAGTAACTAGGGCAAGAGGTTGCACAACATGCACAAAGAATACATTCATAAAGACCATCAAGTTTTGAACGATCTTCAATAGTTTGTAAACTCTCAGAACCATTCGCTGGTTTGTTTGATTGCATCCATGGTTCAATTGATTTGTATTGCTCATACATTTTCTTCATGTTTGGAACTAAATCTTTAACAACTTGCATATGTGGCAAAGGATAAATATTTATTTCTCCATTAACTTCTTTTGCTGATTTTGTGCAAGCTAAAGTATTAGAACCATCAATATTCATTGCACAAGAACCACAAATTCCTTCTCTGCAAGATCTTCTAAAAGTTAAAGTTGAATCAATTTCGTTTTTAATTTTAATTAAAACATCGAGAACCATTGGCCCACAATTATCCATATCGATTTCATAAGTATCTATTCTAGGATTGTTTCCATCATCTGGATTCCATCTGTAAACATTTACTTTTTTCAAATTAGTAGATGAACTTTCAGATTTATAATATTTTCCTTTTGTTATTTCTGAATTTTTTGGAAGATTAAATTGAACCATAATTAATAAACTCTTGCCTTTGGTGGAAAGTACTGCACATCATTACTTAAGGTAAAATTATGTACATCCCTGTAATCTAATTTGACTTTACCGTCTTTATGCCAAGCTAAAGTATGTTTCATCCACTCTTCATCATTTCTTTCTTTAAAATCTTCTCTTGAATGAGCTCCTCTGCTTTCTTTTCTGTTCTCAGCTGAAGCAACAGTAACTTGCGCTTGTCTTATTAAATTATCAAATTCTAAAGTTTCGATTAGATCTGTATTAAAAATCATTGATCTATCTTTGACTGAAATATCAGAAAGACCTTCCCAAGGCTTTTGAATTTCTTCTAAGCCTTCTTTTAAAGTTTTATCAGTTCTAAATACTGCACATTTACTTTGCATTGTTTTTTGCATTTTGTCTCTTAGAGTTGCTGTAGAAGTATTTCCATCAGCATTTCTTAACTTATCAAACCTATCTAAACATTTCTGTGTTTCTGACTCTGAAATTGTTTCATGAGTAGAGTTTGGCTTAACAACCTGGGCTGCTCTAACAGCGGCTGCTTTTCCAAAAACAACTAAATCGATTAAGGAGTTAGACCCAAGTCTATTTGCGCCATGAACTGATACACACGCAGCTTCACCAACTGCCATCAATCCTTCGACAATTTGCTCAGAGCCATCAGAAGCTTTAGTTAAAACTTCACCAAAGTAATTTGTAGGAATTCCTCCCATATTATAATGAACTGTAGGTAAAACTGGAATTGGTTCTTTCGTTACATCTACGCCAGCAAAAACTTTAGCTGACTCTGATATACCTGGTAATCTTTCTTTTAAAATTTTTGCATCTAAATGATTTAAATGGAGAAAAATATGATCTTTATTTTTTCCCACTCCTCTTCCCTCATTAATTTCAATTGTCATTGATCTAGAAACAACATCTCTTGATGCTAAATCTTTTGCTGAAGGAGCATATCTTTCCATAAATCTCTCACCTTCAGAGTTAACTAGAAAACCACCTTCTCCTCTACTTCCTTCAGTAATTAAACATCCTGCTCCATAAATACCAGTTGGGTGAAATTGAACAAATTCCATATCTTGTAAAGGTAACCCTGCTCTTAACACCATTCCTCCTCCATCACCTGTACACGTGTGTGCAGAAGTAGCTGAAAAATAAGCACGTCCATAACCACCAGTCGCCAAAATAACCATCTTGGCTCTAAATCGATGCATAGTTCCATCTTGGAAATTCCATGCGATTAATCCATGGCACTTTCCATTTTCCATCAAAAGATCTAATGCAAAATATTCAATAAAAAACTCTGTATCTCTTTTTAATGCTTGACCATAAAGAGTGTGTAAGATTGCATGACCTGTTCTGTCAGCAGCTGCACAAGTTCTTTGAACAACTCCATTTCCATAATTCTTTGTCATTCCTCCAAAAGGTCTTTGATAAATTTTTCCTTCTTCTGTTCTGCTAAATGGAACACCATATTTTTCTAATTCAATAACTGCTTGAGGTGCCTCTTTACATAAAAATTCAATTGCATCTTGATCACCAAGCCAATCTGCACCTTTAACTGTATCATACATGTGCCATCTCCAATCGTCTTCACACATGTTTCCTAGGGCTGCAGAAATTCCTCCTTGAGCAGCTGCAGTATGACTTCTTGTCGGGAATACTTTAGATATACATGCAGTTTTAAGTCCAGCTTCTGATAAGCCTACAGCAGCTCTTAAGCCAGATCCACCCGCACCAACTACAACAACATCGTATTCGTGATTTATAATATCGTAACTCATAATCCTAATATAACCATCGAAACAATTGCAGCAACAGGAATTATTACTGAAATTATTAAAATAAATGTGTTTAGCAATTTTTTTACTTTTTCTTGATGAATATAATCTTCAAATATTTCTGACATTCCTAACCTCATATGAGTAAAAATAAGCAAAAACATTAAGCTTAATAATAATAAATGAAATTTATTATTTAAAAAATAAATTGCCTCTGAATAATTAAACATCATTAAATCATCAAATTTAAATAAAAACCAAACTAAGATTGGAACTAGTAGTGCTGCTGAAACTCTTTGTAATAACCATTTTGATACAACTTTGTTCATATTTAAATCCAAACTAGCAAAGTTAAAATAAACGAAAAAGTTAAAACTAAGATGCCAGTGAAATTAGCTACCTTAAGTTCATAACCATATCCTAAATCCCATATTAGATGTCTGATCCCATTCAACAAATGATATGAAAACGACCAAGTAATTCCTACGAAAATAAACTTTGCAATGATAGTAGATGCAAAACTTTGAAAATAAGAAAAACATTTCTCACCCATTAGCAAACTAAAAATCCATAAAGTAAAAAAACTAATTCCAGCAAAATTAAAAATTGATGTCATTCGGTGAGTAATTGATAGTAATGACGATAACTGCCATTTATAAACTTGCAGATGTGGAGATAGCGGACTTTTTGAATTCATTTTAGTAACAATTTAGCGCAATTATAAGTGTTTTTAAAAGGATAAATTGTCTTACCTGGTTCTGATTTAATTTAATTTATCTATAATTGCAGAACCCATGTCAGAGGTTGAAACCTTCTTTTTTCCATCCTCCATAATATCTGGAGTTCTTAATCCATCTTTTAAAACCTCACGAACAGCTTTATCTACCTGATTAGATACTTCATCCATATCTAAAGAATATTTTAAAGCCATGGCAAAACTTAAAATCATTGCAAGTGGATTAGCTATTCCTTGACCAGCAATATCTGGTGCAGAACCATGACAAGGTTCGTACATAGATTTAATTCTACCATTTTTATCTTTTTCACTGAGTGATGCGGATGGTAACATTCCAAGGGAGCCAGTTAACATTGCCGCTTCATCAGAAAGCATATCTCCAAATAAGTTATCAGTAACGATCACATCAAACTGCTTAGGATTTCTAACAAGTTGCATAGCACAATTATCTGCAAGCATATGGCTAAGTTCGATATCTTTATATTGCTTATTTTCATCATAAAATTTTTGAACTTCTTCTTTCCATAAAAGTCCTGCTTCCATGACATTTGATTTTTCAGCTGAAGTTACTTTTTTATTTCTCTTTTTGGCAAGATCAAAAGCTACTTTGGTAACTCTCTTAATTTCTTTAGACGTGTAAACGTGGGTATTAACTCCTCGTCTCTCTCCATTTTCAATTGGCTCAACTCCTCTTGGTTCTCCAAAATAAATTCCGCCTGTTAATTCTCTTACGATCATTATATCTAAATCTGAAACTACTTCAGGTTTTAAGGTAGATGCACTTACTAATTCTGAAAAACAAATTGCAGGTCTTAAATTAGCAAATAATCTTAGTTCTTTTCTTAATCTTAATAAAGCTCTTTCAGGTCTTTTCGCAAAATCTAACTTATCATATTTAGGCCCACCTACTGCTCCGAGCAAAACAGCATCGCTATCTTGCGCTTTATATAGAACATCATCTGTTAAAGGAGTTTTGTTTTTATCATAAGAAGCTCCACCCACTAACTCCTCAGTAATATTTAATTCTAATTTTTTATTTGTATTTAACCATGAAATAAGTTTTTTAACTTCTTCCATAATTTCTGGGCCAATACCATCGCCAGGTAATAAAAGTAAATTTTTTTTAGTCATTTAAAATAACCAAGGTGTCTTGGATTTATTATTATCTATAAACTGATCAATTTTTGATGATTTTTTTAAAGTTAAAGCGATATCATCGTAACCATTTAACAAACATTCTTTTCTAAAGGCATCAACATCAAAATCTAATGGCTTATTATCACCTTTGTGAATTTTTTGATCTTCTAAATCAATTTCAATTTCTTTTTTATTTTTTGCCAACTCTGCCAATTCTTTCACTTTCTCTGGACTTAAAACAATTGGAAGAATTCCATTTTTAAAACAGTTATTATAAAAAATATCAGCAAAACTTGGTGCAATCACAACTTTAATTCCAAAATCTAGAAGTGACCATGGTGCATGCTCTCGTGAAGAACCACATCCAAAATTTTTATCAGCAATTAATATTTTTGATTGATTATATGGAGATTGATTTAATATAAAATCAGCAATGGGTTTACCACTCTCATCATACCTTAATTCAAAAAATAAACTTTTGCCTAAACCAGTTCTTTTAATAGTTTTTAAAAACTGTTTAGGAATAATCATATCAGTATCTATATTAGCAATCGGAACATATGCTGGGATACTTTTAGTTTTGTTAAACTTATCCATTATAAAAACTTTCTAACATCAGTTAATTTACCTTCGATTGCTGCTGCTGCTGCCATTTCAGGACTTACTAAATGTGTTCTTCCTCCTCGACCTTGTCTTCCTTCAAAATTTCTATTTGATGTTGATGCACATCTTTCTTGTGGCTTTAATTGATCTGGATTCATACCTAAACACATTGAACATCCTGGCTCTCTCCATTCCAAACCAGCTTCTGTAAAAATTTTATCTAAACCTTCTTCTTCTGCCTGTTTTTTTACAAGTCCTGATCCAGGAACAACATATCCTGTAATATTTGGACTGATTTTCTTTCCTTTTAAAATTGAAGCTGCAGCTCTTAAATCTTGAATTCTTCCATTTGTACAAGAACCTATAAAAACTTTATCGATTTTAATACCATCTAGTTTTTCATTACCTTTAAATCCCATATATTCTAATGCTCTAGTATTTTCTGGAGAAGGTGCTGGAACACTTCCATCAATAGGCAAAACATCTTGAGGGCTTGTCCCCCATGTAACTGATGGTGCGATATCTTCAGCTTTTATTTTAATAACTTCATCAAATTTAGCATCATCATCAGATTTTAAACTTAACCAAAAACTTTTTGCTTTTTCCCAATTCTCATCTTTAGGAGCCATTGGTCTTCCTTTTATAAATTCAACCGTTTTTTCATCTGGTGCAATTAATCCAGCTCTAGCGCCAGCTTCGATTGTCATATTACAAACGGTCATTCGTTCTTCCATTGACAAATTTTTTATTGTTTCTCCGCTATACTCTATAACGAAACCTGTTCCACCAGCTGTTCCAATTTTTCCAATAATATTTAAAATAATATCTTTTGCTGTAACACCATTGGCAAGTTTTCCATTTACCTCAATTTTCATATTTTTTGATTTTGCCTGAATCAATGTTTGAGTAGCTAAAACATGTTCAACCTCTGAAGTACCAATTCCAAAAGCTAACGCGCCAAATGCACCATGAGTTGCCGTATGACTATCTCCACAAACAATTGTCATTCCAGGTTGTGTAAATCCTTGCTCTGGACCTATAACGTGAACAATCCCTTGCCTAATATCTGTTAGGCCATAATAATCTATAGCGAAATCTTTGCAGTTTTTTTCAAGTGTATCAACTTGAATTGCAGACTCTTTATTTTCAATACCTTTAGATCTATCAGTTGTAGGAACATTATGATCTGCAACTGCAAGAGTAAAATTAGGAAATTTTACTTTTCTTCCTGTCATTCTTAAACCTTCAAAAGCTTGGGGACTTGTAACTTCGTGAACTAAATGACGATCAATAAAAATTAATGAAGAACCATCTTTTTGCTGATCAACTAAGTGATTATCCCAGATCTTGTCGTATAAGGTTTTGCCCATTAGAAAACTTACTTCTTTTCTTCTGATTTAGCTTCTTCCTTAACCTCTTTTTTAGAACCTTCAGATTTGCTGCTTTCATCTTTAACTTGTGTTGCAGCCTCTGCTGTTGCTTCAACTTTTTGCTCTTCTAAACTCTCTTTAATCGCTTCTTCTTTGGCAACATCAATTCCTAATTTTTTCTTAATCTTTTCATTAATTCTTGCAGATTTACCGCTTCTGTCTCTTAAATAATAAAGTTTTGCTCTTCGCACTTTACCTGATCTAATTAATTCTACAGAATCTAAATTTGGACTATATAATTGAAAAACTCTCTCTACGCCTTCTCCAAATGAAACTTTTCTAACTGTGAATGATGAGTTAATTCCACCATTTTTTTTAGCAATACAAACACCTTCAAAAGCTTGTACTCTTATTCTTTTTCCTTCTACAATTCGTACATTAACTTTTATTGTATCACCTGGGAAAAATTCAGTAATTTTTTTGCCAGTAGATAATTTTTTTAGATGTTGTTTTTCGATATCTTCAATTCTGTTCATTTGCATAATTAATTGTTTTTATTGTTACAATGCTTGACCCATAAATCCGGTCTTAGGCGCTCGGTTATACTCCTTGATTGATTTAAACGCCAGTTTTTTATTTCCGCGTGATTGCCCGATAATAGCACATCTGGTACCTCCAAACCTTTCCAAACTCTAGGCTGAGTATACTGGGGATATTCAAGTAAATTATCTTCAAAACTCTCTTCTTTTGAAGAATCTTCATTACCTAGAACTCCTGGAATTAATCTTAAAACAGCATCTAAAACAATAATTGAAGCACTCTCTCCACCTGATAAAACATAATCACCAATTGACAATTCTTCTATCTGTCTATGATCTAAAACTCTTTGATCAATACCTTCAAAGTGTCCGCATAACAAATTAATGCCTTTAAGTTTAGAAATCTCTTTTGCAGTATTTTGATTAAAGACTTTTCCTCTTGGAGAAAGGTAATAAGTTTTAAAATCATTTTTATTATTCTCTAAACAGGAATCAATCACTTCAGCTTTTAAAACCATACCGCTACCACCACCAAATGGTTTATCGTCAACAGTAGAGTGTTTATCTAAAGCATAATCTCTAATATTTTTAACATTCAATTCCCAAAGTTTCTTATCCAAAGCTTTTTGATAAATACCTGAGCCCAAAACTCCAGGATATAAATCGGGATATAATGTAAAAATATTAGCTGAAAACACTTTGATTATTTTTTCTCCTCTTCTTTTTTCTCCTCAGATGGGGCTGCCTCTGCCTTTGGTGCTTCAGCTGGAGCGGCTTCAGTTTTAGCTTCCTCTGCTGGAGTAGCTTCTGCTTTAGGCTGTTCTGCAGGTTTTTCAGCTTCGGCTTTTTTAGCTTCTTCTGCAGCTTTTTTTGCTTCTTCCGCTGCTGCTAATCTTTCTTGAGCTTTCTTTTTTGGTTTAGCTTTAATTGGATTATTCTTTTGCTTTGGCATTGGAATAACATTTGCTTCACCTAAAAATCTAGCTATACGATCAGATGGTTGAGCACCTTGTGATAGCCAATACTTAATTCTCTCAATATCAAGATTAAGTCTTTCTTTTTTTTCTTTAGGTAGTAACGGATTGAAAAAACCAACTTTCTCAATAAATCTACCATCTCTCGGTTTTCTAGAGTCAGCGATGACAATTTTATAAAATGGTCTTTTTTTTACTCCACCTCTAGACATTCTTATTTTTAACATGCTTTTCCTTTCGTTTTATTATTTTAAATTATTTAAAAGTTCTGGAGGAATACCATCCAAACCTTCTAATCCACCTCTTCCACCTTTAGACATTCGTTTCATAACGTTTGTCATCATCTTGTGTTGTTTAAGAAGTTTATTAACCATTGAAATGTCCGTACCCGAACCATTTGCAATTCTTTTTTTTCTTGACCCACCTATCACTTTTGGATTTTCTCTTTCATGGGGTGTCATTGATAAAATAATAGCTTCCTGTTTATTTAGTAAACTTTCATCAATATTAGATTCTTCAATTCTTTGTTTCATTTTTCCTATACCTGGCAACATCGACATAACTCCACTCATACCACCAACTTTTTTCATCTGTCTTATTTGTTGAAGATAAGTATCAAAAGTAAAAGAACCTTTTTTTAAATCTTCTTCAATTTGAGCTACTTTTTCTTGCTCTAAATCTTCAGCTACTTTCTCAACTAAAGAAACAACATCTCCCATGCCCAAAATTCGGTTTGCTATTCGGTCAGGGTGAAAAATTTCTAATTGATCAATTTTTTCTCCAGTTGCTAAAAATTTAATTGGACAACCTGTTACTGCTTTCATACTTAAAGCAGCTCCACCTTTTCCATCACCATCAATTCTTGTTAAAATAATTGATGATAACTTAACTGTTTTTTGAAACTCTTGAGCTATGTTAACTGCATCTTGACCTGTCAATGAGTCAGCAACCAATATAATTTCATGAGGCTGAATTTCATGTTCTAACTGTTTTAACTCCATCATCATTTGTTGATCGATTTGAGTTCTTCCGGCAGTATCAAAAATAACTACATCTTCACCTGACAATGAAACAGCGTTTATGGCTCTTCTTGAAATTTCAGAGGGCAACTGTCCTTCTATAATTGGGAGAGTTTTAATTTCATTATTTTCTCCAAGAACTTCTAACTGCTTCTGTGCAGCTGGCCGGTAAATATCTAAGCTGGCCATTAATACTTTCTTTGATAATTTTTTTTGTAAATAAAAACCTAATTTGGCACTTGAAGTCGTTTTTCCTGAACCTTGCAATCCAACAACTAAAATTTTAATAGGAGGAACATTATTTAAATTTAAATTAGAAACTTCACTACCAAGAACTTGGACAAGTTCATCATAAACAATTTTTACAATCATTTGACCAGGGGTCACTGATTTTAATACCTCTTGTCCAACAATTTTTGGTTTTACACTTTCAATAAAGTTCTTTGTAACTGATAAAGCTACATCAGACTCAAGTAGAGCCTGTCTTATTTTTCTAAGACCTTCATCTGCTTGTTTCTCATCTAGCCTTGTAATTTTATTAAAAAATGAAAAGGCAGACTCAATTCTACTAGTTAAATTTTCAAACATAATTTTTTCTTTACTCCCAGCAGGTATCGCACTAGTGGGCGAAAACTCGCTGACTAGTGTTGATCTCCTCCGCAGAGGACACCAGAAAAAGACTACCTTTTTCTTGGAAGTGGGCTGAAAATATATAGATATATTTATAATGTCAAGAAAAGGGTCTAAAAAGAAAGAATTAAGAATATGAACTTTAATGCCTATAAAGTGGATGGTTTGGGAAATGATTTTCTTATTATAGATAATCGATCACAAAATATATCTCTTTCAGATACCCAAATAAAAAAGTTAGCTGATCGAAAAAATAATATTGGCTTCGATCAAGTCATTTATATTCATAAAGGTCATGAGTTTCCTGAAGTAAAATATTTTAATTCTGACGGAAAACCAGCAAGCGAATGTGGAAATGGAAACAGATGCGTTGCAAAAATTTTAATGAATGAAAAAGGTAACGACAAAGTAGAATTTACAGTTGGCAACAAAACACATATTGCTAAAAAAAACGATCAAAAACTAATATCTGTTGACATGGGAAAAGCAACTTATGATCTGAAAAAAATACCAGTTTCAAATGAAGTAAAAAACAATCCTATAAAGCTTGATATTTTAAATCATAATCTAGATGGATATCTAGTTAATGTTGGCAATCCACATATAATTTTTTTTAAGAAAGTAGAAAATGAAGACCTGGTAAAACTAGGTCCAAAAATAGAAAATCATCATTTCTTTCCAGATCGAATTAATGTGACTTTTGCTGAAGTATTAGACAAAAAAAATATTCGAGTAAATGTTTGGGAAAGAGGTGCTGGACAAACTCTAGCATGTGGAACAGCTGCTTGTGCGGTAGCACATATTGCTATTGATCAAAAACTTTCTGATAACCCGGTAAATATACATTTTAAAATGGGAGCACTTACAATCCAATTAGACCAATCTAAGAATATCATCATGACAGGACCTGTTTCTGAACAGATAGAAATTTCGGTAACGATTTAATGAAAGAGAAAAATATTTATACATATGGCTGTAGACTCAATATTTATGAGTCTGAAATTATTCAAAAACATATGAATCAAGTAGGTTTAAAAAATTTTATTTTATTTAATAGTTGTTCTGTAACCAATGAAGCAAAAAAAAAAGTTATTGATGATATCAAAAAAGTAAAAAAAAATAATCCTGACAAGTTAATTATAGTGACAGGCTGTGCTTCACAGATTGATGCAGAAACTTTTAAAAAAATGAGTGAGGTTGATTTTTTAATAGGTAATAAGGAAAAAATGGAATTATCAACTTTTGAAGAAATTGTAGGCAAGAAAAAGCTTGAAAAAATCTCAGACATTATGACTGTGAAAAATATTGCTCCTCAATTAATTGATAGTTTTCAAAATCATTCTAGGGCATTTATACAAATCCAAAATGGTTGTGATCATCGATGTACTTTTTGTACAATTCCATATGGAAGAGGAAATTCTAGAAGTCTCCCTATTCCGAAAATTATCGAACAAATTGATCTTTTGAATGAAAAAGGTTTTAAAGAAATTGTTCTTACAGGAGTTGATTTAACTTCTTACGGACCAGATCTTAATGACAAAATTAACCTTGGAATATTGTTAAAAGAAATTTTAAACAAAAATAAAAAGCTAAAAAGATTAAGGTTATCGTCTATAGACTCAATTGAAGTTGATGATTTATTATTTGAAATCATTTCGAGTGAAAAAAGAGTTATGCCGCATCTACACCTATCAATGCAATCAGGTGATAATATGATTTTGAAAAGAATGAAAAGAAGACATCAAAGAGAAGATGCTATTAAATTTTGTAACGAGATTAGAAAAAAAAGAAACGATATCATTTTTGGAGCAGATTTAATTGCAGGCTTTCCAACAGAATCTGAGGAAATGTTTCATAATACTCTAAAAATTATTGATGATTGTGATTTAACTCTTTTGCATGTTTTCCCATTTTCACCGATGAGCAATACACCTGCATCGAAAATGCCCCAAGTTTCAAAGGAGATTATTAAACAACGTGCCAAAATTCTTAGAGAAAAAGGACAACTTAAAATGAAAAAAAAATTTAAAGATTCTATTGGTAAAATGTTTAATATTTTAGCAGAGAAAAATTCTTACGGTTATTCAGAAAACTATTTAAAAATAAAGGTTCAATCAAATATTAAAGAGGGCGAGATTCTTCCTGTAGAAATTATTGGACAAAAAAGAGATTATCTTGAAGCTAAATTAGTCCACTAATGAGTATATTTAAAAAAATTACAGATGGTCTTAAAAAAACAACTGATAATTTTAAGAATGGAATTGATGATATTTTTGTCAAAACCAAAGTTCCTGAAGAACTTATTCAAGAATTAGAAGATTTTATGATTACTTCAGATATTGGCTTACCAATGACTGAAAAAATTGTTGAAAATGTAAGAGGGAAAAAATACTCAAAAGATGATCTTAACAAAGAAAAAATTTTAAATATTCTTAAAGATGAAATTTATGAAATATTAAAACCTTGTGAAAAAAATATTTTTCAAGAAAATAACAGTTTACAAACTATTTTAGTTTGCGGTGTAAATGGTACAGGTAAAACAACTACCATAGGAAAACTATCGAAAATTTTAAAAGATAATCAAAAAAAAATTATTTTAGGAGCTGCTGACACATTTAGAGCTGCTGCTATTGAACAACTTGAAAATTGGTCGAACAAAACTGGTGTGGATCTTGAAAAAGCACAAACAGGTTCTGACCCAGCTTCAGTTGCATTTAAAACTTTAGAAAAAGCTAAAAAAGATAATTATGATTTTTGTATTATTGATACTGCAGGACGTTTGCATAATAAAAAAAATCTTATGGAAGAGTTTGAAAAAATTATTCGTGTAATAAAAAAAATTGAGCCAGAAGCTCCTCAAGAAATAGTAATAGTTTTGGATGCGACAACGGGCCAAAATGCTTTAAATCAAATTGAAGAATTTAAAAAAATTTGTAACTTATCAGGTATTATAATGACAAAATTAGATGGGACAGCAAAAGGTGGTGTGTTGATTGCTATTGCTGAAAAATTCAAGTTGCCAATCTTTGCAATTGGTCTTGGTGAAAAAGCAGATGATCTTCAACCATTTAATGCTGATAGTTTTACAAAAGCTTTTCTTAATATTAGTTAGAAGTTTGATTTAAAAAA
The DNA here is from genome assembly GCA_038142265.1 of Candidatus Pelagibacteraceae bacterium. Taxonomy (GTDB): domain Bacteria; phylum Pseudomonadota; class Alphaproteobacteria; order Pelagibacterales; family Pelagibacteraceae; genus HIMB114. Next base: position 187,135 of record JAYQJR010000004.1, on the reverse strand, counting down.
TTTTTTAAAACACTAATCATATTCTGGTCATATGCCATCATATGATTGTCAAAATCTGGAAAATATGAAAATTTAGGTTCGTTGGCTGTTTCATAAATTTTTCGCCCCATATAAAATGGAACTAAAGTGTCAGCCTTTCCATGCAAAACTAGAAGTGGTGATTTAATTTTTTTTATTTTTTTTATAGAATTGTACCTGTCTCTTTGTAAAAGACTAATAGGCACGAAAGGATAAAATCTTTTCCCCATATCTACCATCGAAGTATATGGAGATTCTAATATCACTCCTGAAAAGTTATCTTTACTAGCAAGCTCAACAGCAACTCCTGTTCCAAGAGATTCTCCGTAAAGAATAATATCTTTTTTACTTATCCCCTTTGCTTCAAGCCATTCGACAGCTTTTTTTGCATCTTGGTACAAACCTTTCTCTGTTGGCTTTCCATTGTTTCCACTAAATCCTCTCCAGGCAATAATTAAAAAGTTTAAATTGATATTGCTAAATTTATTTAATTTATAAACTCTTGCATGTAATTCCCCTGCATTTCCGTGGAAGAATAGTATAGTTTTTTTATTCTGTTCTTTGAAACTAAACCAGGATCTTAACTCAATATCTTTGCCTGAAGGAATAAAAACTTCCTGATATTCAAATGCAATTGGTGTTGGATCAAGGTTTTTAACTTTTGGATGATACATGAATGTTCTTTGAAAAAAGAACATGAAAAGTAATATTGAAAAATAAGATATAAGACCAAAGACTAAAAAATATTTGATCATTTTCATTTATATTTTTTTTTAGCTAAGAAAATTCCTAATAATACAAATAAAGCACCATAAAAATGATACTGCAACAATTGCTCTGAAAATAAAATCATTCCATATATTGAACCATAAATTGGCATTAAATAAACAGTTAATCCTGCAATAGATGCACCTACAACTTGTTGAAGTTTTGTATACATAAGAAACGCTAAAACACCTGGAAAAATTGCAGCCATAATTGAAAAATAAAAATAAGTAGAATTAAAAGTAGTTGGAATAAAATAATGATGCTCTATCCAGAAAAAAGGTAATAAAATTACAGAACCCAAAAAACTCATTAATGTAAATCTTTCAATAATATTAAATTTACTTTTCCAATTAATTAAAAAAATTGAAAAAAAAGCCCAACTCACTGCTGCACCAAAAATCCATAAATCTCCAATACTAAAATTTAAATGTATGAAATTAGATAATTTGCCTTTAAAAATAATAAAGGAAACACCAAAAAGACTTGTGATCACACCTAGATATTGAAACGCTTTTAATCTTTCGTGATAAAGATAAGCAGATAATAACACTATAAAAATTGGTGATAACGCATAAATAATAGACATATTGGTAACACTAGTAGTTAAACCAGATATATATGGAAAAGCACCACAGCCAGCATAACCTGTTGCTCCTAAAAAAAATAATTTCCAAAATTCCTTTTTAAGATATTTTTTTTTCTTTAAAATGGACTGATAGATAAATGGAATAAAAACTAAAAAAACTAACATCCATCTTGAACTAGCTAAAGCAACAGGTGGAATATTTCCAAGCGCACCTCTTGCTATCGCAATATTACTTGTCATAAAAATAGGTTGGATAAATAATAGAGAAAAGTTAAAAAAAGAAGAAACGGCTGCTTGCTTTTTTTTTCTCACCGTGAAAAATGATTAGATTACTTTTGTTTCTTTCTGAGAATTTTATCTAAAACAGTTAGAAATGGACGAAATTTTTTTTCAATTTTTTCATCTAAATGAATTCCAAATTGAAGCAGTACTTCACAAAGCATCATTGTTATAGAAACGCCCATAATAATATAAACTGGTAAAATATCGAAGAAACCAATCATATTTGATTTATTTAAAGTTACTGTTAGGCCTAAAAGAAATAAGATTGCTAAACCAGTACCAATAATTGCTGTAATTTTATTTATCGTCATTTTTATTCTCTCCTTTTACTTTATTTATTAACCAGTTGGAAGTTCTTAATAATCGTGAATCATCAAATTTTTCACCTACAATTTGTATTCCTAAAGGCATTCCATCATTATCTTCAAACAAAGGCAATGATAGAGCTGGCATACCAAGATAAGTCCAAACGGTACAAAACTCAGGACTTCCTGTTTGCTTTAAACCTTTGGGCGCTACTCCTGTTGAAGCAGGAGTTAACACTGCATGATATTCGTGAAACACTTCATGAAAAAGTTTGTAATAATAATTTTGATTTTCACAAGCTTCTACATACTCTTGTGATTTGTATTTCATACCTCTTTCAATTGCTTCAACTAATTTTTTTCCAAGTTTGTTTTTTGATTTTTTATAATAATCTGAAAATGCATAAGCCATATCTGTTTCATGAATAATTTGATGATATCTAAAAATATCATCAAAATATGAAGGCGCATCAACAACTTCGATATATTTTGAATATTTTTTTATAAAGCTTTCAAATATTTTTACAGATTCTTTATCTATATTTTTCCACTTTGATGTTTTGAAAAAAACAAATTTAGGATCAAATGGTGGTTGTTCATGACAAACATCAGTTATATTTGATGCTGCATAAGGAATGGTTGAAATATCTTCTTGATCTTGTCCATAAATTTCTCTTGCAACAAGTGCAATATCTTCAATCGTTCTTGCAAATATCCCAACATGATCAAGCAAATGCGATTGTTTTAAAACTCCTTTTCTAGATACAAGTCCGTAAGTTGGTTTATAACCAATAACACCGCAGTAAGAAGCTGGTCTTAAAACAGATCCATTCGTTTGAGATCCAATGGCAACGGGACACATATAAGATGCGACTGCTGCTGCTGACCCGCTAGATGAGCCTCCTGGTGTTCTGGCTTCATCATGAGGATTGGTTGTCTTTCCTGGATCAAAATAAGCAAACTCAGTTGTCACTGTTTTCCCCATAATTAACCCGCCTGAATTTCTTAAAGAAGTTACAACTTGAGCATCATTTTTTGTGTGAACACCACCTACTAAATTTGTTCCACATCTTGTTGGCATATCATTTGTTCCAAAAATATCTTTAATTCCAATTGGAACACCGTGTAAAGGACCCACGGGTCTTCCTAATTTTCTATAATCATCTGCATCAATTGCTTTTTGTAAAATAAAATCTTTATCTAAAAATTCCCAAGCTTTTACAGTTTTTTCAAATTCATCTGCTCTTGCAATTAGACTTTTTGCAACATCCTCACATGAAAATTCACCTGCAATAACACCTTTTGCAATTTCACTTGCTGATAGGAAACAAAGATCTTTCATTTCTAACTATAAATTAGGCTGGACCAAATAAAGCTGTTGGTAACCATAATGCTAAACCTGGGAAATTATACATAATGATCATTGCTAACACTACGATCAATAAGAAAGGCATAATACCTTTGAAGATATCCATAAGTTCAACATTATTTTTCTGAACCCCTTTTAAATAATAAGCAGACATCGCCATTGGAGGAGTTAAGAATGAAGTTTGTAAGTTAAGCGCAATTAACATTGCAAAGAAATAAGGATCAACTCCAAATGTTTTTAATAAAGGTAAGAATATAGGAACAAAGATAATTAAAATCTCTGTCCATTCTAAAGGCCATCCCAACATAAAAATAATGACTTGTGTAATCACTAAAAACTGCCAAGGCTCTAAAGATAGAGATTTAAAGAAATGTTCAAAAATTTCATGACCACCTAAATATGAAAATACAGATGCAAATGTCCAAGAACCAATGAATAACCACATAATCATAGCTGACGTTTTTGCAGTTAAAAATACAGATTCTTTAAACGCTTCCCATTTTAAAGTTCGGTAAAAATAAGCCAACACAATCGCACCAAAAGCTCCGACTGCTGCAGCTTCTGCTGGCGTTGCTAATCCACCAAGTATTGTTCCAAGAACTAAAATAATTAAAGTAAACAAAGGCAAGAATGAAACAATGACTTCTTTTACAATTACACTTTTTTCAGGAATCTCTTCCGCTCTAGGTTTTGGCGCAATCTCCGGTTTCCACATCGCCATTCCAATTGCATAACAAATATAAAGGAAGGCTAACAATAATCCTGGAAGCATTGCTGCTGCAAATAATCTAAGTGGAGATAATTGTGCGATAACTGCGTAAACAATTAACATAATGCTTGGTGGAATTAAAATTCCAAGACATCCACCTGAACAAATAACACCTGAAGCAAATTTTTTATCATAACCAGCTTTAATCATTGCTGGCCAAGCTAAAAGGCCCATTAAAGTAACAACGGCTCCAATAATACCTGTCGCTGTAGAAAATAATGCACAAGTAATTAAAGCTGCAACTGCCATTGAAGCAGGTAATCTGTGTGAAGCTAATCTGATTGCAAAAAATAATTTTGATACAATTCCTGCTCTCTCAACTAAATATCCCATAAATAAAAATAAGGGGACGGAGGTCAGGACGTGATTATCCATCACTGAATAAGTATTATTAATAATTAAATGAAAAATTCTATTATCAAAAATAGATGTCATTTCAGGAGTGTAGTAAGCAAAGTAACCAAAGCCTACACCCATTGCTAAAAGCGTAAATGCAATCGGGAATCCTAAAAGAACAAAGAATAAGAAAATGCACATCATAAAGAGTGCTGTTTCTGGATTTGTCATTCCGAACATTTAGTAATTCTCCTTATGCATAGCTTTTTCTTTTTCATTCATTAATTTCTTTTCCGTCTCTTCAACATCTGACATTCGAGGAGGCCACTTGCCAGTTTTAATTGCAATAATACATCTCATAACTTCGCTTAGTCCCTGAATGATCAATAAGAAACCAGCTGTTGGTATTAAAGTTTTAATCATATAAATTTGAATCTGAGCTGGACTGTTCCAACTTTTTTCTCTGCTGATTTCCATGCATCAGCTGCATAATCAATTCCAGAAAACGCCAAGGCACAAATTCCTGGAAAGAAAAATAAGAAATATAAAACTAAATCTATTCTTGCTTGGTTTTTAATTGAAAATAATCTGTAAATAACATCACCTCTAACGTGAGCCTCTTGTGAAAGAGTGTATGCACCACTCATTAAGAATAATGCACCGTACATCTGTAAACTAAAATCAAAATTCCATAAAGTTGGTGCGTTAAACACATTCCCCATTACAACTTCATAAACTGTTCCGAAACATAGAATTGCAATACACCATGCGAATCCTTTTCCGATCCACATACTTAAACTATCCGCAAATTCTATAAACTTATTCATCCCTAAAAAATGTATATCCTTGTTTTGAAAATTCTCTACAAAAAAAAGGGGGCTAATAAATTAGCCCCCTAAATTTTATACTAAACTAGATTTTAACCTTAGTTGGGTCACCAAACGCTCTAGTATAAGCCAGTCTGTAATTAGGCTGGTTCATAAATAAGTATTTCATGACTTTTTTCGCATATGCTTGTTGTGATCTTACGATCTCATCAAACAATGGATCTTTTCTAAAGTCTTTCATCACTACATCCCATGCTTTTAATTGAGCATCAAGAATAGCATCTGAAGTTTGATACACGTTAACCTTAGACTCGTTCATAAGTCTTCCAAGGTCGTTAGAGTATCTAACTAATGCCATGTAGTAATTTGAAGTGTTAGCAGCTTCAGCAGCATGCTTCAAGATAGCTTGATGCGCTGGTGATAAGCTGTTGTACTTTTTCTTGTTGAACTGCATTTCAAACATCTCTTGAGATTGGTGGAAGCTTCCTAAGTGATAATGCTTAGAAACGTCTTGCATACCAAAGTCTCTGTCTGAAGTTGGGTTGTTAAACTCAGCAGCATCAATCAAACCAGTTTTCATTGCTGGTTGAATTTCACCACCTGGTAACTGTCTTACAACCATTCCCATTTTTTGAAGAACGTTAGTTGCAAGTCCAACTGTTCTGTACTTCATACCTTTTACATCAGATACTTTAGTTACGTTCTTTTTGAACCAACCAAAAGGCTGTGCAGGCATAGGCATTGCGAAGAAACCTACAACATCAAGACCAATTTTCTTTAAAGTCTTTTCGTATAAAGCTCTTCCGCCACCTTCTTCAATCCATCCCATTAATTCCATTGATGAGAATCCATAAGAAGGACCAGTACCGAATAGAGATGCAGCAGCGTTCTTACCATACCAGTAAGCAGTCACTGAGTGAGAAGCATCAACGATACCCTTACTAACACCATCTGCGATTTCTGAAGTTTTAAGTACCGCACCAACTGGTAGAACTTCTAAACTAAGTGATCCACCACCCATTGCGTTTACTCTATCTGCATATTGTTTCGCCATCTCTAAAAAGATACCGCCACCCCATGCAGCTTGCATTTTCAGCTTCACAGTTTTTGCGTGACCAGCTGACCAAGCACCAACGTTAGGCATTGCGACAGCTGCTGCTGTAGCACCCGTAACGGCTGCTGCTTTTTTGAAAAATTTACGTCTTGAATTAGACGTAACGTTTTTTTTTGACATGTGTTTTTTCTCCCATGTTAGTTAAATTTAACTGACGAGAAATTAAGCAGATTATAGATATTAAGTCCATCTATTTTAAACATTATTAGTTGTATTATTTATTGCGATAGCAAATAAAATTAATGATTTATCAGGTTATTTTTAACAACTTAAAGTTGAATCAATTAACTTGATCCTTAGGTTTTTTGTTCTTAAAAAAAGTCTCTAAATTATCAATTGCCCTGTCACCCATTGCAATTCTTGTCTTTGTCGTTGCACTTCCGAGATGCGGTAAAAGAAATAAATTTTTTAATTCTAAATATTTTTTATTTATTTTTGGTTCACCTCGATAAACATCTAATCCTAATGCAAAAATTTTTCCAGATTTCATAGCTGAAATCATTACCTCATCATCAATCACTTCTCCTCTTGCAGCATTTGCAATGACGGCACCATCTGGAAAACAATTAATAGTATCTGCATTAATCAAATTTTCTGTTTCTTTTGAACCAGGACAATTGATTGATAAAAATTCACTATTTTTAAATAACTCTTTTACATCACTATGATAAGTGGCGCCCTCTTCAAGATCAGGACTCAAACGACTTCTATTATGATAATGAATTTCCATATCAAATGCTCTAGCTCTTTTTGCAACAGCTCTTCCAATTCTTCCCATTCCTAAAATACCTAATTTTTTTCCGGTCATTTGTTTTCCAATTAAATAATTCGTTGACCATAACCAGCTTTCTTGTTCAGCATCTATTCTTCCTTCGTAAGCTCTTCTTGATGCTCCAAGTAAAAGTAACATTGAAATATCTGCTGTTGCATCAGTTAAAACTTCTGGAGTATTAGTGACAACAATGCCTCTTTCTTTTGCTGCTTGAATATCAATATTTCCATAACCTACAGCATAGTTTGCAATAATTTTTACACTATCAGGTAACTTATTAATCATCTCTTTATTAAATGGAGTAGTTGTAAAAGCTAGAATGCCATCGCAACCTTTGCATAATTTGAGTAATTCTTCTGGGGAATACATTTGATCTTGATCATTTAATTTTGCATTAAAAATTTTTTTAATTCGGTCATCATTTTGTTTTAATAGTTTTCTCGTAACTAATATTGTTTTCATAAATTTATTCCTTTAGGTTTTTTTCCCCCAGTAAACCAATCTAATAATTCAATTGTGTGAACAATGGGCGTTTTTATACCATGTGAAATTTGAGTAATACATCCAATATTTCCTGCTGCAATCATGTCAGGTTTAACTTTTTTAATATTTTCGCATTTTCTTTTTAATAATTCTGAAGCTATTTCACTTTGCATTAAATTATAAGTCCCTGCAGATCCACAGCACAAATGACCATCTGGGATCTCTAAAACATTATTTCCAGATCTTTTTAAAAGATCAATTGGCTGATCATGTACTTTTTGACCGTGTTGCATAGAACATGCAGAATGATAAGCAATGTTATATTTTTTTCTATTAGTAGTATCTATAAAATTTAATTTAATCGATTTCTGCAAATATTCGGTCACATCTAAAGCAAGTTCACTAATAGTTTTTGCTTTTCTTCTCAGTTGTCTATCTGGATGGTCTTTAAAAATAAAACCATAATCTTTTAACGTAGTACCACAGCCAGAAGTATTCACTAAAATTGCATCAATTTTTTCATTTTCATAAAGATCATGCCAAGCATTAATATTATTGATAAAATATTCATGAGATATTTTTTCCTTACCCATATGGTGTGTGAGCGAACCACAACATTGTATTTCCTTAATCACATGCACTTCTATTCCATGTCTTGTAAGGATATTAATCGATGCATCATTTATTGAAGGCGAAATTACTTTTTGAACACAACCCGTTAATAGAGCTACTTTTGAAACAGTTTTGAACTTAGGTTTAAAAACATTGTTTGAAGGAAACTCAGATCTTGGAAAGTTAACTGGCATAAACTGAATCATGCCTTGTAATTTTTTTGGTAATAAAAAATGAAGAGGTTTTGTTAAAGTCGTCATATAACCCATCAACTTAAACAAATTAGGTTTTGGTAAAATAAAAGCTAAAAAATTTCTAAGCAACTTTTCAAACAATGGTCTATTATAAGTTCGTTCGATATGATTTCTTCCATGATCAATAAGATGCATATAATCAACGCCGGAAGGACATGTGGTTAAACAAGAGTAACAAGATAAACATCGATCAAGGTGTTTAACTATTTTTTCAGTTGCTGGCTTGTCATTTTCTAACATATCTTTAATCATATAAATTCTTCCTCGAGGCCCATCTAATTCATCACCTAAAATCTGATAAGTTGGACACGTAGCATTACACATTCCACAATGAACACATTTTCTAAATATTTTTTCAGAGGTTTGTGTTTCTGGATTTAATAGCTGTTGTTTTGTAAAATTGGTTTGCATTAAATTCCTGGGTACATTTTTCCTGGGTTTAAAATTCCTTTTGGATCAAAACTTTCTTTTAACTTTTGTGATAAAATTTTTAAATTAGTATCAGAATTTGTTAAAAAATCTTCACTACTTCTTGAGCTTTCATCTGCTCGGTACACAGTTAAATGGCCATCATGTTTTAAACAATAAATTCTCATTTGGATTAAATCATTAACTTTTCCTACACTGCACCAAGCAACATTTCCTCCCCAATCTAAAAAATATTTAAAATCAGAATTTTGAAAATGATTTAAAAAACCTTCCATATTGGTAATTGGCAAAGATATCTTACAAATAAAATCATCCGAATTTGAAAAACCTTCTAAATTTTTTATTTCTCTCCAAAAAATTTTAGTTTGATAAAAATCTAGCACAGCAGTTTCATGATTAGAAAAAAGGTTATTAAGATTTTCAACTCTCTCAACTACTGATTTTTTTGGTCCTTGAACTCTAAGCCCTATAGCCGAAACATTTTTTTTAAGGTCATTTAAGGTTAAAAAAGAAACATTGTTCTCAGGAAAATAACAAGCGCCTGAAACTTCTAAAGATGTATCTAGTGCCTTTTGAAAAATATTAATTGCTTCTTTATAACTAACGCCGTTAATAATAAATGTTTCTTCATATTCAGGTAAGGGTGAAACTTTTAAAGTTATTTCGGTTAAACCACACAATGTTCCATATGAACCACTTATAACTTTACTAAGATCATATCCTGTTACATTTTTAACAACTGTTCCTCCTGATTTAATTTTTGCGCCAGATCCGTTAACTCCTTTAAATCCTAAAACATGATCTCTTAATGCGCCCACTTTAAATCTAGAAGGTCCTGATAAATTACATGAAACAACACCGCCTATTGTGCCTGCATTAGATCTTCCTTCATATAAAAAACCAAGATCATTTGGCTCAAATCCTAAATACTGATTTTTCTTAGCTAGCGTACTTTCTACCTCATCTAATTTAGTTCCCGGTAAAACTTTTATATAAAGTTCCTCTGGTAAATAATCTAAAATTCCCGACATATTTTTAAAACTTAAAGATTTTGAACACTGAATTAACCTTCCAATTTTTTTTGAATTAGATCCTGTTAATTCAATTGGATTTCCAGCATTATAATTTTCAAATATAAAATCAGATACTTCTTGTTCGTTATTAGGAAGGAAGATATCTGACATTAAAATCTCGGAAGATGTGGAAACTTATCTTTACCTTTATGAATATGCATTCTTCCACCCTCGGCACATCTATGTAAAATTGGAAAAACTTTGCCTGGGTTTAATAAATTTTTGTTATCAAAAGCTATTTTAATATTTAACTGTTGTTGAATATCATTGTCATTAAACATCTCACACATCAGTTCACGCTTTTCAACTCCAATACCATGCTCACCTGATAAAACTCCTCCAACTTTGACACAATATTTTAATATATCTGCTCCAAAATCTTCTGCTTTTTTCATTTCAACTGGATCATTAGAATCAAACATTATAAGTGGGTGTAAATTTCCATCACCAGCATGAAAACAATTGGCAACATCAAGTTTATATTTTTTTGAAAGTTTATTGATGTGACCCAAAACATCCGCAAGTTTGTTTCTTGGAATTGAACCATCCATACAAATATAATCTGGAGCAATAACTCCGCATGCAGTAAAGGCTGCTTTTCTACCTTTCCAAAAACGCATTCTTTCTTCGTCACTTGAGCTTGCTCTGTTGTAGGTAGCCTTATTCATTTTGGCTATATCAAGAACTTTTTCTATTAATGTATCAACTTCACTCGATGTACCATCAAGCTCAACAATTAATAATGCCTCAACATTTCTAGGATAACCTGCTTTTGCAAAATTATCTGTCGCGATAATTAATGGCTTGTCCATAATTTCCATTCCAGCAGGGACAATTCCTTTTCCAATAATATCTGCAACACAATTTCCAGAATCTTCAATCGTATCAAAACCAATTAGAACAGCTCTAATTGATTCAGGTTTTTTTAAAATTCTAACAGTAACTTCTGTCACTACTCCTAACAAACCTTCAGAACCAGTAATCAAACCCAATAAATCATAACCTTCAGAATCTAAATGTTTTCCACCAAGTTTAAGGACAGTTCCATTCATCAAAACTATTTCAACACCCATTAAATTATTTGTCGTGGTTCCATATTTCAAAGAATGAACTCCGCCTGAATTTTCAGCAACATTTCCTCCAATAGAACAAGCTAACTGACTAGATGGATCTGGAGCATAATAATAATTTTCATGCTCGACTGCTTTTGTAATTGCTAAATTAGTTACACAAGGTTGCGCAACAACACATCTATTTTTAAAATCTGTTTCTAAAATTTTATTAAATTTTCCCATTCCCATTAAAACACAATCTTTTAATGGTATAGCTCCACCTGATAAACCTGTTCCTGCACCTCTTGGGACAACTTTGATTTCTTTACTGTTACAATATTTTAATATTTCAGAAACTTCTTTAGTATTTTCTGGCAAAACAACCGCAACCGGTTTTTGTCTGTAAACAGAAAGACCATCAGTTTCATATGGTTTAATTTCTTCCTCTGCCGAAATAACATTTTTAGTTAACTTTTTTAAATCGCTAACAATTTGAGAACGATTTTCTAAAATAACTTCATCTGAATCTGGTAAATGTAAAGGCATAATTACCTATATTAGAGAATTTTTTTGATTTTCTCCAATGCTTTTTCTATATTTTCGTAAGAATTTGCAAAACTAAATCTTACAAAATTAGTAGCTGATTTTCCAAAACTTGTGCCTGGAACTAAAGCAACTCCAGCATCATACAAACATTTTTGTGCAAATGTCTCTCCACTCATTCCCGTTCCACTCACATTAGGAAATACATAAAAAGCCCCACCAGGATTATTGCATCTAATTCCTGGAAAACTATTTAATCCATCAACAATTAATTTACGTCTCTTGTTAAATTTATCCATCATGTCATCTAAGAAATCGTGTGGACCCTCTAACGCTGCAAGAGCTGCAACTTGATTAGCTGCAGATACACATGAATAACTATTGATGGCTAAACGAGTAACCATTTCAACTAATTTTTCTGGCCACACAGACCAACCTAATCTCCAACCGGTCATCGCATAAGTTTTGCTCCAGCCATCCAAAACAATAAGTCTGTCATAAAGTTCTGGGTAGTAAAAAAATGATGGCATTTTTTTTCCATCATAAATTTGGCGTGAATAAATTTCATCACTTAGAATAGCAACATCAGGAAATTTCTTTAAACCTTCAACCAGCTTATCAATCTCAGATTTTTCGATTAATCCTCCAGTTGGATTTTGAGGATTATTAATAATGATCAATCTTGTCTTGTCATTAATTAAACCTAAAACTTCATCAGCTTTGAAAGAAAAATTTTGTTTATCTGACAAGTACATCGGAACTGCTTTAGCCCCGGTATAATTGATCATCGATTCATAAATTGGAAAACCTGGTTCTGGATAAATAATTTCAGTATCTGGTTGACCAAAAAGCATAATTGCAAAAAACATAATTGGCTTTCCACCAGGAGCAATGAATACTCTATCTGATCCAATTTCAGCTCCATACATTTTTTTAATATGTCTTGAAACACCTTCTCTTAATTCTAAGGTTCCATTTGCAGGAGTATAACCATGATGACCTTCATCTAAAGCTTTTTTGCCAGCTTCAACAATATGCTTAGGAGTTAAAAAATCAGGCTGACCAATTCCAAGATTAATAATTTCTCTTCCTTCGCTTTCTAATTTTTTTGCTTTTGCAAGAATAACAAATGCGTTTTCTGTACCTAATCTAAAAAAGTTATCAGCAATTTTCATAAATTTTATCTAAAGGCAATTTTATCTTTAGTTAACTCTTTAACATTTCGAGTTCCCATTAAAGTCATGCCACGAGTAATTTCATCTTTCATTTTACTAAGAACTCTCTCAACTCCTTTTTGACCTCCTGCACTTAAACCATATAAATACGCTTTTCCAATTGAACATGCTTTTGCACCTAATGCTAAAGCTTTTAAAACGTGAGTTCCTCTTCTTACACCTCCGTCTAAAATAATTTCAATTTTATCTCCTACAGCATCAACTAAAGTTTGTAGTTGATCAAATGGAGCTCTTGAACCATCTAATTGTCTACCGCCATGATTTGAAATCATAATTGCACTTGCTCCAATATCAATTGCACGTTTTGCATCCTCAACTGACATCACACCTTTTAATGCAAAAGGACCACCCCATTTTTTTGCAGCATACTCCGCATGTTTCCAGTTCATCGTCGTATCAAATTGCTGATTGATATAATCCATGATTGAAATCTCAATACTTGTTCCTTTATTGGTCATATGAGCAATGTTTGCTAACTTAAACTTTGGACCCAATAAATACCTGATACTCCACTCAGGATGCATGGCAAAACTCATCAGGCTCTCTAAAGTTAATTTAGGCGGAGTTGTAAAACCAGTTCTATGATCTCTTTCTCTGTTTCCGGCAACAATTGTATCAACGGTTAAACACATAGCTTTAAAGCCAGATGTTTTACATCTATCAATTAAATTATCAGTTAGGCCTTGATCTTTATGAATATAAAGTTGAAACATTTTTGGACCACTTGCAGCATTTGCAACTTCTTCAATACTTGTTGTGCCCATTGTTGAAAGACTAAAAAAAGTTCCAAATTTTTCTGCAGCTCTTGCTGTCGCTCTCTCACCTTCATGGTGATACATTTGGTGCATAGCAGTTGGTGATAAAAAAAGAGGAAAATCTATTTTTTGCCCAAGAACTGTTGTTGAGGTATCAATATTACTTACATCAGTAAGAACATTGGGAACTAAATCACACTTATTAAAAGATTCTGTATTTCTTCGTAATGTTGTTTCATCATCAGCTCCACCATCAATGTAATGAAAAATAGGTGAAGGTAATTTTTTTTTTGCAAGTTTACGAAAATCTTCGATATTATGACAATCCAATAATTTCATTAAAATCTAAGATTTAGTACTGCTTATAAAAAGTGAAAGCAATATTATTTGCTCCAGGATTTTTATCACCCAAACTAGCATTTGATATATGACTATAACTGAACGACATGTTTGAATTAGAACCGTAATTCCATCCTAAATTAACTTGAGATTTGAATTCCAACGCGTTACCCAGATCTTTTCCATCTCCATCGCTGTAAAAGCCCGGAGTGAAACTTGGCGAAATTACAAAATTTCCAAAAGTATAATTTATTTTTCCACCAACATAAGCCATAGCAGCACTATCATCAGTAATTAAACCACCTGCAATTGGAATGACTTTTCCTAAAATTGTATCAACACTTTTATTTTCTGAAAAACTGTAAGTACTTTCAAGGTAACCTGATCTTTTTTTATCATCACTATAATCAAATACAATTTTTATACTCCAACCGCCTGCATTAGCAACATTGAAGTTTAAAAAACTTAAAAATATTAAAACTATTATTTTTTTCATTTAACTCTCTTTTATATTAATAAATAAAAAATTTAAAGCACTAATCGCCGTTAAAATCATGAAAAATTGGACTATTTTTAAGTTTATTTTTATTTTTATAATAATAGCGAAGCGTAAAGCTTACACTTGGAAAAGCAATTTTCTTCCAAGGAATTTCTTTAAAATCAAAAAATTTAGCCTCTAATGTTTCAATGCCAGGTTTAAAAGTTTTATTAATTTGCTTTGCTAAAAACATTAACTGAATAATATTTCTTTTTTTAATTGTATAGATAGCTAACAACTGTTGGATTTTTATTTTAATATTTGCTTCTTCTTTTGCCTCTCTAATAGCACCATGTTTGGGATTTTCATTTTCATCCAAGTAACCAGAAGGTAAAGTCCATAACCCATAACCTGGATGAATCGCTCTTCTGCATAAAAGATATTTTCCCTGTTTAACTATAATTGATCCGGCAACAATCTTTGGATTTTTGTAATCTATAAATCCACATTTCTTACAAATTTTTCTTTTTTTTTGTTCTAAGTCTACTTTTCTTAAAACAAAACTATGACAACATTTATTTTTCAATTTTAACCTTACGATAAATAATTATAGCTCCAAACAATATAAATAAAAAAGGAATTAACCATAAAGAAATGCTTTTATAACTTAAGGGTGGATTAAATAGAATCCAATCACCATATTTAGAAACCATATAACTATATATTTTTTTTTCACTCGCCCCCTTTGTTAACTCTTCTCTAACATACAACTTTATATCTTCTGCAAAATCTGAATTAGAATCATAAACAGACTGTCCTTGGCAGACTAAACATCTCAGGTTTTTTGTAATTTGATCTGTTTTTTTTTCAATCTCTTCATTTGCAAAAGCTTGTCCTATAATTAAAAAAAATATTAAAAAAACTAATTTAAAAATTTTCATTTTTTGAGCTCTCGTATTTCTTTTACAAATTTTTCATTAATTGGACCAATATGCTTAGAAATAATATTATGATTTTTATCTATGATATAAGTTTCAGGAACACCGTATGCGCCCAGTTCAATTGATAACTTTCCACTATAATCTTTGACTACTTCAAAATAAGGGTTGTTTAATTGTTTTAAAAACTGTTTAGCATTTTGTTCACTATCTTTATAATTAATGCCAACAATTTTAATTTTAGAATTTTTCAAATTCATAAGATATTTATGCTCTTCTCTACATGGGGCACACCAAGAAGCAAAAATATTAATTAAAAAAAATTCATTTTTTAATTTTGAGTTCAAGTTTATTTTTTTGTCATTTTCTAAAGAATTGCCTGAAATAATAGGAAGCTTTTTACCAATCATAACTGTTGGATTATGTTGATTATTTTTACCCAGAGAAAAATAAAAAATAAAAAATAAACTAATAAAAATGGAAGAAACAATTATTACTTTATGCTCTTTTTTTAATTGCACTAAATAATCCTCCTAAAATAATTAATAATAAACCAAGCCAAATACCATAAATAAAGTAGTTAAAATAATATCTTACACCTAGCACATCACTTTTCCTGTCTTGAAAGTTAACAACAATATAATGATCTGAAAACATTCTTGAAAGAATACTTGTTTCTGATGTTATCTGATTAGGTTGAAAAAATTTTCTAACAGACGGATTTAAATTAAAAATAAAATTATTTTTTTTAACTTCAAAATTTGCAATCATTTCATAATAATTACTTTCTTGTTTTAACTGCCTATTATTTAATTTAATCGAAATATCATTGAAGTTGATCGTTTCTTTATCTTTAATTTCAAAATTTTTACTTAATGAAAAATGAGAATTTAAAAATATAGAAAAAATTAATAAAGCAAATCCAAAATGAGCTAAATTTTTAGGAAGGTAATAAGGCTTAAAAAACTCTCTATTTCTAATATTTTCAATAATAATAGAAATCATTAAATAAATGCTGCTTAATAATCCTAAAAATAAAATTAGATTTTTCTTATTGGCTAAAAATATAATTGTAGCCGATAATGCAAAAGATCCAATTATCGTAAAAAAAATTATTTTTTTTTGAGATAATAAAATATTTTTACCCCATTTCATCATAGGACCAATGCCCATCAATATTAAAAAAATGAAAATAAATGGTGCTAAAATTGTATTATAAAAAGATGGTCCAACAGAAATAGTTTCATTAAAAATAGATAAAATAATTGGATAAACAGTGCCAATCACAATGACTGTTAAAAAAAATAATAAAAAATAATTATTAAATAATAAAAAACTCTCTTTACTAAAAAGAGCAATTTGATTGTTTGAAATATCATTTGGTTTATAAAAAACAAAAATTACAAAAGAGACAAAAGTAATTATAAAAATAATTGTTAAAATAAAAATTCCTCGCTCAGGATCATTAGCAAAAGCATGCACAGAATTTAAAACACCTGATCTAACTAAAAAAGTACCTAACAAACTAAAACTAAAAGTTAAAATAGCTAATAAAGCTGTCCATGACTTCATCAAATTTTTTACTTTGAGTGATAACATCGTGTGTAAAAGTGCAGTTGATACTAACCATGGCATGAGAGATGAATTTTCAACTGGATCCCAAAACCAATAACCTCCCCAACCCAATTCATAATAGGCCCAAATAGAACCAAGACCAATTCCGATAGTTAGAAAAACCCATGATGATAAAACCCAAGGCCAAGTTAATTGCGCCCACTCTGAATTTAAAGATTGGATAATTAAAGAAGCTAGAACTAAACTTAAGGTTAATGAAAAACCTACATAACCTAAATATAGAAAAGGTGGATGAATAACTAACAATGGATCCTGTAAAATTGGATTCAAACCTAAACCCTCACCTGGATGCGGTACAATCATATCAAAAGGATTAGATGTTGTGACTAAGTAGACTAAAAAAATTAATAAAATATTATTTTGAAAAAAAATAACCCACTTGGTTAAATTAGAATTATTTTTTTTATTTAAAAAAGAAAAAGCCATTCCATACAAAGATACAATCATAACAAAAAGTAAAAGACTACCTTCGTGATTACCCCATGCTCCAGCAACTTTATACATAGTAGGTTTTAATGAATGAGAATTTTCATAAACTGCGGCAATTGAAAAGTTAGAAGTGTAAAAAAAATATATTAATAAGAAAAATGAAAGTATTACAAATAAGCCTGAAATTCTAAAACTTCTTATAGAGGCTTCAGTTTTTTTATTAAAAAAGAAAAAATTTGAAACGAAAGAAGATATTACCGCAATAAACAGCAAAATATTTGCAAAATTACTTGCCATATTTTTTTTGCCAACTTCCTTTATTTTTTAAAGCATCAGCTACTTCCTTTGGCATATATTTTTCATCATGCTTTGCTAAAATATTTTCTGCTTTTAAAGAAAGTCTATCAATCAGTTGACCTTCTATCACCGCACCCTGACCCTCAACAAATAAGTTGGGCAAAACCCCAATATACTCAACCTTAACTTCTTGTTTAAAATCACTGATAATAAATTGATAGGTATTATTTTTTTTATTTAAAGAATTTTTTTTAACCATTCCTCCAATTCTAATTGTTCCTCTAGGAATTTCGGATAAGATAAATAATTCAGATGGCGTAAAAAAATAAACAGTATTTTTTCTTAATGATTTAAAAATATACTGTCCTATTATTAAAAAAGTAATAACTGAAATTAAAAAAAAAATAATTCTTTTTTTTACATTTCTATTCATGTTTATTTAACTTCATATTTAAAGTTTCAAACTTAAGTCTAATTAAAAAATTAATAAGCGCAAATATTACAAAGACTAAAAACATAATTACTAACGGCGTTAACATTGATGAATGAATAGTAGGTGCTCCAGTTAATTTAATACTTGCGGGCTGATGAAGTGTATTCCACCAATTAACTGAAAATTTAATTACAGGAATATTAGCTAAACCAACCAAAGATATGAGAGCTGATATTTTTTCAGCTAACAAAAATTTCTTTATGATTCTCCAACTTAAAATGTAAAAAATATAAATAAAAGCTAATACAAGCATTGAAGTCAATCGTGCATCCCATGCCCAGAAAGTTCCCCACGTAGGTTGCCCCCAAATTGATCCTGTAAACAATGATATTAAACAAAATGTAAAACCAATTGGTGCTAGGCTTTTTGAAACAAGAGTAAAAAATCTAAATTTAAAAACTAATGTTAATAAACCACTCACTCCCATTGCTGCAAAAATCATCAATGATAACCATGAAGCTGGAACATGCACATACATAATTCTAACAGTATCGCCCTGCAGATAGTCCGCTGGAGAGACAAATAGAGATAAAATTAAACCAAAAATTAATAATGATAAAAAAAGAACTTTAATCCAGAAAATATACTGATCATAAAAACCAATAAAATTCTTAGACTTGAAAAAATCAAACATTCTAAAATCATAATATAGAAAAAAATGAATTTGTATGTGTAAGTCTGTCCAGTTTGAAGAGGGAGAATGGGAAAAACTTCAAACTGGACTAGTAAAAATAACTTAAATGCCCAATTTGATTTTTTGATGAGAAAAAAGTGTTAACTTTAAGGCGTCTGTTAATTAGTTGATCTTAAATAAAGGCCTTCCTTATTTTGACCCTTAAAAATCTCTTTTACCAGAGGATGCCCCACAGGCTCAGTTCTATCGTCCAAAACTAAATTTTGTTCAGACACATAAGCTTCATAAGTGATCTCGTCATTCTCAGCTAATATATGATAAAAAGGCTGATCCTTACGAGGTCTTACATCTCTTGGAATCGATTGATACCATTCTTCTGAATTATTGAATTCAAAATCTACATCGTAAATTATTCCTCTAAACTCGAACAATCTATGTCTTACTACTTCGCCGATTGAAAATTTTGCTTTTTTAGATTTTTCAATTTTCATTGATACTAAATAGTTAATGATGATTAAGGATAAATCAAGGCTTTACAATTGTTGATAAATACATCTTTAAGGACAAAATCTTCAATTTGGTGTCAAAATATACTGGAACAAAGGTATCTTCTTGCTTCGCAAAATAGACATTTAAATATCTAGAATTTAAATCTTTTTCTCTTGAAAGTTTATGTCCAGAAATAGCTTTATAATTCAAAGAACATGCCTGATGAATGGGATATTTTTTTCCTTCTATAATAATTTCTTTTTTTAATTTTTTAATAGGTCTAAAATATACCTCATAAACATCATCACCATCATAAATCTTCTTTTTTAAATCACAGTTCAATTTTGTTTTTTGCCCAAAAAGCATATCTCTAACTCCTGTCAAAGGATCAATGGTATTGTTCAAATCTTGAATTTCTATTTTTTTATACTGAGAACCTTTTTTTATTTTTTTTGAATTATAAATCACTTTTCCATTTACTGTTTCAAATTCATAAATTTCATCTTTATTTTTTTTAAACTCTTTAAAAAAATATCTAACTTTATTATCTGAAAAGGTTGTTTGAATAATCGTTTTAAAACTAACAAAATGTCCAACTAAACCCTTACTTTCAATCACAGAAAAAATCTTATTGTTATTCATATCAAGTTTGACTTGCATAAAATTTAAATTTAAAGCGTAAACATTAAAATTAAATTGACTTGCAAGAAGTGGCGAAGTTTGAAAAAGTATAAATAAGAAAAATAAAAACTTTTTAAACATGAATAAATCTTTTGTAAAAGTTATATCAGATTTTGGTCCCTTATTAATATTCTTTATATTTTATAAAAAATATGGAATGCAAGAAGCAATCCTTCCATTAATTATTGCAACCATCATTGCCACTATTCTTTTGTATATAGTTGAAAAAAAAATTCCAAAAGTCCCAATTATTGGAGCGATCATTGTCACGATTTTTGGTGCACTGACTCTTTATTTCGATAACAAAACCTTTTTTTATATGAAACCAACCATTGTTAATGTAATTTTTGCTTTAGTTCTTATTGGTGGAAAGTTTTTGCTTAACAAAAATTTTCTTAAAAGCATGCTAGAAAATTCAATTCAATTAGAAGAAAAAGGATGGGAGTTGCTTAATCAAAGATGGATTATTTTCTTTATCTTCTTAGCTTTGCTAAACGAATTGGTGTGGCGAACTCAGACTGAAGATTTTTGGGTTAAATTTAAAGTCTTTGGAATTTTACCTATCACTTTAATTTTTACTATGCTTCAAATCGGATTGATTAATAAATATAAAAAAGATGTTTAAAATTATTCATAATAAAGATTTTAAAGAAGAAAACTTTTTTAATAAAAATGAACTTGGTGAGATTCTTAATATTTATGGGGCGATGGTTGCCAAAGGTGAGTGGAAAGATTATGCAATTTATATCAGCAAAAATACTGTTGGGTTTGATATTTATAGAAAAGCTACTGAAAAACCTTTGTTTCAAATCACCAAGAATCTTAAAAGCAAACAAGGTCAAAAATACGCCCTAAAAGACCAATACGGAAAAATTATTAAATATTCTGATAATCTCAAAAGCATCATTGGAGTTTTGAATAAAAAAAATCTAAAAATTATTAAGTGAAATTAAAAAAAGACCTTCCAAAGAAAAAATGTGTAACCTGCGGATTATCTTTTAGCTGGAGAAGAAAATGGAAACTGAACTGGGAGCATGTGAAGTATTGCTCAAAAAAATGTAGTAAAAAAAAATCCCCAACTCTTTAAAAGAAATTGGGGATTTTATAATTTTTTTTTAATTATCGTCTTTGACCAAAAAGTCTAAGCAACATAATAAATAAATTAATAAAGTCTAAGTAAAGTGTTAAAGCACCCATCACAGCTTTTTTACCTGCAACTTCGCTACTATCACTTTCAAAATACATGCTTTTAATTTTTTGAGTATCATAAGCTGTTAAACCAACAAAAATTAAAACACCTAAAATCGATACTACAAAATATACAGCAGGAGATTTTAAAAATATATTAACGATGGATGCAATTAAAATTCCAATCAATCCCATGATTAAAAATGATCCAAAGCCTGTAAGATCTCTTTTTGTAGTATAACCATATAAGCTCATTGCACCAAAAGTTCCTGCGGTAATAAAGAAAACTCTAGCAATACTAGTTCCGGTATAAGCAACAAAAATAGAAGATAATGATGCACCCATTAATGCAGCAAAAATCCAAAAAACAGTTTGAGCTTTTTGTGCACTCATTTTGTTAATTCCGAAGCTCATATAAAAAACGATTCCAAGTGGTGCCAAAGCAATGATCCACATTAATCCTGAATTATAAATTGCATTTCCAAGTGCAGTTAATGAAACTATATTTCCAGCTTGATCAGTTACAACTGCAAACTTAAAAAGTCCTAAAGCAACAAAACCAGTTAATAAAACACCTGATGCCATAAAGTTATAAACTTTAAGCATGTATGATCGTAAACCTTCGTTTACTGTTTGATCAGCTACTCTTGAAGTAGACTGAACTCTCGCAATTCTATCTCTTAAACTCATAAACTCCTTTTAAGTTCTAATTGTTTATGACAGTAATATGATAATATTTTATGTCAATTTCAAGTCATTAAAATCAATAAAAAAGCAAAATATCATCAAAATTACTCAAATTAATTAAATAATTAAAAACTTGATATCAGAATAGATGAGTTCTAATGCAACATATAAAATTGTCAGTAATCCCAGCCATGCAATCCAAATATGTTTATGAATAACTTTTGAAATATAATTCGCAATCGTTGCCATTAAAACAATAGCTAAGAGCAAACCAAAAACTAATAATCCATAATGATTTTTGGCAGCACCTGCCACTCCTAAAACATTATCTAAACTTAAAGTAATATCCGCAAGTGCAACTGTAAAAATTGCATTATAAAGAGACGTTTTTTGTTTTTTAAACTTAGGTGTATTTTTTTTAGATGGTCGAATAATATCTCTATACAGTTTGTATACGACCCATAAAAGAATAATTCCTCCTATCAGTTTGAGCCACTGTATCTGAAAAAGATATGCAGCTAACAAAGCAAACAAAATTCTAAAAATAACTGCTGCTGATACACCCCAGAATAAAATTATTTTTCTTTGTGGTGGAGGAAAGCTTGAAGCAAGCATACCAATAATGATGGCATTATCAGCGGCAAGAACCAGATCAATTAAGACAATTTGAAAAAAAATAAAGATTTGATCTATCATTAACTTTTTATTTATAATTGTTGATCAATAAGGTAAACAAATTTGATTATGGAATTTAAAAAGCTTGGAGACTCAGAAATAAAAGTAAGTACAATCGCCCTAGGCACAATGACCTGGGGACAGCAAAACAATGAAAAAGATGCTTTTGAGCAGATGGATTACGCAACAGATTATGGTGTTAATTTTTTTGATACTGCAGAACTGTACCCAATTCCTCCTACAAAGGAAACGCAAGGCGAAACAAGTAGAATTATTGGAAGATGGATACAATCAAAAAAAAATAGAGATAAAATTGTTATTGCAGATAAAATAGTTGGCAGATCTAAAATGGATTGGTTTAGACCTAATGGTGAAGAAACAAGACTCAACAAAGAACAAATTAAATTTGCACTAAACAGGTCACTAAAAAATTTAAATACAGACTATATTGATCTTTATCAACTACATTGGCCTGACCGACCACTCAATGTTTTTTCAGGTCTAGAATATCAACATAAAGAAACAAAAAATATTATTGCTATTGAAGAAACTTTAGAATGCTTGCATGAATTTGTAAAAGAAGGAAAAATTAGAACAATCGGTCTTTCAAATGAGACTGCTTGGGGAACTTTTGAATTTATAAGAGTTGCAAAAGAAAAAAATTTATCAAAAATCGTATCAGTACAAAATCCATATAACCTGCTTAATAGAAGTTACGAGGTTGGCATTTCAGAAATTTCTATTAGAGAAAATACAAGACTATTAGCCTATTCTCCTTTAGCTAGTGGAACAATAAGTGGAAAATATTTAGATGGAAAATTACCAGAAGGTACCAGATTAAAACTATTTGGTGATAGGTACCCTAGATACAGAACTCCTAATTCAGAGCCTGCGATTAAAGCTTATATGCAAATTGCAAAAAAACATGGTCTAGATGTTTGTCAAATGGCAATTAAATTTTGTGAAATTCAGGATTTTGTAACCTCAGTAATTATAGGTGCTACCAAAATGGATCAGCTCAAAACAAATCTTAAAGGCCATGAAATCAAACTTGATGATCAAGTGATTAAGGATATAAATGATATCCAATTAATTTATTCGAATCCATGTCCATAAAAAAATTACTTTTAACTTTTGTCATACTTGGTCTTTCATTGGTAAGTTCTAATGCTGCAATCAAAATTGAGAAAAAATTTAAATCTTGGGAAAGTCAATATATTGAAAGTGGAGATGGGAAAACTTGTTTTGCAGTTTCAATGCCTGTGAAAATGACACCTGAAAGTTTAAATAGAGCCGAAAGTAGAATTTTTGTTACCTTTAGACCTAAAGATGGTGTTTCAAATGAAATTAGTATTACCAATGGTTATCCTTTAAAAAAGAAAAGCGATATTGATGTTGATGTTGGAAATGCATCATTTAAATTTTTAACCAAAGATAAATTTGGTTGGTTACCAGGCTTAAACGATGAATTAAAAATGATTCAAGCTATGAAAAAAAACAATAAAGCTACAGTAACTGGTGTCTCTGCGAGGGGAAACAAAACAAAAGATACTTATTCTTTGATGGGTTTTACGGACGCTTATAATGCCGCTAGAAAAAACTGCAGTTAGTCTATGAAAAAAATTAATAAAATTGTTTTGGCTTACTCAGGAGGATTGGATACTTCTGTTATTTTAAAGTGGTTACAAGATACTTATAAAGCTGAAGTCATTTGCTATACATCAGATCTCGGGCAAGAGATTGACCGAAAAGCTATTTATAAAAATGCTAAAAAACTAGGTGTTAAAAAAATCATCATTGAAGATCTTCAAGAAAAATTTGTAAAAGACTATGTATTCCCAATGATTAGAGGAAACGCTATTTATGAAGGAATTTATTTACTAGGAACTTCAATTGCACGCCCTTTAATTGCAAGAAGACAAATTGAAATTGCAAAAAAATTTAAAGCACAAGCTGTTTCTCATGGAGCAACAGGTAAAGGTAATGATCAAGTTAGATTTGAACTTGGCTACCATTATTTTGGACCAAAAATTAAAGTGATAGCTCCTTGGAGAAATTGGAAATTAAACTCTAGAAGTGATCTAATTAAATATGCTCAGAAAAATGGTATTATTGTTCCAAAAGATAAAAAGGGAGCACCTCCATTTTCAGTAGATGACAACCTTCTTCACACTTCAACAGAGGGTAAAGTATTAGAAGATCCAAAAAAACCAGCTCCAGAATATATTTATCAAAGAACAACTTCACCTGAAAAAGCACCTAACAAACCTACTTATATCTCTTTAGATTACCTAAACGGAGATCCTGTAAAACTAAATGGTAAAAAACTTTCTCCTGCAAAGTTATTAAAAAAATTAAATGACATCGCCGGAAGAAATGGAATTGGAAGAGTTGATTTGGTTGAAAATAGATTTATTGGAATTAAATCGAGAGGTGTTTATGAAACACCTGGAGGAACAGTTTTAGTTTTTGCAAACAGAGCAATTCAATCTGTAAATCTTGATAGAGCTACAATGCATAAAAACGATGAACTAATGCCAAGATATGCAGAATTAATTTATAACGGCTATTGGTATTCAAAAGAACGTTTTAAACTGCAAAAAATTATAGATAAAAATAGAAGAAAAATTAGAGGTCAGATAAAATTAAAATTATACAAAGGTAATATTTCAATTGTATCTAGAATCTCAAATAGCCCTTTATATTCGGTAAAAAAAGTTTCTTTTGAAGAAAACAAAACTTTTAATAAAAAAAATGTAGAGAATTTTATTAAAAAACATTGTAAACTTCTTCGTAAGTGAAAAATACCATTCGAATAATACAGTTAGTTGGTGCTACTCTTGTATGTTTAGCAACTGTCATTGCTTTCCTTAGTGAATTAAAATTAATGTGGGAAAATAAAAGTATCTCATTAGCAGATTTATTACTTTTGTTTATTTATTTAGAAGTCATAGGAATGATAGCAAATTACTGGGGGACACAAACTGTTCGATTAACCTACCCTTTATTTATTGCAATTACTGCTTTGGCTAGATTGATCATATTACAAAAAAAAGATTTAGCTGCCTCTGCATTAATTTATGAGTCAGGTGCAATACTACTTTTGGCAATAGCAATTGTTGTGCTAAAACTTAGAAAAAGTAAGCATTTGAAGGTAAATATTGGAAAAGACGAATTATAAAAAAAAATTTCAACTAATATAAACTTTTATTTTTAAAAATACAGAAATTTAATTTCTTGAAAAATAATGTATTTTTTTTTTCAATCTAAATTAAGAAAAAAAAACAGCCGCTATCAACGATTCTAAAAGGTATAAATTTTGAGTTGTATTTTTAAATACTTTTATCTCAATGAATTTTAATAATTATTTCTTATTTCTAATTTTACGTGTCCTGATTTGAAAATTTTATAAGAATATGTTCCAGTAATAATTGGAGGAGGTGTTTAATGTCACCACCTGAAATTTAAAGAGACGGAATATTTTGTCCGTTAATTTAGGTTTAAAAACTTAAAACTAGAATTCATTTTTCTAAATGAATTCAGCCGAGAGGCAAAATAAAGGGGGCTTCTCAGTTGACTGGGAAGCGCACCCCGTTTTATTTTTTTGATATAATATTATTATAAGCTTTAAGAGTATTTTCTAATAAACAGGCAATCGTCATAGGTCCAACGCCACCTGGAACGGGTGTGATCGCTTTAACTTTATCTTTAACGTTTTCAAAATCGACATCGCCAACTAGCTTCTTTTTGCCATCAACTTCTAGTCGGTTAATTCCAACATCAATCACAACTGCATCTTTTTTTATCCAATCTGCTTTAACCATATTAGCAATCCCTACTGCGGCAACAACTAGGTCTGCATTTTTACATATTGCTTCAATATTTTTTGTCTTAGAATGTACAATCGTTACTGTACAATTTTCTCTAAGTAATAGCTGAGTCATAGGTTTTCCGTTAATATTAGATCTACCAATCACAACTGCATTCATTCCGTTTAAATTTTTGACAACTTTTTTTATAAGATAAAAACATCCAAGAGGTGTGCATGGTATCATGGCATCATTTCCAGATGATAAATTTCCAACATTGATTGGATGAAATCCATCAACATCCTTTTTCGGATCAATCGTTTCAATAATATCTCTCTGATTAATATGTTTTGGAAGAGGAAGCTGAACTAGTATTCCATGAACATTTTCATCTAAATTAAGTTTTTTGATTTCATCTTTTAACTTTTCCTCAGTAATATCAGAATTAAATCTCAAAACTTTTGAGTTAATTCCAATTTCATTAGCAAACTTTTCTTTATTTTTTACATATATTTGACTAGCTGGATCTTCGCCTATGAGAATAACAGTTAACCCTGGTTTTTTCTTTATATCTATTTTTGAAATTTTTTCTTTAAGTCTATTTCTAAGTTCTTCAGCTAATTGTTTTCCATCTATCACCATTAAAATAATCCTGGGGCAAATAATTCAAACAATAAATTTCTTAAAAACATTAATAATAAAATAAGTACAACTGGTGAAAAATCCATGCCTCCCATCACTGGTAAAAATCTTCTAATTTGCTCTAAAGCTGGTTCTGTTAATCGGTAACAAGTTTGTATAACTGAATAAACAAATCGGTTACTTGTATTAATAACATTAAAAGCAGTCAGCCAAGAAAGTACCGCGCTTATAATCACAACCCATAAATAAAGATGAATAATGTTATCTAATAAAATTAAAACAGACTTCATTTGTCAAATTTTTCCACATAAATAGATTGAGAAGGAAATGCAAAAGATGCTCCTGCACTTTCAACAATTTTTTTTATGGCTAAAATAAATCTATCTTGAACATCTAACCCTTCATAATAGTCCCCTGTTTTAGCATGACATTTAATTAAAATATCAATTGAACTTGCAGCAAATTTATTAAGTTTGACTGCACAAGGTGTATCTTCACTTACAATAAAATCAGGACTTTCTTTAACATATTTTTCAATTCCATCTCTTACTTTTGTTAACTGTTCAGAAGTGCTTCTATATTCAAGCCCAACAACCCATTCAATTCTTCTATTTGTGGTTTCAGTTTGATTAACAACTGCTTTTTCAGCAAACTGAAAATTAGGAATTGTTGCAAGTGACTTATTAAATTTTCTCACAGTTGTAGATCTAAAACCAATATTTTCTACAGTCCCTTCGATCACACCTTCAACACTGATCCAATCTCCTACTTTAAATCTTTTTTCTACAAGGACTAAAATTCCTGATATTAAATTTTTAAATAAATCCTGAGCACCTAAAGCTACTGCAACACCAAATAATCCTAAGCCTGCAATAATTGGTCCAATTTTTATTCCCCAAATTTCTAATGTCGCGCCAAATCCTAAAATTAAAATTAAAATTTTAATTGCTCTTATAATCCAGTTTAATAAATCTTTGGTTAAAACATCTTCAATACTTTTGATTAATAATGCAACTGGATGAATAATTTGATGGATGAACCAAAAAATAAGTATCGTCACTAAAGAACGGTTTAAATATTCAACAAATAAAACTGACTTTCCTCCTAGTGTTAAGAAACTTGAAGCTACAAAAAAACCAAATACGATTGGTATAAATTTTACCGGTCCTTCTAAAGCTTTAGTTAAATTATTATCAAACTGATTAGTTGATTTTGCTACGTAATTTTCAATTCTTTTTACAATAAACTTTGAAACAACTGATCGAAAAAGTAAAAAAACTAAAAAAATTGATAGTGCTAAAATAATCTCAGTGAAACTAATTCCTGAAATACCTTTGGTCCAAACGTCCGTAATTAAGCTAAAAAAATCTCTAAAAATATCCATGATTAATTGATGAAATATACGTCTAACTTGTTCTAATCAAGGCAAAATTCTTCATGACCAGGCTCAAAAATTTTAATGTTCTCCCATTTTATTTTTTTTAAAGGAAAAAATACATTTTCACTTAAGGTTCTTAATTTAATTTTTTCACAAGCACTAGCCAACTGATGGTTCAGAATAATTTTTAAAAGAAAGTCAGATGCTCTTTTAGAATATAAAAATATTATATCTATTGATTGATTCAAAAGTATTGTTTTAATTTCATCCTCAAATGAATGGTTAAGTTCTGTAGTATAATTGATGATTTCATTTACAAAATAACCTTCTTGTTTAAATTCTTTCACCAAATCATTACTTATAAATTCACCGCGAATATAAATGGTTTTTACAGACTTTTGGTTTTCTAAATTAAAAAAAGTATTTTTAAGAGAAGTATAGTTTCCTCCACAACTAACTATGTTTTTAAAGCCAAAATTTTTTGCAGCTTTTGCGGTTGCCTGACCAACACAATAACATTTTAAATGCTCAATATTTTTTTTATTTTTTAAAAACTGAATAGAATGAGAGCTGGTAAAAATAACATTTTGGTAATCAGAAAAATCAAATGCTACTGATTTTACTTCTAGAGCATTTAGTACTGGCAAACAAAAAATAGTATGACCGTTTTTTACAAAATTATTTTCTAAAATTTCTAAATTATTTTTTGCTTTGGTTAATAGTATGCGCAAGTTTCGTTTCCCTTAATACAAAATCTGAACCAGCTTTATACAATACCTCTTCAGCGACATCTAAGCCAATTTTTTCAGCATGGTCAATTAATCCAGTTTTATGTCCAATAAAATGTTGGCTGCCATCTAAAGATAACAATTCTGCTCTTAAAAAAAGTTCATTATCATCGTTCACGACTGCATTTACTCCAATTGGAGTATCACAAGCTCCATTCACTCTATGTAAAAATGCGCGTTCAGCTTTAGCAATCATTTCTGTTTCGGTATCATTTACAGATCGAACTAAATTAATCATTGCTTCATCTTGTTTTCTGCATTGAACTGTTACAATTCCTTGTCCTGCAGCAGGTAACATCATTTCTTTGTCTAAAATTTCCGAAACTAAATTATGAAATCCAAGCCTTTTAATTCCTGCGTAAGCTAAAACGATAGAATCTAATAAACCTTCTTTTAATTTTTCTATTCTAGTATCAATGTTTCCTCTCATCGAAACAATTTTAAGATCTGGTCTAATTCTTTTAAACTGAGCAATTCTTCTAACAGAACAAGTGCCTACTGTTGATCCTGGCTTTAAAGTACTTAATGATTTAGTTAATGGAGATAAAAAAGCATCTCTTTCATCTTTTCTTTTTAAATAAGTAGCTAGGAATAAATCTTCATGTCCGAATGTTGGGACATCTTTTAGAGAATGAACCGCGCAATCAATTTTATGATCTAAAAGTTCTTGTTCAATTTCTTTTACAAAAAGACCTTTGCCGCCTAGTATTGCTAAATTTTCAGTTTTAAATTTATCTCCAGAAGTTTTAATAATTTTAATTTCTATATTTTCAGCTTTTAAATCTTTATTTGCTAAAAGAAGTTCATCTTTAAAATGTTCAGATTGAGCTAATGATAAACGGCTACCTCTGCTACCGATGATAATTTTTTTATTATTCATTAAACCTATTAAATATTAATTATTAATATATTAATATTCTAATTTTAGCGGCTGGTCGTCGCATAAATATTATGAAAAAAACTATTACTTTTTTAGGGATTGAAACCAGTTGCGATGAAACTGCTGCTTCAATTGTCAGAAGAGAGACTGATGGGAAGGTAAAAATTTTATCAAATATTGTCTCTAGTCAGGAAAAAGTTCATAAAAAATTCGGTGGAGTTGTTCCTGATCTAGCAGCAAGAGCCCATGCAGATAAAATTGATGTTATTATAAAAAAAGCGATTAAAGAAAGTAAATTAGATTTTCAATCTATGGATGGAATAGCGACTACAGCTGGTCGTGGTCTTTTAGTTTGTCTTATGGTTGGAATGACAGCTGGAAAAACGTTAGCTACATTTTTAAATAAACCTTTTTATGGTGTAAATCATTTAGAGGGTCATGCATTAACAATGGGTTTGTTTCGACACATTCCTTTTCCTTATCTATTGTTACTTATTTCAGGTGGTCATTCTCAATTTTTATCTGTTGAGGGAGTAGGTAAATATAAAAGGCTTGGCACAAGTATTGATGATGCCTTAGGAGAAGCTTTCGACAAAACTGCCAAAATTCTAGGTATTGAATTTCCTGGGGGGCCAAAAATTGAACAATATGCAAAAAAAGGAAATGCAAAATTTTTTGATTTACCAAAACCGATTCTTCATAAATCAGGATGTAATTTATCTTTTGCTGGTCTTAAAACTGCAGTTCTATTTCAATCAAAAAAAATAAAAAATAAACAAGATCGATATAATTTGGCAGCAACTTTTCAAAAAACAATTAACGAAATCCTTGAAGTTAAAACAAAAAAAGCAATCGAAATGTTTTTGGAAAGAAACAAAAATATCAAGCACAAAAATTTTGTTATCTCGGGTGGTGTAGCTTCTAATCTATCGATTAGAAAAACAATTAATAATGTCTCAAAGAAATTAAAGTTTAATTCTCACTTTCCTCCTATTCATCTATGTACTGATAATGCTGCAATGATTGCTTGGACTGGAATTCAACATATGATGCTGGGTAAAAAATCTAATATAAATATTTTATCTCAACCAAGGTGGCCTTTAGACCAAAAAGCACCTTTTATGAAAGGTGCAGGACTTGTTCTATGAAACAATACTGGCTAGTAAAATCAGAGCCTAATGTTTGGTCCATTGACCAACATGAAAAAGCAGGGCCAAAAGGTGTGGCTTGGGATGGTGTTAGAAATTATCAGGCTGCAAATAATTTAAAAAAGATGAAAGTTGGTGATCAATGTTTTTTTTATCATTCCAATATTGGAAAAGAAATTGTTGGAGTAGTTGAAGTAATTAAAACAGCATTCCCTGATAAGACTGATAAAACAAAAAGGTTTGTTGCAGTGCAATTAAAATTCATAAAAAAACTTTTAACTCCTGTGACTCTTAACATAATTAAAGAAAATAAAGCACTTTCTAACTTAGCTTTAATAAAACAAAGCAGGCTATCAGTCATGCCGATCGACTCAAAATGCTGGAAAATAATTTCTAAGATGGGTAAAATCTAGAAAATTTTTACGAGGGGGACATCGTGGCTAAGAAAAGAAAGAAAAAATCTAAAATTAAAAAAACTAAGAAGAAAAAAGTAAAAAAAACTAAAAAGAAAAAAGTTAAACCTAAAAAGATTAAGAAAACTAAAAAACCTAAAAAGAAAGCTACAAAAGCTAGCTCTCCATCCAAAAAGGAATTAGTTTTCAAAGTTCCTTCGGCTTGGGCAAAAAAATCTTACGTTGATAAAAAAGGTTACGAAAGCAAATATAAAGAGTCAGTAACCAACAACGAAGCGTTCTGGGCAAAAGAAGGTAAAAGAATTGATTGGATCAAACCTTACACAAAAATAAAAGACGTTACTTATAGTAAAAATAAAGTTGATATTAAATGGTTCTATGACGGAACTTTAAACGTTTCTTATAACTGTATCGATAGACACTTGCCAAAAAAAGCAAACGATGTTGCTTTAATTTTTGAAGGGGATGAACCAACTGTAGATAGCAAGATTACTTACCAAGAACTTAAAGATGAAGTTTGTAAACTAGCAAATGGAATGAAAGAACTAGGAATCAAAAAGGGTGACCGTGTAACCATTTATATGCCGATGGTTCCTGCAGCAGTTTACGCTATGCTTGCATGTACAAGAATTGGAGCAGTTCACTCAATCGTATTTGGTGGTTTCTCGGCAGATTCACTTTCTGGAAGAATACAAGGTTGTGACTCTGAATATATTATTACTGCCGATCAAGGTGTGAGAGGTAAAAAACCAATCCCTTTAAAAGGAACAACTGATGAAGCATTAAAATCTTGCCCAACAATTAAAAAATGTATCGTACTTAAACATACTGGTGCAGATGTTAACATGGTTGAGGGCAGAGATGTTTGGTATCATGATTTAGTTAGCAATCAATCAACTGAATGCGAACCAGAAGAAATGAACGCTGAAGATCCAATGTTCATTCTTTATACATCTGGTTCTACTGGAAAACCAAAAGGAGTTCTTCATACAACAGGTGGTTATTTAGTTTATGCTTCAATGACACACCAATATGTCTTTAATTATTCACCAGGTGATATTTACTGGTGTACTGCAGATGTGGGTTGGGTTACAGGACATAGTTACATTGTTTATGGACCACTATCGAACGGTGCAACGACATTAGTGTTTGAAGGTGTTCCAACTTATCCTGATGCTGGTCGTTTCTGGGATGTAATTGATAAACACAAAGTAAATATTTTCTATACAGCGCCTACTGCATTAAGATCATTAATGAGAGAAGGTGATCACTTAGTAAAAAGAGCTAGCAGAAAGTCACTAAAGATTCTGGGGTCTGTAGGTGAGCCGATTAACCCAGAAGCATGGTTATGGTACCACAAAGTTGTTGGTGACTCTCGTTGTCCTATTGTTGATACTTGGTGGCAAACAGAAACAGGTGGAATTTTAATTTCTGCTCAACCAGGAGCCATTGATTTAAAACCTGGTTCTGCAACAAAACCTTTTTATGGTGTTCAGCCAGCAGTCGTGGATGACAAAGGTAAAGAATTAAAAGGTGCATGCGAAGGAAGACTTTGTTTAAAGGCTTCTTGGCCAGGTCAGATGAGAACTGTTTATGGTGATCATCAAAGATTTATAGATACTTATTTCTCAACCGTAGACGGAATGTATTTTACAGGTGATGGATGCAGAAGAGATAAAGATGGTTACTACTGGATCACAGGAAGAGTTGATGATGTTATCATCGTTTCTGGTCATAACCTTGGTACTGCAGAAATTGAAAGTGCATTCGTTGCGCATCCAAAAGTAGCAGAAGCTGCTGTTGTTGGTTACCCGCACGATATTAAAGGTAACGGATTATACTGCTATGTAACTTTAAATGCAGGAGAACAAGGTTCTGATGATTTAACAAAAGAACTTAAGCAATGGGTAAGAAAAAATATTGGACCTCTTGCGACTCCAGATTTAATTCATTTTACTCCCGGTCTTCCTAAAACAAGATCAGGAAAGATTATGAGAAGAATTTTGAGAAAAGTTGCTGAAAATGATTACAGTAACTTAGGAGATACTTCTACTTTGGCCGACCCATCAGTTGTTCAAAGTTTGGTTGATAATCGATTAAATCGATAAATCAAAAATCGGAAGTAATTCCTTTTTTTTCCCAATCACCGTATCGTGTAGGTTCTGGGCCTTCGGGCCCATTAACCTCTTTAGTTTTTTTAATATTTTCTTTCTTTTTTTTTCGTAATTTGGCTTCTTCTAAAGCTTGCTTAGCAATATCACTAAATTTTTTTTTCATTTAAAATATTTTTAACCTAATTATAATAAACTTGTGAAAGATTTTATTCAAACGCTCATTAAACCCGACTGGGACGATAATCCAAAAAAGTCAGAAATATTACATGCGGCAAACAAATTAGAAGTTGGTGAGTTTCAATTTTTACAGCTTGCTTATAAAGAATGGTTTGATCAAGAACTTCCAAATCATTTAATTAATTCTATATTTAGAGATTACACAATTAGAAATATTATTCCAAATTGGGCAAGACACTACGCTAGAAAAATAACACACTTAGATAATATCAATCAATTAAATCCGTTAGATACTAAATATCATATATATGACGTAGAGTTTGGCAAACCCATTGGTTCAAAAGGTACAGAGCGATTTGTTTGGTCGGTATTAGGTATTACAGTATTTTTTTTATTCTCTTTTTATATGGCGATTATTACTGTAGAAGAGCCTGCAACTTTGTTGCCACCCTATTTTGAAAAAAAAAATATTTATCCAGAACTCTATAAACCAATGTTTCCAAAACCTATGCAGAAAGAAAAAAAATGATTGATATCCCTAAAGAGTATGAAGATTTGGTAAATATTGTTTTTTTAATTGTTACAGGTTTTATCGCTTATCATGGTTTGACTTATAGAAAGGACGGAGAAAGCAGTTGGGTTCATTTGCTTTTTGGCTGTATAGCAGCTCTTTATTTCTTCTTAATTCTTTTTAAAGATGTATTTAAAGTAATATCATTTTAAAGTTTCCCAGGTTTATGCATTCTTTGCTCGGCATCCTGTTCAGGGTCACTTAATAATCTTTTATCTTCTGGTAATTGCAATTGCTCATAAATATATTGAGCTCTATCTCTAATAGAAGATGGTTTATTAATCATATAAATAATTTTATGTCCAAGACCTGGTCCGCCAACAGAATCAGAATCTGTCTCGAGGGCCTTAATGTAATCATCTAAAGCTAATTTATGTTTTCCTAATCTGTCTTTAATAATTCCTCTATTTGCATAAGCTGCTGCTAACGCTCCTCTTCCAGTTAAATCATCCTTGGTCAAAGTGTTTTTTAAAAAATTAATAACATCAGTAAATTGCTTAGTCGCTAAATCATATTTCTTTTTATTTAAATTGGCTAAAGCCCTACACATCATGGCGCCTCTGTGATCTGGATTTATTTCTAAACCTTTGTTTGCAGCTTCAATAGCTTCATCCCATAATTTATCTTTCAATCTATTATCACACACTTCTGTTTCATAATCACCGGGAGGTCTATTCATAAATGAACTTACAATTGCCCAAACTGAAAACATGACAAAAGTAGAGATGCCACAAATAATGATAAATCTTTTTAGAATATTTTGATTCATTTAATTAAAAAACATTTTGTACATACAAATAACTAAACACTAGAGATAACAAAACAGAAGTTATGTTAGCACGACGATTAATAGTTTTAGAAATTTCATCAGTTAATTCTTTTATTTCAGGATTGTCTTTTGAAAATTTTCTTAAATACAATCCATGCATTAATTTTTTGATTGGAAAAAAAAGTGCGGTAGACAATGTAATAATCCAAAACGGGTTATGAAAAGTTAAATAAAAATTTTTAAAACTTTCTAACATGCAACTTTAACTATAAAATTTTTACTTGATTTTAAATATAATAAAAAACCCAATAAAATGTGCATATGGTTTTTGCGATGCAAAAGTTTTATCCCAATTAAGGCAACTTTAAGGCTTGATAATATACTTAATTTATAAGAAATTCTGTCAGCTGTTGTTGTTTAAGTTAAAAATTAATCAACAACGTTACATGTAACAAACAATAACAAAGGGGGAAACCTTGTCAGCAAAAGTACAATGGCTGGTTGGCTTCGTGATACTCTACTGGGTATACTGTGTATACTGGGGATGGAGATGTTCACAAATGGCCAAGACAGCAACTGACTATTTCGTAGCCGGTCGAAGACTTGGGCTATGGGTATTCGTGTTGGCTGCAACAGCCACATCGTTCTCTGGTTGGACCTTTATGGGTCACCCAGGGTTAATTTATAGAGACGGTTTCCAATATGCTTACGCGTCTTTCTACGCCATAACAATTCCGTTTACGGGTGTTATGTTCTTAAAGAGACAGTGGATATTAGGAAAACGTTTTGGATACGTGACTCCAGGAGAAATGCTTTCAGATTACTTTAAAGGTGATGGTGTAAGAATTTTGACTGTGATAATCGCGTTATGCTTCTCAATTCCATATCTTGGATTACAGTTAGCAGCATCAGGAAAACTATTTAACGTTTTATCTGACGGCTTATTTACTGTAACTGCAGGTACATGGGTCTTGGCGGCAGTAGTGTTAGTATATGTTGCTACTGGAGGTCTAAGAGCTGTGGCGTACGTTGATACACTTCAGTGTATTTTACTTGCGTTAGGAATTATAGCAGTTGGGTTTATCGCTTACGATCTAGTAGGTGGATGGACTGCTCTAAACCAAGGATTAGCAAAAGTTGCTTTAGTAAAAGGCACTAAATGGGGTGTAACTCCAGGTGACGGCTACTCAGCATATATGGCAATCCCAGGTGTCATACAATTTACAGCAGGTTTGGGTAAACAAACTCCTGTTGGAGGATTGTGGACTGGAGTAATGGTGTTAACTTATATGTTTGCTCTTATGGGTATTCATTCTTCACCAGCTTTCTCTATGTGGGCGTTCTCTAACAATGACCCAAGACCATTTGCACCACAACAAGTTTGGGCTTCGTCATTTGGAATCGGATTTATCCTATTCTTCTTTACAGCAGCTCAAGGTATGGGAGCTCACCTTCTAGGTGCTGACCCAGTTGTGAATGCAGCAGGAGCGAACATTTCAAATGTTCTACCTGAATCAATTGGTAAAGGTGGTCAAGGAAATTTAGTTCCTTACTACATTAACACAATTGGTGATGCGGCTCCTTGGTTTGTAGGTCTATTGGCAGTTTGTGCCTTGGCTGCGATGCAGTCTACAGGTGCAGCATACATGTCAACAGCTGGCGGTATGTTAACTAGAGACTTATACAAAAAATACCTTAATCCAAAAGCTTCGCATGCTACGCAGAAGTTTTTTGGAAGAATGGGTGTTGCGTTCATCGTGTTCTCAGCATTACTTGTTGCGACATTCTCTAGAGACGCTCTAGTTCTATTGGGTGGACTAGCAGTTGCGTTTGGATTCCAAATGTGGGTTCCATTAGCATCTGTATGTTACTTCCCATGGTTCACTAGACAAGGTGTTACTTTAGGTATGGCTGCAGGTATCGTTGCGGTGATGTTAACTGAAAGTATCGGCCAAAAATTATTTGGTGGTGCTTTACCTTGGGGAAGATGGCCTTGGACAATGCATTCTGCATTCTGGGGTATATTCTTTAACCTAGGTGTTGCAGTTATCGTTTCAGCAATGACACAAAATGCTAGCGATAGAGCACACAGACAAAAATATCATGACTTCTTAGCTTCTCATGCTGGTTTCCAGCATCTAAGCAAGGTCTAAAACCAGTAGCTTGGGCAATTACTCTAGCTTGGTTGTTCTTCGGAATTGGACCTGGAGCTGTGATCGGTAATGATATCTTTGGTGCACCAAATGACTATGCTTCATGGACATTTGGAATTCCATCTATCTGGGCATGGCAAATTCTATTCTGGGCGTTAGGATGCGGAATGATGTGGTTCTTAGCGTACAAAATGGAAATGTCGACTATTCCAGATAAGGAAATCGTTGCATTAACAGACGATATCGGAGACACACAAAGAGCGTAAGCTTTTTGAATTTTATAGAAAAAGGGCGGATACTCTCCGCCCTTTTTTTTTGTCTTTTGATTCAGAAAGATTATAACTGAATCAAGTTCAGTAAATGAAAAAAGACATTCTAATTTCACCTTCTATTTTATCAGCAGATTTCAGCCAATTATCTACAGAACTAGAACGATTAAATGTTTCTGGAGCTGATATGGTTCACGTCGATGTAATGGACGGACACTTTGTTCCTAATTTAACTTTTGGACCACCCGTTATAAAAAAAATTAGAAAATATTCATCAATCCCATTTGATGTTCATTTAATGATT
This sequence comes from Candidatus Pelagibacteraceae bacterium, assembly GCA_038142265.1. GTDB lineage: Bacteria > Pseudomonadota > Alphaproteobacteria > Pelagibacterales > Pelagibacteraceae > HIMB114. Next base: position 149,175 of record JAYQJR010000004.1, on the reverse strand, counting down.
TCTCCAGTTGAAAAATATATTAAAGATTATGCGGAAGCTGGTGCCGACATTATTACTTTTCACCCAGAAGCGACTGATGATTTAAAACGAACAGTAGAAGTTGTTAAATCCTTTTCAAAAAAGGTTGGTATTTCATTAAACCCAAAAACACCTGTTGAAGTTTTAGAGCCTGTTATTAATCAGATAGATTTGATCTTAATTATGAGTGTTAATCCAGGTTTTGCTGGTCAAAAATTCATGCCAGAAGTTTTGGAAAAGGTAAAAGTCTTAAGAAAAAGAATTGATCAAGAAAACCTTAAAATTGATTTAGAAATCGATGGCGGAATTGATTTTGAAACAGGACCCTTAGCTATTAAAGCTGGAGCAAATATTTTAGTTTCAGGCACAACGATTTTTTGTACTGGCGATAATATTAATGATAATATTGAAAAGCTCAGAAAGAGTTAAACATGAATCTTCGATTTGTAAGATTGTTTGTTTTATCAATATTTAAATCTTTATTAGAAAAAATCCAAACATTTTACTTTAATACTCAATACTACAACAACTCTTTAAAAGTCACTCCTCCTTCTAGAAGCTATGACATGAATAACATTCCATTACTTTTAGAAATGGAAGATAAAAGTACAAAACGATTGGCACTGGTTAAAAAATTTACAACAAACGTTTGGAAACTAGAAAATATTGGAAAAAAAAATATCAAGGAACTTAATAAATTTACCTGGCTATCTAAACTCGATATTAAAAATGAAAAACCTTTAGCTAAAAAAATAATAGAGGAGTGGTTAAAAAAAAATAAAAACTATAATTCTATTACCTGGGATCACAAAGTTACATCAACAAGAATTATTTTTTGGATCTGCTGTTCTCATTTTACCATACGAAATGATGATATGGTATTTAGAACCCACGTTACTAATAATATTATTAAACAAGCCTTACACCTGAATAAAAACTTGAAATTTATTCATGATGAAATTGATAAAATTTTTACCTTAGCTGCGTTAATACTAGTCAGTGTTACGTTTGAAGGAAGTCAAAAACTCTTTCAAACTTCTGTTAAAAACTTAAGCAGTGAACTAAAAAAAATTACAGATCGAAATGGATTTGTTGAAACAAAAAATCCTGAAGATCAATTTTGGTTATTACATCACTTGATTTTGATCAGAGAATTTTTAATGTTTTCACAAAATACAGTTCCGGAATTTGTTGATTTAAATATCGATAAAGTTGGCACTAATTATAAAAGTTTACTTTTATCAAATAATCATCTTCCATTGTTTAATGGTGCAAAAGAACGTGACTGCACAGAGTTTAATAAGTTTTTAAAAGCTAAAAATTTGAATTTTGACAAAAAGCATAAAGCTCACAACTATCTAATTTCTAAAGTAAAAAAATATGAAATTGCCCTAGATGCAAATGATCCACCTTCAGATTTATATTCGCAAAACTATCAAGCTGGATGTTTGTCTTTTGAATTTTTTTATAATGGCATTAAAATTATTGGTAACAGTGGATCTGCCAAGAATTTTGGTGATGAGCTTTCTTACTTAGGTCAAACAACAGCAGCTCACTCAACGTTAACTATTAATGATACATCGTCTTGTTTGTTTCAAAAAAATGCCATGGTTAGAAAGTATTATGGGAACTCTCTGGTGCACAAACTTAAAGTTTATAAAAAAGATTTAAATACTGACAAACATACTGTTTCAGTCATTGCTGGGCATAATGGATATCAAAAAAATTATAATGCTCTTTATGAAAGAAAAATTTTGATTAACGATGAAAGTTCTAAAGTTGAAGGTGACGAATTGATCATTGTAGCCAAAAAGAATATGGTTTTTTTAAATTTTTCTTTAAGATTTCACGTTCCACCTAATGCACGATTAGTACAAACGCATGGTGGCGATATTTTAATTAGTATTGAAAATCAAGGTTGGCATTTTAAATCGCAGCATCAAAATAAAATTGAAAACAGTTTAAATTTCGCTTCTTACGATAAAATCCATGAGTCAAAATGTATTTTAGTAGAAGGAACTCTTAAAGATAAAGTGAATAACATTCACTGGTCTTTGGAAAAAAGTAATTAATATATTATATACAAATTGCCTAAATGAAAAAAATTTCAAAAGCTTTAATCTCTGTTTCAGATAAATCAAATTTAGATGATATTTTAAAAGCACTAAAGCAACATAACGTTGAAATCATCAGCACAGGCGGAACCTACAAATACATTAAAGATCAAGGATATGATTGTATCGAAATTTCAAAATATACAGGCTCTCCAGAAATTTTAGATGGCCGTGTCAAAACTCTACATCCCAAAATTCATGGTGGCTTATTAGGTGATATAGATAAGCAAAATCATTTGAAACAAATGACTGATAATCAAATTCAAGAAATTAATTTGGTAGTCGTAAATCTTTATCCATTCGAAAAAAAATTACTTGAAGGCAATATTCCTTTTGAAGAAATGATTGAAAATATCGATATCGGTGGACCATCAATGTTAAGGTCTTCAGCTAAAAACTTTAAACATGTAACCGTATTACCTTCTGTAAGATTTTATAAAGAATTTCTTGATCAACTTGTTGAAAACAATGGTTCAACTACGATCGAGTTTAGAAAAAGAATGGCAAACGAAACTTTTAATGAAACAGCTTATTATGACAGTTTAATCTCAAACTGGATGCAGGATATTAATCAAATTAAATATCCTGAAAAAAAGACAATTCCAGGAAAATTAGTTCAAAAATTAAGGTATGGAGAAAACCCTCACCAAGAAAGTTGTGTTTATGAAATTACGAATAATAAAAAAGGCTTTTCAAATTTACTACAGCTTCAAGGTAAAGAGCTAAGTCACAACAATTATCTAGATTCATTTAATGCATATTCTCTTGTTAATGATTTTGATCAAAATGAGAAAGTTTGTGCCATCATTAAACACAATAATCCTTGTGGGTGCGCTATCCATCAAGATGGATTACAGTCATATTTAAATGCTTTAAGCGGAGATCCGGTAAGTGCTTTTGGTGGAGTTGTTGCTTTTAATTATGAAATTAATGATAGCATTGCGCAAGAAATTACAAAGACATTTTATGAAGTTATTCTTGCTCCTAAAATAACTGATAGTGCTAAAAAAATATTAAGTACTAAAAAAAATCTTAGAGTTTTAGAATATCAAATACCAAAAAAAGATTTATCACTTAGCTTAACTTTTATGCAAAAACTATTTTTAGCTCAGGATGAAAATAGTTCTAAATTGAATTTATCTGATTTAAAAGTTGTGACAAAAAGAAAACCAACTGATGATGAGATGAAAAATTTGGTTTTTGCCAATCAAGTTTGCAAACATGTAAAATCAAATGCAATTGTCATTACTAAGCAAAACAAAACTATTGGGGTTGGCGCTGGACAAACCAGTAGAGTGGGTTCTAGCGAGATTGCATGCTCTCATGCCCAAAAGTTCTTTCCTAACGAAATTAAGGGCTCAGGGGCAGCCTCAGATGCCTTTTTTCCCTTTGCTGATGGTCTAGAGAACCTAATTAAAGTTGGTGTAACTTCAATAATACAACCTGGTGGATCAATCAGAGATCAAGAAGTTATTGATGCTGCTGATAAAGCAAATATCGCAATGGTATTTACAGGTCTAAGAAATTTTAAGCACTAAGCTGATCAATTTTTGCAGCTAATACAAAATCACTCTCGGTTAATCCTTTAACAGCGTGAGTAAAAATAATAATATTTGCGTATCCCCATCCAAATTTTAAATCAGGATGATGATTTTCATCTTCTGCAATTTTAGAAGCTTGATTGATAAAATTTAAACTTCCTTCAAAATTTTTAAATTTATAATTTTTCTCTAATATGAAAAATCCCTCATTATTTTTATTTGCGGTCCAACCATTTAATTGTTTTAAAAAGTTTTGGATTTCCTTCTCTGATAAAGGCGGTATTTCACCTGAACAAGGTATACACTTTTTTTTAGCTAATTCAGACATAAAGGTTTTGGAGCGGGTGAAGGGAATTGAACCCACGACCTAAACGTTGGCAACGTTTCGCTCTACCACTGAGCTACACCCGCTTTTTATTTAATTTAAATTATTATTTATGTTAATATTTTTCAACAACAAAATTATGAAAAAAAACTTTAATACAAAAGATCTTCCAAATAAAATTCCAGTCTTTCCTCTTAGCAATGCAATATTTTTCCCTAATACAGTTTTACCATTAAATATTTTTGAACCTAGGTACAAACAAATGACCGAGCATGCTTTAAATCAAAATGGCATTATAGGCATGGTTCAAACTACTCAGGAAAAGGATGAGAATAACAAACCTGTTGTTTATGATGTTGGATGTCTAGGGTATATCGATCAGTATTCTAATACGCCAGATGGCAGATATTTGATTAACCTTAAAGGCGTTTCACGATTTAGAATTATCAATGAAGTTAATAGTGAAAATATGTACAGGTTGTTTGAGGTAAATTACGATGAATTCAAAAATGATCAAAGCAAAAATAAAGATTTAGAAGTAGATATTTTAGAACTCATCGATAAAGCAAAAAAGTTTTTTAAAAAACATCAATTAATTACGGACTGGAAAATTGTTGAAAAAGTTGAGCCTAGCCAATTAATTAATTCTTTAGCTATGATTTGTCCTTTCACAGTCAGTGAAAAACAACGACTGCTTGAAACATTAACTGTAGAAGAAAGAAATGAAGTTTTAAATCAGATTATTAATTTTTATATTCTAGATAATAATTTAACTAATAATAAAAAAGTTCATTAATGGAATTTAATAAAGCAATTTTAAAAACAATTGTTTGTCCCCTTTCAAAAGAAACTTTGGAATACGATTCAGATAAACAAGAATTGATCGCTAAAAAATCAAAGTTAGCTTATCCTATTAGAGAAGGTATCCCAATTATGATACCTGAAGAGGCTAGAAAATTAGATTAACCTTTATTCATCGAGTCAAAAAATTCTGCATTATTTTTTGTCTCTTTTAGTTTTCCAATTAAGAACTCAATTGCATCCATTGTTCCCATTGGATTAATAATTCTTCTAAGAACGTTCATTTTAGAAAGTTCATCTTTTTTGAATAATAATTCTTCTTTTCTTGTTCCAGACTTAGCAACATCAATTGCAGGATAGGTTCTTTTATCAGCAACTTTTCTATCTAATACGACTTCTGAGTTACCTGTTCCTTTAAATTCTTCAAAAATTACTTCGTCCATTCTAGAACCTGTTTCAATTAATGCTGTAGAAACAATTGTTAAAGATCCACCCTCTTCAATATTTCTTGCAGCACCAAAAAATCTTTTTGGTCTTTGAAGTGCGTTAGCATCCACACCTCCAGTTAAAACTTTACCAGAACTTGGAACCACAGCGTTATAAGCTCTTCCTAATCTCGTGATGGAGTCTAATAAAATTACGACATCTTTTTTGTGTTCACAAAGTCTTTTGGCTTTTTCAATAACCATTTCAGCTACTTGAACGTGACGTTGTGCTGGTTCGTCAAATGTCGAACTCACAACTTCACCTTTAACTGTTCTTTGCATATCTGTAACTTCTTCAGGTCTTTCATCAATTAAAAGTACGATTAAATAAATTTCTGGATGATTAGTTGTAATTGAGTTTGCAATATTTTGTAAAATAACTGTCTTTCCTGTTCTAGGAGGGGCAACGATTAGTGATCTTTGCCCTTTTCCAATAGGAGCAACTAAATCAATAACTCTAGCTGTAACATCTGGACTTTTCTCAGCTTTGTTTTTTTCAACTTCTAACTTAACTTTACTGTTAGGATATAAAGGAGTTAAGTTGTCAAAGTTAATTTTATGTTTTGTTTTTTCAGGTTCTTCAAAATTAATTTTATTAACCTTTAGTAATGCAAAATATCTTTCTTGATCTTTGGGGGCTCTAATTTCACCTTCTACCGTATCCCCTTTTCTTAAACCAAATCTTCTAACTTGGCTTGGGCTTACATAAATATCGTCTGGTCCAGGTAAATAGTTGGACTCCATTGCTCTTAGGAAGCCAAAGCCATCCTGTAACGTTTCGAGTACACCCGTTGCAGTAATTTGCTCGCCTTTTTCAGCAAGCTTTTTTAAAATTGCAAAAAGGATTTCTTGTTTTCTAAGTGTACTTGGGTTTTCAACTCCAAGCTTCTCAGCTTCAGAAATTAGGTCAGCAGGTGATTTATCTTTAAGTTCTTGTAAGTTCATTTTTGGAAAAGTTTTTTTGAAATGAATGTTTTTTATATAAATTTTTTAAATTTTTGCAAGACTACTTAGGCTGAAAAACAACCATAAAAACTATTAAAACAAGTAAAACTGATGGAACTTCATTAAGAATTCTAAAAAATTTGGCTGATTTAACATTAGAGTTACTTAAAAAAGACTTTCTGCATTTAGCTAAATAGCCGTGATAACCAGATAAAATTAGAACAGAAATAAGTTTAACTTTCATCCAAAGTGTCATGCCTATTTCGTGACCAAGCATTACAACAAGCCCAATACCAAAAAGCCATGTAGCAATCATTGATGGGTTCATAATAATTTTTAAAAGCTTATGTTCCATCACATTAAATTTTTCATAAGCTTCTGATCCTGGTTGAACTTCAGTATGGTAAACGAAAAGTCTTGGTAAATAAAAAAGGCCAACCATCCAGCAAATAACTGCGATAATATGAAGTGATTTAAAAATTAAATACCAGTCCATTAGTTTATCAAATATTTAGAAACTATTTTTTTCATAAAGTTTATATGATCTTCATTATCATTTAAACAAGGAATAACGTCATAATTTTCACCGCCACTTTCCATAAAACTTTTTTTTCCTTCAATTGCAATCTCTTCTAAAGTTTCAACACAGTCAGATACAAATGCTGGGCAAATAACAAGGATGTTTTTCTTCCCTTCTCCTGGCAAAGATTCTAATGTTTTATCAGTATAGGGCTGTAGCCATTCTTCAGGACCAAATCTAGATTGAAAAGTGGTTTTAATTTCAATGTTGTTTAGTTTCTCCTGCATTAATCTCGTCGTTTTATGACAATAACAATGATACGGGTCCCCTTTATCAAAATATTTCTTAGGAATACCATGATATGAAGCAACAACCAAATCAGGCTTCCAAGTAATCTCGTTCATTTTCTTATTAATAGTGTTTACTAAAGCTGAAATGTAATCAGGTTCTGACTCATAATGTGGTATTATTTGTAAGCTTGGTTGCCACCTCATCGTCATTAAAGACCTATAAACTTCATCACAAACCGTCGCTGTAGTTGCCGCTGCATACTGAGGGTATAATGGAAATATAATTAAATTTTCACACCCTCTTTTTTGTAAATTTTCTAATTTACTTTTAATGGACGGGTTTCCGTATCTCATTGCATAGTCAATGATAACTTTTTCATTGCTAAGTTTGTCAGATAATTTTTTAGCTTGGCTTTCAGTATAAAATCTTAAAGGTGATTGATTAACATCTTTCATCCAAATTTTTTTGTATGCTCTTGCAGTTTTTGAAGGTCTAAAAGTTAATATAAATAAATTTAAAATTAATTGCCAAAGGATAGGATTAACCTCAATAACTCTTCTATCAGATAAAAACTCTTTTAAATATTTTCTAATATCTAACCAAGAAGTAGAGTCTGGAGTTCCTAAATTGACTAATAAAACGCCTGTTTTTCCGTAAGATACTTTTGGATGATTGATTTCTTTAAGTCTATTGTTCATCGGTAACTTCTAACAAATTTTACCAGCTCTTCCACCTTTTCTGGTTTTGTAAATTGTGAAATGCCATGACCTAAATTAAAAATATAATTACAATCATCAAAGAAATTTAGATATTTTTCGGCTTCTTTTTTCATCAAATCATCTTCTAAAAAAAGCGCATCTGGATTCATTCCTCCTTGAAACACAAGATCTTTCCTTTTTTGTATATTGTTTAAATCTGTTTCATAATCGATAGAAATTCCATCAGGCTTTACTGTTTCTATAAAATTATTAATTTTACTTTTAATTCCTTTTGGAAAAAAAATAACAGGTGTGGATGGAGAAAATTTTTTTAGTTCTATTTTAATTTGTTTATTTAGGGCAATACAAATTTCTTTAAATTCATTTTCAGGGATTAGTCCAGCCCAACTATCAAAAATTTGTATAATATCTGCTCCAGCTTTAATTTGTTCTTTGCAGTGTAAAATAATTAAATGTGTTAAAAAATCTAAAATTTTTCCATCATTTTTTAAATGATCTAAGTTTAATTGTTTTTTTGGTGATTTTAAGTTTCTTAAATAAACATATAAAGTCCATGGAGCACCAGCAAAACCATATAATGTTTTATCAGCTTTTAGTTTTATTTTTGTACTTTTAATAACTTCATATACATTTTTTAATTTATTTAAAAATTCTTCTGAATTTGTATTTAAAAATTTTTCTTCATTTATTTCTTCTAAAACAGGCCCTTCTTTTTCAACAAAGTCTACTTTTTGACCTGCTGCATAATTAATCAATAAAATATCAGAAAATATAATTGCTGCGTCTAAATTAAACCTATCTATAGGTTGTATTGTTACGGTTGTTGCATCATTAATGTTTAAACAAAACTCAACAAAGTTTTTATTTTTATTTCTTATTTCTTTATATTCAGGAAGATAACGTCCTGCTTGCCTCATGAACCAAACAGGAATTTTGTTATTTTTAATATTTTGAAAAGTATTTAAAATTAGTTTACTCATTATTAAATAATATCTATTTTAAGTTAGTATTAGTATTTAGTAGCCTTAATAATGGGGTTATCTTTTAATAACTTTTTATACAATTTTATACACATGAAAAACCTTATAAATTCTATAATTATTATAATTATTAACTTAATTAATAACTTATGAGTAACATTTGCTAGATTTGATAACTATTTATTAAACAAGTAAAAAATATAGATAACTTTAATTAAAAAAAAACACAGGGAATATTAAGTTTTTATAAAATTATTACAAACACACTTATGAACAAAGAATACGATTTTTTTTTAGTTTCAGATTCAACTGGTGAGACGTTGGATAGAATTTTTTTAGCTTTAAAAGCTCAATTCCCAAAAAATAATTATAAAATTCATCACTTTGCCTTTATGAGAACTAGCACTCAGACAGCAACCCTTTTGGAAGCTTGTAAAAAAACAGACAATCCAATTATTCTTTATACGCTGGTTGAAAAAGAGACCACAAACTACATCATTAATGAATGTAAAACTCATAACATTCCATGCTTTGGATTATTGGATCATTTAATTCCACAATTTGAAGGAATTTTTGGACAAAAAGCAACACACAAACCGAGCGGTCAACACACGCTTAACAAAGAATATTATAAGAAAATTGAGGCGATGCAGTTTACCCTTCAACATGATGATGGACAAAAACTAGAACATGCAACCGAGTCAGATATTATAATTTTTGGTGTAAGCAGAACGAGCAAAACTCCAACATCGATTTATTTGGGAGAGAGAGGATATAAGGTTTGTAATATACCCCTTGTTCTTCATCAAAAAATCCCAGATGAAATTTTTAAATGCAAAGCTGTTAAGGTTGGATTAACTATTGATCCAAAAAGATTGTCTGATGTTAGAAAAACAAGAATTAATATTTTAAATGATAAACAGTCTTCGACTTATGTTAACTTAGATCTTATTCAACAAGAAATTGATGAAACAAAAAAAATGTTTTTATCAAAAAAAATTCCAATGATTGATGTAACTAGAAAATCTGTAGAAGAAACAGCGGCATCAATTATTAAAATCTATGAAATAGAAAAAGAGAAGCAAAGTGATAACTAATGTAGTTTTGGCTTCTAATAGTGGCATTCGACTAGAAATATTAAAAAAAAATGGATTTCAAGTTGAACAAATTCCATCAAGCGTTGATGAAGAAGAAGTTAAAAATTCTTTAATAGCAAGCGGTGCAAGCTGTCTTCAAATAGCTAAAAGTTTAGCTGAATTAAAAGCTAATAAAGTTAGTCAAAAATTCCCTGAAAAAGTTGTTATTGGAGCTGATCAGGTTATGGAACTTAAAGGTGAAAATTTCAGTAAACCAAAAGATAAAAATGAAGCAAAGGAAATATTAAAAAAATTAAACAATAACACGCACTTTTTACATTCTGCTGTTTGTGTTTCTAGAACAGGAAGTATGATTTCACATTTTCATGAAAGCTGTAAATTAAAAGTTAAAAATTTGTCAGATGACGAAATAGACTCTTACATTGATAGACTTAATGAAGATCAAATGAAAAAATATGGAGTTTATCAAATCGAGGCTGGAGGGCTGGAGCTATTTGAAGAAATTTCAGATGATATGGAGGCTATAATGGGTCTTCCAATGTCACAATTAAAAGAATATTTATTTAATTTGAAATGAAAAACTTTTTAGTTATTGGAAATCCAATTCAACATTCATTATCACCAAAACTTCATAATTTTTGGATTAATCAAAATAACATTGATGCTTATTATGAAAAAAAACAAATAGAAAAGAATGAAATTTCTAAAGTTATACAAGAAATTAAAGATCAAAAATTATCAGGTATTAACATTACCGTTCCTTATAAAAAATCTGTAATACCTTTTTTAGAAGAACTATCAGAAACTGCAAAAATTACACAGTCTGTTAATACAGTTTATAAAAAAGATAATAAAATTGTAGGCGACAATACTGATGTTGTGGGTTTTATAAAATCTTTAGAAGATATAAATTTAAAAGGAAAATCAGTCTTAATATTAGGTGCTGGCGGTGTTGTTTCTTCTATTATTCATGGATGTCATTTGCTTGGAGTTAAGAATATTTTTGTAAGCAATAGGACCCAGTCAAAAGTTGATGATCTAATAACTCTTTTTCCAGAAGTTAAAAAAATTAATTGGGGCGAAAATGTCTTGTGTGATTTAATTATTAATTCCACAAGTGTTGGCTTAAAAAAAGATGATAAGCTTAATATTGATTTAAGCTCTTATAAAACAAGTATATTTTATGATGTTATTTATAGTCCAAGAACAAATTTTTTAGCCCAAGGAGAATCCATGGGAAATAAAACAATTGATGGAAAAAAAATGTTTGTTTATCAGGCGCAAGAAGCTTTTAAAATTTGGCACAATATTTCGCCTACGGTTAATCAAGAAGTGATGGAACTTTTAATATGATTAGGCTGGCTGTTTTAGGGGGAATTGGCTCTGGCAAAAGTTATTTAGCCAGATCTTTTGGTTATCCTGTATTTAATGCTGATGATGAAGTTGGAAAAATATATAGAAAAAATAAAAATATTTTTCAAAAATTAAAAAAAAAATTACCTAAATTTATTAAAAACTTTCCTATTCAAAAAGAAGAATTGATGTCAGCCATTCATCAAAACGAAAACAATATTAAAAAAATTATTTCAATTGTTCATCCAGAAGTTAGAAAACAAATGAATTTATTTTTGAGTAAGAATAAAAATAAAAAATTAGTTGTTTTAGATATTCCTTTATTTTTGGAAAATAAGTTAAATTTGCCAACAGATATCTTGGTTTTTGTTGATTCAAATGAAAAACAAAGTTTGAAAAAAATTCAAAAACGAAAAGGTTTTAATAAAAAAATATTAAATTATTTAAAAAAAATTCAACTACCAGTCGATACAAAAAAATCTATAGCCGACTTTGTGGTTAAAAATAATTTTAATAGTGCGAAAATAAAAAAAGAAGCTAAAAATTTAATTGAAAAAATTATTGTATGATAGAAGTTTTGCTAGATACCGAAACAACAGGGTTATCCTCAGTTTCTGATAAGATTATTGAAATTGCTTGCATTGAAATTAAAGATCAAATTCCAACAGGAAGTCAGTTCCATAAGTTTATAAATCCTGAAATGAATATTTCTGAAGGTGCATATGAAACGCACGGTATCTCCAGAGAATTTTTGAAAGATAAGCCAAAATTTCAAGAGATTGGAAAAGAATTTTTAGATTTTATTGAAGGAAAAAAACTAGTTATTCATAATGCAGACTTTGATTTAGCATTTTTAAATAAAGAATTAAAAGAGAGTGGTTTAAAGCTAATTAATAAAGATCAGATTGTAGATACCTTAACCATTGCCAGAGAAAAATATCCAGGCGCTCAAAATAGTTTAGATGCTTTATGTAAACGATACAGAATTGACAATTCTAGAAGACAAAAACACTCTGCGTTACTTGATTGTGAACTTTTGGCTAAAATTTATATTGAACTTTTAGATAAAAAAGAACCTACTTTAAACCTTCAATTAAGCCAAGACGAAGAAGCTCCAGAAGAAATTAAAGCTTTAGAAAATAGAAAGCAAATTATTGTTCCTATTTCTGAAGAAGAAAAAAAAGCTCATTTAGAGTTTTTAAAGAAAAATATACCAAAATCTTTTATGCTTAATTAGCGAATTGCTGATTATAGAGTTCTTGAAAATCAATTTGTTTATTAAAATTAAAATTTTTAAAACCTGATTTTTGGAATAAATGAGTAACCATTTCTTTCATGAAATCAAAATGATCGCTTGGTATTGTAATTAAAATTAATTTTTTAATTGTTTCGGCATCCATATTGGGATCAGTTAATTTAAATACAATTGATAGACACAGCTCGGCATGAATTTTATTTTGTATTGTTTCAGGTGCTTCTAATACAAATTTACAATTCAATTCAACAAGACCATTTTTATATGGGTTACTGTTGATATCGAGTTTGGTGGAATAAGATCCTAAATTTTGTGCAGCATCAACAAAACAATCTGGATTAGGAATCTCGAAAGAAACATCCTTGATATATTTTGCAACTACTTCGTATTTTTGATTATTTGTCGTGTTCATTTATTTCTTCAGGCTCAATATCAATTGTTTTGTATGATTGATATGTTTTATTATTAATTTGTTCTTCATCAAGGAAAAGTTTTAAAATAATTTGTCTTGTAAATGGAATGAGTAATAAAAATCCAACAAAGTCAGTTGCAAAACCAGGAATAATTAAAAAGATTGCAGCAATGATTAAACAAAAGCCACCTAGTAATTCTTTGAGTGGAGCTTGATCTTTTCTGATTGCTTGCGCTGCAGAATATAAGGTTGATATGCCTTGTAGTTTAACAAAGTATAATCCTATAACAGCAGTCAATAAAGTTGCCATTATGGTATTGAAAGCTCCTATAACAGCACCTATCTTAATCATAAGATATATTTCGATTAAAGGCACAAAAATTAAAAATAGTATTGTAAAATGCATTTAATATTGAAATAATTACTTTTTTATAAATTACAAGAATGAGCGAAAATTTTGGATATATCGACATAATCTTGCTAGCAATCATGGCTGGATTTATTTTATTGAGATTAAGAAATACTCTAGGCAAAGGCGCTGATAATATGCCAATGCAAACTAAATTTACACAAAATCAAGTTACCGAAGATTTTGTAAAACCAACTCTCGTTAAAGAAACGAAGAAATCAAAATTAGAATTTGAAGAAAAAACTTTTAAACAAGGTGCAGAAGCTGCCTATGAAATTATTATTAATGCTTTTGCAAAAGGCGATACAAAAACTTTAAAAGGTTTAACAACAAAAGAGATTTTTAAAAGTTTTGAAAGTATCATTAAAGAAAGAAATGAAAAAAAAATTACCTCAGAACTAACTTTTATTGGAATTAAAGAATTAAAGATTTTAGATATTCAAAACGAAGGAACTTTTTATAAAGTTAAAACAAAGTTTGTTAGTGAAATTGTTAATTGTTTAAAAGATGAAAAAAGCGAAGTGATTGATGGTGACCCAGAGAAAATTAAACTCGTAACAGATATTTGGGTATTTGAAAAAGATTTAAAAAATAGTGATCCTACTTGGTATTTAACTGAGCTATCAAGTGAAGAAGAAACCAAACATTAAAGCTACTCACAAGATATTGAGGACTGGGAGTCCTTTGTAAACAACATTAATTCTATTGAGAACAAAGATACTGTTTTAGATAGTTCCGAGGCTAGTCGGCAATCACAAAATTTATTTGATTTAAGAAGAGATCTTCATGGATTTAAAATGCATGAGGCTTTAGATTTAGTTAGTGAAACTATGCATTTAGCTTTTGAGAAAAAGTATAGAAAGATTTTGTTTATTACTGGAAAAGGTCTTCATTCTAATAAAGAAAATAATCCGTATGCATCTAAAGATTTGAGCCTATTAAGGTATGCCGTCCCAGATTATTTAAATAAGGAATTTGGAGACAAAATAATTGCGATTGAAGAAAGCCCAATTAAACTTGGAGGTTCTGGTTCAATTATTGTTTTTTTGAAAAAATTATAAAATAAATTTAGATAAATCTTTATCTTTTGCGATATCACCCAGGTGATCATCTACATATTTTTTATCAATTTTAATTTCTTCTCCCGCTTTATCAGGGGCATTAAAACTAATGTCATCTAAAATTCTTTCTAAAATAGTATGCAATCTTCTTGCTCCAATATTTTCAATAGTTGAGTTGATGTGTGTAGAAATTTCAGCAATGGCATCAATTGCATCATCAGTAAAATTTAAATGAACATCTTCTGTTTTTAAAAGCGCTTTGTACTGTTTAATTAAACTATTATCTGGTTCTTTTAAAATTTTAATAAAATCTTCTTTTGTTAAAGCTTTTAACTCCACTCTAATTGGTAATCTTCCTTGTAACTCAGGAAGAAGGTCTGATGGTTTTGCTAATTGGAAAGCACCAGATGCTATAAATAAAATATGATCAGTTTTAATAGGACCATGCTTAGTGTTAACCGTTGTTCCTTCAATTAATGGTAATAAATCTCTTTGAACACCTTCTCTAGAAACATCAGCACCCACTCTACCATCTGATCTTGCAGAAACTTTATCTATCTCATCTAAAAATACGATACCATTATTTTCTGCAGCAAATTTTGCTTCTTTTAAAATTTGATCTTGATCAATTAATTTATCTGACTCTTCTTCGATTAAGTAATCATAAGATTCTTTTACAGTCATTTTTTTCTTTTTCTTTTTGCCCATTCCTTTACCGAAAATATATCCAATGCTAACCATTCCAACACCTCCTTGCATTCCAGGAATTTCAAATGAAGGCATTTGAGGACTATCTTGAACAGAAATTTCTATTTGATTGTTATCTAAATCACCTGCTCTTAATCTTTTTCGATAACTTTCTAAAGTTGCGGCACTTGCGTTTTTTCCAACTAAAACTTCTAAAACTCTTTCTTCAGCAGACATTTGAGCTTTAGCAAGAACTTCTTTTCTTTTCTTTTCTTTAACTAGAGCAATAGATATTTCGATTAAATCTCTGATGATTTGTTCGACATCTTTTCCGACATAACCTACTTCAGTAAATTTTGTTGCTTCAACTTTAATAAAAGGAGCTTCTGCAAGTTTTGATAATCTTCTAGATATTTCAGTTTTACCAACCCCTGTTGGTCCAATCATAAGAATATTTTTTGGTAAAACTTCTTCTTTAATTTCATCAGGAAGCTCTTGTCTTCTCCATCTATTTCTTAGTGCGATTGCTACAGCTCTTTTTGCTTCCGATTGCCCAATAACAAAACGATCAAGTTCTGAAACGATCTCTCTCGGTGAGAAAGAAACTATTTTTTGTTTTTCTTCCATTAAAGTTTTTCGATTGTAATATTATGATTAGTAAATACGCAAATATCAGCAGCGATTTCTACAGAGCGTTTGGCAATTTCTTCAGCTGTTTTTTTTGGATCATCAATCATTGCTCGTGCAGCTGCTAATGCGTAATTACCACCTGAACCAATTGCAATAATTCCGTGTTCCGGTTCAAGTACGTCACCATTACCACTGATGATAAAACTGTTTTCTTTATCGGCAACAGCCATTAACGCTTCTAGTCTTCTTAAATATTTGTCAGATCTCCAGTCTTTAGCAAGTTCGACAGCAGCTCTCATTAATTGACCACCATGCTTTTCTAATTTTGCTTCTAATCGTTCAAACAATGTAAAAGCGTCTGCAGTCGATCCAGCAAACCCTGCAATAATATTTCTTTTTTCAATTTTACGAACTTTTTTGGCAGTACTTTTCATAACTGTATTGCCGATGCTAACTTGTCCATCACCCGCAACAACAACATCGTTTCCTTTTCTTACAAGAACGATCGTTGTTCCATGCCAATTAAGATTGTCTTTATTTTGCTCCATTTCAAGTCTATGTGGCTATTATTTATAAATCTTCAAGGTATGAATTTTAAGCCTAATAAGGTAAATAAAATAATCTTATGAGAAAAGGATCCATTAAGAGAGAAACAAAAGAAACATCCATTCAGGTTGATGTAAATCTAGATGGTACAGGTCAAGCTGACATCAAAACTGGTATCGGGTTTCTTGATCACATGATGGAGCAAATAGCTAAGCATTCGTTAATTGATATTACATTAAAAGCTAAAGGTGATTTGCATATTGATCTTCATCACACAACTGAAGACAGCGGTATAGCTTTTGGTGAAGCTTTAAAGAAAGCGCTAGGAGATAAAAAAGGAATTAAGCGTTATGCTAGTGCTACTATTCCAATGGATGAGACTTTAAGCAGAGTATCATTGGATATTTCTAATCGTCCATATCTTGTTTGGAATGTAAAGTTGAAAGTTGAAAAACTTGGAGAGATGGACACTGAATTGTTTAAAGAATGGTATCATGCATTTGCACAAAGTGCAGGTATCACTTTGCACGTTGAAAATATTTATGGTGATAATTCACACCACATTATTGAATCCTGTTACAAAGGATTGGCCAGAGCTTTACGCACAGCTGTTGAAGTTGATCCAAGAGCAGAAAATATTATTCCTTCAACTAAAGGAACTATTTAAGCATTAATGAAAATTGCTATTGTTGATTACGAGTCTGGCAATTTAAAGTCAGTCTCTAAGGCTGTGGAGTTTGCTTCTGAAAAAGTTGGAGCAAATACAAAAGTAAGTATTGTAAATTTAGCAGATGATTTAAAGCAATTTGATAAGATTATTCTGCCTGGTCAAGGATCATTTAAACAATGTTATAATTCATTAAATTCAATTGATGGACTAATTGAAGAATTAAATAATATGGTTTTAAATCAGAAAAAAAACATTTTAGGTATTTGTGTTGGAATGCAGTTATTTGCTGATTATGGAGACGAAGATGGAGGAAGCAAAGGATTTGGTTGGATTAAAGGTGAAGTTAAAAAAATAAAATTAAATAACCCTTCTTTAAAATTACCTCATATGGGATGGAATACAATTGCAGTTCAAAAAAAATCAAAACTTTTTGAAGGCATTCAAAATGAAAGTCATTTTTATTTTGTTCACAGTTATTCTTTTGAGATAGCTGATAAAAATGATGTACTTGCAATTACTGATTATTCAAAATCTGTCACAGCAGCTGTTGAAAAAGATAATATTTTTGGAACTCAATTTCACCCTGAAAAAAGTCAGGAAAATGGAATAAAAATTTTAGAAAATTTTATTAAATTATAATGATTATTTATCCTGCAATAGATCTTAAAGATGGAAATTGTGTAAGATTAACTAAAGGTGATTTTAATCAAGAAACTGTTTATTCAAGATCACCCATTGAACAGGCTAAAGCATTTGAGGATATTGGTTTTAAAAATTTACATATTGTAGACTTAGATAGAACTATCAGCGCAGATAAATCAAATTTAAACGTTATTAAAGAAATAGCCAAAAATACAAAGCTTAATATTCAAGTAGGTGGGGGTCTTAGAACGGAAGAAACAATTGAAGAAGTTTTATCTTTAGGTGTTGAGAAATGTGGTTATGGGAACAGCAGCCGTTAATAGTCCAGAATTATTACAATCAATCTCTCAAAAATACCCAAATCAAGTTTCGGTTGGTTTAGATGTCAGAGATAAAATGATTGCTTTAAAGGGATGGAAAGATCAAACAGAAATTTCTTGTTTTGATTTTTTAGAGACTATCAAAAATCTTCCTTTAAATAGCATTATTTTTACAGATATTAACCGAGATGGAATGAAACAAGGTGTTAATATTGAAGATACTCTTAAGATGGCAGAAAGTTCATCTATTCCTGTCACAGCTTCTGGAGGAGTTTCTAGTATTGAAGATATTAAAAAAATTAAAGCCACTAAAAAAATTAATGGTGTTGTCGTTGGCAAAGCTATTTATGATGGATTAATTGATTTAAAGGAATTGTCTAAATTTAATGCTTAAAAAAAGAATTATACCTTGCCTTGATGTTAAAGATGGAAGAGTGGTTAAAGGAATTAATTTTGTAAATTTAATTGATGCAGGAGATCCAGTTGAACAAGCATCTATTTATGATCAAAATGGAGCTGATGAGATTTGTTTTTTAGATATCACAGCATCAAGTGACAAAAGAGATATTTTAATCGATACCGTTAAAAGAACAGCTGAGAAATGTTTTGTACCTTTAACCGTAGGAGGAGGAGTTAGATCTATTCAGGATATACGAAACCTTCTTTTGGCTGGCGCTGATAAAGTTTCAATTAATACTGCTGCTATTAACAATCCAGAACTGATTAAAGAGAGTTCAGATAAATTTGGATCACAGTGTATCGTAGTTGCTATTGATGCAAAGAAAACAGATGATAATAAGTGGACAGTTTTTACTCATGGTGGAAGAGAGCCTACTAAATTAGATGCTATAGAATTTGCAAAACTTGCACAAGATAAAGGTGCTGGTGAAATTTTGTTAACATCGATGGACCGAGACGGCACTAAAGAAGGTTATGATATTGAGCTTACTAAAAAAATAACAGATTTATTAACTATTCCAGTTATTGCTTCTGGTGGAGTGGGAACTTTAGAACATTTAAAAGATGGTATTGTAAAAGGAGGAGCTGATGCAGTTTTAGCAGCCTCTGTTTTTCACTTTGGTGAATATTCTATTCAGCAGGCTAAAGAGTATTTAAAAACCAATCATGTTCCTGTAAGATTGTAATATGTTTGAAGTTTTAGAAGAATTAATCAAAACGGTTCGTGAAAGAAAAAATGCTTCTGCAGATAAATCTTACACAAAAAAACTTTTAGAGGATAAAAATTTATGCCGTGAAAAAGTGATGGAAGAAATTCGAGAACTTATCGAGGCACTTGATAAGCAAAAAAATCAAATTCATGAAGCCGCTGATGTATTTTATCACCTGTTAACATTGCTAGAAGCTAATGGTGTTAAAGCAGAAGATGTAATGAAAGAATTGAGGAAAAGACAAGGTATTTCTGGATTAGTTGAAAAGGCTAATAGACAAAAATGAGCTACGATCAAAATAATATATTTGCAAAAATTTTAAGAGGAGAGATTCCTTGTGATAAAGTTTATGAAAGTGATCATGCTTTAGCTTTCAAAGATATTAATCCTCAAGCAAAAATTCATGTCTTAGTTATACCTAAAGGACCTTATATCAATATGGATGATTTTTCTAAAAACGCAAAGCCTGAAGAAATTGTAGGATTAATAAAAGCTTTAGGGGAAACAGCAAAAATTGTTGGTGTTTCAGAATATTCTCAAGGCAAAGGATACAGGTATATTGGTAATAATGGACCTGATGGAGGTCAAGAAGTTCCTCATCTACATTTTCATATTGTTGGTGGAGAAAAACTAGGACGCATGGTTTCTAAATAAACACAATTATTTAGATGAATAAAATTCAAAGATATTTTTTAGAAATGCATTCTAAGCATGATCTTATTCCTACAGATTGTGGTTTAGCAAATATAAGAGTCGAAGAATATGACAAATCTGATCCTCAATTTTGTAAATTTTTATATCAAAAAATTGGTGAGGATTATCAATGGAAAGATCGTTTAGTATGGTCAATAGATAATTGGTCTGAATATTTAAAAGCTGAAAATCTTAAATATTTTGTTGTTTATAATGTAGATGATGTTGTTGGTTTTTATGAATATTTAAATCATGAAGATAAAAAAGAAGTAGAAATTACTTATATGGGAATTTTTAAAGAATATTTTGGAAAAAAACTTGGAGGTTATTTGCTTACTCATGCTTTACGAAATTCTTGGTCTCATAATCCTGAAAGAGTTTGGGTTCACACATGTACCCTAGACCATCCTAATGCATTAAAAAATTATATTGCTAGAGGGATGAATATTTTTAAGAAAGAAAACGTAACTGTTTAAAAGTTATTATAATTAGGTACTTCAAATTTTTCTTGAGTAGCAACGTTAATTTTAGGATTTATAATTAAAAAATTAACTTTTTCTTGGTTAAAACTAATGGTTTCCCAGCCTTTAAGAATTTTATTTTGTTTATCAAAAAATATTTTAACAAATATTCCATCCTGTGTTCTTATTTCAAAAATATAAAATAATTCATTAGAGCTTGCACTATTAATTTTGTCCAAATTTTTCAAAATTTTGTTCTTATTTAGAATGATTGAAAAAGGTGAAGAATTAATTGGGTATCTATATTTTCTTTTAAATTTGTGTTTAACTACATATAAATTTTCATTCGTTACAATAATTTCTTTGCCTTCATTTCCGTCATATTGACATCTTAATTTTCCAGGAAATTGGAGGTTACAATTGCCTGTATCAGATTATTGTCCCAGATGTTTGTTTAAACTTAAATTGAATATTTTCTGTTTTTTTTAAATTATTTATAATGTCGTCAGTAATATTTGCTTTTGAAATATTAGTTAAAAAAATTAAAATTAAAAAAATCCTAAATAAAATAATCATTAAGGATATATTTCACGTTTGCCTGTATGATTAGCTGGTCCAATAATTTTAGCTTCTTCCATTTGATCAATAATTCTTGCAGCTCTATTGTAACCTATTTGAAGTTTTCTCTGTAAAAAACTAGTCGATGCTTTTCCTTCAGATTTAATAATAGCTACAGCTTCATCAAATAATTCGTCTTTATCTTTGCTATCAATGTTACCTTCTATTCCCTCGTCAGTTTGCATTTTTGTAATATCGTCAATGTAAGTCGGTGATCCTTGCGATCTAAGGAATGTAGAAACTTTCTCTATTTCTAGGTCCGAAACAAATGGCCCATGAATTCTAATCATTCTACTTGCTGATGACATAAACAACATATCTCCATTACCCAAAAGCTGCTCTGCTCCCTGCTCTCCTAAAATCGTTCTACTGTCTATTTTGGATGTTACTTTAAAAGATATTCGCGTAGGGAAATTAGCTTTAATTGTTCCAGTAATTACATCAACACTAGGTCTTTGTGTGGCCATGATAATATGAATACCTGCGGCTCTTGCCATTTGCGCTAATCTTTGAATGTAATTTTCAATCTCTTTTCCAGAAACCATCATGAGGTCAGCCATTTCATCAACGACCACTACAATGTATGGCATGACTTTTCTGCCTTCTTTTTTAGCTTTTTCATTGTAGCTAGAAATATTTCTCACTCCATCTTCGGTCATTTGTCTGTAGCGAGTTTCCATTTCATTAACTGTCCATTTCAAAGCAGATGTTGCCTTTTTGGGTTCAGTAATGACCGGAGAAAGCAAATGAGGAATTCCCTGATAGACAGAAAGCTCTAACATTTTTGGATCAATTAAAATTAATTTACATGTTTCAGGAGTATGTTTGTAAAGCACTGAAAGAATTAAAGTATTAATACAAACTGATTTTCCAGATCCAGTAGTACCTGCAATTAATAAGTGAGGCATTGAAACTAAATCACCTACCACAGGATAGCCTGCAATTGTTTTTCCTAAAGTAATTGGAATTTTAATATCTTTATTTCCAAATTCTTTGCTTTCGATAATTTCTCTATAGTTAACTCCATCAATTTCTTTATTTGGTATTTCGATACCAATAGTATTTTTACCTGGAACAGGCGCTATCCTTGTTGATATTGAACTTGTGCTTCTAGCAATATCATCAGTTAAATTTACAATTTTAGATGTTTTAATTCCTGCAGCTGGTTCAAATTCATAAAGTGTTACGACTGGTCCTGGGCTAACTTTTTTAATTTTTCCCATTATTCCAAAATCAAGAAGAGTACTTTCTAAAAATGAAGACTGCTCTTTATGAGACTCTGTTAAAGCTTCAACATTTTTTGGTTTTGAAACTTCGTTTAAAAAACTTACCGGTGGAAGCTTAAACTTACCTGGAGTGTATGATCCAAAAGTTTTATTATCTAGTGGTAAACTTGTTTGAGTTTCCATTGGTTTTGGTTTGAATGTTTCATTAATGCTAGGAATAATTTCTTCTGTTATATTTTCTTCAGGCTCAGCTGGTTTATCAATAGTGCCAGCTTTTTTAAAAAGTGTTCTGATGATTTTAAATGGATACAAAATAACTAGTCCAGAAACTTTAAAAACATGAAGCCACTCTTTTAAATTTAATCCAACACTGAGTATGAAGAATATAAAACCTAGAGCACAACTTGATGAAGCTATAATTTTATTAAACTGATAAAAATTTAAAGGAATAAAATTTACAAGATATGATCCAACAAATCCTCCATTGCCATTATCTGGTAACCAAAAATTTTGATCCATTAAAATTTTAAATCCTAAAGCAAAGCAGCAAATGTAAATAACAATAAATAAAAACTTAAAACTAATATTGTTTATTTGCTTTTTTAAAATGATCAGCCAACTCCAAATAAAAAGATTTAAAAAAATAAAAAAACATCCAAGCCCAAATGCTTGAAGTAAAAAATCAGCAAGATAGTAGCTATATGATTTTAAGAAAAATTCATCAGGACCAGAAGGAGTTAAAATTGTTGGATTTTCTGGCGAGTAGCTAATAATCGAATAAAGGTAAAAAATCGATAAAGTGAAAACTATTAAGCCACCCGTTTCAATGAGCCTTAATTTTAAAAAGTTTAATATTTTATCTAACATTTTTTACGAATCAGCCTTTGTTACTTTTTAACATCTTTTCTAAGATTGATAAAAATGGTTAAATTAAATATGCAAAAAATTGCTGTTATTGGTGATGGAATTACAGGTAAATTAGCTTCAGTTGCTTTTTCAGAGCTGGGCTATTTAGTTGATCTTATTGCCTTAAATCAAAAAAAAAAAAAGATGAAGGTATTGCTTCGTTATCTATTTCAAATGATAGCTTTAAATTTTTGCAAAAACTAAAAATTAAAAATTTAAATAAAATTTGTAATCCAGTTTTTTCTATTAAACTTTATGAAAATACTTTTGACTCACAAAATCCTGATAGTTTTTTTTATAATAAAAAAGATGATGATCCATTAAGTTATATTGTTTTAAAAAAGGATATTTCTGCTTCATTAGATGAAAAGGTAAAAGAGTTTAAAATAAAAAAAATTTTAAAATCTAACAAAGATTATGCTCTTACAATTAATACAGTTAAGATCAATAAAAAAGAGAACCAAATAAGCTGGGATTATGATGAGGAGGCTTATACATTTATTATCCAACATCAGAAATTAATTAATAATAGCGCTAGGCAATTTTTTTTAAAAAGCGGTCCCCTAGCCTTTCTTCCTTTATCACCAACAACGACTTCAATAGTTTGGTCTTTGGATAAAAAGTCAGAATTTAAAAAAATAGTAAAATCTAAAGAACAATTAGTAAAGTTTTTAAATAAGAATTTTACTTTTTTAAAAAGTATAAAAATTAAGTCTAAAATAGAATCGTTTCCTTTAAGCTTTAATTTTTTAAAAAAAAGTATTGAACCAAGACAAGTAACTATTGGAGATGTGAGCCATAGAATTCACCCTTTGGCAGGCCAAGGATGGAATATGTCTGTTAGAGATATTAAACAAATTTATGAAATTTATTTTTCAAAGAAAAAATATGGCTATGACCTAGGCGATTATTCTTTGCTAGAAGATTTTGAGAGAAAGACTAAAGTTAATAATTTAATATTCTCATCTTCTATAGATATTATTAGAAGAGTTTTTAAAATCAAAAACGATAAAATATCTAAATCAAGAAAAACTGTTTTTAGAGAATTAGAGAAATTTCCAGAGATTAAAAAAGAAATAATTAAATTTGCAGATAAGGGATTATCGTTCTGAAGCTAAAAGTTTTTTTTTTGTTTTAATACCACCAGGACCTGAGTACCCTCCCAGCTTTCCATCTGATCTAATAACACGGTGACATGGAATTTTAATTGGTAAAGGATTTTTCCCAATCGCAGACGCTACTGCCCTTACCGCTTTTGGTTTTCCAACAGCTTTAGCAACTTCTAAATAAGTTTTAGTTTTCCCTTTTGGTATTTTCATGAGGTATTTCCAAACTTTAATTTGAAGCGGAGTTCCTTTTAATTTCATATTTGATATATTTTTATCATGAACTTCTATGCCCTATCAACTCCACCAGGCATTTCTGGAATTGCTGTAGTACGCGTTTCTGGTAGTGGTGCATTACAAATTGGCAACCAACTCACAAGAACAGTTATCGATAAGCCAAGATCTGCATTGCTCAAATCTTTTTATGATCAAAAAGGAGATTTGATTGATGAAGGTATTTTGATTTGGTATCCAGAAGGCCAAAGTTATACGGGTGATCATTTAATTGAAATTCACACCCATGGAAGTAAAGCTGTAATTAATAAAATATTGGATGATTTAGAAGACAGAAAAGATTGCAGATTAGCTGAACCTGGAGAATTCACAAAAACCGCATATTTAAATAACCGTATTAATTTGTATGAAGCAGAATCTATCGCTGATTTGCTCAAGCAGAAACAGAAGCACAGAGAATACAAGCACTAAGATTAAAAAATAGTAGTCCAAAATTTATAGATTGGAGAGAAACAATTTTAGATGTTCTAAGTAAAACAGAAGCATCAATTGATTTTTCAGAAGAAGATCTCCCGGACACAATATTAAAAGATAACGAAAAAAAAATTAAATTCATAGTATCAGAGATTGATGAAATGTTAGATGAAAGCATGGGTGAAATTATAAGAGACGGTTATAAAATTGCTATTATTGGCGCACCTAACGCAGGCAAATCAAGTTTTTTAAATTTACTTATTAAAAGAGAAGCTGCGATTGTATCCAGTGTTAAAGGAACCACCAGAGACATTATTGAGATAAAATATAACATTAATAATTATCCAGTAATATTGACTGATACAGCCGGCATCAGAAAGGCAAAAAACAAAATTGAGAAAATAGGCGTAGAATTAGCCCTAAATGCCAGTAAAGAGGCCAATTTAGACCTTTTAATTATAGATGGTTCTGAGAAGAAAATACCTCGAAACGTCCTAAAATTAATATCTGATAAGAGTTTTATAGTACTAAATAAAACTGATAAAAAAAATTACAGCTCAAAAAAAATAATTAAAGAATTAAAAAATTATAAATTTAAAGATTTAGTTGAGATTTCAATTAAAAATAAAAACGGAATAAATAAATTAAATGCGAAGTTAAAAAATTTAATTTCTAGAATAGATACAGAGCAATCAACTACTTTGATTTCACGCGCAAGACATCGTGCATTATTAAAAAAATGCTCTGACAGACTCCACGATTACCTAAAAATTAAAGAAACAAATGAGATTGAAAAAGCTGCTGAAGACCTGAGACTTGCATCTAACAGTTTAGGTCATATTGTAGGTTTTATTGGAGTAGAAGAAATTTTAGGCAAAATTTTTAAAGATTTCTGCATTGGAAAATAAATAATATCCTCTTGTAAAATAATCTACCAGTAATAGATTCCGGCAATGGAAAATTTTGATGTAGTGGTAATAGGTGCCGGTCATGCAGGCTGTGAAGCAGCAGCAGCATCTGCACGTCTTAAAGCCAACACTGCTTTGGTTACAACTAATGAAAATTCAATTGGAGAAATGTCATGCAATCCTGCTATTGGCGGATTAGGCAAAGGACATCTTGTTAGAGAGATTGATGCATTCGATGGAGTGATGCCAAAAGTTGCTGATGCATCTGGAATTCAATTTAGATTATTGAATAGAAGTAGAGGTCCCGCTGTAAGAGGTCCTAGGACTCAATCAGATAGAAAGCTTTATAAAAAATACATGCAAGAAACACTAATAAGCTATTGTAACTTAAGCATTTTTTATGATCCTGTCATAAAGTTTCTTTTTGATAAAAATTCTATTGTTGGAGTAATTTTAAAATCTGGAAAAGAGCTTAGAGCTAAAAAAATTGTTTTAACTACTGGAACTTTTTTAAATGGCATCATTCATATTGGTGATCAAATGAAACCTGGTGGTCGTCATGGAGAAGAACCTACAACTGGATTAAGTGAACAGCTAAAAAAATTTAATTTAAATTTATCAAGATTAAAAACGGGAACGCCTCCAAGACTAGATGGAAGAACAATTAATTTTGAAATTTTAGAAGAGCAAAAAGCAGATGATGATCCATACTTTTTTTCTGTTGATACAAAAAAAATAAATGCAAAACAAGTTTCGTGTTTTATGACTTATACGAATGACGAGGTTCATAATATTATTACAAAAAATTTAAAACGATCAGCTATGTATTCTGGTAATATTAAAAGTGTTGGTCCTAGATATTGTCCATCAATAGAAGATAAAATTGTAAAATTTAAAGATAAATCAAGACACCAAATTTTTTTAGAGCCAGAAGGTTTAGATGACCATACTATCTATCCAAACGGTATTTCTACGTCACTTCCAGCTGATGTTCAGCAAGAAATATTGTTTAAAATCAATGGTTTATCTGATGTTAAGATGATTAGGGCAGGGTACGCTATCGAGTATGATTATGTCGATCCTAGAGAGCTTGAACCAACTTTAGAGGTAAAAAAAATAAACTCACTTTATCTTGCTGGTCAAATTAATGGAACAACAGGTTATGAAGAAGCTGCAGCTCAAGGTTTGATCGCAGGAATTAATGCAGCGCTTAAGTTCACAAAACAAAAAACCTTTTACTCTTGATAGATCGCAAGCTTACATTGGTGTGATGATTGATGATCTTATTACGAAAGGTGTTGCTGAACCGTATCGTATGTTTACATCTCGAGCTGAATATAGATTGACACTAAGAGCTGACAACGCAGATCTAAGATTATCTCCATTAGCGAAACAATTGGAAATATTAAGTGATGAAAGATTAAATAAATTTCAAAATAAATCAAAAAGAATTAATAATCTTAAAACTCAATTGTCTTCTAGGTCTCTTACTCCAAATGAAGCATCAAAGCATGGTATTCAGATATCAAAGGATGGTGTTAAAAGGTCTGGTCTTGAGCTGTTAAAATACAAAGGTGTAAATTTTGAAACGTTAAGATCTATTTTTTCCCTTGAAAAAGAGGATCCAGAAGTCATTGAGCAGATTGAAATAGATAATCACTATGCTGGATACTATCACAAGCAGGAAAGTGATATTAGCTTGTTTAAAAAGGATGAAAATCTTCAAATTCCAGATAATATTGATTATTCAAAGATAAGTGGCCTTTCTAATGAAATTAGGTCTAAACTGGAACTTATAAGGCCCAAAACGTTCGGTCAGGCATCTCGAATAGAGGGTATTACCCCAGCAGCAATTAATCTACTTCTAACGTACTCAAAAAGGTATAAATTTAAGCATACTGCTTAAATGATTCGTTCTAAATACCTTGAAAATATTGTTTCACGTGAAACAATGGAGAAAATAGCCAAATATCATGATATTTTATTAGAAAATAACTCCACAATGTCGATTATATCAAAAAATAGTGAAAAAATAGCCGTAGAGAGGCATTACGAGGATTCGGCTCAGCTTTACCGTTATTTAGACAGATCAGATAAGGAAATATTAGACATAGGAACAGGTGGAGGATTGCCAGGAGTAATATTAGATTTAATCAAGCATGATGTATCTCTAGATTTTAATACACACCTTCTGGATAAAAGCTCAAAAAAATGTCATTTTTTGAAAAAGGTAAATAGTTTTCTTGATCTTGATTTGAAAATACATAATTCTGACGTCATGGATTTAAAACAAAAAGATTTCACTACTATAGTCAGCAGAGCTTTTAAGCCCATGAAAGAATTTTTTGATATTATTACAGCTTCCGGTCTGTGCTACAAAAAAATTTTATTGATGAAGGGTGAAAATTTTATGAATGAATTTTCTGAAGCAAAAAAATATTTTGAAATAAATTGTGAGTACCATGATAGCGTCACAAATCAGGCTTCGAAAATTTTTGTAATAAAAAGTGTATCTAAAATTTAGCATGACAAAAATAGTTTCAATCATAAATCAAAAAGGTGGAGTTGGAAAAACTACAACGACAATTAATTTAGGATGTGCGTTAGCAAATTCTGGAAAAAAAATTTTAGTTATTGATTTAGATCCACAAGGTAACGCATCAACAGGTTTAGGAATAGAAAATAATCAACGACAAAAAACGATTTATGATTTTTTAGTTAATCGAAATGACGATTCAAATGATTATATTCAGAAAACTAACATTCAAAACCTAGATATTATTTGTGCAAACGTAGATTTGTCAGGATTTGAGACTGAAGTTGCAGATGATAATGAAAGAGCTATGTTTTTAAAGCATATTTTAGACCCTATATGCCAAAAAAATCAATATAATCAAATACTTATTGATTGTCCTCCATCATTGAGCTTGCTCACTATAATGGCTTTGGTTGCCTCTCAACGAGTAATTATTCCCCTTCAAACAGAGTTTTTTGCATTAGAAGGTGTGTCTCAGCTAATTAAAACAATAGATAGAGTAAAAGAAAATTTAAATAAATCTCTAGCAATACAAGGTGTAATTTTAACCATGTATGACAAAAGAAATAAACTTTCGTCACAAGTAGAACAGGAAGCTAGAAAGCATTTTGGGAGTAAAGTTTATAAAACAGTTATTCCTAGAAATGTAAGAATTTCAGAAGCGCCATCACATGGCATGCCAGTGATTGTTTATGATAAAAGTAGTTCAGGTTCAGTTGCTTATGAAGAATTATCTAAGGAAGTTAATCATCAGATAGATAGAGGAGAATTTGCAGCATAATGATTAAAGCAAAAGGTTTAGGAAAAGGTCTATCTGCGCTGTTAGGTGATAATAATAAAAAGACAGATAATGTTGTAGAAATTCCAAATATTAAAACTGAAAAAACACCAATACATTTACTTGAACCTAATAAATTTCAGCCAAGAAAAAATTTTGACAAAAAACTTTTAGATGAACTTGCTGAGTCAATTAAGAACAGGGGTATCATCCAGCCAATTGCAGTTAGAAAATCGAAAGATGGAAAATTTGAAATCATTGCAGGTGAGAGAAGATGGAGAGCTGCTCAATTAGCAAATGTGCATGAAGTTCCGACGGTTGTTTTAGAAGCAGATGATGAACTGGCTGCTGAATTTGCTGTTTTAGAGAACGTTCAGAGGGAAGGATTAAATGCAATAGAAGAAGCAAATGGCTATCAAACCTTAATAGACAAGTTTTCCTATACCCAGGAAAAATTGGCTGAAATGATAGGAAAAAGCAGGGTTTATATAGCAAATACCCTTAGACTAAGTAAGCTTCCAGACCAAATCAAGGATATGATTGTTAGTGGTCTTTTAACACCTGGTCACGCAAGAAGTCTTATTGATGTACCTAATAATATTGAAATAGCAAAAGAAATAGTTAACAAAAATCTTTCCGTTAGACAGGCAGAATTAATGTCAAAAAAAGGTTTTTCAGGTAAAGCAAAATCTACAAAGGGTAAAATTATTGATCCTAATATTAAAGATCTTCAAACTTCTTTAAGCCAAAAAACAGGTATGAATGTTTTTATCGATAATAAGAAAAGTAATAAGGGAAAGATTTCTTTTGACTATCAGAATATGGACCAGTTAAATAGATTAATTTCGATTATTAGAGATAGGTATTAACAAGAACTCTTTTAGAAATAATATCTATTAAAAATTTATTAAAAATTGTTTCGGCTATCTCATAATTTTGTTTACATAAGATTTCAATATCATTAATTTTTCTCATTAATATTTTTAACTCATCTTCTTTCCATCTAGTAAGTTGAGATTGTTATTTTTTTTTTTTTTTCCAAAATATAGGAGGTTTAAAGTTATCTATTAAAGAACTTAGATTTTTATTTTCTGTATTCGATTCATAAATACTTACTAATTTATTAATTTTATATTTTAAAGGAGGTAACAATTCGTTAAAGTTAATAGAAAAATGATAAAAACTTTCAAGAACTTTGTTTAGATTTTTTTTATCTCCATTTAGCAAAATGTTAGATATTTCAAAAACGTCAAAAGATGAGGTTGTGTTAAATAGAGAGTTTAATATGTCTCTATCTATTTTTTTACTTTGAGAAATGAGCTGGATTTTTTTTATACCCTCATTAATATCGAGTCTATTTAGTTTATTTAATGAAAAAAGTTCATTTACCAGACTACTTTCAATATCTATTTTTAGTTCTTTCAGTTTACTTTTTAAGAGATTTTGAAGCTGCAAATCATCATCATCATAACAAGGTATGCATGCTATTTGCCCCTCTTTTTCTGCAAGATTCCTTAGTTTACTTTTTTTAGTTAAGTTATTTGAAGTTAAAATAATTTTTTTATCATTTTTAATAAGGTCATTAAAATCAAAAAATTCTAATATTTTATCTGAACAATCATTAATTATAATTATTTCTTTTTCTTCAAATAGAGTTATCTAAATTTATATGTTCAAATAATATATTTGAATTTTCAATAATATCGTCTTCATTTAAAATTTTTTTATTAAATTTATTTTTTTTAATTTCTTTGAATAAATTATCTATTAATTCATTTTTAAATGAAAATTTTCTCCATAAAATAAAATAAAATTAAAATTTGATGCAAGTTTTTCATAGTTAATAGAAAAACTTTTTAATATCATTTTTTTTAATTTCTGATTGAATAGAAAATAATAATTTTCTTGTTAAATTCAGATATAATTTTCTTCTTTCAATATTTTTTATTTCGTTATCATCTGAAGAAGGGTTATTTGTTACATTATAGTTTTGAGCTTCAAAAAATTATCTTTTAAATATTTTTTTTTATTATTATCTTTAATTTTAAATTTATAAATTAACTTTAATATTTTCTTCAGTTGTTATCCCAGATGTATTTTTTGTTTTAGAGATTTATTTTTTCTGAAATTTTAAGATTATATTATATGTAGCCATTTGTTGAATTTTTTTTTCTTTTAAATTTAAATTATTTTTTAGCTAAAACTAAATTATTTTGGAACCTTTGTAATTTATTTTTTTATATTTAATTTTTGATAAATTAATATCTTTTTTAAGATTGGTTTAAAACCACAAGAAAAAAAAAAAAATTAAATAAAAATAATAAAATTAATTTTTTTTTATTTTCATTTTTTATTACAATATTAAATAATTTATCTTTAATATAAATTTTTTTTACATATTTTTTTATCAGATAAAAATTTATTTACACTCTCTATTTCTAATATTTTATTAAAAATAGTTACCTCGTCCAATCCTTTTTGAGCTAATAATAGTGATTTTTTTTTGCCGTTTATTTGAACTACAATATTGCACTCTTCTTCTTCAATAAGTTTTGGATCAAATTCTGGCCATTTGTTTTGATTAATATTTATATTTTTATTAATTTGTTCCCAACATTCTGATGCTAAATGTGGAACAAATGGAAAAACCAAAATTAAAAAAATGTTAAATACTTTTTTAAAAAATTCCTTATTTGTTTGTTTTTCAGTAATAATTTTTGTGAACAAATTTGCAAATTCATAAAATTTTGCGATTGCTACGTTAAAATGAAAATGATCAATATTATATGTAATTTCTTTAATTAATTTATTAATGGCCTTGTTTAGTTTTAATTCATTTTCTTTAGTTAAATTTATTTCATCATCTGACTGATTAATTGTTTCAGATATAGTCCAAATTTTTTGTATAAATTTATAAGATCCACTAATTCCTTCATCTGTCCATTGAATATCTCTTTCAGGTGGACTATCAGAGAGAACAAACCATCTAACTGAATCTGCACCATAAAGGTCTATAACCGTTTTTGGATCTACAACATTTTTTTTTGATTTTGACATTGATTCTGAGGGACCAACTTTTACTTCTTGGTCAGTATTCTTATCGTAATATTTTCCATCTTTTTCATATACATCTTCAGGAAAAATCCAGTTTCCCTCAACTGTTCTTGTAAGTTTTATGACAAACCATTCCTTGAGTAAAAAGACCCTTGAAAGGTTCTTTGATTTCAAATTTTGTATCTTTAGTTATTGCTCTTGAAAAAAATCTTGAATAAAGCAAATGCAAGATCGCATGCTCAACGCCCCCAACATACTGATCAACTGGCATCCAATATTTTGCATCTTCAATGTTAAATCCTTCTTTCGTGTTATTGCTTGAACAAAATCTTAGAAAATACCATGATGAATCTACAAAAGTATCAAGCGTGTCTGTTTCACGAATAGTTTTTTTTCCTGTTTTAGAACAAGTGGCATTTTTCCAGTTTGGATGATGATAGAGAGGATTGCCAGGTTTTTCAAAACTAATATCATCTGGCAATTTTACTGGAAGATCTTTTTCATCTACAGGTATAACCTCTCCATTATCTCCATACATAATTGGAATTGGACAACCCCAATATCTTTGTCTTGAGATACCCCAATCCCTTAATCTATATGTTGTTTTGGCTTTTCCAATTTTTTGATCTTCTATTTTTTTTATAATGTTAATTTTACCTTTTTCTACATCGAGGCCATTTAAAAATTCAGAGTTAATAATAACGCCGTCACCAACATAAGCTTCATTTTTAATTGTGAATGTTTTTTCATTTTCATTTTTAGGAAGTATTACTGGTGTTACTTCAAGCTTATATTTATTTGCAAAATCTAAGTCTCTTTGATCGTGCGCTGGGCAACCAAAAATAGCTCCTGAACCGTAATCCATTAAGACAAAATTTGCAAAAAAAACAGGTAATGTTTTATTTTTTATAAATGGATGATCTGCAAGATAGTTACTTTTGAAACCTAGTTTTTCAGTTTTAGCAATTGCTTCATCTGTATTTCCGGTTTTGTAACATTCTTCTTTAAACTTATTAAATTCATCATTTTTTTCATATTCTTTAGCCAAAGGATGGTCTACTGAAAGTGCTAGAAAAGATGCACCAAAAATAGTATCGGGTCTTGTAGTAAAAATTGTAATTTTATGATTTTGCTTTTTATCTTTAATATTAAAAATTAACTCGCAACCAATTGATTTTCCAATCCAATTTTTTTGCATAATTTTAACCTTTTCAGGCCATTCATTAAGGGCGTTAAGTGAATGATCTAAATCATCTGCAAATGCAGTAATTTTAAAGAACCATTGAGAGAGTTTTTTTTGAACCACTTGGGCTCCGGAACGCCAGCCTTTACCATCAATTACTTGTTCATTTGCTAAAACGGTATTATCAACTGGATCCCAATTAACTAAACTTTCTTTTTTATAAACAAGCCCTTTTTTATATAGATCTAAAAAAAATTTTTGCTGATGTTTATAATAATCTTCGTTGCAAGTAGAAATTTCTCTCGACCAATCTATTGAAAAGCCCAAGAGTTTTAACTGAGCTTTCATTGTTTCAATATTATTTAGTGTCCACTTTTTAGGATGTAATTTTTGTTGAATAGCTGCATTTTCAGCTGGCATTCCAAAAGAGTCCCAACCCATTGGATGCAAAACATTAAAACCTTTTAATCTTTTATAATTTGCTATGACATCTCCCAAAGTATAATTTCGTACATGACCCATATGAATTTTTCCTGATGGGTATGGAAACATTTCTAAGCAATAATATTTAGGCTTGTCTTTTGATTCAGAAGCCTTGAAAGCATTGGTTTTTTCCCAATATTCTTGCCATTTTTTATCAACTACTGCTGGGTTAAACTTCTCAATATGCATATCGTGAATTTACTTATTTAAATGTGTGAGGCAATTAAATTTAGTTGTTCAATAGTTCTATTAGATAGTTTTTTTTCAATAAGGCTGATACTTGAAAATCCTTTACACTGTTCATTAAGAAGTTTTTTAATATTTTTCTCACCAATACCTCCTAAGGCAAATAGGTTTATTTTTTTATTTATACTGTTTTTTAAATTTCTGTAAAAATATAGACCCTTGCCTTTGGTGTTAGGATGCGAATTAGTTGAAAATATTGGTGATAAAAAAATTTCATTACATCCTTGTAAAATCTTTTGATTAATTTCTTCAAGGAATGTGCAGAGCCAATTATTTCTAAATTTTTATTTTTATAACAAGGGATGCTATTAAAACTTGGAACATAAAGTCCATCTGCTTTAATTTTTCTGACTAAATTTAAATCATTTGAAATATAGAGTTTAAATTTAAATTTCTTGGCAAATTCTTTTATTTTATTAGCCTTTTCAAAATAATTATCTCTAGAATAGTTACGATAAATTAGATTAACTCTTTTTAATTTTTTAAGATTTTCCTTTTGAATATCTTTTAATTCGTTAATATAAAAAAAAATTTTAAACATAAAAAATGAATATAGTACAAAATTTTGAAGATGTTCAGAAAGATTTAAACAATCTTAATTTAAATTCAAAAATTATTGCAGTTAGTAAAACTTTTGAATTGTCACATATAATGCCATTGATTGATGATGGACATTTAATTTATGGTGAAAATAGAGTTCAGGAGGCTAAAAAGAAATGGTCAGAAATTCTAATAAGTAGACAGAATTTAGAACTTCACCTTATTGGAGGTTTGCAGAGCAATAAAGCCAAGGATGCTGTTAAATTATTTCAGTATATTCATTCTGTTGATAGGAAAAGTTTAGTTGACGCTTTATTTGATGCAGAAAAAAAAGAAAAACTGAAGAGAAAATATTTTATACAAGTTAATACTGGTGATGAAGATCAAAAAAACGGAATTTCTATTGGTGAATTAAAAGATTTATTTGCTTATTCAAAAGACAAAATTAACGTTATTGGGTTAATGTGCATCCCGCCAGTTAATGACAATGCGACGAAGCATTTTGAAATTTTAAAAGATCT
Organism: Candidatus Pelagibacteraceae bacterium; assembly: GCA_038142265.1. Classification (GTDB taxonomy): domain Bacteria; phylum Pseudomonadota; class Alphaproteobacteria; order Pelagibacterales; family Pelagibacteraceae; genus HIMB114. Next base: position 114,218 of record JAYQJR010000004.1, on the reverse strand, counting down.
GGGAAATAAACTAAATTTAAATGAACTTAGCATGGGTATGAGTCATGATTATTTAGAAGCTGCAAAATTAGGTGCTACTTATGTTAGGGTTGGAAGTAAGATTTTTGGATCTAGGGATTAATTTTAATTTTAGTATTTTTTGAGATTGTTTTTAATAATTGTAATAAATCTTTTTTATTTAAAGCAACGCAGCCCATTGTTCCTGAATATTTTTGTTTTGCGATATGCATAAAAATAGCACTACCTTTACCTTTTTTTACAGGTCTTATGTTGTAGTTAATAATAACAACAATATCATAAAGTCTATCTTTTCTATAAAGCATTTCTTTATTTGGTTTTTTTAAAAAAATTAATTTATTATAATTTTTATCATTTGGATCATCGCACCAAGCCATATTTTTAGTAATTTTGATTTTTTTTAATTTAGTTTTTAAATTTTTGATTCTATCAGATCTGTAAAATACTTTTCCTAATGAAAAAATTCCTGCTGGTGTTTTTTTATCACCTTCTTTTTTTTTCTTAGCGATTCCAGCCTTGCCAATTGCACATTTAAAAAGCTTTTTATTGTGAATAAGAGTACCGTTTTTGTTTACTATAATCATAAAAATTATATTTTGTATTTATGCAAAATTACTCGATCATTACCGTTGGTTCACCTGTTTTTTTTGAATGCATGCAGGAGCAAAAAACTGAGTATAATCTTCAGAATTTGAAGTCTTTTAAGGAAGTTAAGGAGATTTTAAAATCGCCACTGATCGATATTTATGTTTTTTTATTTTTTGTAGATAGTTTAGAAAAACTGGATAGTAAAGAATTGAAAAAGATCCAATACCCAAAGTTATTTTTTTCTACAAAATTAGATAGCTTCAAAAATTTAAAAAAAGATAACGTATTAAGTAACTTTTTAGAACTACCAATTAATTATCAAGATATTGAAAAAATTATTAAATTAGCAATTTTAAAGTACAAATTTTTATTCCAATCTAAAGTTGAAATTGGAAAATATAATCTTGATAAAAATGAAAGAACATTATTGTCTGGAAAGAAATCAGTCAAACTAACTGAAAAAGAACAAGACATTATTTTATATCTTTTGGGAAAAAAAGAAGGTGCGAGCAAGCAAGAAATTATGAAGGATATCTGGTCTCACGGTGAAGATATTGATTCTCATACTTACGAGACTCATCTTTATAGGTTACGCCAAAAATTACAAACTAAACTAAATGATAAAAATTTTATTACAGTAGAAGATGGAAAATATTTTCTATCGTCATGAGCAAGCTCTTTGTAGTATTAGGCAATCAATTATTTCATCCAGATTATTTTAAAAAATATCAAGATCATTTATTTTTTTTAGCAGAAGATTTTCACCTTTGTACTTATGAAAAGCATCATCAGCAAAAGTTATTATTTTTCTTATCCTCTATGAGGTCTTTTGTAGATGAAATGAAAAAGGCAAAGTTTAATCTTATTTATTCATCATGTGAAAGTAATGATTTTAAAATATCTTTTATAAAAAAGTTAGAAAAAGTTATTAAAGAAAAAAAAATTAAAGAAATTTCTATTTTTGAGATTGAAGATAAGCCTTTTGAAAAGGAGTTATTAAAATTTTTTAATTTATTAAAAATCAAAATTAATATTCTTATTTCGCCAATGTTTTTAAGTTCTAGAGAAAATTTTAAACAGTATTTAAGTAAATCGAAAAAACCATTTATGGCGAATTTTTATAAAGAACAAAGAATAAGACTGGGTGTATTATTGAATAAAGACAAAACCCCCAAAGGTGGAAAATGGAGTTTTGATAATGACAACCGAAAAAAACTTCCTAAAGATATAAAATTGCCTAAGCAACTTAAGTATGAAGATACCAATCATACAAAAAAATTAAAAAAAATTATTTCAGATGAATTTAAATCTCACCCTGGAGATGCTAATCAATTTTGGATTGGAACAACAAGAGAAGATGCAAAAAAAACTTTACAGCATTTTTTAAAATATAAGCTCAATCTTTTTGGTGATTATGAGGATGCTGTTGATCAAAGAGACAATATACTTTTTCATAGTGCTCTCAGCCCATTTATTAATAATGGTTTGTTAACTCCAGAAGAGATTTTGAAAGAGCTTTCAAAATATGAAAATAAAGTAAGCCTTAATTCCTACGAAGGTTATCTTAGACAGATTATTGGTTGGAGAGAATTTATGAGGGGTATTTATCAAAATTATGATTCAAAAATGCAGAGTAGTAATTTTTTTAATCATAAAAATAAATTTAAAAAAACTTGGTATGAAGGAACAACAGGGCTTATTCCTTTGGATCATGCAATTTTAAATGCAAAAAATTATGCGTGGTCTCATCATATTGAACGATTAATGATTTTAGCAAATATCATGAACCTTTGTGAAATTCACCCAAAGCAAGTCTATAAATGGTTTATGGAGATGTTTATGGACTCATCAGAATGGGTCATGTCTCCAAATATATATGGCATGGGTTTATTTAGTGATGGAGGAACTTTTGCAACAAAGCCTTATATTTGTGGTTCAGCTTATATTTTAAAAATGATGGATTTTAAAAAAGGTGCTTGGTGCAATATTATGGACGGTTTGTATTGGAGATTTATTGATAAAAATAAAAAGTTTTTTTTAAAAAATCCAAGATTATCTATGATGGTAAAAATCTTAGAAAAAATGAAGCCTGAAAGAAAAAAAGAGATTTTTTCTGCAGCAAATTCTTTTATAAAAGAAAATACTTTATGAAAAAACGAAATCCAATCGCTTTGGATTTAAGAAGTTCAAAATATCGCAAAAGAGTTATTAAGCCTAAAAAAGGAAAAGGGAGCTTTAAAAGGAAAAAAAACTAATTAGAATTTTTATTATCTTTCTTCGGTTTCGAACTTCGTCAGATAATTAAAGGCATTTTCTTAACCAATTTTTTCCTGTTAAAGAGATTAATTGCCACCAAAACACTTATTGACTTCATGCAATCTTCTAGAGCCAACTGCAATTGATGGCAATGGTTATCACTTTTCCTGTAGTAACACTAAAAAAATGATTTACTCCATTGATTATTTTTAAATAATTTTATTTCCAGTATTCCATCAGGTTCCTTTTTTAAAAATACTTTTATGTCAATAAAGTATTTAAGTAACGAAACAATTAGAAAGTGAATAGGTAAAAATACCAATATTCTTTTCTAGAAGCTCTACCTTTAAATACACTGTATTTTTTAAAACAAATTATTGTTTGGTCAGCAAAATCAAAAACTCTAGGAAATTTTTTTACTCGATTTTTATATTCACTTTTTTTTGTAGCCATTACAAAAATCAAAATCAAAATTGCACCAATGACTATTAAAATTAAATTGAACAAGTTGAAATTATCTTGATAATTTTTACGCTTAGGTTTTTTATTATAATAATATTTTTTTTGAGCAGATGGTTTTTTATAATTAGAAGATTGTGAGCTTTTTTTTGGAGGTTCGCCATAATAACAAGAAGAAAAACCGCTTCCGCTGACATCTAGATTTAAATCGCCTACATACATATATGCAGATCTAACTCCAAAGGGCTTGATATATAGATCTACATTTTTTTGCTTCATTTTAGTTTGGTTGTCTGAAGCATATAAACCTATTCTTCTAATAGTTATTTTTTTATTAGTTTTATTTTTAAATTCCCATACTTGATAACTAGCACCAGTTTTTTTTACCTTTTGCCACCTGCTTGTTTTTGAATAATAATCATATTTTTACTTGTTTTTGATGATTTTTTTGATGAAGATTTGGTCCAAAACCAACTTCTGTCTATATCTTCGTTGCATCCAGAATAAGCATTAATAGATGTAAAAAAAAATATTGTGAAAAAAATAATAATTTTTTTCATTAAAAAAATTATAACATCTCTAGTTTTATTTGTAAAAAAATGTAAATTATTAATAGTTTTCAGGGGCGGCTTTGCCTGAGATGAACCCTTTAAACCTGATCCAGATAATACTGGCGTAGGAAGAAAACATATGAACGACAATATAATATTAATATTTTCACTCTTTGCAGTTTGTTTAGGATTCATGTCTTACGGATACTATGTATCTAGAGGCAAAATTTCAGAATCTGCATTTTTAGTAAGTGACAGAAATATTAACTCATTAAGTTTAACTTTTAGTTTAACGGCATCTTGTTTTGGTATTTGGATTTTAATTGGTCCAGCAGAAGCATCAACTTGGGGCGGGGTAGGCGCTGTTATTGGATATGCAGCAGGACAGAGTTTTGTCTTTTTATATTTTTCTAAGATAGGTGAAAAAATTAGAAGGATTTTTCCAAAATCAAAAAGCTTAACCGAAGTTATTATTAAGCGTTATGACAATAAAGTTTTTAAACTTATTTTAGTTTTAACAATTCTTTATTTATATGTTTATTTTTGTGCAGAAGTTACTGCAATTGCTAAGGTAGTTAATTTAATTTTAGGAGCTCCATTGTGGTTAACAGCTGCTTTAACAATTATTTCAACGTTAATTTATTCTTTAAAAGGTGGTTTAAAAATTTCGATCATTACTGATAAATTTCAGTTTTGGATTATTGTAATTTTTTTAGTTATTATTTTTATTATTTTAAATCAAAAGGTTGATTTTTTATCACCAAAGTTAATTACAAATTCATCTAATAAACTCAACATTGGATTCGGAGGTTTCACTGCAGGTTTAACTTTTTTTATAGCAGTTTTTGCTACTAACTTATTTGACCAAGGAATCTGGCAAAGAGTATATGCTGCAAAAAATTTGGATCATTTAAAAAAAAGTTTTGTTACAACATTTTATATTGTTTTTATAACAATCTTACTTTTAGGCTTAGTTGGAATTTATGCTTCTGCTTCCGGAAAGATAAAAGATCCAAGTACAATAATTTTTTCAATATTAGTTAATAAACAATATTTATTACTTAATCTTATTATTTTAATTTTATCTTTAACTTTAGTTTTAAGTAGTCTTGATACATTGATTGCTGGAATATCAAGTCTATTTGTTATTCATACAAAGCAAATCGTTAAGAAAAAAAATATTAATAATTTTTATATTCTCTCAGGAATTATTCTTGCTGGATCAGCTTTTTATATTTCATCAAAAGGAATGAGTGTTTTATATTTATTTTTATTAGCAGATCTTTTGTGTTGTGCCGCGGCAGTTCCTGTATTTTATGGATTTTATAATAAAAAAATTAAATCTAGTGATGTTTATAAGGCAATTATTTTTGGAATTATTTTTGGTTTATTGTTGTTTCCAAGTTTAGATTTTTCAAAAAGTATATTAATTGGAAACTTGTTTAATAAGTCATTATTTCCAGCTTTAATTTCAAATTATTTATTATTCTGGTCGTTTGTCGTTGCCTTGATATCGCCAGCTTTTTTTATTTTAAGAAAATAATTTAATTTAATCTAGCACCAATTTTTTGAATTATTTTTGATGCCATTTCAGTCCCTTGTTCAAGGCAGATTTCAATTCTTTTTTGATTGATGTAACTATGTAAAAATCCTGCAGCGAATAAGTCTCCAGCTCCTGTAACATCTACAATATTTAAATTTTCTTGGGCTTTACATTCATATACCTGACCACCTTCAACTGCGACACTTCCCTTATCTGATCTAGTAATCACAATTAGCTTTCCAATGTCTTTTGCATATCTAATAACTTGATTAAAATCTTCTGTTCCGAATAAAGAACAGATTTCTTGTTCGTTTGCAAAAGTGATATCAAGATGATCTTTAACTAAAAGTAAGAAACTTTTTGTCTGTCTACGCAGAATTTATCTGATAGTGACATGGCAACTTCATTTGAATGTTTTAAAGCTTTTTCAAATGCTTTAATTGGTTCTCCTTCATCCCATAAATAACCCTCTAAAAAAGTTAAATTAGCTTCTCTAATTAATTGTTCATCAATATCTTTATCACTGATTTTGCCTGCTATTCCAAGATAGGTAACCATAGTTCGTTCATGGTCAGGTGTAATTAGAATTAAACAAGTTCCTGTATGAATAGGCTCATCCTTAAGCTCATTGTAGTATTTAACTTTTTCTCTTTTTAGACCTTCAATATAGCTTCTGCCTAGATCATCATTATTTACTTTTCCAATAAATCCAACATCATTTCCTAATTGAGATAATCCAACAATTGAATTAGCAACAGAACCACCTGATACAGTATTTTCAATTTTTAAATTTGATAATATTTTTTTGAATTCGTTTTCATCAACCAATTTCATTGTGCTTTTTATTAAAGCGTGATCGATTAAAAATTCATCAGTTACCTTACAGATAACATCAACAATTGCATTTCCAATTCCTATAACTTGCATTATGCCTTTTTTGTTAAAACTGGTTTTTTTCTGCCTGGGTTACAAGCACTACAAATTTTGCATTTTATACCAAAACAATCTCTAGCTTTGCAATACTCTCTTCCATAAAAAATAATTTGTAAATGAAGTTTATTCCAGCTTTTTTTTGGAAAAATTGCTTTTAAATCTTTTTCAGTTTGGGTAACGTTATTTCCGTTAGTGAGACCCCATCGTTGAGCAAGTCTATGAATATGTGTATCAACTGGAAATGCTGGAAAACCAAAACCTTGAGACATAACAACACTAGCTGTTTTATGACCTACACCAGGAAGTTCTTCTAACTCATCAAATGTTTTAGGAACTTTTCCTTTATGTTTTTTTAAAATAATTTTTGAAAGATTATAAATAGCTTTTGCTTTCATTCTAAACAGTCCAATTTTTTTAATCAGTTGTTCAATTTTTTTTTGTCCCAGTTTTACAAAGTGTTCTGGTTTAAAATATTTTGGATAAATATTTTTTGTTACATTATTTACATTTAAATCGGTACATTGCGCTGAAAGAAGCACTGAAATCAGAAGTGTAAAAGTATTAGTGTGGGTTAAAGGACTTGGTGTTTTAGGATAAATTTTATTAAGTATTTTTAATATAATTTTTGACTTTTCTTTATTTGATAGTTTTTTCACTTTAGCGAATGTTTAAAACATCATGCATGTTATATAAACCTGGTTTTTTATTCGCTAACCATTTTGCAGCATTGATTGCTCCTTCTGCAAATAAATCTCTTGAATGAGCTGTGTGTTTAATTTCAATTTTCTCTTGTTTATTTTCAAAAATGACAGAATGAATTCCAGGAATTTTTCCTTTTCTAACTATATAAAAATTAATTCTATTCACTTTGCCTTTACCTTTTTTATTTAAGAAAATTTTACCTTGAATTTGATTTAATTGTTTCCTCTTTTCCTTCAGCAACTGCATTTCCTAACATTAAAGCTGTCCCAGAAGGGTAATCTATTTTTTTTATGTGATGAGCATCATGAATTTCCATTTGATAATCTTTCATAAAACCTTTTGATAAAATTTTAGATACGAATTGCATTAAATTAATACCCAAACTCATGTTACCAGACTGAAGAATAGCAATTTTTTTTGAAGCTTTTTTAATTATGTTTAGGTGATTTTTGTTAAAACCAGTTGTTCCGATTACAATTTTTTTTTTATGTTTAATAGCAAGTTTTAAAATTTCTAAAGTGCAGTTAGGTCTAGTAAAATCTATAATAACATTCGTACCTTTGATTGCTTTATCAGTATTTTTTTGAAAAAGCATTTTGCCTTTTCTAATTTCTTTATGTTCTGTTGATGAGTAAAGTTTTAATTTTTTATCTTTAATTGTATTTTTGATTAGCAAAGAACCCATGCGGCCTAAACCGCCACTAATTGTAATGTTTAATTTCTTCATTAATTAATACTTTCCCAAAATTTTTTTGCTTTCTTAATGAAAGATTGATTTTCAGGACTGTTCTTAGAATCTTCTAAATCTCTAAATTTTTCAAGTAATTCTTTTTGTTCTCTGCTTAATGATACAGGTGTTTCGACTTTAATTTGTAAATATAAATCACCATAACCTGACCCTCTTAAAACTGGCATTCCCTTGCCTCTTAATCTTAATTGTTTTCCAGATTGAGTCCCTGCAGGAATTTTTACATTCGATCTTGATCCATCTATGTTTGGAACTTCAATTGTTGTTCCAAGAGAAGCGTCAGCTAAAGAGATAGGTAATTCAAAGTATAAATTTTCTTCCTCTCTTTCAAAAAGTTCATGTTTTTTTACTGAGATATAAACGTAAAGATCTCCATCTGAACCTCCTTTAGATCCTGCCTCACCTTTTCCTGCCAATCTTATTCTGGTTCCATCATCAACACCTTTTGGAACTTGTATTGATAAAGTTTTTTTCTTCTTTTGTGTTCCAAAGCCACTACAATCTTTACATGGTTTTCCAATTACTTCACCCTCACCTCTACAATCAGGACAAGTTTGTTGAACAGTAAAAAAGCCTTGTTGAGATCTGACTCTTCCATCCCCACCACACGTTCCACATGTTTTAGGATTTGATCCAGGTGCAGCACCACTTCCTGAACAAGTTTCGCATTTATCTTTTGAACTTAAATTGAATGTAGTCTTTTTTCCAGAATAAGCTTCTTCTAATGAAACTTCTAAATTAATTTTTAAGTCAGAACCACGATGTCCTCTTGATCTTTTTCTACCTCCACCTCTTCTTCCTGATCCCATGAAATCACCAAAGAAATCATCAAAGATGTCTGAAAAAGCTCCAGAGTCAAAGCCGCCGAAATCACCGAAGCCTCCTTGTCCTCCACCTCCCATATTTTCAAAAGCAGAATGACCAAACTGATCATAGCTACTTTTTTTATTTGGATCCGAAAGAACCTGATAAGCTTCAGTTGCTTCTTTAAATTTGGATTCAGCTGATTTATCACCCGGATTTCTATCAGGGTGATATTTCATTGCTAATTTTCTGTAGGCACTCTTGATGTCATCTTTTGAAGCATTACGACTAACACCTAATACATCATAATAATCGGCTTTAGACATGCTTCAAAATCCTATCGCTTATTTTGTTATAAGCTTTATTTTTTATCTTTATCGTCTTTTACTTCTTCGTACTCAGCATCTACAACATCATCTTTTTTTCCATCTTGATTTGTCTCTGCTTTTCCTTCAGCACCTTGAGCTTGGCCAGCTTTTGCTTGCTGATCTTTGTAAACTGCCTCACCAAGTTTCATTGAAGATTGTACAAGAGTTTGAGTTTTTGCTTTAATATCTTCAACCTTATCTGCTTTTAAAGCATCTTTAAGATTTTGAATATCAGTCTCGATAGTTTTTTTATCAGCATCGCTGATTTTGCTACCATGTTCTTTTAAGCTTTTTTCTGTAGAAGCGACTAGAGCATCGGCTGAGTTTTTAGTATCAACTTCTTCTCTTTTCTTTTTATCAGCTTCTTTATTAGCCTCAGCATCTTTAACCATTTTTTCAATTTCTTCATCTGATAGACCACCAGAAGCTTGAATTTGAATTTTTTGTTCTTTTCCAGTTCCTTTGTCTTTAGCAGAAACACTAACGATACCATTTGCGTCAATATCAAAAGTAACTTCGATTTGAGGCACACCTCTTGGAGCTGGAGCTATTCCAGTTAAATCAAATGTTCCAAGCAATTTGTTGTCTGATGCCATTTCTCTTTCACCTTGAAATACTCTAATTGAGACTGCAGGCTGATTGTCTTCTGCAGTAGAGAAGACCTGGCTTTTTTTAGTAGGAATTGTTGTATTTTTCGCAATTAATTTTGTAACAACACCACCTAATGTTTCAATACCAAGTGATAAAGGAGTTACATCTAAAAGTAATACGTCTTTAACATCACCTTGTAGTACACCAGCTTGAATGGCAGCACCCATTGCAACTACTTCGTCTGGGTTAACACTTTTATTTGGTTCTTTTCCAAAGAAATTTTTTACTGTCTTCAACAATTTTTGGCATTCTTGTCATACCACCTACAAGAATCACTTCACCAATTTCACCTGCTGATAAACCAGCATCTTTTAATGCTGTTTTACATGGTTGAATTGTTTTTTCGATTAAATCTGCACACAAAGATTCTAACTTCGCTCTAGTTAATTTTAGATTTAAGTGTTTTGGTCCAGATTTATCTGCAGTGATAAATGGAAGGTTTATTTCTGTTTGTGTTGAAGTTGATAATTCAATTTTTGCTTTTTCAGCAGCTTCCCTTAATCTTTGAAGGGCTAATTTATCTTGTTTAAGATCAATTGCATTATCCTTTTTAAACTCAGCTGCTAAATAATCTACAATATGAGCATCGAAGTCTTCACCACCAAGAGCAGTATCACCATTAGTAGACTTAACTTCAAATACACCGTCACCTAATTCTAGAATTGAAATATCAAATGTACCACCACCAAGATCGTATACAGCAACAGTTTTTGCAGTATTTTTTTTATCTAAACCATATGCTAGTGCAGCAGCAGTAGGTTCATTAATAATTCTTTCAACTTCAAGACCAGCAATTTTTCCAGCATCTCTTGTTGCTTGTCTTTGAGAGTCATTAAAATATGCTGGAACAGTAATTACAGCTTTTTTAACTTCGCTTCCTAAATATTTTTCAGCTGTCTCCTTCATTTTTTGAAGAACAAACGCTGAAATTTGACTTGGAGAATATTTCTCACCTTTTGCTTCTAACCAAGCATCACCATTATCAGCAGCAATCACTTTATAAGGTAAGCCATCAATATCTTTTTTAACTGCAGCGCCATCAAATTTTCTACCGATTAATCTTTTAACTGCATAGAAAGTATTTTCTGGGTTTGTTACCGCTTGTCTTTTTGCAGAAGCTCCAACTAATTTTTCATTATCAGTAAATGCAACAACAGAAGGGGTTGTTCTAGCACCTTCAACGTTTTCTATAACTTTTGGTTCTTTGCCATCCATAATGGCAACACACGAGTTTGTAGTTCCTAAATCAATTCCTATAATTTTTGACATAATTTTTATAATTTCCTTTCACTTAATAGTGTTCATATGGGGAGGGTTTTTGTGTTTGCAAGATAGCGGAAGTTTTTTTTTATGAAAAAATTTGCTTATTTTGTTGGCTTTTTAGACACTAGAACCATTGACGGTCTTAGTAAACGATCATGAAGTGTATATCCCTTTTGAACTTCTTCGATAACAATACCAGATTCTTTTTCGCTTTCTTTTTCTCCTACAGCCTGATGAAAGTTTGGATCGAAGGGTTTATTTAGACAATCTATATATTTAATTGAATTTCTTTCTAAAGAAGAAATAAGGTCTTTTTCAATCATTTCGATACCACTTAGAGATATTTTTAAATTCATCGGTTTTAAATTTTTCATCATGCTTAAATATTTGAAAAGCTCTATCAAGATTATCTGTTAAATTTAAAATTTCTTGAGCAAAACTAAATGAGCCGTATTTAAGTATATCTTCTTTTTCTTGTTGATGATTTTTTCTTAAATTTTCATTCTCAGCTAATAATCGAAGATATTTTTCATTAAGTTCTCTAACTTTATCTTCTAAATTATTTTCATCTCTCTTTTTTGCTGATACTTTCATCAGGGCTTTCAGCCTCAACTTTCTCTTCTTGAGAAACCGAATCTTGCTGATTTTTATTAGTTTCAGTCATTATAAATTTTATTGCATGCTATATAATGATAGATTATTAAATTCCAAGTACTTATGAGAGATAATCGCACAAACTTTGAAATTAGACCTGTAGAAATAATAACAAATTATATCAAAAATGCTGACGGTTCATGTTTTATTAAATTTGGAAACACACATGTAATTTGCACAGCCTCATTTGAGGAAAAAGTTCCAAGATGGTTAAAAGGGTCAGGCAAAGGCTGGGTTACAGCAGAATACGGCATGTTACCAAGATCAACAAACGAAAGAATGAGAAGAGAGGCTTCAACAGGAAAAATTGGAGGAAGAACCTCTGAAATTCAAAGATTGATCGGCAGATCATTAAGGGCAGGAATAGACCTAAGTTTATTGGGTGAAAATCTGATCACTATTGATTGTGATGTAATACAGGCTGATGGCGGAACAAGGACTGCTGCAATTACCGGAGGGTTTGTAGCTTTAAGACAATGCATAGATATTTTAAAACAAAGAAATTTAATTAACACTAATCCAATAAAAAATTTTGTAGCAGCCATTAGTTGCGGAATTGTAAAAGGGGATATTTTAGTAGATCTTGATTTCAACGAAGACAGTTCTGCTGATGTTGATGCAAATTTTATTATAAATGATCAATCAGAAATTATTGAACTACAGTTAACAGGTGAAAAAACAACATGTTCAGAAGTTAATTTGAATGAGATGTTAAATCATGCAAAAAAATCAATTGAATTGTTAATTAAAAAACAAAAAGAAGCTCTTAGTGCATAAGTTATTTGAATTAAAAAGTGTTAAAAAAATTTTATTAGCTACAAATAATCCTGGAAAATTTAAAGAGTTAAAAGAAATTTTACCTAAAAAGATTAAATATTTTAAGCCAAAAGATTTTGGATTAAAAGAACCCAAAGAAACAGGAAAGACTTTTAAAGCTAATGCTAAGATTAAATCTGTTTATGCATCAAAAAAAAGCGGTTTAATTTGTATTTCAGATGACTCTGGACTTGAAATTAAAGCATTAAATAATCAGCCTGGCATTTTTTCAGCGAGATGGGCTGGTAAAAAAAAAAATTTTAATGATGCTATTAAGAAAGTCTATAAGCTTTTATTAAAAAAGAAAAAACTTAATTCAAATTCAAGATTTGTTTGTGCAATTTCAATTGCTTTCCCATCAGGAAAGTCATTTGAATTTCAAGGTACAGTCAATGGCACTGTCACTTTCCCACCTAAGGGAAAAAGAGGTTTTGGATATGATCCTATTTTTATTCCAAATGGATATAAAAAGACATTTGCTCAAATTAACAAACAATTAAAAAATCGTTTATCTCACAGATATAATGCTTTTTTAAAAGTAAAAAAATTTTTTAAATTTTCTTAAATTTTTTATTTTGAATTTGGTAGAGATTGAGCTTTCTATCAACTTTATTATTTTTTATTTCAAATTCTCCTGTTTTACCTTTGTATGAACCGTTTAGTGAAGAAATTTTTATTTTTGAATCTTTATTATTGAACCAAGTAGCGGATATTAAAGGTATAATATCAAAAGTTAAAACTTCTAAATTATTAATTTTTCTTCCAAAAATCTTTTGATATTTATTATTTAATTCTATGTACCCATTGTACTCTACTGCTGGAAAAATTATTTTTTCTAGAGAGGGCTCGATTAATAATTGTTCATTGAACCATTGGTTTAAAGTAAGAAACTGAACATTTTTATAATTAGCATCAAAAAAATCAAAAAAAGAAACTGTTGTAATTAGTTCTTCTTGAAAATTTGAGATAAATACTTTTTTAAACTTTACGGGTTCTGCTGTGTCATATTTTTCAAGTTTTTTAATTAAATTTTCGTCTATATTATCTTGTAATTTTTTTAATTTATCTATTTCTTCTAAATGTTTTTTGTTTCTTTGTTCAAAGTTAGTTATTTCTTTTGATTTAGCTTCTAAGTCTTCAAAATTTTTATAAAAAACACTTTTTGATATTTCTACATTTCTTTTTTTAATTTGATCCAAAACTCTTTTTGAAAATGGATCATCTTTACCAAGAAAAATTAATGCTTCATTTTTTTTTAGATATTTTTCCAAAGAGCTTATTTGTGAAGATAAATTGACTCCAAAATTGATTACATTTGGAACTAATTTTTCTTCAAAATTACTGTAGGAAATAAAGACTTGATCCTTAAATCCCTTCTCATTTTCAATTTGTTTAATGGTGTCCCAGAAGATGGGCCCAATGAAAATATTAACTTGATTATTAATTCCTGTTCGCAGAGCATTTTTGGCACCCGCAGAGCTACTTTCAGTATCTAGCGGAATAATTTCTATGTTTAAATTTTTTAGTTCAAAGATTGTTATCAAAATACTTTTATAAATATTTTGTCCCAAGTATTCATTTTCGCCAGAAAGTGGCAAAAGTGCTCCAATTTTTAATTTATTCTTTGCTAGACAAGTTTCTGAAAAAAAACTTAATAATAATAATAATGTTAAAAATTTAAGAGATTTTTTCATTTTTAAACGAACATATGTAAATATAGTATTTTAATAAACTATAATTTATGGAAATAAAAAGGCAAAATAATAATCCTGGCCTATATTTGGTTGCAACGCCCATTGGAAATCTTAAAGATTTTACTTTTAGATCTATCGATATTTTAAATAATTCTGATTATATTTTATGCGAAGATACAAGAACAACTTTAAAAATATTAAATCACTATAAAATTAAAAAAAAACTAATTTCATTTCATAAATTTAATGAAAAAAACAAACTTTCAGAAGTGATTGATGATTTAAAAAAAGGCAAAATAATCTCACTCGTTAGTGACGCAGGCACACCAGCAATTAGTGATCCAGGAGCAGTCTTGGTTAATGAATGTCATAAAAATAAAATTAATATTTTTCCGATACCTGGACCATCAGCTTTAACCTCCGCAATAAGTGCCTCAGGATTTATGGGTAATTTTTATTTTGTTGGTTTCCTACCAAAGAAAGAAAGTGAGATTATTGATATTTTAAACACACTTGAAAAAATTAAAGCGGTTTTTATTTTTTATTTTCCTTCAAGAGATTTAAAAAAATATAATAATTATTTTGTAAAATTTTTTAATAATTGTGAGTTTCTATTAGCTAGAGAGATGAGTAAAATTCACGAAGTATATATTCGTGATAAAATTAAGAATTTAAGTAATTTTTTAGATAATAACCAAAAAGGAGAGATGACTTTTTTAATAAATAATAGTGATAAAACGTTTGATGAAAATATAAACATAGATAATGAGATCAAATTATTAATTGGAAAAATGAAATCAAAAGACATTTCAGAATATTTATCTATGAAATTAAATGTTAGCAAAAAAGATATTTATAATAAGGTGATTAAATTAAATGACTAAAAGAATTTTATTAATATTTATATTTTTAACTTTTTATTCATGTGTCCCTATCGTCGGGGTAACCACTGTCGGAACTGCTGTTAAAACTGGTGTTGAAGTTTCTGATGATCCAAGAAGTCTAGGAACATTGATAGATGATAGTATAATTGAAAAAAAATTATTATATAAAATATCAAAAATTGATGAGGCTTATATACTTAAAGTTAGTATCGATTCCATTGATGGCCGAGTTATTCTTAAAGGAAATATAGATACCATTGATGAAAAAATTAAAATGACAAAATTAGCTTGGGAAACTGATGGAGTTAGATCAGTAGAAAATATAATTAAAGTTGATGACCAATCTTCTTGGAAAGATCAGGCAAAAGATTTGCTTATTACTTCTCAGCTTAAAGTAGCTTTGATATCTCATAAAGATGTAAAATCTAGCAATTACAGTATTTCAACTATTAATAAAAATTTATATATTTTTGGGATTGCGAGATCTGAAAATGAAAGAAAAGCTGTTATTAACGAAGCAAAAATAATTCCAGATGTTAAAGAAGTGTTTTCAAGTATTTTTTTAACAAAAGATCTTTCAAATAATAAAAGAGTATCTGATTAATATTTTATCACTTCAGAAGAATAAGCAGCAATTGATGCTAAATTTAATATTTCTGAACTAGAAGATCTGAGTGGAGCAACTTCGATTGGTTGAGCAAGTCCAATTAATAAAGGTCCAATAACTTTTCCTCCTCCAAGTTCTTTCAACATTTTTGTAGAAACAGCTGCAGCGTGAATTGATGGCATTACTAATACGTTTGCGTTTCCAACAATTTTTGAAAAAGGATAAGTGCCTTGAAATTTTGGATTTAAAGCAACATCTGGCTGCATTTCACCATCAAATAAGAAATTAACTTTTTTCTTTTCAAGAATTTCTACAGCTTTTCTAACTCTTTTAGTTCTCTCAGTTTCAGGTTGTCCAAAAGTAGAATGTGAAAGAAAAGCAACTTTTGGATCAAATCCTAAAATTTCAGCTACTCTTGCACTTGAAATAGCAATTTCTACAAGTTCTTCTGAGGTTGGAAACTCATTAACATTTGTATCTGCTATTAAAATAGTTTTTCCTTTAGATACATAAATACATAATCCAAAGAGCATTTCATTGTCTCTTGTACCAACCGATTGGGATAATTTATCAACAGTTGCAGAAAAATGCCTAGTATTACCAGCGACCATTCCATCTGCATCGCCACATGCCACCATGCATGAACCCCAAGTTACTCGGTCAGATTTAACCATTTTATCGCATTCTTTTTCTAGGACACCTTTTCTTTGTAGTTTTTCATATAAATAATTTTTATATTTCTCTGATTTTTCTGTGTCTGTTGAATTGGTCACTTCAATTTTATAATTTTCATCTAATCCAATTTTTTTTAAAGATTCTTTTAACTTATCTTTATTCGCAATTAATACTGGTTCACCTAATCCATAATTTTTAAAGGCAACAGCTGCTTTTAAACTTTCTTCATCTTCACCTTCGGCAAATACAATTCTCTTTTTTGATTTTTTGATTTTTGCATTAATTCCTTGCATTAATCCTACTGAAGGATCAAGTCTTGCCTCAAGTTCATTTGCATATTGATCAAAATCTTTAATAGGTCTTTTAGCTACACCACTATCCATTGCAGCTTTGGCAACAGCCATTGAAATAGTTGTTATTAATCTTGGATCAAATGTAGAAGGAATAATATACTCCTTACCATAGTGTGGTCTATCTCCTCCATAAGCAGCAACAACTTCATCAGGAACATCTTCTCTAGCAAGTTCCGCAATCGCTTGAGCTGCTGCAACTTTCATTTCTTCATTAATTATTTTTGCCTGAACATCTAGAGCACCTCTAAATATATATGGAAAACCAATTAAATTATTTACTTGGTTTGGATAATCTGATCTCCCAGTTGCAATGATTGCATCATCTCTAACTTCTAAAACTTTTTCAGGTCTAATTTCTGGTTCAGGGTTAGCACATGCGAAGATGATTGGATTTTTTGCCATAGTTTTCACCATATCTTGAGTCAACGCACCAGGACCAGACAAACCTAAAAAAACATCGGCGCCATTTATGGCTTCGGCAAGTGTCCTATTTTTTGTATTAATTGCATGTTTAGATTTCCATTGATCCATTCCATCAGGTCTTCCACGGTAAATAACTCCTTTACGATCACACATCGTAACATTTTCATTTGGAACTCCAGAATTTTTAAATAATTCTGTACAAGCAATCGCAGATGCTCCTGCACCATTCACAACAATTCTAATATCTTTAATTGATTTTCCAGAAATATCTAATGCATTAATTAATCCTGCAGTAGTAATAATTGCAGTTCCGTGCTGGTCGTCATGAAAAATTGGAATATCAACTAATTCTTTTAATTTTTCTTCAATAATAAAACAGTCTGGAGCCGCAATATCCTCTAAGTTTATTCCACCAAATGAACATGAAATATTCTTAATAGTTTTAATAATATCTTCACTATCACTCGAATCTATTTCAATATCTATAGAATCTATATCTGCAAATCTTTTAAATAAAACAGACTTTCCTTCCATGACAGGTTTTGATGCCAATGCTCCAAGATTTCCTAAACCTAAAATTGCTGAGCCATTGCTTATTACTGCAACTAAATTTCCTTTACTTGTATAATCATATGCTGTTTGAGGATTTTTTGAAATTTCCACACAAGGAACAGCAACTCCTGGTGAATAAGCTAATGACAAATCTCTTTTAGTTGACAACTGTTTTGAAGATATAATCTCAATTTTTCCAGGCTTACCTTGAGTATGAAAGTCTAAAGCTTCTTGGTCAGTATATTTTTTTATATTATCTTTTTTATCCATTACAAACTATTGTCATATTTTTAATGAAGAAAGTGTTTTAATGTAGAAGTTAATCACTGTAAAACAAAATAGTAAATGAATATAATAAAATCAGTCAGTTCTTTTGGATTTTTAACATTATTAAGCAGGATTTTAGGTTATCTAAGAGATATATTAATTGCTATTTTTGTTGGAACAACTGCGTTTGCAGATGCATTTTTTGTAGCATTTAGGTTACCTAATACATTTAGACGATTGTTTGCTGAAGGTACTTTTAATGCAGCTTTTGTTCCAATCTATTCAAATCTTGTTTCTAGTCAAAAAGAGAAAAACTTTACAAATTCAATATTCAATTTTTTATTAATTTTTCTTCTTATTTTAGTTTTAATTGCTGAAATTTTTATGGGCGGATTAATGTTTTTAATCTCACCAGGCTTTGTTAAAGATCCTGAAAAGTTTAGTTTAACAGTTGACTTAGCCAGAATTACATTTCCCTTCTTGCTTTTTGTTTCTTTATCATCTTTTTTTTCAGCAATTCTTAATTCACACGGAAAATTTGCAGTAGCAGCTGCAGCACCAATTGTTCTTAATATATTGTTAATAGCTTCAATATTTTTAGCAAAGTTAGTTGATCAATCATTTGTAAAATATATGTCCTTTGCTGTTTTATTAGCAGGAATAATTCAATTATTAATTTTAGTTATTTATTCAAAAAAATATTTTAAACCAAAAATTACTTTAAACTATAAGGTTAGCAAGCATGTAAAAACTTTTTTTCAAAAATTATTACCAAGCATTTTTTCTTCTGGTGTTATGCAGATAAATATTCTTGTAGGTACAATTATCGCTTCATTTTCAAGCGAGTGCAGTTTCTTATCTTTATTATGCAGATAGAATATATCAATTACCACTAGCCATTTCTGGGATTGCTGTAGGAACAGTAATTCTTCCATCTTTAACCAAAACAATTTTTCATGAGAGTGAAAAAAAAGTTTTCTTTATGCAAAATAGAGCTGTAGAGTTATCACTATTTTTATCAATACCTGCTGCAATCGGTATTATTGTAGGATCTAAAGAAATAATTTCGTCTTTGTTTGGGTATGGTTCTTTCGATACAGTTAGTATTCAAAATACATCAAAGGCTTTAAGTATTTTTGCTTATGGATTGCCAGCTTTTTCATTATTAAAAGTTTATTCAAATTTTTATTTTGCAAGACAAGATACAGTTTTTCCATTTAAAATTTCTCTATTAACAGTTTTTTTAAATATTTTAATCAGCGTTGTTTTTTTTGAACAATATGGTTTTTTATCAATTGCAGCAGGAACAACTCTTTCGTGTTGGACAGCTGTTATTTTTTACAAGTTCTTTTTGATAAAAGATAAATGTCATATTATTGATAAAATTTTCCTTGAAAGATTTTCAAAAATTTTTGTATGCTCTTTAATAATGGGTTCGGTACTTCATTATCAATTTTATTATTTTAATGAATATTTTATTTTCAATAATGTAAAAAAGGTTTCATATTTATTTTTTATAGTAGGTAACTCTATTTTCATTTACTTTGTTTTATCTTGGTTGTTTAAGTCTTTTAGTATTAGTGATTTTAAGTTAAAAAAATATAAATGAGCTCAAAAATAGTTTTATCAGGTATTCAACCAACAGGAAATTTGCATTTAGGAAATTATCTAGGTGCAATTAAAAATTTTGTCGCGTTACAAAATGACTACAAGTGTTTTTATATGCTCGCAGACCTTCATGCAATTACAGTTAAAACTGAACCAAAAAATTTGAAAGAAAATATTTTATCAACCGCTGCCGCTTTTTTGGCTTCAGGAATAGATGAAAAAAAGAATGTGATTTTTTCACAATCACAAGTCAGTGCACATAGTGAATTATCATGGATACTAAATTGTGTTGCTCGTGTAGGATGGTTAAATCGAATGACACAGTTTAAAGAAAAGGCTGGTTCAAACAAAGAGAAAGCAAGCGTTGGTTTATATACTTATCCAATTTTAATGGCAGCTGATATTTTGGTTTATAAAGCGACTCATGTTCCAGTTGGAGATGATCAAAAACAACATTTGGAACTGTGTAGAGATATTGCAATTAAATTTAATAATGATTATGGAAAGGATAATTTTTTTCCAATACCAGAACCTATTATTCCAAAAACAGTTTCAAGAGTTATGAGTTTAAGAGATGGAACAAAGAAAATGAGCAAATCTGAAGAATCTGATTTGTCCAGAATAAATTTGACTGATGATGCTGATTTAATAGCTCAAAAAATTAAAAAAGCAAAAACGGATAGTGAGCCAATTAATAAAAGTATTTTTTCTGAAAAATCTAAAAGATATGAAGCAAAAAATCTAATTTCAATTTTTGCAAATTTAGAATCTAAAACAGAAGATAGTATAGTAGAGCAGTATGAGGGAAAAAGTTTTTCAGATTTTAAAAAAGACTTTGCTGATTTAATGATTGAAAAAATAACACCAATAGGAAAAAAAATTAATGATTTTAGAAAAGAAGAAGCTGCTCTTATGAAAATTTTAAATGAAGGAAACATTAAGGCTCAAGAAGTAGCTAATAAGACTATTAAAGAGGTAAAGGAAATAGTAGGTTTAAATTAGATGTTAAAAAAATATTTAGTTATTGTAGATGAAAGCAAAGAATTAGAGAATGCAATTTATTTTGCAGCTAGTAGGGCCCAAAAACTTAATCGATCTATTTCTCTTCTTTATGTTATTGATCATGCAATTAACGCGCAATGGTCTAAAATTGAAAATTTAATTGAGCAAGAAGCAACCAGCGATGCAAAGAAGGTATGTAGAAAATGGGCTCAGAAGATTAAGGATAGATTCGGAATTGAATGTGAAATAATACTTAAACTTGGAGATAGAGTAGATGAAATTCTTAAACTTTTACGCGAAGATAAAACTATAAGGTTTTTGATTTTGGCATCAGCCTCAGAAAGTGAAGATCCAGGCCCAATTATTAAAGCATTAATTGGAAAAAAAAATAAGGAATTATCCATACCAATAGTGATAGTTCCTGGATCAATGTCTGAAAAAGATATAGATTTAATAGCGTAACTGTTGAAAAATTTTTTAAAAATAATAATTAACCGGCATGATTACAGTTTTAGATACACCAAACCCAGATACTAAAAAGTTTTCTTTCGATCATGATATTGTATCGAGTGGAACAAGAGAAATTAAAAAAGGTGAGAAGAGCAATATTGCCTTTGTAGATTCTTTATTTGGTACAAGTGGTGTTGATCTTGTTTTTATAGATAAAAACTTTATATCAATTAAAAAAAGTCAGAATGTTGACTGGAACAATCTTTCTCCCAAAATTTTAGAAATTTTAAACAACAATATTGGATCAAAATTCGAAAAAATGTCTTTTGAAGAAACAGAAAAATTTTCAGATGATATTTCTAAAAGAATAGAGGAAGTATTAACTGAAAAAATAAGACCAGCAGTAGCAATGGATGGTGGAGATATTAGACTAAAATCTTTTAGTAATGGTGTGGCAGAAGTTATTCTACAGGGAGCTTGTGCAGGATGTCCTAGCTCAACAGTTACATTAAAGCATGGTGTCGAACGAATGATTAAGCATTATGTACCTGAAGTTAATTCAGTTGAAGCGGTAAATTTGGATGAGTAGAAAAGAATATAGTTATTTAGATCATTTAATATTAACAGCAAAAAAATATGAAGTTGAAGAATTTTTATATTATGAAGAAAGAGGCAGAAAACTAACAGCTAAACAAATTGAATTAATTTTATTAAGGAATGGAATCAAGATTCCTAGAGATGAAACAAAAAGACTTTCAAAGGAACAAATTAGAAGTGAGGCGATTTCTGGATTAGTTCAAGCAGGAGCGTTGGTTGCAACAATTTTCGCAATTGTATTACTTCCAGGAATAGTACAAAAAAATACAGCTTTAGTTAAATCTACTTATAATAAGCAAGATTTAGCATCAGTTGAAATTGTTAAGCCAGAAGATAATGCTGAAAACAGATTTTTTGAAGAAAGAGACACTAGAGGATATAATACCCCACATGCTAGAAGCGTTTTAGCATTATTTGATGAGTTAGATTATAATTTAAAAAAAGTTAGAAATGGAGAGCCTGTTAAACCAGTATTCTTTACTCAATTGCCAAGAGGTATAAATGAACTTGATGCAATTGCAGATAGGAAAAAAGTATTTATTCAAATTGTTCTTCCTTTAATTTTATCTGAGAATGAACAAATTCTTTTAGAGAGAAAAAAAATATTATTTTTATCTAAATCAAGAAAAATTTCTAAATTTGAACAACAATGGTTAGACGATAGATTTAAATACTATAAAGTTCAAAAAGGAAATTTTGATTTATTGTTAGAACGAGCTGACATTATTCCAACTTCACTTGCTATAGCACAGGCTGCTTATGAAAGTGGATGGGGAACATCTAGATTTGCCATAGAAGGAAATTCTTTATTCGGGCAAAGAACCTGGGCTGAGAATGCAGGCTTAATTCCAATGGATAGAGATAATGACAAATCTTTTAAGGTTACAAAATTTGATATCATTAGAGCCTCAGTAAAAGCCTATAAAAAAAATTTAAATACACATAAATCTTATGAAGAATTAAGAAAAGAAAGAAATAAAATGAGAAAAAATAATGAAACTATTTCAGGTTTAAAACTGTCAAAATTTTTACTCAATTATTCTGAGATAAAAGAAAAGTATGTTTTTTATTTAGAAAAAATAATTGAGCAAAATTCACTTACTGATTTTGACAAATCTATACTTCTTCCTACAAAAAAGCTTAATTTAGCTTAATTTGCTAAATGAAAATTTCTAAATACTTATTTATTGATGCTACAAGTGAAAAAATATTTTTTTTTATTTAAATAATAATAAAAAAATTTTTCAAAAAAAATTTAATAAAGTAGAAAAAACTGAAAATCTAATATTTTGTTTAAAAAAATTTTTTAAAGTAAAAAAAATAAAGCTTAGCAAAGACTGGGTTATTTTTGTAAATTTGGGACCCGGAAACTATATCGGAATACGAAATTCAATAGTTTTATCTAAGATAATTTCTACAGTTTATAACACTAAAGTTTTTGGCTTATCTTTTTTTGATATTTTAAAATCCTCTAATATTTTAAATAAAGTAAATTTTTATTTATTTAGTTTTAAAAATAAAAACTTATTATTAGATCTTAAAAGAAAAAAAGTTACAAAATTAATAAATTTTGACTATTTAAAATTGAAAAAAAAATATTCTTTTTTATCTAACTCAAAAAAAGTTTCAGCACTTTTAAAAATAAAGTTGTTTAATTACACCAAAAAAGAAATAGATAAGCTTGTAATTAATAATAAATTTTCAAAAAAACTTATTCCAATAAGCGTATCCTAAAGGTATTCTTTATAAATGAAAAAATCATCACCATTTGCAATTAGTTTAGAAAAAATTTGCCAAGAAAGAGGGTCTTAGATTAACTGATCAGAGAAAAATTATAGTTCGTTTATTAGAAGAAACAGTTGCTGATACAAAGTTTCATCCCAATGTTGATGAATTATATGAAAGGGCTTTGAAAATTGATCAGAAAATTTCTGTAGCTACAGTTTACCGAACAGTAAAATTACTAGAAGAAAATGGCATTATTGATAAACATGATTTTAAAGCTGGCAAGGCTAGATATGAGGTGTCTACAGATAGCCATCATGATCATTTAATTGATGTTAATTCTGGTGAAATTATAGAGTTTGTTGATGATGAAATAGAAAAACTTAAGAAAAAAATTGCAGATCGTTTAGGTTATGAATTGATAGATCACAGATTAGAGCTTTATTGTAAAAAAAAATGAGTAATAAAAAATTCTATATCAAAACATTTGGTTGTCAGATGAATGAGTATGACTCAAATCGAATATCTGATTTAATGCAAACTATAAATTATTCAAAAACTGATGATATTAATAACTCTGAATGTTTTATTTTTAATACTTGTCATATTAGAGAAAAGGCAACTCAAAAAGTCTATTCTGATATAGGTAAAATAAAAAAAATTTATAAAAATAAAAATAAACCTATGTTTATATTAGCCGGATGTGTTGCTCAGGCTGAATCTTCAGTGATTTTTGAAAAAAGTGATTATGTTGATATTGTTGTTGGCCCTCAAGCATATCACAAACTTCCTTCATTAATTAAAAACTTTAATGAAAAGAAAATTAAAACCGTAGAAACTGATTTAGATGTAGACGAAAAGTTTGATGTTTTAAAAAATATAAAAAATCATTCATCCAAAATTTCTAGTTTCGTAACTATACAGGAAGGTTGTGATAAATTTTGTAAATTTTGTGTTGTTCCTTATACAAGGGGGCCTGAGTATTCGAGAGATCCAAAAAAAATTTTTGATGAGATTAGTAAACTAGTTGATTTTGGAACCAGAGAGATAGTTTTATTAGGACAAAATGTAAGCGCATTTAAATTCGAAGAAATTAATCTTGCTAAATTAATAAAATCTATAGCCAAAATTAAAAATTTAGAGAGAATAAGATTTACCACATCTCATCCTAATGATTTTGATGATGAGTTAATTTCTCTTTTTGGGGACGAGCCTAAATTAATGCCCCAATTACACTTGCCAGTTCAGTCTGGGTCAGACAAAATTTTAAAAGCAATGAATAGAAATCACACAAAAAAAAATTATTTAGATTTAATTGATAGTTTTCTAAAAGTTAGAAAAGATTTACAATTTTCCAGTGATTTTATTGTTGGTTTTCCAGGCGAAACAGAAGAAGATTTTAATGAGACTATGGATTTAGTTTCATCAGTTAAATTTACACAGTCATTTTCATTTATTTATAGTCAAAGACCTGGAACACCAGCAACTAATTTAGATCAGCTACCTAGCAGCGTAACACAAGATCGCCTAGTAAGGCTCCAGGATAAACTGTTTGGTTATCAAACTGCTTTCAATAAAAAATTTATTGGAAATGAGACTAATGTTTTATTTGAAAATGAAACTAAAGATAAAGAACAGTTTTTCGGTAGAAATGAATATATGCTACCTGTATTTATTAAAAATATAAAGGTTAAGTCTGGTGAAATTCATAAAATTTTAATAAAACAAAGTAATAAAAACAATTTATTTGGTGAATTAATATAAACTTTGTCGACAAATTTTTTTCAAATTCTTGAGAATGGAAATGATAGTACGAGTTTATATATTAATGATAATAACGTACTTAATAAAATTGTAGGCGTAGAAGATTCTTTTTTAAAAATTCTTGAAGATCTGTCTGGAACTCAAATTAACTTAAGGGGTAATTTAATAACAATTAAAGGAGAAAACTCTAAAAGTAAAAATGTAATCAATGCAATAAATCAAATGTTAAAAAAAACAGATAAAAAAGTTCTTGAGGAAGAGGATGTTAAATCAATTTATTATTTTGAAAGCGAAAAGACACTTGAAGCAAGTGATGATGTAATTATTAAAACTCCAAAAAAAAATATTTTTGCAAGAACAGAAAAACAAAAAAAATATATTAAAAACTTACAAACTAGTAATATTGTTTTTTCATTGGGACCCGCAGGTACTGGAAAAACTTTTTTAGCTGTTGCTGTAGCTGTAAGTAAATTAATGAGCGGAGAAGTTAATAAAATTATTCTTTCAAGACCTGCAGTTGAAGCAGGTGAGAACCTGGGTTTTCTTCCAGGAGACTTAAAAGAAAAAATAGATCCTTATCTAATTCCATTATACGACTCTCTTTATGAGCTGGTTGGTTATGAAAAAATGCAAAAAAAAATTGACGATGGGATAGTTGAAATAGCACCACTCGCTTTTATGAGAGGAAGAACCTTAAAAAACTCATTTGTTATTTTAGATGAAGCTCAAAATGCAACAGATACTCAAATTAAAATGTTTTTAACTAGACTTGGGAAAAATACTACTATGGTAGTGAATGGAGACCCTAGTCAAATTGATTTACCAAGTTCAAAATCTTCAGGACTTTTAAAGTCTGTAAATATTTTGGATGATATTGATGAAATTAAAATTACAAGATTTGAATCTTCAGATGTTCAGAGACATCCCCTTGTAACAAAAATTATTGATGCATACAAAAAAAATCAATAATGCATAAAATTAATATAGAACTAGGATATGCTTCCTGGGCCAAACAAATAGATAGTCTTGAAAAAAAAACTAAATCTATTTTAAAAAGTTGTATTAAAACACAAAAATTATTTTCAAGAAAAAATGTTGAAATGACTGTCTTATTAACAAACTCAGCTAGAATGAAAAAATTAAATTATGTTTTCAGAAAAAAGAAAAAAGATACAGATGTTTTATCTTTTCCATCGCATGAAGCCTTTTTTTTTAAAAAAGGAATTAAGCCTAGAAAAATTTATATTTGTGATATTGCTTTATCGTATAATTATATAAAAAAACAAAAAATGAATTTTGAAGATTATTATAAAAAAATTTTAATACATGGCTTTTTGCATTTGGTAGGTTATGATCATATTTTAAACAAAGATTTTTATAGAATGCAAAAAGAAGAAATAAGAATTTTAAAGTTAGTATGAGTAAAAAAGAAAATTTAAATATAATTTCTAAAATTTTAAAAAAGGTACCTTTTTTTGACTCAAACCAAAATGTCAGAGAGAGTATAAAAGATGTTATTGATGATAGATCTAATGCTAAAAATGGATTTGATTTATCCTCAAAAGAAAAATCTATTTTAACTAATATTTTAAGTATCAATCAATTGAAAGCAAGCGATGTAATGATACCAAGAGCTTCTATAATTTCTGTTTCTCATCAATCAAATTACGATGAACTAATAAAAATAATTGAAAATGAGTCGCATTCTAGAATGCCAGTATTTAGAAAGGATTTGGATGATGTTTTGGGCATGGTTCATATTAAAGATATAATTAAATATGCAGGTGAAAAAAAAACAAAATTTAATATTGTTGATGTTGTAAAAGAAGTTTTGTTTGTCCCACCAACAATGCCAGTTTTAAACTTATTACTTAAAATGCAAGCAACAAAGCTACACATGGCTTTAGTCATTGATGAACATGGTGGTACTGACGGTCTAATAACGATAGAAGATGTTGTAGAGGAAATTGTAGGTGAGATTGAAGATGAGCATGACAAAGATGATAATTTTAGTTTTAAAAGCATAGACTCAAACATTTTTGAAGCAAAAGCTGATATGACATTAGAAGATTTTAATAAACAATCTAACTTAAATCTCTACAAAGAAGACGTTGATACATTGGGTGGGTATGTTTTTTCTATTATTAATAGAGTTCCTAATAAGGGAGAAATAATTAAATCTGACGAATTATTCATATTTGAAGTTTTAGATGCTGATCCTAGAAAAATTAAAAAATTAAAAATTTCTAAAAAATTTTAGAAAAAGTTGCATTAAATATTAAAATCATTAGAAGCATTGCTATAAAAAATGAAAAATTATATTTTTACTTCAGAGTCAGTTTCAGAGGGACATCCAGATAAAGTTTGTGACATTGTTTCTGATACAGTTCTTGATCTTTATCTTTCTGAATTTAATGAAAGCAGAGTTGCTTGTGAAACTTTAACAACAACTAATAAAGTAGTTTTAGCTGGAGAAGTAAGGGGTCCATCAATTAGTTCAGAAAAAATAGAAGCAGCAGTTAGAAATTCTATTAAAGAAATTGGATATGAACAAGAAGGTTTTCATCATGCAAATTTAGAGTTTTTTAATTATTTACATGAACAATCAAGTGATATTGCACAAGGGGTAGATTCCTCTGGAAATGAAAAAGATGAAGGCGCAGGTGATCAAGGTATTATGTTTGGTTATGCATGCAACGAAACAAAAGAGTTGATGCCAGCTCCAATTATTTACTCTCATAAAATTTTAGAAAAATTAGCAGAGGTAAGAAAATCTGGAAAAGAAAAAGGTTTAGGACCAGATTCAAAAAGTCAAATATCTGTAATCTACGAAAATGAAAAACCTGTTGGAGTTTCTTCAGTTGTCATTTCTACTCAGCATGATGAAAAATTAAATCAAAATGATGTGAAGGAAATTGTTAGACCCTATTTAAAAGAAATTTTACCGTCCAACTGGACATGTCCTGAAGATCAATTTTATGTAAATCCGACTGGTCGATTTGTTATAGGCGGTCCGGATGGAGATGCAGGATTAACAGGAAGAAAAATAATAGTAGATACTTATGGAGGAGCAGCACCTCATGGAGGAGGAGCGTTTTCAGGAAAAGACCCAACCAAGGTTGATAGATCAGCCGCTTATGTTTCAAGATATATTGCCAAAAATATTGTTGCATCTGGTTTAACAGAAAAATGTTTGATCCAACTGTCATATGCTATTGGAGTGTCTCAACCATTATCGATTTATGTAAATTTATATAATGATGACCCAAAATTATCTGAAAAAGTTGAAAGCGTTATTAGAAAAAATATAGATTTAAGTCCAAGAGGAATAAGAGAGATTTTAAAATTAAATAATCCAATTTATAAAAAATCTGCATCCTACGGTCACTTTGGAAGAATTCCAGGTCAAGATGGTTCTTTTAGTTGGGAAAAAACAAATTTAGTTGATTTATTTAAAAATATATAAGAAATGAAAAAGAAGATTTTTTTTGGAAGGCTACAATCTAGAAACATTTCTCCAATAAAAAAAAAAGTCTAAATAAATTTCAAAAGAAATTTAAAATAACAAATTCTTTATTTAAATCTAAAAAAAAAATTATCATAGAAGTTGGATCTGGTAATGGCGAAAACCTTATTTCACTTGCATCAAAGAATAAAAAAAAAATAATTATAGGTATAGAGCCATTTAAAAATGGTCTGGTTAATACTGCTGATGTATGTTTAAAAACAGGTATCAAAAATATTTATTTATACCCTTATGTATTTGAAAGGTTTAAAGAAAAATTTAAAAATTTTATTTGTGATGAATTTTATATTCTTTTTCCTGATCCATGGCCAAAAAAAAGACATCATAAACGAAGGCTAGTTAATTTTAAATTTTTAGAATTTGTATTAACAAAACTCAGAAAAAAAGGATTAATTTTTTTTGCCACAGATAATTTTGATTATTTCTTAAACGTTTCTTCGTTTTTAAAGGAAATGAAAAAAAATATGAATTTTAGTCATAAAAAATTAGTTAAATCTCCATTGATTGTTACAAAATACCATAGAAGAGCTAAAAAACTTGGAAATAAGGTGAATTTTTTAAAGATTGAAAAATTTTAATTATTCGTTTAATTAATAGCAAAATTGTTAAATTCAAAAATGGGCTTATGCCCATTTTTTTTTATACGGTATAAAAATGTTAAATAATAGAATTGATAGTACAGAATTAATAAGAATAGCTGATGCGGTAGCTGCAGAAAAATCTATAGATAAGAATCTGGTTTTAACTTCAATGGAGACTGCTATAGAAAAAGCAGCTCGTACTCGATATGGAACTGAAAATGAAATTTATGTTCATATAGACCGTGAAACTGGAAGAATTGAGCTTGGTAGAAAATTAAAAGTAGTTGAGAGTGTTAATAGTACTCATTCAGAAATTAATTTAGATGATGCAAAAAAAATAAACCCAGATTGTAATATTGGTGATGAAGTTAAAGAAGAATTGCCACCTATTGATTTTGGTAGAATAGCGGCACAAACAGCAAAACAAGTTATTTCTGTTCAAATTAGAGATGCAGAAAGAGACAGGCAGTTTGAAGAGTTTAAAGATAAAGTTGGAGAAATCTTAAGCGGAATTGTTAAAAGATCAGAATTTGGAAATATTATTGTAGACTTACAAAAATCAGAAGCAATCATTAGAAGAGAAGAATTAATTCCAAGAGAAAATTTAAAAAACGGAGATAGAATCAAAGCTTATTGTTATGATGTTAGAAGAGAGAACAAAGGACCTCAGATTTTTTTATCAAGAGCCCATCCTCAGTTTTTAGCTAAATTATTTTATCAAGAAGTTCCAGAAATTTATGAAGGAACAATTTCTATAAAATCAGTAGCAAGAGACCCTGGAAGCAGAGCTAAGATTTGTGTTCAGTCAAAAGATAGTTCAATCGATCCTGTTGGAGCATGTGTTGGAATGAGAGGTAGCAGAGTTCAAACAATTGTTAATGAACTTCAAGGAGAAAAAATAGATATTATTAATTGGAATGAAGATGTTGCCTCATTAGTTGTGAGTGCGTTGTCACCAGCGGAAGTTATGAAAGTTTTACTCGATCAAGATAATAGAAGAGTTGAAGTTGTTATTGATGAAAATAATTTAAGTAAAGCTATTGGTAGAAGAGGTCAAAATGTAAGACTAGCGTCAAAACTATTAAATTATGAAATCGATATTTTAACAGACAAGGAAGAATCTGAAAAAAGGCAAACTGAGTTTAAAGAAAATACTTCTAAGCTTGTTAAAGCTTTAGAGATAGATACTGTCATGGCTCAGTTGCTAGTTTCAGAAGGTTTCAATTCAATAAAAGCAATAAGTGGAGCTGATATTAATGATTTTTTAAAAATTGATGGTTTTGATGAAGAAACCGCAAAGGAACTGCAAGATAGAGCAAAAGAATTTTTAGAAGAAGAAGAAAAAGAAATTGCAAACAAAGTTCAAGAATTGGGGATCAAAGAAGATTTAGCTAATCATAAAGGATTATCTCTTGGTATGCTTTTAACTTTAGGTGAAGAAAATATAAAAACATTAAAAGATTTTGCTGAATTATCTACAGATGAGTTAATTGGTGGGTATGATGAAATTAAGGGAAAAAGAGAAAAATTTGACGGTATTTTAGAAGAGTTTAATTTACCAAGAAAAGATGCAGAAGATTTAATTATGCGCGCACGTAAAAAAGTTTTTAATTTTTAACATGAGCGCCAAGGTTAGAAAAAATGACAAAAGAAAAGAAAAAAAAGTTAACTCTAAAAAACTTCAAGGGGACACCTCGAAAATTCAATGATTCATCTACTAAGATAAAAGGTTCAGTAGTAGTAGAAAAAAAACCTTCAAATTTTAAACCATCTAATCAACCACAAAGAAATTTTAGCAGACCTTTTGCTCCAAAAATAACACCACCTTCGTCCGAAAAACAAAACACTGCAAAAGAGTGGGCTAAGAAAAAAATTCAGGAAGAATTACACAAAGATAAAAAGAAGACCGAAAAGAAATCAGTAAGTAAAAAAAGAGATTATAAGTTAACTTTATCTAGAGCCTTGGCAGATGAGGATGAAATTGAAAGACAGAGGAGTTATGCATCAGTAAAAAGAGCTAGAGAAAAACAGTTTAAAAAAGATGACAGTCAAACTGATGAAGAGACTGCAAAAGTTAAAAGAGATGTAAATATTCCTTCAGTAATTACTATTCAAGAGTTAGCGAATAGAATGGCTGAAAAAGCAAGTGCTGTTATTAAATACTTATTAGAAAAAAATATTAAAGTTACAGTTAATCACAGTATCGATGCTGATACTGCAGAATTTATTACTACTGAATTTGGTCACAACCCTATCAGAGACGATGTTACAGAAGACAAAATTAAAGAAATTGTAAGTAAAAATGAAGAAGAAAAGCTGGAACTGACTCTAGACCTCCGGTTGTTACAGTTATGGGTCACGTTGACCATGGAAAAACTTCACTTTTAGATTCTTTAAGAGAAGCTGATGTTGTTTCAACAGAACACGGTGGCATTACTCAACACATTGGAGCTTATCAAGTTAACGTTAATGAAAAAAATTTAATCACTTTTATTGATACGCCTGGTCACGCTGCATTTACAGAAATGCGTGCTCGAGGATCAAAAATTACTGATATTGTAATATTAGTTGTTGCTGCGAACGATGGAATTAAGCCTCAAACTATTGAGGCAATACAACATTCAAAAGCCGCAGGGGTTCCAATTATTGTAGCTATTAACAAATGTGATTTACCAGGAGTAAATACATCGAAAGTAAAAAATCAATTATTAGAACATGAATTAATAGTTGAAGAAATGGGCGGAGAAATTTTATGTGTAGAAATTTCTGCATTAAAAAAACAAAATTTAGATAAATTAAAAGAAAGTATTTTATTACAAGCAGAACTTTTAAATCTTAAAACTAATAAAAATACTTTGGCGAAAGGTATTGTAATTGAATCAAAATTAGACAAGGGACGTGGACCAGTTTCTACTATTTTAGTTACAGGTGGTACTTTGAAGAAGGGTGATACTTTTGTAAGTGGATCAACTAAAGGAAAAGTGAGAGCTTTATTTGATTTCAATGGAAAAATGATCAATCAAGCCGAGCCTTCTACCCCAGTTGAAGTAATTGGTTTTGAAAGCGTAACTAGTGCCGGTGATGATTTTATTGTTATTGATGATGAAGAAAAAATTGAGGAATTAATTAATTATAGAAAAGAAAATTTAAAAAAAGAGTCTGCACTAAAAGCTACAGGAGATAAGGATGATATTTTTGGAAATGTTGCTAAAGGAGAAACTGTAAATTTGGTAGTTAAAGCTGATGTTCATGGTTCTTTAGAAGCATTAAATAATGCATTGTCTAAAATTGAAATTGAAAATATTAAACCAAAAATTATATTATCTGCAGTTGGACCTGTAACAGAAACAGATGTAACTTTAGCCAAAGCATCTGATGCAAAAATTATTGGTTTTAATGTAAGGCCTAACAAAGAGGCAAAGGAACTAGCAAATAGTTATAAATTAGAAATTAGTTATTTTAATATTATCTATGAAGCATTAGATTTTGTTAAAAAATCAGTAACTGGAAAATTAGAGCCTGAAACAAAAGAGGAGAGTGTAGGTCAATGTGAGATACTAGAAGTATTTGATGTTTCCAAAGCTGGAAAAGTTGCTGGAGTTAAAGTTACTCAAGGAGAGGTTAGAAATAATTCTGAAGCAAGATTAATCAGAGATGGCGCCGTTGTTTATACTGGAAAAATAGGGAGTTTATTTAGAGAAAAAAATGAAGCTAAAGAGGTTAAATCAGGTTTAGAGTGTGGTTTAACAATAAGAGATTTTATTGATTATAAAAAAGGGGATGTAATAGAGGTTTTCAAGACTGTCGTAATTGAAAGAGAATAAAATGAAATATGATCATCAACCTTTTTCTCAAAGACAACTTAAAGCTGGTGAAAATTTAAAAAAAATTTTAGCAAGATTATTTATTCAACAAACTATTGTTTTGCCTGATATTGATTTAAAATTAGCTACTGTAACTGAAGTTAGAGTTTCTCCAGATTTTAAGCATGCAAGAGTTTATTTTATGCCATTAGCAGGAAAAGATAGCGAAAAATTTTTAAAACAATTAAATGAATATGCCCTTGAAATTAAAAAAAAGGCATCAAAAGAATGGACAGCAAAATTTATGCCAAATTTAAATTTTGTATTAGACGAGTCGTTTGATTATGCTGAAAAAATAGAAAATTTAATTTTAAAAGATAAACAATGAACGGATGGATAAATCTTTATAAACCTTCAGGTTATAGTTCTACTTTTTGTTTAAATTTAATTAAAAAAAAATTTAAATTAGAAAAAATTGGTCATCTTGGAACCCTAGACCCTATGGCCGAGGGAGTTTTGCCTATTGCAATTAATGAAGCTACAAAAACTATTAATTATATTAATCATTCAAAGAAAAAATATTTATTTGAAGTCCAATGGGGAGTAGAAACTGATACTTTGGATAGCGAAGGAAAGGTAATTAAAAAAACTTCAAACGTCCCAGGAAAAAAAGAAGTAATAAATATTCTTCATTTATTTAAAGGTGCTATCGAGCAAGAACCACCAAAATATTCTGCAAAAAAAATTAATGGAAGAAGAGCTTATGATTTGGCAAGAAAAGGTGAAGCTTTTTTCTCTTAAAAAAGTTAAAAAAAATATTTTTAATATTAGGTTAATTAATCACGATCAAACCAACAAGAAATCTAGTTTTGTGGTTATATGTGAAGCCGGAACTTATGTTAGAAGTCTTGCACGAGATATTGCTAAAGAGTTAAATTCAATATGTTATTGCACGAAAATTTTAAGGTTAAGTGATGGTTTTTTTAAAAAAAGAGCCTCTTTCTCATTCGAAAAACTTATTAATTTAAAGCAATTATCTGATCTAGATAAATACATACTTGATATTCAGTCAGTTTTATATCATATACCCACAATTAAAATTAATGATAAAAAGTTAAAGCTTATTAAGAACGGAATGAAAGTAAGCATGTTAGATGAAGTTGGAACAAAAGAGTATCAAGAAATTCTAGCCGAGTATAATCACACAATCGCCGCTCTAGGAACAATGAGAGAAGGAATTTTTTATCCAAAAAAGGTTTTAAATATTTTATGAAAAAAATTTAGATAAGAGCAAAATTATCAAATCCCTTCAAAAGGGCGCTAAAGATGTTGGTTCTTCAGAAGTTCAAATTGGTATTTTAACTGAAAGAATTAAATATTTAACAGAGCATTTCAAAAAAAATAAAAAAGACAAACATTCAAATACAGGTTTGAGTAAATTGATAACTAGAAGAAAGAAACTTTTGGACTACTTAAATAAAAAGGAACCTACCGTTTATAAGAAAGTTATTGATCAGCTTGGCCTAAGAAAATAGTTAGGATCCGATCATGTTTAAAATTGTTAAAAAAGAAATCGACTGGGCAGGAAAAAAATTATCTATTGAAACTGGTAAAATTGCGCGTCAGGCAGATGGTTCAGTTATTTTAAGGTGTGGAGATACTGTTATTTTATCTACTGCAGTTGCATCAAAAAAAGCTAATCCAGATACAGACTTTTTTCCCTTAACAGTAAATTATCAAGAAAAATATTATGCTGCAGGAAAAATTCCAGGTGGTTACTTTAAAAGAGAAGCAAGACCAACTGAAAGCGAAACTTTAATCTCAAGACTTATTGATAGACCTATAAGACCTTTATTCCCAGATCAGTTTAGAAATGAAACACAAGTTTTAACAACTGTAATTTCTTACGACAAAGAATGTGATCCAGATGTATTAGCAGTGATTGCAAGTTCTGCAGCTCTAAGTATTTCAGGACTTCCTTTTCAAGGACCAGTTGCTGCATCAAAGGTTGGAATGATTGATGGTCAATTTGTTTTAAATCCTTCTAAAGAAAATGTTAAAAATTCAAAATTAGAGTTAGTTGTTGCTGGAACTCAGGAAGCAGTTTTAATGGTTGAGTCAGAAGCATCAGGTTTAACAGAAGAACAAATGTTAGAAGCTGTTAAATTTGGTCATGCAAGTTTTATTCCAGTTATTGATATGATTAACGAATTATCAAAGGAAGCTAGCAAAGAAAAATGGCAAATTGAAATAAAAGATTACAAAGATTTAAAATCAAAAATTTCATCTGAAGTTAAAGATCATTTAATAAAAGCTTTTTCTGAGAAAGATAAGAAAACTAGATCTTCAATGATTGGTGAAGCTAAAGAGAAAGTTGAAAAACTTTTTGAAGGTGATGAAACTTATACAAAAGTTGAGATTATGGATCAACTTAAGTCATTAGAAAAAGATATTGTTAGAACTAAAATATTAAAAGAACAGTCTAGAATTGATGGAAGAAAACTAGATGAAGTTAGAGATATTGTTTGTGAAGTTGGGATTATTCCAAGAGCACATGGATCTGCTCTTTTTACAAGAGGTGAAACACAAGCAATTGTAGCTACTACTCTTGGCACAACTGATGATGATCAAAGATTTGAAAGCCTTGATGGAATGCAAAGATCAAAGTTTATGCTTCATTATAATTTTCCTCCGTTTTCAGTAGGAGAAGTTGGAAGAGTTGGCGGAACTGGAAGAAGAGAAATTGGTCACGGAAAACTAGCTTGGAGAGCGATTAATCAATCATTACCAAAGCATGAAGATTTTCCATATACAATAAGAATTGTATCAGACATTACAGAATCTAACGGTTCATCGTCAATGGCTACTGTTTGTGGATCATCAATGGCATTAATGCATGCAGGTGTTCCAATTGAAAAACCAATTGCAGGTATTGCAATGGGATTAATCAAAGAAGGTGATGAGTTCTCAGTACTTAGCGATATCTTAGGCGATGAAGATCATTTAGGTGATATGGATTTTAAAGTTGCTGGATCAGCTGATGGAGTCACTTCTTTACAAATGGATATTAAAATTAATGGTATTACATTTGAAATTATGGAGAAAGCTCTTGCTCAAGCGAAACAAGGTAGACTTCATATTTTAAATGAAATGGCAAAAGCCATTGGAGAATCTAATAAAGAACTTTCTCAATACACTCCAAGAATGGAAACCATTCAAGTCGATAAAAAAGATATTGCAACTGTAATTGGAAAAGGTGGCGCGAATATTAGAGAGATTGTAGAAAAATCTGGTGCCAAAGTTGATATCAATGATGATGGCAAGGTTACTGTTTCTGCAGCAGATCAAGAAACTAGAGATAAAGCAATTCAAATGATCAATTCTTTAATTGAAAAACCTGAAGTTGGAAAAATCTATACGGGTAAAGTTGTAAAGATTATGGACTTTGGAGCATTTGTAAACTTTCTTGGAAAGCAAGATGGTTTGGTTCATATTTCTCAACTAGCAGCTAAGAGAGTAGAAAAAGTTTCTGACGTTGTTAAAGAGGGAGATGAAGTGAATGTTAAAGTAATTGGTTTTGATAGAGGAAAAGTTAAACTTTCTATTAAAGAAGCTTTAAATTCTTAAACCTTTAAGACATATTTTTCGGATCAGGCATACCTACTTTGTTATAGCCTGCATCCACATAGTGGATTTCACCCGTAACACCTCCAGCTAGATCACTTAGAAGATATAAAGCTGAATTTCCAACATCATGAATGTCAACATTACGTTTTAATAGTGAATGATCTTCATTCCATTTATATAAAAACTTTGCATCACCGATTGCAGATGCTGCTAAAGTTTTAATAGGACCTGCGCTTATGGCATTGACTCTAATACCTTTTTTACCAAGATCTCTTGCTAAATATTTTGTACTAGTTTCAAGTGCAGATTTACATACTCCCATCACATTATAGTTTGGAATAACTTTTGTAGACTCATAGGTTAAAGTGATCATACTTCCACCTTTTCCCATTAATGGAGCTGCTTCTTTTGCAACTTCTGTAAAGGAGAAACATGAAATAAGCATACTTCTTAAAAAATTATCTCTTGTTGTATTTAAATATTCTCCAGAAAGCTCTGACTTATCCGAAAATGCTACAGCATGAACAACAAAATCTAGATTACCCCATTGTTTTTTTATTTCTTGGAATGTGTTTACGATTTGATCTTTATTTTCAACATTACAGTCTAAAGTGAATTTGGAACCTAAAGATTCTGCTAATGGAACTACCCTTTTTTTAAGAGCATCACCAACATATGTAAAAGCAAGCTCAGCACCGTGCTCTGCTAATTTTTGAGATATTCCCCAAGCAATAGATCTATCATTGGCAACCCCCATGATTAGACCTTTTTTTCCTTTTAAAAGCATAGTTTAAACCTTTTCAAAAACTAAAGTTGCATTTGTTCCACCAAAGCCAAAGCTATTAGACATAACACAATTTAAATCTTTATTTTTTTCAACCTTTCTAACAATTGGGAAATCTTTTGCTTTTTCATCTAGATTTTCGATATTTGCAGACTCTGCAATAAATTTATTTTCCATCATTAATAAACAAAATACAGCTTCTTGAGCCGAGACAGCACCTAATGAATGACCTGTAATTGATTTTGTTGAACTCATTGGTGGAATTTCATTTCCGAAAGTTTCTTTAATAGCTTCTAATTCTTTCACATCTCCAATTGGAGTCGAAGTTCCATGCGTATTAATATAATCAACTTTTTTTGCTCTTTTAGTTGATAGAGCCATTTGCATACATCTTACAGCTCCCTCACCTGAAGGCTGAACCATGTCATATCCATCTGATGTTGCTCCGTATCCAGTAATTTCAGCATAAATTTTTGCTCTTCTTGCCTTTGCTCTTTCATATTCTTCTAAAACTAAAACAGCAGCACCTCCTGCAATTACAAATCCATCTCTATCTGCATCATAAGCTCTCGAGGCTTTATTGGGTTGATCATTTCTTTTTGAAGATAAAGCAGGCATTGCATCAAACATTGCTGACATACCCCATTCTAATTCTTCACCACCGCCAGCGAAAATTATGTCTTGTTTGCCAGACTGTATGAGCTCGTATCCATTTCCAATACAGTGAGCACTAGTTGCGCACGCTGAGCTTATAGAATAGTTAATTCCCTTAATTTTAAACGGAACAGCTAGTGTAGCGGAGCATGTACTAGACATTGTTCTTGGTACAATTAGTGGCCCCATTTTTTTTGGAGAAGACTCTCTTGTCGTATCAACAGCATGAATGACGTTTTTAATAGATGGACCGCCTGAACCTATTATAATTCCAGTTTTAACATTACTAACCTCATCTTCTTTTAAACCTGAATTTTTAAGCGCTTCTTTCATGGCAATGTATGCATATGCAGATCCATCACCCATAAATCTTTTTTCTTTTCTTTCTAAAACCTTATCAAGATCTAATTTAATAGATCCACATACTTGGCTTCTGAATTTATATTTTTGATATTCTTCCGAAAAAACTATTCCTGATTTTGTATTTAATAAAGAATCCAAAACTTCTTCATTATTATTTCCAATTGATGAAACAATTCCAAAACCTGTAACAACAACTCTTCTCATGATAAATTACTTTTAAACAGTCCCACTTTTAAAT
This sequence comes from Candidatus Pelagibacteraceae bacterium, assembly GCA_038142265.1. GTDB lineage: Bacteria > Pseudomonadota > Alphaproteobacteria > Pelagibacterales > Pelagibacteraceae > HIMB114. Next base: position 75,687 of record JAYQJR010000004.1, on the reverse strand, counting down.
TTTTTGCACTATATATTTTTTTATCATCAATTAAAAGGATACCATCAGCTAATCCTACAGATGTCTCCCCTTTTTTAATAATTCTTTTCATGTCAATTATATATTTTGCTAATTTATTATGTTGTAGCACTTCACCAGTAAACTTTACTTCTGCAACTCCAAGGGCTCTACCTTTTCCAGGATTACCAACCCAACCTAAGAAAAAACCTACTAATTGCCACATAGCATCCAAACCTAAACAACCTGGCATCACTGGATCGGTTTTAAAATGACAATCAAAAAACCATAATTCTTTTTTAATATCTAATTCGGCTTCGATATAACCTTTGTTGAAAGCGCCTCCGTCTTCAGTGATTTTAATAATACGGTCAAACATAAGCATCGGAGGAGATGGTAATCTTGCATTACCCATTCCAAACATATCACCATCAGCACATGAAATTAAATCGTTGTAATCAAGAGAGTTTTTTTTTGTCATCAAGAAATTTTTTATACTTTAAAAAAGAAACGAATGAAATGTAAAAAGTTTATTTAATCTTTTTTTCCTCTATTCCCCACAAATTATCCTTTTGTATCCAACCATTTATTTTATTATTTGATACATTGCACCATTTATCATTACACGTTTTAATTTGTAGGCTTTGATAAATTTCTAATTTAGCTTTTGGCTTTGAAAAAATTGTTGGATTAGAAAAAATAATAGTATTATCTTTTAAAGTTATTACAGATTTTCTTTTTGATAATTGTGAAACATGAATCCAGCCAACATCATTTTCATAATCTTTTATCTTTTTCCAATTATAATGCTCATCTATAATTTCTACAGGTAAATATTTTTTGGTATAAACCCATTTTATAGGATAGGTTTTAGAAGGACCAAGTCGAACATTTACTTTATTATTTTTTAAACTTCTAATTTCAGCGCCGCATACTGATGAAAAAAAAATAAATATTAGTAAAAAAAATTTGTATTTTTTAATCATGATTTCTACATTTTTTGCTAATATTTATTTTAACTTTCCTAAAGGTTAAATTTTCAAAATTTGAAATTAAAACGTGATTTTGTAATGCAGATTTAACACCAGCTATTTCTTTTAAGACTTCGTTTGCAATCAATGTGGCAGTGATTCCAGTTACAGTTCCAAGAATACCTTCATCTTGGCATCTCGGAGTATTATTTGGAGACTTTGGCATAAAACAACGAAGACATGAGTGATTTTTATTAAAGTCAAAAAAGAAAATATGGCTATCAAACTGGCTAACTGATCCTATAAAAAGTTTTTTTTTATTTTTTTTACAAAAATCATTAACTAATAATTTTGAAACAAAACTGTCCGTACCTTCTATGATATAATCATAATCTTGTGCAATTTGCTTTATATTTGATTTTGATATTTTTTTATTAATTATTTTTAATTTTATTTTTTTATCAATTAGTTTAACTTTTTTAGCTGCTGAGTTTGATTTATTTTTATTTATATCAGCAGCGTTATAGAACTGTCGATGAAGATTACTTTTAGAAACTTTATCAAAATCACATAGACCTATTTTTTTAATTCCTGCCCTTGCTAAGAATTCTAATAAAGGAGACCCTATTCCGCCAAGACCAATAATTAAAACGTTGGATTGTTGTATTTTTTTTTGGCCCTGTATATTAATTTTTTTTAAATTAATTTGCGGTTTGTATCTTTCAATATCATCTTTTGTAAATTGCATTGTCCCTAATCTTTTCCAGTTGATCCAAATCCACCACTACTTCTTAAACTTTCAGGAAGTTCATCAACTAATTCAAATGAAGCTTTTACAATTGGACATAAAACCATTTGAGCAATTCTATCGCCTTTTTTCACAATATAATTTTCGCTACTCAAATTGATTAAAATAACTTTGATCTCACCTCTATAATCAGCATCTACAGTTCCTGGTGTATTTAAGACAGTCAGTCCGTTTTTTAGTGCTAAACCTGATCTTGGTCTAATTTGAATTTCTAAATTTTCAGGAATAGATACTGATAATCCAGTTGGGATTAATTCTTTATGACCTGGTTTTATAATTAAATCCCGTTCTATAAAAGCTTCTAAATCAAGGCCAGATGATCCTTGGGTTTTGTACTCAGGGATTTTAACATCTTTATGTAATTTTTTAATTAATACTTTTTCCTTCATTGTAAGAAAATTGATTTAATATTTTATTAACAATTACGGAAGCAATTTCTGATTTATCTCTTTTTGATATTTCAAATATGTTTTCTTTTTGATCTATGATTGAAACTTCATTTTTTTTCGAGTTAAATCCAATATCAGTTTTAGAAACATTGTTAGCTACAATCCAGTCACATTTTTTTCTTTTAAGCTTATCTTTTGCATATTCGATAACATTGTTTGTTTCAGCAGCAAAACCAACAACAAGCTTTGGTCTAAGTTCTTTGTGATTAGAAATAAAATCAAGAATATCTTTATTTTGATACAAATTTAAACTTAGATCATTTTTTTGTTTTTTTATTTTTTTATCAAATTTATCTGTTTTAAAGTCAGCCACTGCTGCTGTACAGACCGCAATATCTGTAGGCAGACTATTTTTAACTTCTTCGAACATTTCGTCTGCAGAAGTAACTTTTGTGTAATTCATATTTTCATCAATTTGTAAGCTAACTGGTCCAATAATGAGTTTTGTATCAACACCGCTTTCGTAAAGTTTTTTTGCAATTTCATACCCTTGTAAACCTGAAGATTCATTCGAAATATATCTAACAGGGTCAATATATTCCCTGGTAGGACCTGCTGTCACAATTGCTTTAAGATTGAGGTTTTTTTTTAGAAAGAAATTATAAATTGAATTTTCAATTTCTCTAACTTCTACCATTCTACCATCTCCAAATTCTCCGCATGCCAACAAACCTTCAGATGGACCAATAAAATAAAAACCTCTTTTTTGGAGTTTTTTTACATTTTCTTGAGTTGATAGATTTTTCCACATCTGAACATTCATTGCAGGAGCTATGAATATTTTTTTATTTGAAGCTAAAATTACAGTGTTAATAAAATCTTGAGCATTACCATTAGCAAAATTAGAAATGATATTAGCCGTTGCTGGTGCTACAAGGATTAAATCTGCCCATCTTGATAGAGCAATATGATCCATTTCCATTTCTTCATTTAAATCAAATTCATTTTTGTAAACCTTATTTTTAGATAATGAGGCAATGGACAGTGGGGTTACAAATTCTTCAGCACTTTTAGTAAGTATAGTTTTAATCTCAATATTTTGAGCAGTTAGATTTCTTATTAAGTCTAAAACTTTATAAGCTGCAATACCGCCAGAAATTATTAATAATATTTTTTTATTTACCATTTCGGTGCTAGTTAAATATTATAAGTAATGAAATTACCACGATTAAAATAGAAATAAGTATTTTATTTTGCTGGTTTTTTAGCCTTAATTTCTCAAGTTCAAAATTTTTTGATATTTCGTTATTAGATGCTACTGACCCAGCAGCAAGCAATTCCAAAACTTTAGAAGCTTTATCCATCATTGATGGAAGCTCTGGTAATCTGTCCATCACTTTTGTTGTTGTTTTAATCGCTTCATTAATTTTTGCTTCTGCACCAACCTCTTTCTTTAACCAACCTTCTAATACTGGTTTTGAAATCTCCCAAATATTAGCTTCTTCATCTAGGGTACGAGCCACACCTTCTACAACCACCATTGTTTTTTGGAGTAATAATAATTGCGGTTGTGTCTGCATATTAAACTTTTCAGTAATTTCAAATAATTGAGCGAGTAATCGTGCCGGCAGATATATTTTTGATTGATTGTCCAAATATAGGCTCTCCGATTGATCTGAGTGCTTGCGAGAAGGAATCTCGTGATTGATCTAATGGAACAAGACCTGCAATAAAATGAACATCAGAAACTTTTTCATAATCCCTTTGAATAAACCCATAAAGAATTTCAGCTAAGTATTTTCTATTGTCTTTATCTAGTCTCCCCATGATACCAAAATCAACCGGTATTATGTTTCCTTCATAATCAACAAAAAGATTACCTTGATGCATATCACCATGAAAAAAACCATCTCCTACAGCTTGTCTTAGGAAATTTTGAATAATATTTTTTGCAAGTTCTTTTTTATCGATTTTTGCCTCATCTATTTTTTTAATATCCTTGATTGAAATTCCTTCAACTTTTTCAGATGTTAAAACTCTTTTAGATGTATATTCCCAAACAATATCAGGAACTTTAAATTTAGGATCTGTTAATGTATTTTTTTTTAATTCGCTTGCAGCAGAGCCTTCAAAACGAAGATCCATTTCAATAGATGTAATTTCTTTTAATAAATGAACTACCTCTACAATTTTAAGTCTTCTAGTTTTTGGTAAAATGTTTTCTACTATTGAAGCAAACAACATTAATGCTTCAAGTTCTTCGTTAAATTTCTTTTCTATTCCTGGTCTTAAGATTTTTATCGCAACATTTTGATTATCAATTTCAGCAAAATGAACTTGAGCAATTGATGCTGCAGCTATTGGATCACTGAAATTTTTTATTTGTTTAAATTTTTCCTCCCCGATTTCATCAATTAAAGATTTTTTTGCCAATTCCATACTAAACGGTGGAAGATTATCCTGAAGACCTTGCAGTTCAGTGGCCAACTCTTTTCCAACAATATCTGGTCTTGTACCCAAGAACTGTCCTAATTTTATAAAAGTTGGACCCAGTTCTTTAAGAGCATTGGATAGTCGCAGCCCAACACTTTTGCTATCTAAACTTTTTTTTTTGAATGTGGAGAAACCAAAAATTTTTACTCCAAGTCTAATAAAAAAATTAGGTTTGTAGATTTCACTAAAATAATCCAGCGTCGACGATTTGGCCAATGCTCTTCCAATTTTAATTAATATAAAAATTTTTTTAATCATTTAATTTCCATCCGTAATGTATTGAGGCAACACCACCAAATATATTAGACACATAAACATTTGAAAAACCTGCTTTTTCTAACTTATTTTTAATTTCATTTTGAGAATAAAAGTCATTAATGCTTTTAACTAGATATTTATATGGCTCTTCATTTTGATTAAATATTTTACCAAAAAATGGAATAGCTTTTGAGTATATTTCGTAAAGCTTTCCTATTACAGGATCTTTTACTTTATAAAACTCAAGACAACAAAATTTTCCACCCTTTTTTAAAACCCTAAAAGCTTCTCTAAGCGTCTGGTCGAGATGAGTAACATTTCTCAAACCAAAGCTGATTAAATAAAGATCGCAAGAGCCATCCTTTAAAGGAATGTTTTCAGCATAAGAACATAAATGACTGACATTTTTAAAATTTGCAAATTCAGAAATATTATTATTTAGCATATTATAATTAGGCTCTACTCTTATAATTGATTGAGTATTATTTTTTTCTAAAATTTTTTTTGTAATGTCGCCAGTACCAGAGGCCATATCAATTATAATTTCATTATTAGAAAGTTTCAGACTTTCTACAAACTGATTTTTCCAAAGACGATGACTTCCTAACGACATAATATCGTTCATTAAATCATAGTTTTTGTATGCATGATCAAAAACTTTATTTACAAGCTTTTTATCTTTATATTGATGAATATTTTTCATTTTTATTTTAGACAAATGTATAAAAAATAAAATTATATGCCAGAGCTTCCAGAGGTAGAAATAGCAAAAAGATCATTATCTAATCATATTTTAAATAAAAAAATATTAGATGTGACAATTATTAATCCTAAATTAAGATATTTTTTAAAAAAAAAAGACTTTACAAAAATTATCAATAAAACAGTAAATGCTGTTGAAAGAGTATCAAAGTATATTTTATTAAAATTTGAAGATCAATCAGTTGTTCTAATTCATCTTGGAATGACTGGCCGTTTATATTTTAAAAGTAAGAATAATGATAATAAAGATACAAGTTTTTATTCAAAACAATCTATTTTAAAAAAACATGATCATGTTTTATTTAAATTTAAAAATTTTAACTTAATTTATAATGATATAAGAAAATTTGGATTTATAAAATATTACAATTTTTTAGATTCTAAAAATATTTCTCACCTAAATGGACTTGGTCCAGAGCCTTTAAGCAAAAATTTTTCAAAAGATTATTTTTTAAAAAAATTAAAAAATAAAAAAGCACCTATCAAAAATACTCTAATGGACCAAAGGTTTGTTGCTGGTTTAGGCAATATTTATGTAAATGAAGCTTTGTTTATTTCAAAAATTTCTCCTGAAAAATTATCGTTTAAGTTGAATAGTAAAGAAATAATAAACTTAATTCATTCAATCAAAAAAATAATTAAAAAATCGATTAAGATGGGAGGATCAACTATAAAAAATTATCACAACTCTGAAGGGAGACAAGGTTCATATCAAGCTGAATTTAAAATCTATGGCAGACAAGGTCAGAAATGTATCAGGCAGGCCTGCAAGGGGGTCATAAGGAGGAATATGAGCTCAAATAGATCGTTCTTTTTTTGTCCAATATGTCAGAGAATATAGTGTTGACCGAAAACAAAAAGCTTATATAACCTGCCCATCAAAAAAATGGCAAACACATCTTCAGCAAAAAAAAAAGTTAAAGTAATCAAAAGAAAGACCGCAATTAATCGTATTAGAATTGGTAAGTACAAAAGTGCTATTTTTGAAATTGAAAGTGCAATTAAAAAAGGAGACAAAGCTGCTGCACAAAAATTATTTGCTAAATTTCAATCTCAATTAATGAAAGTTTCAAAAAAAGGTTCTATCAAAAGAACAACCGTATCAAGAAAAATATCTCGTACTGCAAAAAAGATTTCTAAATTAAAATAGAAATTAATTTTTAATAATCAATTACAAGTTTAACAACCTAGGGATTAATAAAATTACACTCTGAGGTTTATTTTTTTTTCAAAAAAAAAATTTTTTAATTTTTTTGTCGCAGACAATTTAAAGTTGATTTTTTTTTTTTTTTTTTTTTAAAATTATTCTTGCTTACGATGAGAAGTTTCATTACAAACCTAATTTCATGAAAAATTCATCAGCACTGCAAATTAACGAAGACATTAAAAAAAATTGGTCTTTGGTTCAGTATAAGCTTAAAGAAATTTATGGTTCGGATGTTTACAAAAGTTGGATTCAAAATGTTGAAGCAAAAGGAATTGATCTTTCATCGCTTATTTTAGTCGTTAAAACTAGATTTGTAAGAGATTGGATCGTTTCACATTATGCTGATAAAATTTTGGATCATTATCAAAAATTAGACAATTCAGTTTCTAGAATTCAATTTGAAATAAATGATGTTTTTGATGAGCAGCGTCCAAAAAATATAATTGATTTTTCAAATGGAACAAAAATTATAGATTTAAAAGACACGAACTATGGCATTAACCGTATTGACCCCAGATTGACTTTTGAAAGTTTTGTAATTGGAGATAGTAATCAGTTAGCATTTTCTGCAGCTAAAAGAGTTACAGAGAATTTAGGTCATTATAATCCTTTATATATTTATGGTGGTGTTGGATTAGGAAAAACACATATTTTAAATGCTATTGGTAATCAGCTTAAGCAAATTGATAAAAAAGTTATCTATCTTTCGGCAGAGAGATTCATGTATCAATTTGTTAAATCAATTAAAAATAAAGACACTCACAAATTTAAAGAAATTTTCAGAAACGCAGATGTACTTATTCTTGACGACATACAGTTCATTAGCGGGAAAGAGGTTACTCAAGAAGAGTTCTTTTACACATTTAATAGTTTGTTAGAAAATCAGTCCCAAGTAGTGATATCATGCGACAGGTCTCCAAATGATTTAGATAGAATTCAAGATAGGAATTAAATCGAGATTATCTGGAGGTTTAGTAGTTGATATCCAAAATCCAGATATTAGTCTCAGATTAGAGATTTTAAAAAAGAGGTGTCAGTCTGAAAAAAATCACTTTTGGTAATGAAATTTTAGTTAATGATGAAATACTAACTTTTATTGCAAATGAATTTAAATCGAGCATCAGAGACATGCTAGGAGTTTTAAACAGAGTAATTGCTTCAGCAAGAATTCAGAATAAAACACCAACTTTGCAAGATACTAAGCTTATATTAAAAGATTTGTTAAATAACATGCAGGCAGTTTTGAGTATTGAAGATATACAAAAGACGGTTGTTGCTTACTATAATTTATCTATGAATGATTTTTTATCAGCTAGAAGATCTAGGCATATAGCCAGGCCAAGACAAATTGCTATGTATTTATCAAAAAAACTGACAACAAAATCATTACCCGAAATTGGAAGAAAGTTTACAGGAAGAGACCATACAACTGTTATTCATGCTATTAAAAAGATAGAAGAGCTTATGTCAAAAGATAAGCAATTTGAATACGAAGTTCAGAATATTACTGACAGAATCATTAAAAATTAATCATGGAATTTAAGATTGATAGAGACATTTTTTTAAAGTCTCTGGCTCATGTTCAAGGAGTTGTAGAAAAGAAAAACACGTTACCAATATTAGGAAATGTTTTAATAGAAGCGCATGATGGTTTTATCAAGCTAACAGCAACTGATTTGGATATTATTATTTCTGAAAAAATAAGCGCTCAGGTTATCAAAGAAGGTTCAACCACAACTACTGCCCAAGTTATTTATGATATTGTAAGAAAATTAAAAACAGGGTCTAATTTACATATATCTTTAAATAATAATAATCGTTTAAAAGTTATTTCAGGAAAATCAGATTTTAATTTAACTTGTATATCAGCAGATGAATTTCCTGTTTTAGAAGATGATATTGAAGAAGAGTTTGTTGAAATACCATCTTATGAACTTTTAAAATTAATTAATAAAACTAAATTTTCAATTTCAAATGATGAAACAAGGCATTACCTTAATGGAATATACTTTGATAAAAAAAATGATGATAACAAACTAATAGCTGTAGCTACGGATGGTCACCGATTAAGCAAATCAGCCATCGAAATAAAAAATGGGAAAAATTTTCAGCCAGTTATTTTGCCAAAAAAGACTGTATTTGAACTACTTTCTATTATTGATGAAGATTCAATTACAATTAAAATTCTTGCTACCAAATCAAAAGTAAAATTTATTTATAAAGATATTGTATTAATTTCTAAAGTTATTGATGGAAAGTTTCCGGATTACGATAAAGTTATACCTCAAGATGAGAGAAAACCTGCAAAAGCTAAAATCGAGGAATTTGTTGCAGCATTAGATAGATTAAAATCATTATCTTCAGACAGAAAAGGGATAGTAAAAATTTTAGTAAATAAAAATGAGTTTAAATTTACTATCAATGATGCAATTTCAGGAGATGGATTTGAAGAACTTCAAGCAAATTATGATGGCGAGCCTATCGAAATAGGTTTTAATTCAAGTTATCTTATTGATGTAGCTAATGTTTTAGAAAGCAAAGACATCGTGTTGTTATTAAAAGATGCAATTTCACCGATACTTATTAAAGATTTAAATGATTCATTAAGTACTTATATTGTTATGCCGATGCGTGTAATATAAATTAAGTAATTAATGGCTTATATTAATTCTTTAACTATAAAAAATTTTAAATCACACCAAAAATATCAAATAGATTTTAAAAATTTTCATAATAATGTTGTTGTATATGGACCAAACGGTATTGGAAAAACAAATTTAATAGAAACAATATCTTTTTTTTCAAACTCAAAAGGAATAAGAGGCGGTGGTTTAGAAAAAATTAAACCGCATATTGATCAACAGAGTAATACTGAGGTTAAAATAAATGTTAACATTAATAATAGAGAATATCATTTTTCATATGATGTTTTTCAAGAAGATAATAATTTTAAAAAAAATTTTTATTTAGAAGATAAAAAAATATCCTTAAGTAAAATTAAAGAAGTTTTAAGTTTAATATGGTTATCACCTCACACAGATAAAGTTATGTATGAAGGTCAATCAATTAAAAAAAAATTTTTAGATAAAATGATATCTCAAAATAATCAAGATTTTCAAAATAACTTGACACAATACAAAAAAAATACTTCAGAAAGATTAGCTATATTAAAAACTACTAAAGATGAAAAATGGCTGAACGTTATTGAACAAAAAATATCAGAAAATATATTTTTTATTTTAAAATATAGACGAGATTACGCAAAAAATTTGAATTTTATTTCCAATTCAAAACTAGAAGATTTTAGACCTGTACAAATTTTATATAAAGAAGAGCTCTCAAAGCTTATTGATAACAATGATGAAGCTAAAAGTTATTTTTTATCTGAACTTAAAAAAAGTAGGTTTTTAGATGAAAAAAATGGAAGAACAAATTTTGGCATTAATATAGATGAGGTCTTTTTTTTAGATAAAAAAAGTAATTCAAATACAGATATGTGTTCTACAGGCGAACAAAAATCTTGTCTTTTGTCCATCATTCTTTCAAATTGTTGGAATTTATTTGAGCAAAAAAAAGAATTTATTTTGTTATTTGACGAAATATCATCTCACGTTGACGAGAAAAATTTAAAAAAATTTTTTGATGAAGTTGAAAAATTTAATACTCAAATTTGGTACACTGGTACAAGCAAAAACCTCTTCCAAGTCATTGAAAATAAAGCATTTTTTATAGATTTGACCACATCTTAGTCTCCATTTTAGAAGCAAAAAATGATATAAAAAGAATACCTATTTAAAGTCAAAATTTAAAAAATGTCAGTAGCAAAAGTTAAAAATACAGATTACGGCGCAGATTCTATTAAAGTTTTAAAAGGGTTAGATGCCGTTAGAAAAAGACCAGGAATGTATATTGGTGACACTGATGATGGCACTGGTTTACATCATATGGTTTTTGAAGTCGTTGATAATGCTATTGACGAAGCTCTAGCAGGGCATTGTGATGCTATTGAGGTAAAAATTAACAAAGATGACTCTGTAACTGTAGCTGACAATGGTAGAGGAATACCTGTAGAAATTCATAAAACCGAAAAAATTTCAGCTGCTGAAGTTATCATGACACAGCTTCATGCTGGTGGAAAATTTGATCATAATACTTATAAAGTTTCAGGCGGATTACATGGAGTGGGTGTATCTGTTGTTAATGCTTTGTCACAAACATTAAAAGTTGATATTTTTAGAGATGGCAAAAAGTATTTTGTTGAATTTGAAAATGGAACAACAAAAGCCCCTTTAAAAGAAACTGGAAAGTCAGATAAAACCGGAACAGAGGTAACCTTTTTGCCTTCAAAAGATATTTTTAGTGATACGGTATTTAGTCTTCAAATTTTAGAGAAACGATTAAAAGAATTAGCTTACCTTAACAAAGGTCTCAAAATAAGTTTAAGCGACCTAAGAAAAGAAAAACCTAAGTTAATTCAATTTCAGTTTGAAGGTGGTATTAAAGAGTTTGTATCAGATTTAAATAAGTCAAAATCTAAAATTCAAAATTCAGAAAATAATATTACTTTAGATGATCCTATTTACTTTCAATCAAAAAAAAATGATATTGATGTTGAATGCTCTATTATTTGGAATTCTACTTTTAATGAAAATATTTTATGTTTTACTAATAATATTCCTCAAAAAGATGGAGGAACGCATTTATTAGGTTTTAGAACTTCGGTTACGAGATTAATTAACAAATATGCTAATGATTTTGGTCTACTTAAAAAAGATAAAGTTACAATTGTTGGAGATGATGTACGCGAAGGATTAGTTTGTGTCCTTTCAATCAAAGTGCCAGATCCTAAATTTTCGTCTCAGACTAAAGAAAAATTAGTTTCCTCAGAAGTTAGACCTGTTGTTGAGTCTATTACAAGTGAAAAGTTATCTCTTTGGTTTGATCAAAATCCAAAGATAGCAAAAATAATTCTTGGAAAAATTATTCAAGCTGCTGTTGCAAGAGAAGTCGCAAGAAAAGCAAGAGAAAGTGTTAGAAGAAAAAATTCATTAGATATTACTAGTTTGCCAGGTAAACTTGCAGACTGCCAATCCAATGTAACTGAAAAAACAGAACTTTTTATAGTTGAGGGAGATTCTGCCGGTGGTTCAGCAAAACAGGCGCGAAACAGGGAATTTCAAGCCGTATTACCTTTGAGAGGTAAAATTTTAAATACTTTTGTGGAAACTAAAAATAATGGCTCTGATGCAAAAAAGGTTTTTTCAAAAATGCTTTCATCGAACGAGATAGTTACTCTGATAAATGCAATTGGAACAGGTTTTGAACCGTTTGAAATTGAAAAATTGAGATATGGAAAAATTGTAATTATGACTGATGCTGATGTTGATGGATCACATATTAGAACATTACTTTTGACATTTTTTAATAATGCACCTTTTAATGAATTAATTAAACGAGGACATATTTATATAGCCCAACCACCTCTTTATAAAATTAAATCAGGAAAAGAAATTAACTATTTAAGTGACGAAAAGGAACTCGATCAGCTTGCAATTAAAAATGGTTTAGAAAAAATTGATCATATCAAATTTGCAAGCAATGGATCTATTAAAGATCACGATAAGTTTGTTGAGGATTGTTATAAGTTTGTTTCGTTTATTAAGAAAATAGATGGTGATAAAGAAATATTAGAGTATCTTTCTATTTTAGGTTCTTTTACATCTAAAAATAATAAATTATTAATTCTAGACGATAAAAATGATCAAAAGAAAATCGGCGCAATAGAAGCTGTCGCTAGTCATTTAAATTTTTTCTTAGATAAAAGTGAAGAAAAATGGATTGGTCTTTTTGAAAAAAACAAATTTATTCTTAAAAGAAGTTTTTATAATGAACTAATAATTAAAGAACTTGGTTCTGATTTTTTAAAAAATGATAAAATTACTAAAGAATTATCAAATTTTACAAATACTCTTAAACATTTTAGGACAAAGGGTACGATTCTAGAAGGAGAGAATGCTTTAAGTGTTTCAAATGCAACTGATTTAATATCTCATATTGTTTCAATAGGTAAAAAAAATATTTCTTTACAAAGATTTAAAGGTTTAGGTGAAATGAATCCTGATGAACTATGGGAAACAACACTGAACCCAGAAAATAATTCTCTTTTAAAGGTTAATTATTCAGAACAAGATGGTGAAATTACTATCCCTTCTAATTCTGATGATGAAATTTTTTACACTTTAATGGGAGAAGATGTTTCAAAACGAAAAAATTTTATTAATACTCACGCCATTAATGTTGTTAATTTAGATGTTTAGAAATTTTTTAGTTAGAAGTGCAAAATCTGAAGATTTGCACATTAACTTAGAAACACTAATTAATTTAAGGTGGATAGCAATTCTTGGTCAGATTTTTACCATTGCAATTGTAAAATATTATATAGAATTTAACTTTCCCTTTTTAATATGCTTTTTTTTAGTCTTTATATCATTTGTCTTAAATGTTTTTTTAGAATTCAAGAAAACAACTTATCAAACAGTTAATAATTTTTATGCTACGTTAAATATTTTTTTTGACCTTACTCAGCTTGCTGGTTTAATTTTTTTAACAGGTGGCTTAGAGAATCCTTTCTCAATTTTATTTATTGTTCCAACAACAGTAGCTGTTACCTATTTAAATAGATTTAGCAGCAGGTTAATAATGTTGTCTTCAATTATATTTTGTACTGTTTTGGCATTTTATCATTACCCATTACCCAGTAACGAAAATAGGATTATTATATTGCCGACATATTATGTTTTTGGATTATGGACATCAGTTACAGTAGGAATTATCTTTCTAGGTAACTATGCGTACCAGCTTGGCAGAGACAATAGAAAAAGATCAACAGCACTTACAAAGTTAGAAAACGATCTGTCAAAAGAGCAAGTGATTAGTTCTGTCGGCAATCTTGCAGCAGCAGCAGCTCATGAGCTTGGAACTCCACTCGCGACTATCAATTTGATTGCAGAAGATTTAAGAAACAAATTTAAAGAAGATAAACTGTTAAAAGAAGATGTTAATTTATTATCTGAACAGGTTAAAAGATGTAGCGATATTTTAAAAAAAATAGGAAGTCAAAATAATAGAGATTCTTTTATAGAGCATATTTCTTTTAAAAATTTGATTAATGAGATCATTTTTTCAATTGATTCTGCGAATGAAAAAAAAATAGAAGTATTAAATAGGAGTAATTATAAAAATTTTAAAATTAATAGAAAAATTGAAATAGTTTATGCTCTTAGAAACTTAATACAAAATGCAATAAAATTTTCAAAAGATAAAATTGAAATAAAAATTACACAAGATAAGTCAAGCACTGAAATTAACATTTCTGATGATGGAAATGGTTTTGCCCAAGATATTATTTCAGATCTAGGTCAACCCTATTTAAGTTCTGTAAGTACTAGTAAAAATAAAAAAGGTATGGGTTTAGGAATTTTTATATCTAAAAATTTATTAGAAAGGACGAAAGCAAAAGTTTTTTTTGCAAATAATTCATCATTAGGTGGAGCTGAGATTAGAATTTTTTGGAAAAATTCTTATTTACAGAATTTGTAAGCTAATATTTTGTATACAAGCTTAGCTGCAACAAAATCACAAAAGTGTAGATTTTTATTTGGTGCCAATTCATTAACATCAGCACCTATTACATTTGAATTTTTAAAAATAATGTTTAGCAATTTAACAGCATCATTCCAAAATAAACCGCCAGGTTCTGGCGTTCCTGTAGCAGGCATTAGGCTTGCATCAAAACCATCAAGGTCAAATGTTAAATAAACAGTTTTGTTTTTTATAAGACTTTTTAGTTTTGAATAGTTCCATTGTTTTAAATCTTTGGCCCAAAAAATGTTAATTCTTTTTTTATTTTTATTAAAATACTTTGCTTCATCTAAGCATAAATTTCTTATTCCCAAAGAGACTAATTCTACATTTTTAAAATCTAAACACCTTCTCATTGCAGATGCATGTGAGAATTTATCACCCATATAACCATCTCTTAAATCTGCATGAGCATCAATTTGAACTATAGTTAATTTTTTATGTTTTTGAGCAAGTGATTTTATAATTGCTGGAGTTATAGAGTGTTCACCACCTAAAATTAATGGAAATTTATTCGAATTAGTATTTTTAGAAACAAGATCAGACAGTTGCTTCAAAGCATCATTTAATTTTTTTTTAATTGTAACTTCTTTTAATGTTTTTAAATTAAAAAATTTATAAGGTTCTTTTTTTAATTCCTCATCATAAAGCTCCACTTGGTGAGAAGCCTCTAAAATTTTTTTTGGACCCAGCTTGGTACCTGATCCATAGCTAACACTTTTCTCAAGTCCAAAAGGAATAATAACAACTTTATTTTTATGAGAGTTTTCTTTGGGAATTCCCAAAAAACCTTTCTTAGAATCTAAAAATTTCATTTATTAAAAAATATTTGAAAAATTTCTTCTAGGACGATTTTCCCAGTTTTTTCTATGATAAGCATCACTTGCAATTAAAGGCATGACGCTTGTTGCTTCAGCAAAAACCATTTGTTCTTCAGCTGTATCGACTTTACCCCAAGAGCTAGCTTCTTTTAAAGTTGAGCTACTGCAAGCACCATCTCTGCTATCAGCTACTGTAATTTGAACAGCATATTTATGCATCTCTACATTTTTACCCAAAAGTTCAGCACATATTACTGTATCTTGAATAAAATTTTTTGGCACACCTCCACCTATCATCATTAAACCTGATGCTTTAGATTGAATTTTTATTTCTGTTAATTCTCGAAACTCTTTGATCGAGTCTATTGTCATATGCTTTTCAGGGTTTCTTTCTTGATGCATAACTAAGCCGAATCCAGCTGAACTATCAGTGAAAGCAGGGCAGAAAATTGGAACATTATTTTCGTAGGCTAATTCGATTAGTGATCCTTTTTTCTTAGCATTACTTTTTAAGTATTTTCCTAACTCTTTAATGAATTCTCTAGACGTATAAGCTCTTGGTTCAAGCTTATCAGCTATTTCACCAATTATTCTATCACAAGATTGTAGTTCATCTTCATCTATGTAAGTGTCATATATTCTATCAATATAATTATCTCTTAGAACAGAATCGTCCTGGAATTGAGATCCTTGATAATGCTTGAAGCCTAATGCTTCAAAAAAATCCATATCTATTATGGATGCTCCGGTAGCTACAATGGCATCAACCATATTATATTTTATTAGGTCTGAATAAAGATTCATACAACCAGCTGCTGAAGTAGATCCTGCAAGGGTTAAGAAGATTGTGCAATCTTTGTCCTTAATCATGCTATTAAAAATTCTAGCAGCATTTGCTGTTTCTCTAGAAACAAACGACATTTTAGACATAGAGTCTATAATGGGTCTTGCATCAAAAGATGTAATATCAATATGTTCGACTGGATTTTTTAAGAAGCTAGATTTGTTATGTCCCATAGTCTAATTTTTTAAGCAAATAATGTTTTCACATTATAATTCTCATCAGCTTCGTAAATTGACATGATAGGTTTATCATTAACTTCGTGAATTTGATTTGAATAAAAACCGTTAAAAGCTGTTCTTAAGCTAATTCCATAAGCACCTAGTTGACCAATTTCAATATAATCACCTGATTTAATATTTGCTGGGAGATTGAAAGGACCTTTCATAAAATCTAATCCATCGCATGTTGGCCCATAAAAACTATAAGGCATCAATCTTTTTGAGGGATTGTTATCAATTTGAATTGCTCGAGTTGGAAAAATAAAGTTTGGTGTACCTGCATCAAAAAGAGAGCCGTAAGTACCATCATTGATGTAAAGACTTTGTTTTTTCTTTAATTCAATTTTAACAATTGTAGATCCACTTTCTGCAACTAAAGCGCGTCCTGGTTCACAAATTAATTTTGGTTCTTTAGGTAAATTAAGTTTTTTAATTCCTAATTTAATATGTTCAAAATAATTTTTTAATGGTTGAGGATACAAATCAGGATAAGTAGTTGGAAATCCACCTCCAACATTAATTACATCTGGAGTAATAGCTGATTTTTTAATAACTGTTCCAATATCTTTAATTGCTTTTGTATAAGCAATTGGATGCATACATTGTGAACCGACATGAAAACTAATACCAAGAGATTTGCAGTTAGCTTTTGCTAACTTTGCCAATGTGGATGCTTCATGAACAGTAGCACCAAATTTTTTTGACAAATCAATTTCTGAATGTTCATTTGAAATTTGAATTCGTAAGAATAATTCCAAATCTTTTGCAGATTTAGTTACAGAAAGTATTTTATCTAGTTCTTCTTTACAATCAAATGAGTAAGCTTTTATATTATGAGTGAAATAGGCTTCTTGAATACTGCTTTCTTTTTTAACAGTATGCATAAAATAAATCTTAGAACTTGGAGAAAGTTTTTTAATTAATCTAATTTCATCAATTGATGCAGCATCAAAACTTTCGATTCCATTCTTTATAAGAGTTCTAACAACTAATTCTGATGGATTGCATTTTACCGCATATAAAACTTCACCAGGGAAATTTTCTTTGAACCAATTTGCAGATAGTTTTAAACTATCTTTTCTAATACAGTAGACCGGATCTACTGGTCGTAAAGACTTGACCAACTCGTCAACACACTGAAATTTTGCCATCTCATAAAACCTCTCGTTAGTTAATAGTCAGTCATTTTTTTTTATAAAAAACTCTCAAAAAAAAATAACTTAATTGCGCAATTAAAGTAATTCTCATTTATGTAAAGAAAAAAAACACCCCTTCAAGATCGCTGTGCAGTACCTAATTTTGAATTTCTATTTTGATAAACTGTTGTAAATTTACAATCTAGAACATATATTTCTGTAGATGAAAAATAACACGTCTAACAAGGCAAAAATCACTGATTTTACTGACAAATCTTTACTGATTGTTGATGATGACGATCCATTTAGAAATAGACTTGGAAGAGCTATGGAAGCAAAAGGTTTTCAAGTTCAGCTTGCAAGCGGAGTTAAGGAGGCAATGGAGATGGCAAAAAAAACTCCACCCGCATTCGGAGTGGTTGATCTTAGGCTTTCTGACGGCAATGGACTGGATGTTGTTGAAGAGATTCATAAAATTAAACCTGATAGTAGAATTGTAATGTTAACCGGATACGGGAATTTACCTACTGCTGTCTCTGCAATTAAAGCAGGAGCAATAGATTATTTAGCAAAACCAGCTGATGCAGAAGATGTTGAAGCTGCATTGTTAGCTGATCCAAAGAGCAAAGCTTCTCCTCCAGAGAATCCCATGTCTGCAGATAGAGTGAAGTGGGAGCATATTCAGAGAGTTTTTGAATTGTGCAATAGAAATGTTTCTGAAACAGCTAGAAGACTAAAAATGCACAGAAGAACTCTTCAAAGAATTCTTTCAAAAAGATCACCTAAATAGTTCTAAAGTACTTTGCATATATTCTAATATTTTTTTTTGGACCTTTTATTTTAGTAATAATTGTAAAAAAATTATTAGATATTTTATTTATTTTCATGCAATAAACGTCTTTTTTGCAATTAAAAAAAGATGGATTTTTAATATTTTTGTTAAACATTTGATATCTTTCACCTTTATTGGCACCTGAATTGAAATAAAAATAAATCTTGTTATTTTCTTTTATTAAAAAATTTTGATACCCGTTAATTGAAGCGTTTAACTCTGTATTTTCTATAAATAAAAATTCATTTTTTTTATTTTTTTTAATTAAAAGATTTCCACTAATTGAATTTTTTGGATGAATAATTTTTTTTATTTTCCAATTTCCAGTTAAAGAATTAAACAACTTAATTATTTTTTTAATTTTAAGATTTTTGGAATTAAGATAACTAAAATTGATATTTTAAAAAACTCACCCAATAAGAAAGGGTAAAAACCAAGTTCTAAAATAGGTTTGTTCCATCCTATTACATTTCCAAGCCAGATAAGACCAAGAATATAAGTTGGTAAAATAGCAACTGATAATTTTATAAAATTAATCAAATAATTATTTTTTTTATTAAAATATTCTTTTTCATCAAACATTTTACCTGCAACTAAAACTGATAATAAATAACCAAAGATATATCCACCTGTTGGTCCAATGATGTATGGAATTCCAATACCTTTTTCTGGTGTACCTGCAAAAACTGGAAGACCTAATGCACCCTCAACAATATAAAATGATAAAGCCAAGAAACCGTATTTCCATCCAAGCATGACTCCAGTTAGTAAAATAGCAAAAGTTTGCATTGTCATTGGCACTGGATAAAACGGAACTTTAATTTTAGCACTTACAGCAATTAAGATTGAAAAAAGAAAAGCAAATAAAACTTTATTTGCTGCTTCAGAAATCTTTTTTTTAGTTAAAATATCAAACATGTTACTTAGTTAAGTTTATAAAAACCTCTTCTAAATCAGAACTATCTTTTAACAGTTCTTTTGTTTCTTTTAAAGTTACTAATTTACCCAAATTAATAATTGCAATTCGGTCACATATATCTTGTGCCTCTTTAAGATAGTGCGTTGTGTAGATGATTGTCACGCCTTGTTTGTTTAGTTCTTTAACTGACTCTAGTAGCTTTCTTCTAAGATCAACATCCACTCCTGCAGTAGGTTCATCTAGTATCAGAATTGGAGGTTGATGCACCATGGCTTTTGCAACAAGAAGTCTTCTTTTCATTCCTCCAGACAAATTTCTTGTATAGGCATTTGCTTTGTCTGTGAGTTTAGTTAATTCTAAAATTTGATCAGTAATTTGATCTTCTTTTTTAATTCCATATAAACCTGCTTGAATTTCTAATAATTTTTTTGGAGAGAAAAAGGGATCAACATTAATTTCTTGTGGGACAACTCCTATGGATGCCCTTACTTGTCTCGGATTTACATCTAAATCAAAACCCCAAACATTTACGTAACCACTTGTTTTATTAACAGTTCCAGCAAGTATATTGATAAAGGTAGATTTACCTGCTCCATTTGGACCAAGCAGTCCAAATATTTCTCCAGTTTTTATTTCTAATGATATGTTGCTTAACGCTTCAATTTTTTTACCGCTTTGCTGATAAATTTTATTCACATTTTCAACTTTTAAAGCAATTGAACTATTCATGATTGATGGTTTGTAATAGCATTTAAATATTTAATTTGTAGAAAAAACGAATGGCTGAAGAAAAACACTTATATTTAATAGATGGTTCAGGATATATTTTTAGAGCCTATTATGCGTTACCACCATTAACTAGGAAAAGTGATGGAATGCCAGTTGGTGCTGTAAGTGGTTTTTGTAATATGCTTTATAGTTTTTTAGAGAAAGCAAGATCTGGAAATGATCTAGAAAAACCAACTCATCTTGCAGTTATATTTGATAGTGCTAGGAAAAATTTTAGAAATGATATTTATAAAGAGTACAAAGGTAATAGAACTGATGCTCCTGAAGATTTAATTCCACAATTTGAATACATCAGAAAGGCAGTGAAAGCTTTTAATTTACCTTCAATAGAAATGCTTAATTTTGAGGCTGATGATTTAATCGCAACTTATAAGAAAATTGCTAAACAAAAAAAAATTAAACTTACCATTGTTTCTTCTGATAAAGATTTAATGCAGTTAGTAGATGAAGATACCTTTATGCTTGATACCATGAAAGATAGACATATTGGTATTGAAGAGGTTAAGGAGAAATTCGGAGTTTTGCCTGACAAAGTGATTGATGTTCAATCCTTAGCAGGCGATTCAGTTGATAATATTCCTGGCGTCCCTGGAATTGGTATTAAGACAGCAGCAGAACTTATTAATCAATTTGGAAGTTTAGATAATTTATTAAAAAAAGCTGATACCATTAAACAACCTAAGCGTAAACAAGCATTATTAGACAATAAAAAAAATGCACTCATAAGCCGTGAATTAGTGACTTTAAAATCTGATGTTCCAATTAAAGAAGACATTAATGATTTTATATTGAAACCTATTGATAAAGAAAAAATCTTTGATTTTTTAAATGAGATGGAATTTTCTAAACTAAAAAAAAGAATTGAAGAAAATTATGGCTCTTTAGAAGTTCAGAATTTAAAAAAAGATAAGGTCAAAAAAAATGATCATAATGTCAAAGAGGATTATAAAATTATTTTTGAACCGTCAGAATTGAAGAAGATATTGGAAAAAGCTGATAACCAAGGCTTTTTTGCTATTGATACCGAAACAAACTCACTCGATACTCAAGTGGCAGAATTAGTTGGAGTTTCAATCTCAATTAAAGAAAATGAAGCATATTATATTCCTGTTGGACATAATAATCTTGAAGATCCAGAAATTAAAAAACAAATTAAAGTTAACGATCTGGTAAAAATTTTGAAACCTTTTTTAGAAGATGAAACAATCAAAAAAGTTGGTCAAAACATCAAGTATGATATTAAAATTTTCAATAAGATTGGGATAGATACAAAAGCAATTGAAGATACCATGTTGCTTTCGTATGTTTTAGATACTGGATTGAATAGACATAATTTAGATACTTTAGCAAAGATTCATTTAAATCATGACAATATAAAATTTAAAGATGTTGTTGGTACTGGAAAATCTGAAAAAACTTTTGATCAAATAAAAATTATTGATGCGTATAAGTATGCATGTGAAGATGCTGATATTACTTTAAAACTTTATAATATTTTTAAAGAACGTTTGTTTAAAGAAAATGTATTAGAAGTTTACGAAAAGCTAGAATTGCCAATGATATCTGTGTTGTCAAAAATGGAGTCAAAAGGAATTAAGGTAGATGACAGCATTTTAAAAAACCTTTCCCAAAAATTTGAAAAAGAATTGAAAGTTTTGGAAAAAAAAATCTACAAAATATCTGATGAAGAATTTAATATAGGTTCTACTAAGCAATTAGGTGATATTCTTTACCATAAACTAAAAATAGCAGGCACTAAGAAAACCAAAAAAGGGAATTTTGCAACTAATGTTAATGTATTAGAAGATTTGGCTGCTAAAGGACATGAGTTTCCAAAATTAGTTTTAGAATGGAGACAAAAATCTAAATTAAAAAATACTTACACCGATACATTGCCTGAATATATAAATAAAAAAACAAGGCGTGTTCATACATCTTTTTTATTAGCAGCAACAACTACAGGAAGACTTGCATCTGCTGATCCAAATTTACAAAATATTCCAATAAAGACGGAGGAAGGTAAACAAATTAGGTCTGCTTTTATATCTGAGAAAGGAAGTTCAATTATTTCAGCAGATTATAGTCAGATTGAGATGAGAGTATTGGCTCATGTTGCTGATGTTCGTGAGTTAAAAAAAGCCTTTAGCAATAATGAAGATATTCACAATATTACTGCATCACAGATATTTGAATGTGATATTAAAAAAATTAATGAGGATATGAGAAGAAAAGCAAAAGCAATTAATTTTGGAATTATATACGGAATTTCTTCATATGGTTTGGCCAAACAAATTTCGGTTTCTAATACAGAAGCTGAACAATTTTTATTTTCATATTTTAAAAAATTTCCTGAAATACGCGATTATATGCAGGAGACTTTAAAATTTTGTAGAAAACATGGTTATATTAAAACTATTTTTAATAGAAAAACTCATTTTCCAAATATTAATGATAAAAATCATACCTTAAAATCATTTCAAGAAAGAGCTGCAATTAATGCTCCCATTCAAGGAGCGGCAGCTGACATTATTAGAATTGCTATGATTAATATTGATAAAAAAATTGACGATAAAAAAATTAAATCAAATTTATTGGTTCAAATTCATGATGAGTTATTATTTGAAACCAAAGATACTGAACTTAATAGTGAACTTAAAATTATTAAAAAAGAGATGGAAGAAGCAATATATAATGAGATGGATTTTTCTGTTCCTTTAATTGTTGATGTAAATAGCGCAAAAAATTGGAACGAAGCTCATTAAAAAAAAAGTCTTAATTTTGTCTTTTTTTGATAATATTGAAATTTAAATGAGCAAAACAATTGCATTAGTTGATGATGATAGAAATATTTTAACAAGTGTTTCTATGGCACTTGAAAATGAAGGTTTTAAAGTTCAAACATATTTAGATGGCGAAAGTGCCTATATTGGTATTACAAGAACACCGCCTGATCTAGCAGTTATTGATATTAAAATGCCAAGAATGAATGGTGAAGAGTTATTAAAAAAATTAAGAAAAAAAACAAATATTCCAGTTATTTTTTTAACATCTAAAGATGAGGAAGTAGATGAACTTTTGGGTTTAAAACTTGGAGCCGATGATTTTGTAAAAAAATCAGGAGGATTTTCAATAAAAGTATTAATTGAAAGAATAAAAGTTCAATTTAGAAAAAATGACCAAGTAACACCAAATACAAAAAATATTGTAAAACAAGGAAAGTTAATGCTTGATCCAGAGCAGCTCGAATGCACTTGGAATGATCAGCCATTACCAGAAAAATTAACGACAACTGAATTTCAAATTGTTTATGAATTGGCTAAAAGACCTGGCGTTATAAAAGAAAGAGCGCATTTAATGAGCATAGCTTATAAAGAAAATAATGATATTGAGGACCGAACAATTGATAGTCACGTTAAAAGAATAAGAAAAAAATTTAAAAAAATAGATAAAGAATTCTCAGCTATTGAAACACGTTACGGAAGCGGATATCGTTGGAATGCTAATCCATAATGATAACAAATTTATTATCGTCTAGATCTTTATTAAGACAATTCCTTGCGTTTAATTTATTTGTATTTCTTATCTTAGGCTTTTTTACCTTTTTATATCTTTTGGCAATTGAACCTGAGTTAGTTAACAGAAAAAGTAAAAAGCACCAAAATATTATTAACAATTTATCTATAAATATAAACTCTCAAAATATTAAAGATGATCAGGATTCTCTAAAAAAATTTTTACTAAAGTCTAAATTTATCTTGGATGAAATAGACCAAATTAGATTCTTTAATTTTGATAAAGAAATTATAGTTGATAGTTCAATTTTAGATATTGATAAAAAATCTTTTTTTGTAACAGAAAGAATTCAAACACTCGGAATTAATGAAAAATTAAACCAAAGCGAAGATATTTCTAATAAGAATAATAATATTAAATTAGATTATAATTTCTTAAATGATTTAAATAATAAATTAAACCAAAAATATTTTATTTTTTCAGAAAAAAAAAATAAAAATTTTTTAATTCATACAAGTGCATACATTGAAGTAAATAATAAAAAATTAATAGTTACAATCAGTGAAATTTCAAACGATATTACATTGGCGGTCAGGGAAAGAAAAAATTTTGTATTACGTTCTGTTTTTATTACAGCAATTATAATTATGATTTTTTCTTTCTTTTTGAATAATTATATTATCAAACCCATTCGATCCCTTAATTTTTTTGCTAAGAAAATTTCTTATGATAATCCTAAAAGCAATGATGATTTAAGTTTTCACAACAGAGAGGATGAAATTGGTAATTTATCGAGATCTCTTTTTGATATGACTAATAAATTATATCAAAGAATAGAATTAGCAGAACGATTTGCTTCTGATTTATCACATGAAATTAGAAATCCATTAGCTTCATTAAAGGGTGCATCTGAACTTTTAAATCAGACAAAAGATGAAAATCAAAAAATGAAACTCTTAAAAATTTTAACTAATGATGTTGAAAGGATTGAAAAATTAATTACAGATTACTCTCAAGTTTTAAAGGATGAGGCTACTCATTCTCGATCTGTAGCAAAAAATTTAGATTTGGTTGAATTAATTGATAGCATCATTGAAGATTTTAATCAGGATATAAAAAATCAAGAAAAAAAAATATTAGTTATTTTTGATAAAAAAATTAAATCAAAAAAAGCAATTATATTTGGAATTGAAAGTAGAATTGAACAAGTGATTGCAAATTTATTAGATAATTCGGTATCTTTTAGTCCTGAAAATTCAGAGATTAAAGTAGAATTAACTTCTGATAAAAAAAACTATAGAGTTTTAGTTAAAGACTCTGGTCCTGGTTTTGATGAAAATAATTTAGAAAAAGTTTTTGAAAGATTCTATAGCGATAGACCAAATGAGCTTAAAGGAAGTCATTCTGGTTTAGGTTTAAATATTGTGAAAAATATTATCGAGTCACACAAAGGAGAGATTAAAGTTTATAATAGTGAAGGAAAAAGAGGGGCAATAGTAGATATTCAATTCCCATCAATATAATTTGATTTAACAGTTTAAAGTTGATAGTACGAGGCGCAAATGAGTGATTTTAAAGTAAAAGATATTAACCAAGCTGATTTTGGTAATAAAGAAATTTCTTTAGCTGAAACTGAAATGCCAGGTTTAATGGCGATAAGAGAAGAATATGGAAATTCAAAGCCATTAAAAGGTGCAAATATTTTAGGCTGTCTGCATATGACAATACAAACTGCAGTATTGATTGAGACTTTAGTACATCTGGGCGCTAGTGTTAGATGGTCATCGTGCAATATCTTTTCAACTCAAGACCATGCAGCTGCAGCTATAGCTAAAAAAGGGATACCTGTTTTTGCATGGAAAGGTGAAACAGAGGAAGAATATTGGTGGTGCATAAAACAAACTATCGAAGGTAATCCAAGCTGGAAACCAAATATGCTTTTAGATGACGGTGGAGATTTAACTGCATTAATGCACAAAGATTATAAGGATTTACTAAAGAATATAAAAGGTGTTTCAGAAGAAACAACAACAGGAGTTAAAGAGTTAAAAAAAATGGAAAAAGAAAAAACTCTTTTGATTCCTGCATTTAACGTAAATGACTCTGTCACAAAATCTAAATTTGATAATTTGTATGGATGTAGAGAAAGTTTAGTTGATTCCATTAGAAGAGCGACTGATGTGATGATGTCAGGTAAAGTTGCAATTGTTGCTGGTTTTGGAGATGTTGGAAAAGGCAGTGCCGCATCATTAAGACAAGCGGGTGCAAGAGTTTTAGTAACTGAAACTGATCCAATATGTGCGCTTCAAGCATCTATGGAAGGTTATGAAGTTGTTTTGATGGACGAAATGATTGATCGCGCTGATATTGTTGTAACTGCAACTGGAAACAAAGATATTGTTACAGCAGATCATATGAGAAAAATGAAAGATAGATCTATACTTTGTAATATCGGACATTTTGACAATGAGATTCAGGTTGATGCATTAAAAAATTATAAATGGAATGAAATTAAACCCCAATTTCACGAAATAGAATTTCCAGATAAAAAAATAATTATTTTGCTTGCGGAAGGTCGTTTAGTAAACTTGGGATGCGCTACAGGTCATCCTAGTTTTGTGATGAGTGCATCATTTACAAATCAAGTCATGGCTCAAATAGAGCTTTGGAAGAATTCAGAAAAATATGAAAAAAAGGTTTATGTACTTCCTAAACACCTTGATGAAAAAGTAGCGGAACTTCATCTGGCAAAAGTTGGTGCAAAACTCACAAAGCTTACCAAAGATCAAGCAGATTATATTGGTGTAGCGCCTCAAGGACCATTCAAGAGCGACGCTTACAGATATTAGTCAATGCTACTTACTCTTAAAGAGTTAGAAGATCTATCAAAAAAAATTTCAAAAAAAGTAAAAAAAGGCGATACTATTTATTTAAAAGGAAATTTAGGAACGGGCAAAACTACTTTTGCTAAATTTTTTTTAAAAAATTTTTTTAAAATAAATAAAAAAAATTCACCATTAGTAACTAGCCCAACATTTAATATAGTCCAATATTACCCAGTAAAAAAGAATTTGCTGGTTGCTCATTATGATTTGTACAGACTTAAAAAATCAAAAGAGTTAAATAATATTGGTCTTTACGATCTCGAAAATGAAGTTATCAGCATTATTGAATGGCCAGAATTGATAAAGAAAAAAATAAAAATCGTTTAGAATTATTAATTAAATATTCAAAAAAAGAAGGTTACAGGGATGTTTCAGCAAAATATTTTGGAAGAATTAAAAAATAAATTATATCTTATTGCTGGTGATGCTTCTTTTAGAAAATTTTATAGATTTAAATCTTCTAAGGGAAGAATACTAGTTTACTGTAATAGAAATAAAAAAAGTAATTTAGTTAACTACGTAAAAGTCAATAATTTTTTAATTAAAAATAAATTTCTCGCACCCAAAGTTATTAAAAATAGTATTAATAAAAATTATCTTATTATTCAAGACCTTGGAAATGTAAGTTTTAAAAAATATATTTTGTCAAAAAAAAATAAATTTATAGTTTTTAAAAAAATTTTAGATGAATTAATTAAAATACAAAAGATTAAAGTAAAAAAACAATTCTCTAATTACAATCAACAAAAATTAAAAAAAGAACTTTCACTTTTTTTTGAATGGTATTTGCCAGAATTTTTTAATAATAAAAAAATAAGAAAAATTGGAATAATATTGAAAGAGATTTTTTACCAAGATTGGCAAATATTTCAAACAGAAAAAAAGTTTTTGTACATCGTGATTTTCATTTAGAAAATTTAATTCTTTTTAAAAATAAAATTGGAATTATTGATAGCCAGGATGCCGTTATTGGCCACCCGGTTTACGATTTAGCATCTCTAGTAGATGATGTAAGACTTAAAATAAGCCCAAAGGATCAAAGTAAAATAATTGAATATTATTTAAAAAACACAAAACATAATTCTCATAAATTTATTTATGATTTTCATGTTTTATCAATTCAACGATTATTAAAAATTTTAGGTATCTTCGTTAGACTGTACAGAAGAGATAATAAGAAACAGTATTTAAAGTATTTAAAATATACTTGGTATTTACTTGATATGAGACTTAAACATCCAGAACTTAAAAATTTAAGTAAGATTTTTAATTTATATTTTAATAAAAAAATAAAAAATAGATCTAAATGGAATTAAAAAAAGCAATAATACTTTGTGCAGGATTTGGTAAAAGAGTTATGCCTTTAACTAAAGATACGCCAAAACCTTTACTAAAAATAAATAACTTAGAATTAATTGAATACTCAATTAAACTTTTAAATAATTTAGGAATAAATGAAATTGCAGTTAATGCTCATTATTTAAAAGATAAAATTAAATCATTTATTGATTTAAAATATCCAAAAATTAAAATTTTTAATGAAGATCCTATTTTAGATACCGGTGGTGCTTTAGTTAACGCAAAAGATTTTTTGGGATCAGAGTATTTTGTAGTTCTGAATAGTGATACAGTTTGGCAAAAAAATTATATCCAGCCAATTATTGAATTAAAAAATCATGTTATCAAAAATAATTTATTAGGAGGCTTGTTATTAGCTAAAAAAGAAAAAAGTTTTGATGAAAATTTAAAACCAGATTTTGATGTAGATAATGATCTAATGTTAATTAATGAAAAAAAATATATTTATACAGGTTTTCAAATTTTATCTTCTAAAACTTTAGTTAGCAGAAAAGCTGAATTTTTTTCTGTCAAAAAAATTTGGGATGATTTAATCGAAAAACGTTTAATAGCTGGGAAAATCTTTCAAGATACATTTTATCATACAACTGATTTTGATATTTATAATAAATTAAATAGTCAAAATCTTACTTATTAATAATAAATTCTTTAGCCCTAGTAGCGTCTAAATATTTGTAAGTTTGTATTTTTAATAAATCATCAAACTCTATTTGAATTGGATTTCCAGTTGGAATCTCGAGCTTAACAATTTGTTCATCTGATATATTGAATATTTTTTTACATAAAGCCCTTAAGCTATTTCCATGAGCTGAAATTAGAATATTTTTTTTATTTTTGAGCAAAGGTTCAATATTCTCTAGATAGTAAGGCACTGTTCGGTTGTAAGTATCTTTTAAAGACTCCGTATCTGGAATAAGTTTTGAATCGATTGATTTATATACATCAGAGTTTACAGGATGATCTGGATTATTTCGGTCTAAAGGAGGAGGCGGTGTGTCATAACTTCTTCTCCAAATCATAACTTGTTCTATTCCATGTTTTTTAGCAGTTTCTTCCTTATTTAAACCTTGAAGTCCACCGTAATGCCTTTCATTTAATTGCCAAGCTTTAGTGATATTTGGAATATTTAGATTAGAAGTTTGAATGATTGTTTCAAAAGTTCTGATTGCTCTTTTTTGAAAGGACGTAAATCCATATTCAAATTTTAAGTTTAAAGATTTTATTAATTCACCTGCTTTTTTTGCCTCCTCAATTCCTTTATCTGTTAAATCAGAGTCGTACCAGCCAGTAAATCTATTTTCCAGATTCCATTGACTTTGGCCATGTCTGACTAAAATTAAATTTATCATTAAAAAAATATGTATTATGATACTTTGTAAAAATGAGCAATTATAAACTTTTATACGTCACATGTAAAAATAGTTCTGAAGCAAAAAAAATTGGATCAATTTTAGTTAAAAGTAAACTTGCTGCATGTACAAATATTCTTGCAAATATTAATTCTATTTTTAATTGGAAAAATAAAATTTCTAATTGCAAAGAAACAATTTTATTAGGAAAAACTGTAAAAAAAAATATTTTTAAAATTATAAAAATTGTGAAAAAAAATCACTCTTATGACTGTCCTTGTATAATTTTTTTTGATATAAATACGGGTAATAAAAAATTTTTAGACTGGATAAATAAAAATACTTAATATTAATTATGACTACTTTTGACGACAGAGAAAAAAGTTTTGAAAAAAAATTTGTTTTAGACGAAGAAAAAATTTTTAAGATTAATTCTAGAAGAAATAGATATTTAGCCGAGTGGGTGTCAAATATTTTAAATTATAATGAAGATCAAACTAAAAATTATATTAGCGAAGTTATAAAATCTGATTTTGAAAAACCTGGTGATGATGATGTCTTTCAAAAAGTAAAAAAAGATTTATCTACAAAAAATATTAGTGATATCGATCTTAGATCAAAAATGGATGAGTTTTTTGAAAAAGCTAGGAAAGAATTTTCTTAATTTTTATTAGGTAACTTAAGCTGTCTTTCTAATTCGATTTCAACAGCATCGATACGACCAGTATTTTTTCCTATAGCAAGATAAACTACAGGGATAATATAAAGTGTAAAAAATGTTGTAAAAATCATTCCCATAAAGATAACAATTCCAATTGTTAATCTACTTGCTTCTCCTGGACCACTTCCTAAAATTAAAGGCAAGACTCCTACAATTGTAGATATTGATGTCATTAGGATGGGTCTAAATCTTATTTTTGAAGCTTCTAAAACTGCTTGAACAATGTTTCTTCCTTCCACACGAAGTTGGTTAGCAAATTCAACAATTAAAATTCCATTTTTTGCAGCAAGTCCTATCAGAATAATCAGACCGATTTGGCTGTAAATATTTAACGAACTTCCAACAAGTAAAAGACCTACTATGCCTCCAAAAATGGCAAAAGGAACACTAATCATTATTGTAAATGGATGTCGCCAACTTTCAAATTGAGCAGCCATCGATAGATAAGCAGTAACAAGTGCTAAAAGAAAAATTAAATACAAACCAACGTTTGTCTTTTTATATTCTTCAGACTCACCTTTGTAACCAATACGCACTTCTTCAGGCAGTTTTTCTTTTACGACTTTTTGTAAAAAAGTAAGTGCATCATCAAGTGTATAGTTTCCAACGATTCTAGCTGTTATGGTAACAGCTCTTTGACGATTATATCTACTTAAAAATGGTGCCGTTGCACTTTCGGAAATCTTAACAAGATTTGAAAGAGGTATTAATTTTCCTGTTACGCTAGATCTTACATAAATTTTATTTAAGTTAGATGGCTCCCTTCTATTCTGAAGATTACTTTGAAGAACAAGTGAATATTCTTTACCATCCTTGGTATATTTAGTTACTTGTTTTGAACCAAACATTGTTTGTATAGCATTTCCAATCGATTGAATACTTATTCCAAGATCAGCAGCTTTTTGGTTATTGATTTCTACTTTTAGCTCAGGTTTGTTTAAATTGTAGTCATCTTCGATACTGACTAAATTTGGATTTTTTCTAGCTTCAGCTATTACAATTTTTTTCCACTCATCAAGCTTGTCATAAGTATTTCCAAGCAAAACAAATTGAACTGGTTTTTCTACTCCACCAGATCTTATTGATTGTGGCATTACAGGAAATGCAATTACACCAGGAACTTTACTAATTTTTCCAAAAGCTGATCTTAAAATTTCTTGCCCAGATCTTTTTCTATCACTCCAATTTTCTAGAAGAACAATAATAAATGCAGAGTTAAGTTGTTTGCTACTTTTTCCAAATCCAGGCACTCTTAAAAGTAATCTTCTAATTTCACCTTTTCCAAGTTCTGGTAAAAACATTTTTTCAATTTCTTCAGCTTTTTTAGAAGTATAATCAAATCCTGATCCTTCTGGAGCTTTTACAATTACGAAAAAGACTCCTCGATCTTCTTTAGGGAGTAATTCTTTATTAGTAATACTGTATAAAAATCCTGTCAAAGCTATTACTCCAATCAAAAATATGAAAACAGCTTTTTGCTTATTAATAATTAAGGCTAATGTTTCAGTATAAACTTTTTCCCATCTGATAAAAAAATTATTAAATTTTTTTACAATTTGTGAATTGCTTTTTTTTGTTTTCAAATATCTTGAACCAATCATGGGTGACAGACTTAGCGCTACAAAAGTAGATATACATACAGCAAAAGATAGTGTGACTGCCATCTCCATAAATAATCTTCCAATTAATCCTTTGATAAAAACTAGTGGTAAAAATACTGCAACAAGAACAACTGTTGTTGCCAAATTGCAAAAGCAACTTGTCTTGATCCTCTATAAGCTGCAACTAAATTTGTTTCTCCTAAATCCATTCTTCTAGAAATATTTTCACCCATAACAATCGCATCGTCGACCACTATTCCAATTGCTAAAACTAAGGCCATTAAAGTAAAAAGATTAAGTGTAAAGCCAGCCAAATAAATTGCTAAGAAAGTAGAAATTAAACCAACTGGTATCGTAACTGCAGGGATTAAAACTCCAGTTAAATTTCCTAAAAATAAATAAATTATTATTACAACTAATATAACTGAAATAATTATTGTTTTATAAACCTCAGTTATTGCAGCTTCGATGTATTCGGATCTATCAAAAGAAACAGTTAATTTGGATCCTGATGGTAATGTTGGCTCTATTTCTTTAATTTTATCTTTAATTCTTTTAGCAACCTCAATCGTGTTCGCAGTAGATTGTTGGTAGATACCTATTCCAACAGTATCTTTTCCATTACCTTTAAAAAGAGTGCTAGTATTTAAAGCTCCAAATTCAACTTTAGCAATATCTTTAAGTTTTGTAATCGAGCCATCCGGTGCTCTTTTAAGTATTAGTTCCTGATAGTCTCTTAAATCTTTATAGGCTTTTTCAACCTTGATAACTAAATCAATATTTTTAGATTCTAGTTTACCCGCTGGAAATTCAACGTTTTCTTTTTTTAATATATTTTCTAATTCATCAGTTGTGATGTCTCTTGCTGCCATTGCAACTGGATCAAGCCAAATTCGAAGTGAAAATTCTCTCTCACCCCCAAGTCTAATTAAACCAACACCAGGAATGTTTGCAAAAGCATCTTTTAAATATCTATCTGCATAGTCTGTAAGTTCTAAACCATTCATTCTTTCACTTTGAAAGGCAAGCCACATTGTTGTTGTTCTTGCAGCAGAGGCTTTAAAAACTTGTGGTGGTTCAGCTTGTTCTGGAAGATCGTCTACAATTCGAGCAATCCTGTCCCTTACGTCGTTTGCCGCAACATCGAGATCAACATTTAGATCAAATTCTAAATCAATTGATGATCTCTCATCTTCACTTGTTGACTCAATTGTAATTACACCAGGTGTACCTCCTACACGTTCTTCAATTTTTTGGGTTATTTGTGTATCAATTATGTATGCAGAAGCTCCATTATAATCTGTTCTTATATTTACCTTAGCAGTCTCTACATCTGGAAGCTCTCTTAAAGGAATTTTATTAAATGTAACAATTCCAAATATTACCAAGACAAGACTCATCACAGTAGCAACGACAGGACGTTTAATAGATAAATCTGTTAAGAACATTATTGGTATTTGGTAATTTTAATTTTTGAATTAGGCCTTACTTTATTTGTGCCTTCTGCTAAAATTGTTTCATCTTCTGTTAAGCCGGATAAAATTTCAACTTTTCCAAAATTTCTTTTTCCAATTTTTACTTGTGCTCTTACAATTTTATTATCCTTAATTCTGTAGACGAATTTACTGTCACCTTGAATAATTAAGGCTTCTTCAGGAACTCCTAGTGATACATTTTCATTAAATACTAAAATGATATCAAGTAGCATACCTGGAATTAACTTTTCTTGTTTATTATCGATTGCAACTTGAACTAAAATTGATCTAGTTGTTGGATCTACTCTTGAACTGATTGTTTCAACAGAACCAGAAAATGTTTGCTGAAATGCTGAGGATTTAGCTTCAATTCTAAGACCTGTTTTTAATATACCTAAATAATTTTCAGGTACCTTAACATCTACTTTTAGTTTTTTAATATCATCAAGAGTTGCAATGATTGAGTCGTCCCCACCAAGTATTCCTGGTGTTATTTCTCTCTTACCAACTTTTCCATCAAATGGTGCAATGATGGTTTCAGTAGTTAATTCAGCAATTTTTTGCCCTTTTTTTACTGATGGATATTTGTCAAAATTAATTGATTTAATCAGTTCACTTTTTTTAATTCTAATAGAATAACTTTGGTTAGCTATTGCAGTTCCAAATGTTTCTAGCTTTTCATAAAAATTTGATTTTTTAACTTTAGTCGCGATGACACCTACGGGTCTTGATTTTGCTTCAATAATTTTTTTCTTAACAATGCTTGCCATATAAGCTCTTCCAGCAATGACTCCAATAATCACTAGAGCTATTAAACTAAGGATAAGAATTAATTTATTTTTAGATTTCATTTAGACGCTTCTATCATTTCGCTGTCAGGTTGAATATAGTAAAATAGGGTTTAATTATCTGATCAATTTACGCCTAAGAAAAAATTTTATTTCTTGTCGCCCATTCAGTCCAAGATCCGTCATAGACTTTAAATTTTTTTTTAGAAATTTTTTCATACGCTGCACCTACTACAGTTGCTGCTACTCCTGAACCACAAGAAAAAACTAATTCTTTATTGTCTAAAATATTTTTATCATTAAAAATTTTAATAAGATCCTCATCTTTTTTTAAACATCCCGTTTTACTATCTATAATTGAAGCAAAAGGGATATTTAAGCTTCATTCTATATTACCGCTTTTAATTTCTTTTCTTGGCTCAGGATCTTTCCCTTCAAATCTACCAGCTGGTCTGGCATCAACTAAAGTAAATTTTTTTGAATTAAGGTTTTTTTTAATTTCATCAAAATTTACAATGTCGATAGGTTCTTTTGTGCAGCTATAATTAGTTTTATTTTTTTTTATAGGACTGTTTGTTTCAATAGAAAAATTATTTAAAATCCAATTTTTTAATCCACCATTTAAAATTGACACCTTTTCATGGCCATATTGTTCAAACATCCAACAAGCCCTTGCTGATGAAAAGATACCAATCGAGTCATAACAAATAATATGATCATTATTCTTAATCCCTAATTCACCACACTTTTTTGCAAATGTATCTTTATTACAAAGCATATGAGGATAATTAGATTGATCATCTGAAAAATAATCGATATCAAAAAATATCGCACCAGGTATTCTTTTTTCTAAAAATTCTTTTTTTCCATCTCGGTTTGTACCAGGAATATGCCAAGAACAATCAAGTATACAAATATCTTTTTTGTTAAGGTTAGTATTTAACCAATTATGATCGACTAAATTCATTTATTTTTTTTTTTATAATGATACTAAATTTTTATGATTAGTAAAAATCAATTAGGTATTGTTTATATGATTTTTAGTGTTTTGAGCTTCTCAATTATGGATATTATTGTAAAGTTAATGTCAGTATCATATCCAACTGGTCAATTAATTTTTTTTAGAGGACTTTTTGGATTAATTCCAATTTTTTTTATTATACCTAAAGATCGGTTAAAAAATTTGCTTGAAACCAAAAAAATAAAACTTCACGTGATAAGAGCTTTTGGTGGAGCCGCAGCTATGACTTTTTTATATTTAGGTTTAAAATATTTACCACTAGCTGATGCTATTACTTTAAGTTTTGCAGCTCCTATTTTTGCTACAATTTTTTCAATTATTTTTTTAGATGAAATAGTTAAAGCAATAAGATGGTTTGCAATTCTTTTAGGTTTGATTGGAGTAGTAGTTGTTTTAAAACCAGGCACTTCAATGTTTACTTTTTATTCTTTTTATCCAATTTTATTTTGTTTGGGCTTTGCCACAATTTCTATAGCAATAAAAAAACTATCAAAAACTGAACCCGATTATTTGATAGCTTTAAATTTTACATTTGTGCTTATTGCTTTTGGATTATTTTCAATTTTTTTTGGATGGATCAGTATAAAACCTTCTGATATTTTTTTACTTGTAACTATTGGCTTAAGTGGATCAATAGGAAATATTTTTTTAACAAAATCAATTCGAGAAGCAGAGGTTTCATTGGTTACTCCTATAAAATATTTAAGTTTGGTTTTTGCAGTTTTGGCAGGTACATTTATTTTTCATGAAAAATTATCTATGCTTACAGTGCTTGGAGCTTTTTTAATTATTACAAGTTCTATTATTATCTTTAAAAGAGAAGCTGATAAAAAAGATAGTAAACCGGCTATGATAAGGCAAATTTAATGTCTAAGCCAAAATACTGGGAGAGTGCAAAAAAATTTTTTAACAAAAAAGATAAAATATTATCGAAAATAATTAAAAAATATCCAAGTCATCTAAAATCAAGAAAAGATCCTTTTTTTCACTGTGCAAATCAATTGTTGGACAGCAGATTTCTGTAAGAGCGGCAAACTCTGTTTGGAAAAAACTTGAGGATAAAAGTAAAAAAATTGCACCAAAAAACATTTTAAAATTAACTACAAGGCAAATTGCAAGTTGTGGTCTATCAAAACAAAAAATTTTATATTTAAAAATTTTATCAAAAAAATTTATCAACAAAGAGCTTGATGTAAAAAAATTAAAAAAAATGAATGATGAAGATGCAATTAAATATTTAACTCAAGTTAAAGGAATTGGAAAATGGACTGCTGAAATGTTTTTATTTTTTAATCAGATGCGACCCAACATTTTTCCAGTACAAGATATTGGTTTATTAAGAGCAATATCAATAAATTATAAAACTAAATATCCACCTTCAGAAAAGCAATTAAGAAATTTGAAAGAAAAATGGTCTCCATACTGTACAGTTGCAACCTGGTATTTATGGAGAAGTATAGACCCCGTTCCTGTTAACTATTAAACCCTCTACAAATTTGTAAATTTCTCTCGGTTGTTGTTTTGGCTTTAGACCACGCATCTTGATAAGCATTTGAATTATAACACTCTAAAGCTTTTTCATAACTTGGAAATTCCCATATGACTGTTCTTAGGTAATTTTCTCCCTCTAGACTTTTATAATCGCCACCTCTTACAAGAGGCTTTCCACCATGGTCAAGAATTGCTTTAGTAGCAGCTTCAGCATATGATTTTAAATTATTTTGATCACCGATACTTTTGTATAGTGCAATCCAATATCCTTTCATTATGTCCTCCCTTAATTTATTTAATGATATAATCTTTTATATTTCTAGAGTAAATTAAAAAAAATGAAAAAACTAAGCAAAGAAGATTTAATTCAGTATTTTAAATCTGGTGAAAAAAATTCTGAAAATATTTTTATTGGTACCGAACATGAAAAATTTATTTTTAATTTAACAACAAAAAAACCAGTTGAGTATTCTGAAAAAGGAGTCCTCGGTATTTTTGAAATACTTAAGAAAAACGGTTGGAATGATATTAGGGAAAAAAATAATTTAATTGGTTTAAAAAAAGACGATCATAGCATTACTTTAGAACCAGGTTTGCAAATTGAATTATCTGGTTCTCCTCAGAAAAATATTCACGAAACCTGCAAAGAAGTAAATTTATATCTAAAAGAATTAAAGGAAGCTTGTTCTAAACTAAATTTAGGGATTATTGGAATAGGTTTTGTTCCGAATGTTAAATTTGAAGAAGTCCACCATTTACCAAAAAAAAGATATGAAATAATGAGAAATTATATGCCTAAAGTTGGATCTTTGGGTTTAGAGATGATGCATAGAACTGCAGCTACTCAAGTTAATTTTGATTATTTATCAGAAGAGGATTTTAAGATTAAAACCAAAGTTGCAAGTTGTTTAACACCTATTGCAATATCGCTGTTTTCATACTCACCTATTACTGAAAATAAAATAAATGGTTATTTAAATTATAGAACTCACATTTGGCAAAATACTGACAAAGATAGATCTGGTCTTTTACCATTTTTTTTTGAAACTTCTAATTCATATGAGCAATATTGCGATTATGCATTAGATGTTCCAATGTATTTTGCTGCACAAGATGGAGAAACTATAGATTGCTCAGGAAAGAGTTTTAAAGATTTTTTAAATGGAAATTTAAAGGAAGTTGGTGGAAGATCTGCCAATATAGATGATTGGAACAATCACCTATCAACTATTTTTACAGAAATAAGATTAAAAAAATATCTCGAAATTAGATGTGCAGATTCTTGCTCATGGTCTGGTATTTGTTCGATCCCAGCATTTTGGACTGGAATTTTATATAGTGAAAAAGTTTTAAAAGAGATTTTTGATTACGTGAAGAATTGGAAATTTTTAGAGGTTCAACAGGCATATCTTCAGGCGTCAAAGACAGGATTTAAAACTGAATTATATGGCAAATCTCTTCTAGAACACGCTAAATTTATTTTAGCGTTATCGAGCAAAGGACTGGAAGAGAGAAATTATTTAAACTCAAATAATGATAATGAGTCGATTTTTTTAAAAGATCTGTTTGATATGACTGATAAAGGAAAAAATCTATCAGATTTATTAATCGAAGATTTTGATTTAAAATATAACAAAGATACCAATAAAATTTTTGATGAAAAAGCTTTTTAAGATTGCTATTCAAATGGATCCACTTGAAAAAATTGATCCAAAAGCCGACAGTACTTATGTTATAGCTAAAGAAGCTCAAAAACGTGGCTATAAAACATTTCATTATTTGCCAAAAAATTTAACGTTAAAAAATAATAAAGTTTTTGCAAAAGGAAGCTTTTTTAAAATTATTAATAATAAGAAAAAATTTTATCAAAAATCAAAAGAGCAAGAATTAGAATTAAGTAATTTTAATGTTGTTTTAGTTAGGCAGGACCCGCCGTTTGATATGCATTATTTAACAGCAACTTATATTTTAGAGCAATTACCTAAAAAGGTTTTAGTTTTAAATAATCCTTCACATATTAGAAATAATCCAGAAAAAATTTCTATGTTTAAATTCAAAAACTTAATTCCTGAAACTGTTATTTCTTCAAATGAAAATGAAATTATTAAATTTATTAATAAAAATAATTACACAATACTTAAACCACTTTATGGCAATGGTGGTGAAGGTATTGAAAAAGTTAAAAAGAAGTCCTCAAGAAACAAATCTGTAATAAGAAAACTTTTAAAAAAATATCACTATCCTGTCGTTGCTCAAAAATTTATTAAAGATATTGATAAAGGTGATCGTAGAATAATATTATTTGATGGAGAATACATGGGATCTGTTGCCAGAATACCAAAATCAGGAAGTATCAAAGCTAATTTCCATGCCGGCGGAAGTCCAAAAAAAACTGGATTAGTTTTCAGAGATAAAAAAATTTGCAAAACATTAAGCAAATTTTTTAAAAAAAAATAATTTATTTTTTGCTGGTATAGATGTAATTGGAAATTATCTTACAGAAATAAATGTTACCTCTCCAACAGGTATTCAGGAAATTAATAAACTTAACAATGTTAGGTTAGAGGAAAAATTTTGGAATAAGATTGAAAAAAAGTTAAGATAAACTTTTAAAAAAATTTTTCATTTTTGCTCTAGTTTTTAAATCTGGTAGCACACCATACTGTGATTGCATGTTTTCTTTCATATGTTCTACTTTTGATGTTGCAGGTATTGCACATGTTACTGATGGATGTGAAATAATAAACTTTAAAAAAAAATCTGGCCACGAAACTATTTGATGATCGTTTGCCCAATTAGGTAATTTTTTATTTTTAACAATATTAAATAAATTTCCACCTTGAAACGGTCTATTTACAATAACAGCAATTTTTTTTTCATAAGCCAAAGGAAGGAGGTATTTTTCTGCTTCATCATCTATTAGATTGTAAGTAAATTGAACAAAATCAATTTCTTCATTTTTCATAATATGAATAAGTTCTTCATGCCTACTGCCATGAGATGTTGTTACGCCTAGGTATTTAATTTTTTTATTATCTTTAAGTTTTTTTAGTGTTTGTAGATGATCTTTATAATTTACTAAATTGTGAACTTGAATGAGTGAAAAATTATTAATTTTCCAAAGATTAAACGAGTCTTGAATTTGTTTTTCTCCATGAGTTTTTAATGGTGTCCAAACTTTAGTTGCTGAAAATAAATTATTTTTATTTTTTATATTTTGAAGAGAAAGTCCAACAATTCTTTCAGCTGTTCCATACATGGGTGAAGAGTCAATCATTTGCCCTTGGTGATGAAAAAAGGAATTAAGAATATTTGAACAGTGCTCTATATTTTGTTTTAAAGGCAATACATCAAATGTTAACCACGTTCCCATTCCAATTGGTGAAATAGTTTCTTTAGTTTTAGGAATGTTTTTTTTTATAATCCTTTTGTGATTTGTAGAAAAACTAAGTCTAGGAATTAATAAATTAATTAGATTTGAAAAAAATATTATTAAAAAATTTCGTCTATCAATCATCTAGTTTAATTTATACTAGATGTTTTAATGTGAATAGAGGCGGTATTATCCGCCTCTATCTATATAAATTAATTATTGAATCTCAATTGTTCTAGGCTTTTTTGCCTCTGGAACAATTCGTTCAAGAGATACTTTTAAAAGACCATCTTTAAGTTCAGCTCCTTTAACCTCAGTATCATCTGCGATTGTAAAGCTTTTACTAAAGAATCTTTTTGAAATGCCTTTATGCAAAACATTTCCTTTAGCATCTTTGTTTTCAGAAGTTTCTTCTTTAACAGATTTAATTGTTAAAAGATTATTAGCATATTCAATGTTAATATCCTTTTTGTTGTATCCTGCTAAAGCAACCTCAACATCATACTTATTTTCACCAGTTTTAACGATATTGTATGGTGGATAGTTTACTGTAGGCACACTGAAAAAATCATCTTCAAACATTTTTTCAAAATGATCGAAAACATTATCAAAGCCAACAGAAACTGGCCTTAGTTGATTAAATATAGATAAAGCATTCTTGTTCATATTTTCCTCCTTTATTAAGCAAGTACTTTAGAAAGCCCCAATATTAGGCGACTTTCATGATATGAAATGGTTATTGTTTTTAATTTTTCAAGATGATGTTTTATTAGAAATTTTTAATGCAAAAATATAAGCAAGCGCGACTTCATTTAAATAATCATATCTTCCGCTAGCACCACTGTGACCCGCATCCATATTCATATCCAGAATAAGTAAATTATTATCAGTTCTCATATCTCTTAATTTAGCTATCCATTTTGTCATTTCCCAATAAGTGACTCTTGGGTCTGTAATACCACCCGTTATAAGCATATTAGGATAATTTTGTTTTTTAACATTATCGTAAGGGGAGTAACTTTTTATATTTTTAAAATCTTCTTTGTTGTTTTTTAAATCACCCCATTCAGGAATTTCAGTGACAGTTAGTGGTAATTCTTCATCTAACATCGTGTTACAAATATCGACAAAAGGAACTTGTGCAATGATTCCTAAAAATAAATCTGGCTTTTCATTAGCAATATAGCCCATTAATAAACCACCTGCAGAACCTCCTTGAGCTATAATATTTCCCTTTTTTGTAAATTTTTTTTCACACAAATATTCAGCGCAACTTAAAAAGTCTAAGAAGGTATTTTTTTTATTTAACAGCTTACCCTTCTCATACCATTCTTGCCCCTTTTCTCTTCCTCCTCTTATATGAGCAATTGCATAAACAAATCCTCTATCAATAAGTGAAAATCTATTTGTTGAGAAACTATCTGGAATAGTGATCCCGTAACTTCCATAACCATAAAGCAATAATGGCGCTTCTCCATCAAGCTTAGTGGATTGGTGATAAAAAATTGTTAACGGTATTTCTTCATTGTCATGTGATTTAACCAAAACTCGTTTGCAACAATAGTTATTTTTTTCATATCCAGATGGAATTTCTTGAGTTTTTTTTAAGATTCTTTCTTTTGTATTGCAGTTATAATCATAAATAGAAGTTGGGGTAATTGGAGAACTATAAGATATTCTTATAAAGTCTGTATCATATTCATACTGACCCAAGAGAGATAGTTCATAAGTTTCGTCATCAAATTTAATTTTATGCTCTTGTTTGTTATTAATATTCTTAACTAAAATTTCATTTAAGCCATTTTGTCTTTGAAGAATAATTATCCAGCTTTTTAAAATTAAAAAATCTAAAATAAGAATATCAGATTTATATTCAATATAGTCATTCCAATTTTCATAATCATCTTCATGACTCATAGATAGTTTAAAGTTTTTTGCATTATTAGTATTATTTGAAATATAAAAAATATTTTCAGCATGATCTATTTCGTATTCAATTTTTTCTTTTCTTTTTTTAAAACATTTAATTTTTTTATAATCTTCATTTAAGTCTGCGATCCAATATTCACTCGTTTGATGGTCACCAGTTCGAATTAATAAAAATTTTTTACTTTGGCTCAATGTAGGAGAGCAAAAGAAGGCAGGATCTTTTTCTTCAAAAATTAAAATATCATTATTTGGGTCAGAGCCAATTTTATGTGCAAAGATCTTATTAGGACGATGATTTTGGTCTAATACTGTATAAAAAATAGTTTCATTATTAGGATGCCAAACTATCTCACCAGTCGTGTTTTCAATTTTTTTTGTAATAATTTTTTTTGTATCAATTTCTTCAACTGTAAGATCATAGTATTCGCTGCCTTTAGTATCTACATTATATGCTAACAATTTATGATTATGACTATGGCTTAGTGAGCCTAAATTAAAAAATTTAAATTTTTTTGATTTTTCATTAGCATCTAAAAGTATGGTTTCATTTTTTGTGTTGTTGTTAATTCTGATAAATTGAGGGTGTTCTGAGTTTTCATCGTACTTTGAGTAATAACTAAATTCACCATCTTTTAATGGAACGGATGAATCTTTATCTTTTATTCTAGATTTTAATTCTTCAAATATCTTCTTTTTTAAATCTTTTAAATCTTTTAGGCTTTCGTCTTTAAAAGAGTTTTCAGCTTCAATATATTTTAAAACTTCTGTATTGAGCTTAGAAGGATCTTTTAAAACTACTTGCCAATCTTTCTGCTTAATCCAAGAATATTCGTCAACTAACTCATGACCATGCAGTTGAATTGTCTTTTTTTCTTTTCTAAGTTTAGGTACTAAAGTCATTAATGAATATTATTGTTATTGGTTTTATTATTTTTTTAGCAGTATATGGTTTTTTTTGGCTAACAGCCAATATGAATAAAAAAAAATTTTCTAACTTATTCAGAACTAGCACGATTTTATTCTCTATCGTTTGTATAATTTTATTATTTGTGGCGGGTCGCTATCTACTTTCCCTCCCTTTTTTTGCAGTATTAGCTAGTATTTTGAAAAGAAGTCTTTTTAATATTTTTAATCTTATTTACATTTACAGGTTTATCTCAGCAGTTTTTAATATTAAAAAAAATAAGAAAAATAGTTCATTTGGATCATCATTAAGCGAGGTCAAAGAAGCATATGGCATCCTAGGGTTAAACAGAAATTGCACTAAAGAAGATGTTATTAAAGCTCACAAAAGACTTATTAAAGAAGCACATCCTGATAAACTTGGGGATAATGAAAAAGCTAGTAAAATAAATAGAGCGAGAGATATTTTATTAGAGATTCACAAATGAAAAATAAAAATAAAATTATTTTAGGAGCATTTTATTATTTTTTTGTGCAGAATAAAATTGTTGGTTTTGCTATTGTATTGCCAATAATTCTTATTATTACTCTAATACTTTATTTAATATGAGATTTTTTTTAATTATCGTTTTTTTACTAATTGGAGGCACTTATTTTTTTGCAGAATATGCAGGGGATGAAATAGCAAAAAAAATAATCGAGGATAAAGCAACAGAAATTACCAAGAAAAAAGTATCTATCGATAATCTTGATATTCAATATTTAAATGAAAAAATTATTTTAAAAAATTTAGTTATTAAAAATAGCGATCCTTTTCCTGGTAATTTATTAGAAGTACGTAATCTTGAATTTTTGTCGCAAACTTAAAATCAGTCACTACAGATAAACAGTTGAATTAAAATTTTATTAAATGGGATAAATTTTCAGTACAAAGTCATCGTTAATAATGGTCAAGTAATTGATAATTTATCAGCAATTAATCAAATTTTGAAACAAGAGAAAAATAAAGAAAAACAAAATCAAAATCATTCAAAAAAAGAAAATAAAACTTATCCAAAAAAAAAAGAATTTAGTAAAAACTTTATTATTAAAAAATTAAAAATAACAAATGCTTACGCAGAGGTTATTTCTGAAGATTTAAAAATTAATACAAATACAAAACTTAGCGATATGGAATTTTTAAATGTTGGAAATACGAACAATTCTAATCATTATAAAGATGTTGCTACAATGATCTTAACCAATGTAATTTATAAAGTTAAAAATGATGTTTTGTCACAAAAAGTTCAACAAAAACTGGAAGATAAGCTTAAAGATGTTTTAAATAAAAAGCTTGGAATACCAACTGAAGATAATAAAGATAAAAAAAATATTTTAAATGATCTTTTAAAGGGAAATAAAGAAGACCTTTTAAAAAAATTTGATAAATTGATTAAATAATTATAACTGTCTTGCATGAAAATAAAAAAGAATAATTTTAAAGAAAATATAAAGAATAAAAAAAAACAAATAGGTATTTGGAGTTGTTTATCCAATAATACTATTGCCGAGATTATATCAGTTACAGGTTTTGACTGGTCGGTTATAGATATGGAGCATTCTCCAAATGATATTCAAGAAGTTCTTACTCAATTACAAATTATGGAGGGCTATCAAACAGAACCTGTAGTGAGAGTGCCGTGGAATGAGCCTGTTATTGTTAAAAGAATTTTAGATATGGGAGCTCAGACAATCTTGTATCCATTTGTTCAAAATGCTGAAGAGGCCAAAGCTGCTGTTGAAGCAACACGCTACCCTCCTAAAGGAATTAGAGGAATTATGTCAGCTGCTAGAATGAATAAGTATGGACACATT
Organism: Candidatus Pelagibacteraceae bacterium; assembly: GCA_038142265.1. Taxonomy (GTDB): domain Bacteria; phylum Pseudomonadota; class Alphaproteobacteria; order Pelagibacterales; family Pelagibacteraceae; genus HIMB114. Next base: position 31,340 of record JAYQJR010000004.1, on the reverse strand, counting down.
CAAGATTATTATAAAGAAGCAGAAAAAGAGATTTGTGTATTAGTTCAATGTGAAACTAAGCAGGCGATTAAAAATATTCCTGAAATAGCAAAAGTAGATGGTGTAGATGGAATTTTCATGGGCCCAAGTGATATATCAGGTTCAATTGGAAAAATTGGTCAGTTCGAAGATCAAGAAGTTCAAGATTTAATTTATGAAGCTTTAGATTTGTGCAACAAATATGGAAAGCCAGCAGGTATTTTAACGGGCAAAAAAGATTACGCTAAAAAATACGTAAATGATGGTTACACTTTTGTTGCTATTAATAGCGATACCAATCTTTTTGCGAGAAGTGCCGAGACTTTATTAAAAGAATTTAAATAATTTAAATGCAAATTAAAATGTTTTCAGACACAATTTGTGGCTGGTGTTATATTGGAAAAGTCAAATTAGATCTTGCTTTAAAGGAACTCCAACTTCCAAATTCTGTTGTAACTAATTTGCCTTTCCAGTTAAATCCTCAGATGCCTGAGACTGGTATGGATAGAATAGATTACATTAAAAATAAATTTGGAAGTATCGAAAATGCAAAACCCATGTATGACAATATGATAATGCAAGGTGAACAAGAAAATTTAGAAATCAAGTTGGATAAAATTAAGAGAACTCCAAATACAGTTAAATCACATATTTTGATTGATGCTGCAAAAGAAGCAAAAAAAGAAAATGAAGTTATTTTTGAATTGTTTAAAAATTATTTTACATTTGGAAAAGATATTGGTGATGAAAAAACACTTCTTGCTATTGCCAAAAAGTATTCACTTAATGAAAGTTTAATTAAAGATGCATTTGGATTAGATGAAAATAAAAAAAAAATTAATCAAATGGATTTAATAGCTAAGCAAATGGGTATTTCGGGTGTTCCTTTTTATGTATTTAATGACCACATATCAATATCAGGAGCACAATCAGTATCAACTTTAAAACAAGCAATTCAAAAATCAGTTAATGGCTAAAAAAAATAAAAAAAAGAAAAAAATTCTTAAAAAGAAAAAAGTTTTTAAGCCAAAAAAATCTAACAAAATTAAACTAAAAAAAAGTAAAAAAAAAATTATTAAAAAAAAATCAAAGTTTAGAAAAATAAAAATTAAAAAAATTAAGAAAAATAATAAAAGAAAAAAGTTTAAAAAGTTAAAAATAAAAAAAATTATAAAAAAAAATAAAACAAAAAAAATCAAAAAGACAAAAAAAATTAAAATTAATCAAATAAAAATTGATTTTCTTTCAACTTTGAAAGAAAAAATTTTACAATATTTCAGAAAATTAAAATTAAAATTTTTAATATATTTAGAAAAACTAAAATTAAAAAAAACAAAAAAAGATTTAATTAATTTAGAAAAACTACTAAAAAAAGAAAAGTCTTTTGAAGATAAAAAGTTAAGAGATCAGGATAAATTAAGACTATTTTTAGTTAAAGAAATCAAAAAAGAAGAAAGGCAAAAAATCTACAAACTTAGAGATCACTTATGGAAATTAGGTGATCGATTTGGAACAATAAGAGATCGTTATAAGAAATACCGAGAAAAAATTAGAGAACAGCAGCTCGCTGAGCTAGAGGTAAGAAGACAATCTAGAGATGAAGCAAAAGCTGTTTTAGATGCTCAAAAAGCTGAAAATGCATTAAAGCAAAAATTAATTGAACGATTGGAAAGATTTTCTAGAAATATGAAATCAATCGTTTTTCAAATTAATAAAAGATATATTACAAAAAAAAGATCCCCTCTTAGGTTTATCGATAACATTGCTGAAAGTGGAGAGTGTTTAATCAAAAATGATGATGCACCCACAGATAAGGATTACTTAATATTGCTTTATGTAGAGGGTGATACTGTAGAACAGAGACTAGTAAATCCAATTAATTTAGATGACAAAACAGATTTAGGTTCAACAAAAAATTTCCAACCTAAAAATATTTTTCAAGCTTCTGATTATATTATTGATCGTCTTGCGTTGATGTTTGATAAAGAAAGAAAATTGAAAAAATAGTTTATCTAACTTTAGCTTTTACAGTTCCTAGCGATTGAATTTGCCCCTCAAATAATCCCCTTTTTAAAATTGGAACGACTCCCACTGTAGATCCAGTAAAAACATAGAAATTTTTGTTGATACTAACTTTATCTTTTTTTGCTCGGTTAATTAACCATGTTAATGATTTTAACGGGCTATCATAAACAGCTTTCGTATTACCAGAAACAGTTTGACCGCTCTTTTTATTAAATAATTTAGTTGGAAGATTATTGAATTTAAGTTTTTTATATTTTTGTTTTTTTCCAATAATGAATTTATGATTACATCCAAAATCCCCAATTAAATCACCTAAACATGAAACACCTTTTTTTCTTTGTCTATAAGCTACAAGTTCAATGCAAGGTCCCATTCCATCAATATATTTGCTAATATTTTTTTCACTCAATCTAGATTTAGATTGTAAAACTTTTTTCTTCATCAAATAAAAAACTTCAAGTTCAATACCAAAAGTGTTCTTAGATAATTTTGCATTGGCATTTGATTTTAATAAATTTCTTTTAAAGATTGATGCATAAAAAGGCTCTTTTTCACGCCACTTTTTAAGCATAGCTTTTCCTGTACCGCCTGCTTTAAACCCAATAACAGGGCTTTTGATTAATTTTTCTGCAGCTAATCTTAATTGATTTGCATTTTTAGTGTTTTTAGAAAATTTTTTTGGAAGTGCTGGTATTAATTGATTAGAAAGAAACGCTTTAGCTAACTTCTTTGCTAGATTATTTATTTGATTTTGCATTCAGGTATTTATTCATTATTGAGCGATTAATCAATTATTTTTTTAACTTAGATTTATTTTTTTTTGATAGCTTTGCTTTCTTTTTAAATTTTCTATCTTTTCTAGATTTACCAGAATATCTTTTACTCATTAATCTCTAAAATTAGTAAATTCTACTGGTTGTCCAATATCAATTGACCTTATTAATTGCATAACTTCTTGTAAGTCATCTTTCTTTTTTCCATCTGCTCTCAGTTCATCACCTTGTATTTTAAGTTGGACTTTAATTTTAGTTTTCTTAACGTCCGCAATAATTTTTTTTGCAGACTCTTGAGATATTCCTTCTTTAATTTTAATAATTTGCCTTTTGGATGAACCTGAAGCTTCCACAGCAGTTTGGATATCCAAAACTCTTGGATCAATTTTTCTCTTAACCAGATGACCTTTTAGTAAATCATTAACCTGTTTAAGTTTTAAATCGTCAGGAGCTACTACTGTGATTGTATTTTCTTTTTGATTAGGCTCAATCACAATGTTTAAACCTTTAAAGTCAAATCTTGTAGAAATTTCTCTGTTACAATTAGAAATCGCATTTGTTAATTCTTGTTGATTAACTTTGCTAATAATATCAAATGAAGGCATAAAGCTTTATAACATATTAATTTATTATAAAAATATACTTTAGAAATGCTCTACGATTATATTGTTATTGGTGCTGGTTCAGGCGGAGTTAGATTTGCTAGATTAATGGCTAGTGATGGAAAGAAAGTTTGTATTATAGAAAATAGTCGAGTTGGAGGAACGTGCGTTATTAGAGGATGTGTACCCAAAAAACTATATGTTTATGCATCAAATTTTAATGATTATTTGACTGATGCTAAATCATTTGGATGGAAACTTGGAAAATGTAAACATGATTGGAAAAATTTAGTTTCAAAAAAAAATAAAGAAATAAGCAGATTAAATAAAATATATATTAAAAATCTTAAAAAAGCTGGAGTTACAATTTTTCAAGATCATGCATCATTTCAAAACTCAAATACTATTTTTTTAAAAAAACTTAAAAAAAAGCTTAAAGGAAAAAAAATTATTATTGCAACAGGATCTAGACCTAATTATCCAAAAATACCTGGATCTAATTTAGGAATTAGTTCAGATGAATTTTTTGAGCTTAAACAGTTACCTAAAATTATATCGATCGTTGGTAGTGGTTATATTGCGTTAGAATTTGCATTTTTATTAAAGAATTTGGGTTATGTGATTAATTTAATTATTAGAAAAAAAACAATTCTTAATGAATTTGATCCCGATATTGGACAGAGAATATTGCAAAGTGCAAAAAAAAAAGGAATTAAAGTTTTTGAAGAAACTTCATTAAAAGAAGTGAGAAAAAAAGTAAATTTTCTTGAAGTCAAAACATCAAAAAAAACAATAAAAACAAATCTTTTAATTTATGCTATTGGAAGATCACCTAATTTAAGCACTTTAAATTTGAGCAGGACTAAAGCAAAAATTAAAAATAATGCAATTGCAGTTAATAAAAATTCTAAAACTCATGATTCTAATATTTTTGCAATTGGTGATGTAACAAATAGAAAAAATTTAACACCAGTTGCTATTAGAGAAGCAATGATTTTATTTGATTATTTAAAAAATAAAAAAAATAGATATTCGTTAGATTATAATAAAGTTGCTTCTGCAATTTTTACACAGCCAGAAGTAGGATCTATTGGTTTTGGCGAAAATGATCTTATTAGGTTAAGAAAAAAATACAAAGTTTTATCAACAGAATTTAACCCTCTTAAATATGCATTTCAAAAAAATAAAAAAAACAAAGTGTTTATTAAAGTTATGTATGAACCAAAAACAGAGAAGGTATTAGGCATTATATATATCGGTGATGCAGCTGCTGAAATTATACAAACATTAGCAATTCCATTTACAAAAGGCATGTATCTGAGTGATATTAAACAAACTGTCCCTGTACACCCTACATCTTCAGAAGAGTTAATTACAATTTTTTAATTAAGTTATATTTTCAAAGGAACCATTTGTAATTTTTTTTAATTGAAATGGTTTAATCTCAAAAACAAGTTCTGCTGCTCCTGCAGCACAGAAAATAGTATCGAATGTTTCAATTTTTTGATCTATTAAACAGTTAAGATTATTTTTTAATCCTACAGGACTAACACCACCTATAGAAATGCCTGTAATATCTTTAACTTCATCTGCGTTAGCCATTCGCAATGAATTTGATTTTTTTAAGCTTTTAATTTTATCAAATGAGGCTTTATCATCTCCATTGATAAGGCATAAAATAAATTCATTATCTGATTTTAAAATTAAAGATTTGCAAATTCTATTTGTTGAAACTTTTAAAGATTCAGCAGCCATTTTTGCTGTATGACCACTTTTTCCTAAATCTATGATTTTAATATTTTCTTTATCAAGAATTTCTTTGATTTTTTTTATTGAAGGTTTAGCTAAGTATTTTGAATCAAGCATTATCAAGTTGTGCTTCTTTAATTAAATGATCTGCAAATGCAAATGAAGCTGACCATGCAGGACTAATCGCATTTAATACATGCGTTGTTTTATTCTCATGAATAATAACAAAATCATTAACTAAGCTTTTATTTTTTGGATCAAAAATTTGTGATCGTATTCCAACCTTGGTATTTGATATTTCTAGATCATTTACTTCTAAGTTTTTAAACATTTTATTTACCTGATTGTAAAATCCTTTTTTTGTAAGCAGAGACAGTTCTTGGAAGGCTAAAGTTCTTAATTTATTTTCATTTAGTATAATTTTTCTTAAAAAAATTTACCCCTATGTTTAGACTTTCTAAAATATTTTTACCAAATAAACCTTGATATTCCTCTCTTCCAAAAACAGGAGTTGAGCTTGGACCAATATAAAAATCATCATTTTTATTATGTGAGGAATGAAGTCCTAAAAACGGAAATCTTAAATCTGGTATTGGGTAGATTAAATGATTAAGTTTGAAATTTGTATTTTTAATTTTCCAATACTTTCCTTTAAATGGCAAAAAACTATATCTAAAATTTAATCCAGAATTTTTTGCAATTTTATCCGCTTGAAGTCCTGCACAGTTAAAAACATGATCAGCATGATAATTATTATTTTTAGTATTTATACTTCCATTTTTAAAACTAATAACCTCTTCATTGTATTGAATATCTACATTCATACTTTTTAAATCTTGTATCAAGGATTGAGATACTTCTTTTGGATCCGCAACAGAAGTAAAAGGAACAAATAGCCCTTTATCAAACAAGCAGTTTGCATTAGGTTCAATTTTGTTAATTTCATCTTGGCTAATTTTTTTAATTTCAACACCATTTTTTTGAGCGCGATCATATAAATTTTCTAAATTTGAATAAGAATACTCTGAAGTTGGTAATAAAATTTTGCCACACTCATTAATCCAAAGGTTTTTAAATTTAATATATTGTTTAAGTTCTTTAACTCCTTGAACACATAACTTTGCTCTTAACGTTCCCGGTTCATAATATATACCGCTGTGCAAGACACCACTGTTTCGTCCAGATCCATGTGAAATCGAATTTATTTCTTTCTCTAGTATTAAAATTTTTGAATTATTAAATTTTTGTTTTAGCTTGTATGCCAAGGTTAAGCCAATTATTCCACTTCCAATAATTATAAAATCGTATTTCATTCGTATTGAAAAAATATAAAATAAAGTAATGAAAGTTTTAACAAAATTAGCAATAGTCGCATTAGTATTTTTTATTAGCAGTTGTAGTTACGTAGATAAAGAAATTTCAAAATCGTTAGATAAAGAAAAGAAAATTTTAGATCAATATTTAGGAAAAAAGAGCAATCTTTTAAAAGAAAAACTTGGTGAACCTACGAAAATAAACTTCATTTCACCATACAAAATTTATATTTATAAAAAAAGCCAATTAGTAATTACTTGTGAGAGAAGTTTTTATATTAATCCAAAAAAAGATATTGTCGAAAAATATGACAGCAAGAATTGTATTAATAAGTGATTAATAAAAATTATTTAAATACAGTTAAAGAAGTTGCTGGCCAAATTATTCAGCTAAAAAAAAATAAAAAAAATATTTTTTTTTTAATTTCTGGTCCCCAAGGCTCAGGTAAAACAACTTTTTCAACATTAGTCAAAAAACAATTACAGAAAAAAAAACTCAAAGTTTTAAATCTATCGATTGATAATTTTTATTTAAGTAAAAAAAATAGAATGAAATTATCTATTAGAGTTTCAGAATTATTTATGACAAGGGGAGTGCCAGGGACTCACGATATTAAAATTCTAAAAGATGTATTAAAAAGATTTAAATCAGGAAAAAAGTCAATTTACAAACTTCCTTTATTTTCCAAAGGTCATGATGATATCTTAAAATCAAAATTTATTAATTTAGCATTTCCTTATGATGTTTTTATTTTAGAGGGTTGGTGTGTTGGTTACCAGGGAAGTTCAAAACAAAAATTAAATAAACCAATTAACTTGATGGAAAAAAAATATGATGAAAGTTTAAAATGGAGAAATTATGTAAATATTAGAAGTAAACAATATGCTTCAACAATTTATAAAAAAGCTGATTTTTCAATTTTTTTAAAAATCCCCTCTTTTAATCAAGTTTTTTACTGGAGAAAAAAACAAGAGCAGCAAATTCCTAAAAAGTTAAGAATGAATAGTAGTCAGTTAAAAAAGTTCATTAGCTTTTATCAAAGAATAACAATTGATTTACTTAAAGATTATAAAAAAATATTTAACAGTTATATTTCTATTGATGCCATGCATAATTTTGGAAAATTTAAATTACTTAAATGAAAAAAATAAAACTTTTTGATGATGATAAAAATGAAGTTGAAGTAGATTTAAAAAATTTTTATCAGCACTTGTTAGAATTTCATTCTAAAGGAACATCTTTGCATGAAGAACAAGGACACTATTTTACATTGAATGATGAATTTAGAAAAAAAGTAAAAAAACTACTTGATTCTTAAACATTGAATTAATATCTTTCAGCTCGATTTTAAATTAAGGAGATATTAAATGACAACCGAAAGTAAACATCCAGAGACCATAGGTCTTCATGGAGGAAGTTATAGAAGGGATGAAAGTACAACTTCTGTAGCTGTTCCGATTAATCAAACTACTTCATACCAGTTTAATTCTGCAGAGCATGCTGCAAATTTATTTGGTCTTAAAGAATTTGGTAATATTTATACAAGAATTATGAATCCAACCAATAATGTGTTGGAAGAAAGAGTTGCTGCATTAGAAGGTGGTGTTGCTGCTTTATGCGTAAGTTCAGGTCAAGCCGCATCAGCTTTTGTAGTTCAAAATTTATGCAGATCAGGTGACAATATCGTTGCATCAACTGATTTATATGGTGGAACTGTAAACTTATTTTCAAACACTCTTAAGACAATGGGAGTCGAAGTAAGATATGCAGACCCAGAAGATCCAAAAAATTTTGAGAAATTAACAGATGATAAAACAAAACTTTATTATGCTGAAACTTTACCAAATCCATCTTTAAGAGTTTTTCCAATTAAAGAAGTTGCAGATATTGGAAAATCTAAAGGCATTCCTTTAGTGATGGATAACACGGCATGCCCAATCATTTGTAAGCCCATTGAACATGGTGCTGCAATTGTCATGCATTCGTTAACTAAATTTATTGGTGGTCACGGAACTAGTATTGGAGGAATTATTGTCGATTCAGGTAATTTCGATTGGTCAGTTGATAAAAAGAGGCAACCACACATTTGGGAACCAGATCCATCATATCACGGAGCTGTGTGGGGTGATGCTGTTCCTCAATTAACAGGAGCAAATATTCCTTTTGTGATCAGAGCCAGAGTTGTTTTGTTAAGAGATTTAGGATCTGCAATTAGTCCATTTAATTCTTTTCAAATTATTCAGGGTTTAGAAACTTTAGCTTTAAGAATGAAGCAACACTGTTCGAATGCAGAAAAGGTTAAAGACTTTTTACAAAAGCATTCTAAGGTATCAAAAGTTATTTACTCAACTCTTCATAAAGGAGAAATTGGAGACAGAGCAAAAAGATACTTTAAAGGTGGCAATGGTGCATTATTGGGTTTTGAATTAAAAGGTGGAGTAGAAGCTGGCAAAAAATTCATTGATAATTTAAAAATGCTCTATCACGTTGCAAATATTGGTGACGCTAGATCATTAGCAATCCACCCTGCAAGTACAACTCACTCACAGTTAAGTGAAGCTGATATGTTGAAAACAGGTGTGACACCTGGATATGTAAGATTATCAATTGGTATTGAGCATCCAGATGATATCATTGCAGATATTGATCAAGCTTTAAACGCATAAAATTGATTTATAATGAAAAGGCCGTAAAATGTTTTACGGCCTTTTTTTATGATGAATAAAGAAAATTTAGTTTTAGTTATAGGTGGTACAGGCGCTATTGGTAAGGCCGTAGCAGATGAACTATCTAATTTAGGATTTAAAGAAATTTTAATTTTTGGAAGAAAAACAAATCCAGGAATCGATTTTAATAATGAAAAGTCTATTGAACTTGTAGCAAAATTTGTAAAAGAAAAAAATAAACCTGTTTCAATTATTTTTGATGCTACAGGTATTTTGCATGATCAAAACAATAATCAAATGCCTGAAAAGACTTTGAAACAAATAGATTTTGAATTTATTAAAAAAAATTTTTTAATAAATGCCATAGGACCAGCTTTACTCATAAAGCATCTAGTTCCTTTAATGGATACTGAAAATAAATCAGTATTTGCTACCCTTTCTGCTAAAGTTGGTTCAATTTCAGATAATGGTTATGGAGGCTGGTATTCCTATCGCGCTGCTAAAGCTGCTTTAAATCAATTAATTAAAACAGCATCAATTGAAATGAAAATGAAGAGTAAACAAGCTATTTTTTTAGCATTACACCCAGGCACAGTAAAATCTGATTTATCAGCGCCGTTTCAAAAAACAAATTTAAAAATTCAAGAGCCAGAAGAGTCTGCAAAAAATTTAATTCAAATTAATAATAAAGAAACTATAAATGATACTGGAAAATTTTTTAATTGGGATGGAAGTGAATTGCCCTGGTAATTACTGAACAGTAATTCTATGCATTACTCGGTGTGCATTAAAGTCATTCGTAGGGTTATGAAGAACAGAATAGTTAGACCATAAAGCCAAGCAGTTTGGCTCCCACTCAAATCCATAAACAAACTCATCTTTTATTTGATGATCCATTAATTGTTTCATCAAAGATTTGCTCTCATTTTCATCTAAATCGCAAATTTTAATTACATGTCCTGGAGATAAGTAGAGAGATTTTTTGTTATTTCTTTCATTTTTCTTAACTATTGGGTGAATTGCATTTAAACTTTTAGGATCTATTCCTGTTCCTTTCTCATCGACTCTATTTTTTCTTGTTTTGGAAATTGGCCCATCTGCACTAAAAAGTGCTTTTAAATTTTCAATTTTCTTTTTTGTTTCTTCATCTAATGTTTCGTAACTTTTATATTGAGAAGCAAACATTGTATTTCCTTTGCCTTTTTCTGGTGTTTTTATTGAGTATAACATTGTAAATCTCGGAGGCTCTTTGGTGTAAGTTGAGTCTGTATGCCATCCTTCACCAAACATAATTTCTTCATTAGGTTTTTTTTCAACAACAGTAATTTCAGGATGATTATCCAAACCTTTAAGCATTGGATAATCAGCACATTCTCCAAAATTTTTTGCAAATTTTACATATGCATCAGAATTTAGATTTTGATTTCTAAAAAAAACAACACCGTATTCTGCTAAAGCGTCTTTTATTTCTTCAATAACATCATGATTTGCTTGAAGAAGATCAGTATCAATAACTGCACCAACGTTATTTTTGTTTGGGGCAACATTTATATGCTTGAACATTGTATAGTATTTAACTATTTTGCTAAAAATTAGTCAATAATTACTATGTTAATAATCTTGAGATTTTTTTTAATTTTTTTTATTTTTTTATCAGTTCATAGCTTTGCTGAAAATCGATTGGGTGCTTCAGATTATAATAAGTTGGTAGAACTTGGTTATAATAAATTAGATGCTTATGCTGATGATTATAGCAAAACAAAAGCCTATTGGTTTAAATTAGAAGAGCACTTAGAGGTTAAACCAAAGTATTTAGCATTACTCTCACAAAAAATGAAAGTGAATGGAAAAGAAACTGTTAATCAACATATTTATAATAGCAAGCACCATTTATTTGGTGAAAAAAAAACAAAATGTAAAAATAAAAAAGGTTCATTTTCTATAGGCCCAATTAATCTGCAAAAATGCGAATATTTAAAAATGCAAGTTATAGACGATTCTGATTTAAAAATTAATGTATTTGCTCAGATGGCTTTAGATCATTGTAATGAAACAAAAGTAAAAAATTTAAAATCTGAAGATGGTAAAGATTTAAAAATTTCTGATGCTCAAAAAAATGCAATATTAAATATATAAATTTTTCAAAATATGAATTTGCAAAAGTTTTAAAAGAGGTTGGAAAAAAAGAAGATAAAGAAACTTCGGATAAATCTAAAAAAATAAAAAAAATAATCAAAATAATAAAGATTTAGAAAAGTTTAAAAAACAATGTGAAGATTTAGGTTTTAAGCCAAAAACAGAAAAGTTTTGTGAGTGTGTTTTAAGATTGTTAGAGGCTTCTAATTAGCTCTATTAATATAGTCTTTCAACTCAGCAAACTCATTACATTTGCATTTCTCTAATTTAATTAAAATTTTTTTTGCTTTATCAACTCTTTTAGTATCAACATAAAGCTCTCCCAGATATTCTAAGGCACCTTTATGTTTTGGATCAATTTTTAATGCTTTGTTATAATATTCCTCTGCTTTTTCTAAGTTTCCAATTTTTCTTAAACTGAAGGCATATTCATTCAAAATATCAGGATCTTTTTGGTACTTAGATTTTGATAAAATACTCTCTAAAATTGATATAGCTTCTTTAAAGCTATGTTTTTTTATTAAGTTTACTGCTTTTTTATAGTCAGTAGGTTTAACTAAAGTTGTATCGTCATCACTTCCAGCTGCAAACGATTGAGAACTTATTAGCAGCGACAATATTAAAACAAAAAAAAATCTCATTTGGATTATTATATAATGTATAATTAAATTATGGAAAGTATCTACAAATCAGATGTAGTTATTGTTGGCTCTGGAATTTCGGGTTTAATGACAGCTATTTCTTTATATCCGAGAAAAGTTACATTAGTAACAAAAAGCAAATTAGGAGAAATTTCATCTAGCGCCTGGGCACAAGGTGGAATGGCAGCAGCCGTTACCAAAGAAGATAGTCCAAAAATTCATTATGAAGATACACTTAAAGCTAGTTCAGGGTTGAGCGATCCTAAAGCAGTTAAAATTATTACTGAACAAGCAATGTTTATTGTAGATTTTTTAGAGTCGATTGGTGTTAAGTTTGATAAAAAAAATGGTGAATTATCACTTTCAAAAGAGGCTGCACATACTTTTAGAAGAGTATTAAAAATAAATGGTGATCAATCAGGGAAGTTTTTAGTAAATTATCTAATTCAGCATTTAAAAAAACTTGGACACGCTACTATAGTAGAAGATGTTTCAATTGATCATATCATTCAAAAAGATAACATTTGTGAAGGAATTGTAGGTCATATTCATAAAACTGATATCGTTGATAATTTTGTATTTTTTCAAGCTCCTAATGTTGTTCTAGCTACAGGTGGATTAGGCAGTATTTATGCTCACACAACAAATCCTAGAGATGTTTATGGAGAGGGAATTGCGATGGCTACAAATGCTGGAGCAGATCTTGTTGATTTAGAATTTGTTCAGTTTCACCCTACATCTTTGGATATTGGTTTAGACCCAGCTCCATTATTAACTGAGGCAATCAGAGGTGAAGGAGCTTTTATAGTAGACGAAAACAATTATAGATTTGTTTTTGATGACAATAAACTTGGAGAACTGGCACCCAGGGATGTTGTTTCAAGATCAATTTATCATCATAGAAACAAGGGTCATTCAACTTTTTTAGACTGCAGGCATTTTAAAATAGATTTTGAAAAATTATTTCCAACAGCTTCAAAATTTTTAAATCAAGCTAATGTTGATATAAAAAAAGATTTAATTCCCATTATCCCTGCCGCTCATTATCACATGGGTGGTATAAAAGTGAATTTAGACGGTCAAACTTCAGTTGAAGGACTTTGGGCATGTGGAGAATGTAGTTCAACAGGTGCACATGGGGCTAATCGATTAGCTAGTAATTCACTTCTTGAAGCCTTTGTTTATGCAAAAAAAATCGCGGATAAAATTAATTCAAAAGAAATAAAAAAAATTAAACCATCGATTAATATTCAAAACTACATTCCTAAAGAAAAAACAATCAGTAAGATTAGAGCAAAAAAATATATATGGCAGTTGCGTTCTGTAATGCATAAACATGTTGGACTTGAAAGAAATAGTCAAAGTTTAAACCAAGCTTTTGTGGAGTTTTTAAGAATTGAAAGAGAAGCTAAAAACTTATCTGCTAAATTAAAAGATATGATTTTAGTCTCTAAACTGATTACTTATGCAGCTATGGAAAGAAAAGAGAGTAGAGGAACACATTTTAGAAGTGATTATCCAGAAATTAATCAACAATTTAATAAAAGAAATATATTCTCTCTTAAAAATTTGGATGACTATTTAAACGAAGAATATAAACAGGCAAATTAAAATGAGTAGAATAGTTTATTTAAACGGCCAGTTTATTTTAGAAGAAGAAGCTAAAGTTTCTATTTTTGACCGAGCGCTATTATTTTCTGATGCACTTTATGAAGTCACCTCAGTCCTTGATGGTAAAATGATTGACTTTGAAAATCATATGAAAAGATTGGACCGTTCGATGGAAGAACTGAATTATCCTAGAAAGTTAGATCATAAAAATATTAAAAATTTTCATCATGAACTAATAAAAAGAAATAATTTATCCGAAGGTATTGTTTATTTGCAGGTTTCCAGAGGTGTTGCAGAAAGGGATTTTGCTTTTCCTTCTGATAAAACAGAGTTTACTGTAACCGCATTTACTCAAGAAAAAAAACTTATTGAAAATGATGCAGCCACTAAAGGGATTAAAGTTATGTCTATCGAAGACTTAAGATGGAAAAGATGTGATATTAAAACAGTTCAATTATTATACCCTTCTTTTGCAAAAGCTCAGGCACTCAAAGCAGGTTTTGATGAAGCTTGGTTTGTGAGAAATAATTATGTCACTGAAGGAACATCAAATAATGCCTGGATTGTTAGAAAAGGGACTATTATTACAAGACAAACAGACAATTTAATTCTTAAAGGTATTACCAGAGAAGCTGTTAAAGAATGTGCAAAAGAACTTAATTATAAATTAGATTATAAAAATTTTTCAGTGCAAGAAGCTCAAGGAGCAGATGAAGCTTTTATTACTAGTGCAACAACTTTTGTTACTCCGGTTGTGAAAATTAATAATAAAACCATTGGAGATGGAAAACCTGGAAAATTTACTCAGTTGTTGCGAAAAAGATACATAGAAAAAGCTAAAGAAAACGCGGTTTAATTTTTTTGTAGAATCGTAATACGCGAAATGGGTTTTTTTTAATTCAAAAAAAAACGAATACTAATAAAAATGAATGTGTGCTTAAGTTTTGCTCACTTCTTGTCCCCTGTTAGTTAAATTTAGGCACACCTAAATTATTCCATTTTTTCAGATCTATTATTCCAAAATTAGATATCGGTAAAAGTTATAGCTGGATTTATAAATGAGCACTTTTGAAATTTAAGCCTAAAGTTTATTGCTTAGCAAAACAAATTTAAAGGAGAATTAATATGAAAAAAGTTACTTTTGGCGTTTTGTCATCTTTATTTGCTTTAATCGTATTTGTAGAACCTAGTTTTTCAGCAGAAAGCACAATTAATCCAGAGACTAAATATGTCTTTAATACATTACTATTTTTAGTTTGTGGGTTTTTGGTGATGTTCATGGCACCAGGTTTTGCAATGTTAGAGTGTGGAATGGTGACATCTCGAAGTGTTTCTTCAATTGCAGCAAAAAATATTGGTTTATATGCAATTGCAGGAATTATGTTTTGGCTTTGTGGTTATAACTTAGCTTATGGAATCAGTGAGGGTGGCTTCATTGGTACATTTACACCTTGGTCTGATAGTTCAAAATTAGAAACAGGATATTCGGCAGGATCTGATTGGTTTTTCCAGATGGTTTTCTGCGCAACAACTATCTCAATTGTTTCTGGCACATTAGCGGAAAGAATTAAAATTTGGCCATTCTTTTTATTTGCAGCAATTCTAGGCGGGGTTATTTACCCAATAGAAATGGGCTGGAAATGGGGTGGAGGCTTTTTAGATAAAGCTGGTTTTAATGATTTTGCTGGATCAACTTTGGTTCACGCTGCGGGTGGAGCTGCTGCATTAGCAGGAGCAATCATTCTTGGCCCAAGACTTGGAAGATTTACTAAATCAGGTGAAAAACATTTAACACCTTTTGCAAATTCATCGATACCATTAGCAACCATTGGAGTATTTATTTTATGGTTTGGTTGGTTTGGTTTCAATGGTGGATCTCAATTAGCATTAGGATCTTTTGATGATGCAACTGCTATTTCAAAGATCTTTATTAACACAAACCTAGCTGCGTGTGCTGGAGTTGTAGTTAATGCAATTATTACAAGATTCATCAAAGGAAAAACTGATGTTATTCAAATGTTAAACGGTGCATTAGGTGGTTTAGTGGCTATTACAGCTGAACCATTAACACCAACACCATTAGCAGCAATTTTAATTGGTGGAATTGGTGGTGCAATTGTAATCGTAGCGTCTGAAGCTTTAATCAAATTAAAGATTGATGATGTTGTTGGTGCAATTCCTGTTCACTTATGTGCTGGAATTTGGGGAACTTTAGCTGTTCCAATTACAAATTCTGAAGCAACATTTGGTGCTCAGATTTACGGTATCATATGCGTGACTGTTTTTGTTTTTGTTACATCTCTCATTATTTGGAAGATTATGGCAGAAACAGTTGGCATTAGAATAAGTGATGAAGCTCAAAAAAAGGGTACAGACGTATCTGAAATTGGAGTGGTTGCTTATTCAATCAGAGATTAACAAAACTCCCTTTTTGTTAAGTTACAAATTTTAGGCCCGAGAAATCGGGCCTAATTTTTTGCATAACTGAAATGTCAAAATAATAATAAAAAAAATATTTTAAAATTTTATAATACAGTTAATGAATTGGAAAAAACTTGAAACATTTAAAGTTATATCAAATTTTAAAAGTTTTAATGAAGCCTCTAGAATGCTCAAAAAAACTCAATCAAGTTTTAGTAGGGATATTCTCAATTTAGAAAAAGACCTAGGTTTTAAACTATTCAATAGAACTGCAAGAGGAGTTAAAATCACTGAAAAAGGTGAATATCTTCTTAATATTGTTAGAGAGTTCGATAAGAAATTAACTCAAATATCAAAATAAAATTTAAAACATGCATTTAAGTATTAAGTCATATGCATAAATAGATATTTTTAAAAAAAATTAAAATTAATATTTATGTATTAATGAAAAAAATAATTGTTCTTACTGTCTTGTTATTGGCAAATGCCTTTACTCTTAATGCAAAGTCAGAAAATAGCCTAAGTTATACAGCAGGATATGCCTCGCAGTATATTTTTAGAGGAATAGATTATAATAAGTTAAGACCAGCACCTTATGGCTCAATTGATTACAGCTATGATAATAAATTTTATGCTGGCGCTTGGACTTCGGCTTATACTGGAGGAGATGGAGCTACGAAGGAAGTTGATTATTATTTTGGTTACACCCCTACTTTTGGAAATTTTTCTCTAGATATTGGTCACACAACATTTTTATACCCAGGAAGTGATACATCTGGAGTGTCTAGCGGTGAATTTGGTTTAAAACTAAGTTTTGCACCAGAAAAAAAACCATATTCAGTTGAAGCAAATTTCTTTCAAGGAGATCAAGGAACTAAGACTGAAACACAAGAGTTTATTTAAATTACGGTTTTAAAAATTTTGATACTTCTTTTACTTATGGAGATGTTGAAAATTCTAATAAGTATAAAAGTTTTTCTATAAGTAAAAATATTTCAAATTTTGATATCAAGATTAGTTATATTGATAATGAGATGGATACATCTGGAAGCGTTAATACAAGAGAGTTTCTTAACTTTAGATATTTCAAAAACTTTTTAGTTATTTAAAAAATAAAACTAAAGATATGCCTGCAGCAAAAATAATTATTCCTACAATTTCTATAATTCTTATTTTTTCTCTGAATAAAAATCTTGATGATAAATAACTAAAAATTAATTCAACTTGTCCAACAGCCCTTACAAAAGCAGCATGGATAATTGAAAAGGAATAAAACCAAAAAAAAGTCGCTAAAAATCCAAACAGACCAGCAAGACATGATAACTGAAAGTTATTTTTAATTTTTTTAAACTGATCTTTTTCAAAAAACACTAAATAGAAAGTGATTAGTATTGTTTGTATTAGTGTAGAAAAAAACAAAGCATTAAAAGCTTTATCAAAATCTGAATTTAAAAAATAAAGCTCAAGCATTGCCCCTCTAAAAAAAACAATACTTAAAGCTAATAAGGTTCCACAAAGAATTCCTATGAGAGTAGATTTAGAAAATAAGTTATTAATTATTTTTTTATGGTCTTTAGTTGTAAAAATAATAACACCTAACGTTGATAAAACAATTCCTGATACAGCTACTTGATTAAGGTTTTCACTTAGAATGATGTACTCAAAAAGAGCAACTTGTATTACTTCTGTTTTGCTTAGTGTCGTTCCAACTAAAAAATTAGTAAATTTAAAAAGATAAAGAAATAAAAAAGTAAATGAGATCTGAAAAATTGATCCCAGAAAAATATATATTAAAAATTTTGGAGTATGTAATGAATATAAAAAAGACTCGATATTTTGATAATATAGAAAATATAAAACTAAAATAATTGGCAACGAAAACGAAAATCTTACATAAGTAGAAGCCATCAACGACATTTTGCTATTTAATTTTTTTTGAACACTTGAACGTGCATTCTGAAAAAAAGCAGCAATAACTGAGGTAACAACCCAATTCATTTATTATAATTTTTAAGATCTTTGTTTTTTATAATTTAAGTATCCAAATATAGCTAATAGAATTAAAGCAAAAGGATAGACGATATCTTTATCTGGTCTAAGAGGGTTTTCTATTTTAATCTCTGTAATTATATCATCAGTTGCTAAACCAGATTTTTTAGCAAGTCCATTCCATTTAAGAGTATCAATAATTACTTTTCCATCTTTGTTAACTAGATTCATTCCATAATCTTCCAAAGAATATTTTTGTTCAAAAGACTTTTTCTTTATTTCAAAAAGTTTATATCGCGGACCATAATTAGTTTGTCTTGTTACTTTAATTTGAACATTTTCATCGGGGTTAAATAATACTTTTTCATTTGAAAGTTTTACTTGTTTAAACTCTGGATAAAATGGATCCAAAACTGCTCCGGGTCTAAATAAAGCCATAGCAATAATTAGAAAAACTATAATTTCATACCATTTCATTTTATTAATGAACCAGCCTTGTGTGGCTGCTGTAAAAACTAAAATTGCAATTAAAGAAGTGATTACAACAACTATAAAATGAAACCAGTTTTCAATTCCAATTAAAAGTAACTCGTGATTAAAAATAAATACTATAGGTAAAATTCCTGTTCTTAAACTGTACCAAAATTGCTTGTATTCCAGTTTTAATTGGATCGGCTCTTGAAATGGCAGCTGCTGCATAGGAAGCTAAACCAACTGGAGGCGTTACATCTGCCATCAAACCAAAATAAAAAACATATAAATGAATTGCGATTAATGGAAAAATGTAACCCGATGCACTTCCAACCTCAACAACAACATTGGCCATTAATGCAGCCACAACTAAATAATTAGCAGTTGTTGGAAGACCCATTCCTAAAATGATACAAAGAAAAGCAGTAAGACCTAGTAGATAAACAATATTTCCACCTGATATTGTTTCAACAACGATAACTAAATTATTACTTAATCCTGTTGATGATACAGCTCCAACAATAATACCAGCTGTTGCAATTGCAATTCCAACACTCACCATGTTAATTGCACCCTTTTCAAACCCAGTAATAATTTGATTAATTGCTTTTATGATACCTTCTTTAAAAGATAGATTTTCTCTCTTAGCATTAGAAATTTCAGTTACGATGATGATTAATAATAAAGATAAAATAGAATAAAAAACTGCTGAAGCGGCAGTCCAATTCATAAATAATAAAAGATAAACTAAAACAACAATTGGAATAAGATAATGAACTCCGCTTAAGAAAGTTGCCTTTAATGGAGGAATATCTTTTTCAGGAAGTCCTTTAATATCTAATTTTAAGGCTTATAAGTGTGAAATATAAAAGAGAGCAATATAAGAAATAACAGCTGGTAAAAAAGCATGAGTTACAACTTTTAAATACGGAATTCCCAAAAGTTCAGCCATCACAAATGCAGCAGCACCCATAATTGGTGGCATAATTTGACCATTCACTGATGCAGCAACTTCAACAGCTCCAGCTTTAACAGCAGGAAGACCGGTTTTTTTCATAATTGGAATTGTGAATGTTCCGGTTGTTACCGTATTTGCAACTGAAGAGCCTGAAATCATTCCAGTTAAACCAGATGCTAAAATGGCAGCTTTTGCAGGACCTCCTCGCATTCTTCCAACAAGTGCAAATGCTAAATTTAAAAAATATTTTCCTCCACCTGCAGCGTCTAGAATAGATCCAAATAAAACAAACAAAAAAATGAAACCAACCGAAACACTAATTGGAATTCCAAAAATAGCTTCACCACCAAGCCAATGATAACCTACTAATCTTGTAATTGATAAGCCAGCATGCGCAATAAGATCTGGCATTTGTTGACCGAAAATTGAAAAAATTAAAAAAATAACTGCAATAAATACTAAAGGAAGCCCGATTGCTCGTCTTGTTGCCTCTAATAACAAGATCATTCCTATTGTTCCCAAAATCATTTCATAGGGAATTTTTAAACCAAAGAGATTAATGTTGGCCAAGACTCCTTGACGATTAACTAACCCTTCGTAATTAATAACTATATAGAATGTTGCGATAACAGATAAAGCAACAAAGAAGTAATCAATAAATTTAATTGATGAGTTTGCTTGGGATTTTCTACCTGGATAAATTAAAAAACAAAGAACTAAAGCAAAAGCCAAATGAATAGCTCTTGCTGGTAAATCAATAAAAATTCCAAAATTAAAAATAAACGGAAGTGGACTTGCATACCATAATTGAAAAAGCGTCCAACAAATCGCTATACCTGCTACAAGTTTTAAATTAAAACCTTTTAAATTTCTTTTGAGTCCACCTTCATCATCAATGTTTTTAAAATTATCGGGTGAAATGTGAACTTGTTCTTTTTCCATTCGCAGGAGTATAAAAAAAAGGCCCAGTTAATCAACTGGGCCTTTTAATTAATGTAAGACTACATTAAGCCTTTTTCTTTATAATATTTAACTGCTCCTGGGTGTAATGGTGCAGACAAACCATCTTTGATCATTTTTTTAGGATCAAGGTTTGCAAACGCAGGATGTTGTTTTTTGAAATCATCTAAGTTTTCAAAAACAGATCTTACTACGCTGTATACCATGTCATCAGAAACACTTGCGCTTGTTACCACTGAAGCCATAACACCAAAAGTTGTTACATCTTTTTTAGAAGTTTTGTAAGTTCCTTTTGGAATTGTAGCAAAAGCATAGAACGGATTATCCGCAACTAACTTTTTAACTTGTGGAGTTGTTAGATTAATAATGTAAGCACCACAACCATCTGTTGCTTGAGCAACACCAGCATTTGGAACACCTACAGTATAACCGTACGCATCAATTTTTTTATCACAAAGTGCACCTGATTGTTCAGATGAAGTTAACTCAGATGATGCACCAAAATAACTTTTGTTTACACCGTGAGCTTCCATTAGCACCTCAAACGTTCCTCTTTGACCAGAACCTGGATTACCAATGTTAACTTTTTTTCCTTTTAGTGATTTCCAATCTTTGATTCCAGATCCTTTTCTAGCAATAATTTGGAAAGGTTCTGGGTGAGCTGAAAATACTGATCTCAACTCTTTGAAAGGTTTTACTTTATCAGGTTTTGTTCCATTCACTGCATGGTATCCCCAGTCAGACTGAGCTACACCAAATTGAAATTCACCTGCTTGGATCTGACCAATATTATATGTTGAACCACCAGTTGATGGAGCAGCACATCTATATGCTTTGTCAGTTCCTTTTTTTCTTCCGTGTTCAGAAGATTGAAGCTTTGCAACCATTTTACAAATAGCGTTACCAACTTGGAAATAAACTCCAGTTGCACCACCAGTACCGATTGTGAAAAATTCTGCTGATTTCGCACTAACGCTGAATGGTAAACTAAATGCAAAAAGGGCTAAAGCCGATGTTAAAGAAGCAATAAGCTTTCTCATTTTTGTCCCCCTTAATTAATTAAAGTTTTGTAGATTTATAACAATGAGAGTTAGCTAAAACAACAGTGGATTTTATGAGTGTTTTTGCGACCACTCGATAATTTTATCTATTCCTTCCATTACTTTTGAAGCATTTTTTAAAACAAAATCTTCTGTTGATTCTTCTTGGTTAGCTTTTAAAAGTTTTGCGCCATCAAAATCAACAAAACCTAATCTAAATAAAAGTTTTTCTTTTGGAAAACCAAAATCAGATCCTGGCAAAACTGCTACTCCAGTTTCTTCTAATAAAGATCTACATAAATCAGATGAAGATTTAAATTTTGACGAAAGTAAATCTGTAAAATCTGGCATAATATAAAAGCCACCCTCGGGTCTGAGCACCTTAATGTTATTTGTATTAAATTTTTTAAAAACATTATCAGCAATAATTTTTAAAACCTTTATTGATTTTGAAAGATATTCTGTTTGATCAGATTCATATGCTTCAACCGCAGCATGCTGGATAGGAGCCGAAACTGCACTAAAGGTTTCAGTTGCAAGTACTGAAATTTTATCATTAATTTCTTTTAAACTGTCAGGAATTGCAAAAAAACCTAACCTCCAACCACCTGCACCTGCCCATTTGCTTAAGCCGTTGCTGATAATAGTATTTGGATAATAATGAGCAATTGAATGAAACTCATTTCCAAAATGTAAATCTGAATAAATTTCATCTGAAAGAACAGTGTAATTATATTTTTTAAAAACTTCAGCTAATTCTTTTAAATTTTTAGTATTTGTTCCCGATGGATTATTTGGAGAATTTAAAATTATTAATTTATTTTTAGATTCAATTTTTTTTGAAACTTCTTCAATTTGATTTGCAGTAACATGCCAATTTGTATCAGCTGTAGTTTGAATCCAGTGTAATTTATTTTTAGCAATAATTGATTGTGGGGCATAAGATACCCAGCTTGGTGCAGGTAAAATTAAATCGCCATCAAAACATATTTGAAGCAAAAACATTAACTCTTTGGTTCCAGGACCTACAATAATATTATTTTCTGTAAAATTACTGTATTTTTTTTTGGTTAAATATTTTGCAATTGATTTTCTTAAATTTAGCAATCCTTTAGCTGGTAAATAATCTTTTTGATGAGCGTTTTCTTTTAGTTTGTTAACAACATTTTCTGGAACCGGGAAAGGAGATTGGCCAAATCCAAATTTATAAATAGTTTTTCCATTAGCCTCCATTTCTTTGCTAATCTCATTTATTAATAATGTAGAAGATGGCAGCAAGGCTTCTAAATGTTGTTTTATAATAGTCATTTTGTATAAATTTGTTGTTTAAATAAACCCGTGGAATATTTTGTACAATAAGTATTCGATGTAGTTAAACTGTGATTGCATTATTGTATAAATAAATAACTATGCGCCCGTAGATCAACTGGATAGATCGTCTGACTACGGATCAGGAGGCTGAGGGTTTGGACCTAAAATGTAATCATAAAAATAATTTTTTTTAGTATTTGATGATAATTTAAAATACTTTGTTAAATTTTTCTCAAAATCTTTATTATTTTTTATTTTTAAATTTAAACCTTTCCAAACAATTTTGTCTTCTCTTGCAAAAATATATAACTTTTCTTTTTGGCTATATTTTTTTAAATTCTGAAATAATGAAACATTTTCATCACATGTATTTCCAAAATTTGACCCATAACCTTCGCACGCAATAATCAAACTATTTAATCCATTTTTGCTAATCGCAAACATTAATGGATATGCGTTAATTTCTTTTTGATAACTATGAGAGTAAAAAGATTTATTAATATAATCTTTGAATCTTTTAATTTGTTTATTATTCAAAACTAGTTCATCTTTGCCATAAAATTTTTTTAAACCAATTGTTTCTGAACAACTTATTAAAAATAAGAAAAATATAAATAATAAACTTTTTTTCATAGTTAAATTTTAGATTTTATTTAATTAATATCAATATAGATTTTAATTTAAATGTATTTTTAAAGTATTATTTTTGAAAAGTTAGACTTGACCAGCTGCTAAAAAAATCAGTTTTTAATTTTATTTTGTCTATAAATTTATTTTCTTTTAAATTGACAGCACTAATTAGATAAAAACCACTATTTTTAGTATTAATATTAGCTTCTCCATTTTTATTAGTAATATAATATTTTTTTATCAAAAGTTTTATTATTTCTAAAAAAAACTATAATTTTTTTATTTTGAAAAGGTTTATTATTTAAGAACAACTTTTATTTTTGATTTTGTTTCATTAAATGGATTATTTAGATTTAAAATCTCAAATTCTAACTCTGGCGATTGCTTATAAAAATTATTTTTATCTTTAAAAAAAATAGTTTTTGCAAATCTTTGGTAACTTTCTTTAGGAGGCGATATATATTTATTTTTATATTCTAAATTATATTCTTGAACAAAAAATTTAAATTTATCTAAGCTTTCGTAGTTAAGAAATTCAGGGGTAGATTGATAATAAATAATATTAAATCCTTCCTGGTTAATTTTTTGTTTAATAGCAGGAAAATCTCCGTCTCTTTGTTTTAAATTTTGTTTAGTTTTGTTATTTTTAAGTAAATAAAGTTCAGTTTCAGAATTTATAAAAGGGAAGGATTCTCCCAAGAGATCTTGTCCTACTTTAATATTAGCTATGAAATGTTCGTTATTTTTTAACTGATAGTTTTTTCCTTCAATCCACAATTCGTGTGACTTTAATGTACTGGTTTTTAATAAAATGAATATTATTAAGAAAATTAACTTTAGCTATGTTAAGATTTTTCATAATTTTCCTTTTTATCTCATCAGTAACCTATTCGCATGAACTTAAACCGTCTATAGCTGATTTAAAATTTTATAAAACTAAAGAAAATATAAATGCTACTTTAACTATTCAAACAAATTTAGAAGCAATTATTGCTAATATTGATCCATCTCACAAAGATACAGATCAGTCAAAAAATTCAAATTTTTACAATGAAATTAGAGGTTATGAAAAAGAAAAATTAGAAGAAATTTTTAGAACAAAAGTTAATGATTTTAATAAAAATATTTTTCTAAAATCAGAAAGTTCAAAGTATAATTTTGTAATTGATCAAATAAAGATTGATGATGTTGGCGATAAATCTTTATCCAGAAATTCAACTCTAATTTTAAAATCAAGTAATATTAAAAGCAATATTCTAAAGTTTCATTGGAATGAAAAATTTGGTCCTGTTGTTTTAAGAGTTACAACAATTAAGAATGAGGAGGGTTATACTAAATATATAAAAAACAATGAACAATCAGATGATTTTTCTGTTTTAGAAAAAGATTATTATTCTGTTTCAAAAACCGTTTTAAATTATTTAATTATTGGTTTCGAACATATTGTTCCAAAAGGCTTAGATCATATACTATTTGTTTTAGGCCTTTTCTTATTATCATCAAGATTTAAAGCACTATTAATTCAGGTTACATCTTTTACCGCAGCCCATACAGCTACTCTTTTTTTATCTGTGCTTGGCATATTTACTTTGCCAAGTTCGATTGTTGAACCATTAATAGCTTTATCGATTAGTTATGTCGCTATTGAAAACATATTTCTAAATCGAATTTCTATTTGGAGGCCTTTTTTGGTTTTTGGTTTTGGACTGTTACACGGAATGGGATTTGCTGGAATATTAAAAGAAGTAGGTCTTTCTCAAAATAATTTAATTATCAGTTTATTAAGTTTTAACGTAGGCGTTGAGCTTGGACAAATTTCAGTCATTTTAGTTTCTTACTTTTTGATTGCACATTGGTTTAAAAATAAATCATGGTATAGAAACAGATTAACCAAACCACTATCTATTCTAATTGCGATAATTGGATTGTATTGGTTTGTTGAAAGAGCCTTATTTTAAATGAGTAAAAAAAAGTTTTCAGTTATTATTCCTTCTTCAAAAAATGAGACTAACTTTTCTTTATTAAAAACATTAAAAAATCGATTTTCTGATTTTGAAATTATTTTAGTCATCGATGCTTCCCATCAGCTAGATGTTGAGACGTTAAATGAGATTAATTTAAATACGAATAAATTAATTAAAGTTGAAAATTCTACCAGAGGCAAAGCTCTTAATGCTGGCGCTGAACAAGCAACAAATGATTATGTTTGGTTCTTACACATCGATAGCAATATAGATAAAATTCAAATCGATGACTTTGATAGGTTGAAAAAAAATTCTCTTGGTTATTTTAAATTAGCATTTGATAATAAAAGAAACTTTATTAATGCTAAAGGTGCAAACTTAAGATCGGAAATGTTTGACCTTCCTTTTGGAGATCAATCATTTTTACTAAGTAAAAATTTATATCATTTAATAGGTAGATTTGATGAAGAGTTAAAAGAGGGAGAAGATCACAAATTTATTTGGAATGCGAAAGCATTAGGTGTTGAAATACATGAAATCACGAGAGAAATTCAAACATCTGCAAGAAAATATGATGATGATTCTGCGGGTCAAACTTTTAAAACCTTTTTTAAGACTATTAAACAAGCATTCGGTTTTAAATCTGAAAGGATTAAAAATATTTATTGTTTTTTTACTAAAGACCCCAAATCACTTGAATCTAAAACAAGACTTAGAAAAGCGGTTAATGATAATGAACTCATTAATAATTTTAATAGCCATTGCTTAAATATTTTAAAAAAAAATATCTTAGATCTTGATAAACCAGAAAATAAAATTGTTATCATTAACGGTGGATCACATAATGGTTATTTAGATAAATTAGGTTTATCTAAGTATAGTATTATTAATTTCCCGAGCCTTGGACTTGGAAAAGTCATGGAGGAAGTTTATGAATTGTGTTCTCCCTTTGCAGACCATTTTATTATTGCGGGATCTGATATTCCTCAACTTGAATCAAAACATTTAAAAGAGGCGGTTAGTGAGTTAAAAAGTTACGATAGTTTTATCATCCCATCAAAAGATGGTGGATTTTGCTGCTTTTCAACCAAGTTAAAAACATTAGAAAATATTTTTAATAGAGTGCAATACGGAACCAATACTGTTTTTAACGAGTTCACTAAAAATTTATATAATTATAAAAAAGCTGATTATCAATTGATCGATGTAGATACACTTAAAAATCTACAAGATATGTATAATGAGCTCAGAGTGTACAAAAAAATAAATATCGAACAAAAAGCTCTTATCGATTTTATTGATAAAAGGAAGTATCATTAAGTCATTAATGATAAGACGACATTTTGTTAAAATATTAATTAAAGCTATTTTTTTATCTGGTTTAATTCACTTTCCAAGTGTTAGCGCTGAACTTAAAAAAATAATTAAATCAAATGATGAATGGAAGAAAATTCTTACTAAAGATCAATATTATATTTTAAGACAAGAGGGAACTGAGAGGCCTTTTTCTAGCAGACTGAATGATGAGAAAAGAGCTGGAGATTATGTTTGTGCAGCATGTAATACCAAATTATTTCATTCATCGATGAAATATGATTCTGGGACTGGATGGCCTTCTTTTTTTACACATTATCCAAATGTCATTGGAACTAAAATAGATTATAAATTACTTTATCCAAGAACCGAATATCATTGTGCGGTATGCAAAGGTCATCAAGGACATGTATTTAATGATGGTCCAAAACCAACTTTTAAAAGATTTTGTAATAACGGATTAGCTTTAAAATTTATTGTCAAATTATGATTAGTGAAAAATCAAATATCATCTCGATTTTTACCAAGCAGGTAAAAGATTTTATATCTGACGACTTCATTACTTTTGATTTAGATCATGATTTAAAAGAAGCTGTTTCTGAGATGCAAAAACAAAAAAAACATACAATTGTTGTTACTAAACAAAATAAAATTCATGGAATTATTACTGATAAGGATTTAGTCGAAAAACTTTTATATAAAGAGGATAGTTTTTCAAAAGTCAAAGATATCATGAGTTCCCCGGCCGTTGATGTTTCCCAAGATGATTTGTTATTTCATGCTGTTGGAAAAATGAATCTATATGGTTTTAGACATCTACCAGTTTCTAACGTTAATGATGAACCTATTGGTATTTTATATATTCAAGATGCATTATTTGCAGAACTTGGAAATGTAGGAAAACAAATAAATAATCTTCAATGTAAAAGTGATGAACTTGGAATTATTGAGCTTAAACATAAGCAAGTCCAGCTTGCTGAAGAATTGATCAAAGGTAAATATAGTCCTCACGATATTTCATTTATACTTAGTTTTTTAAATTTAGTTATTTACAGAAGATCTATTCGATTAGCAGTTGATAGAGTCGGTAAACAAAAAATTATTAATGATATCCCAAATTATTGCGTGATTGTAATGGGCTCCGGGGGCCGTATGGAAAGTTTTATGCATCCCGATCAAGATAATGGTTTAATTTATGAAGTTCCAGACGGAGCAGATGAAAAAAAGATAGACCAATATTTTTCAGCACTGGCAAAAGAATTTACAATTATTTTAGATAAAGCAGATATTCCATTATGCAAAGGCGATTTAATGGCAACAAATCCTTTGTGGAGAAAAAGTATTCAAAAGTGGAAAAGTGAATTTGATGATTGGGTTAATAAAGCAGATGACATGACCCTTCGTTATATTGATATGCTTTATGATTTTATGCCAGCTTACGGCGATTCTAATTTATCAAACAATTTAAGAGAACATGTTTTAAAAAAATTAAAAAATACCCCCTCTTTTTTAAAATACTTGTACAAACGAGATCAGGAAACAAATGCTGGTGTAGGATGGTTTAATAGATTTATTTTAGAGAAGGAAAAAGGTGAAAACTTTGGATTATTAAATTTAAAGCATACTGGAACCTTACCCTTAGTTGAGGCAACCAGAATGTATGCAATTAAACATTTAATTAAGGAAGTATCGACTTTTAACAGGATGAACAAGTTAACAGAACTTAATGTATTTACTCAAGATGAAAATGATTTTTTTAAAAGTGCACATACGTTTATCGCAGGAGTTTTGATTAAAAATCAAATTCAGCAAATTAAAAATAAACAACCAGTTAAAAACTATATTGATCCAAATAATTTATCGACTCGAGAGACAAAAATTTTAAAGCTTTATTTAAGAGAAATAAGAAAATTAAAGGAAAGATTGAGATCGGAGTTTACTGGTGAATATTATTAAACAATTTTTTTTTAAAGAGTTTAAATTTACTAATAGAACTATTGATCAAGAAACTTTTGTAGTAATGGACACTGAAACAACAGGTCTTAATTCTCACCTGCAAGATAAAATTTTATCAGTGGCTGCGATTAAAACAAATTATAAAGAAATTAAAAATGAGATTTATGATCAATTGATAGATCCTCAAAGGAGCATACCAGAAACTTCAACCAAGATTCATGGAATTACAGAAAAAGATGTTAAGGGAAAACCAATCTTAAAAGAAGTAGAAAAAAATTTAACGTCTTTCTTAAGCTCACACACTCTTGTTGGTCATAATATAGCATTTGATCTAACATTTTTAAAAGATGGTTTGAAAGGAACCCCAATCATCAAAACCATTAAACAAAATCCTGTATTAGATACTCTTTTATTAAGTGGAGTGCTTTATCCAAATTTAGAGAGTCACGAACTTAGTTTTTTGTGTAAACAATTTAATATTGAAGAACAAAACCGTCACACCGCAATTGGAGATGTCATGATGACTGCAAAACTAATGTTTAAGCTCATTGAAGATGCTAGAAAAATAAAAGGAGTTAAAACAATTTGTGATCTTATTTATATCACCAGACAAGCAAAACATTATAGACAATTACAAAAAGAGTCTTTTGAAATTCACTAATTTTTATTTTTAAATAAGTAACTTAATTTAAAGGTAGCTGTCCACGCAATTAAGACTAAACCTATCAATGCTTCTAAACCAGAAGCAATTCTTAAAGTTCCGTTTGGATAAATATCTCCTGTTCCAAGAGTTGTGTAACAATTAATAGAGTAATAAAAAAATCTAAAAAGTTGCCTTCAATATTGCCGCCAAATAATTTTAAATCTGGGTAAGCATGAAAAACGTAATAATAATAGTAAGCAAATAAAAGAATATGAATTAGATGCGATCCGATCAGTGACGCTGAAATTTTTACAAAATCTTTATAAATAAATTTTTTTGAAAGATTACTGCTTAAGTAACTTAACGTAAACCCATGAATTTTGAGACTTAAAAAAACCAAAATGGAAGAAATTAGTATCGACCAAAACATTTGATTAATATACAATGATTTGCATATGATACCAGTTTCAAGGCGTTCTCGAATTATTATTCAAAAGTTAGATCCAATCTATGAACTGTTAGCACCTCTTGCTTATCCAATCATCAGGATAGCAGCTGGGGTTATGATGATACCTCATGGATATGGAAAAATTTTTAATGAAGGAGGAATTGAAAGAACAGCTAAGTTTTTATCTTCTTTATCTTTGGAACCTTCAATCTTTTTTGCATGGTATCTTGGGTTAGTAGAATTTGTAGGTGGAATTTGTGTTGCGCTTGGTTTGTTAACAAGAATTTTTTCAGCGCAATTAATCGGGGTATTATTTGTAGCAACATTTTTTGTTCATTTTCAGAATGGATTCCTATGGGTAAAAGGTGGATATGAATACCCACTTATGTGGATGATCATTATGATTGCAATCACTTTTAGGGGTGGTAGTAACTTGTCTATCGACAACCAATTACCTAAAGAATTTTAATGAGTCTTTCAAATTTGCCTTTAAATAAAGCAGTTCCAGTTTTATTAATTGTGGTGGCTGCTATTATTTTAGCAATTACTTTAATTTCTTAATTAATTATTTCAACTTCAGGATGATAATAAGAACTATTATAATATTATTTTCTCAATTTGAGCAATTATTTTTTTTTTTTTCTTGCATAACAAACAAACAAAAGTATTTGAGACCAATCCTCCATACTAAAAAAAAATAAAAAAATTTTTTTGTTTCTTTTTTAATCGCATTTAAGTATTTGGGCACCAATGGATTTAACACTGGTTTATACCATTATAGGATTTCGCCTAGCGGGCTATTCAGTTATCGGTAACGACTCAATTCAGACTTTGGGTACTTTTATTGCTTCTAAGCAGAAGTGGTATCCTTGGTATATCCTAGCGGGTACAGCATCATTAGCGATGATCGTAACAGTAAGTTATGGATGGTATGCATATAATGGCGATATATCTTACGGGAGATTAACAAGAATTCCTGCACAGACAATACAATGGTATCATGCAGTAGCGCCAGCAGTTCTACTTTTATTAACTAGAATTGGAATTCCTGTATCTACAACATTTCTTGTCCTTTCTGCTTTTGCATCAACAGTCGTTTTAGAAAAAATGTTAATCAAAAGTATTGTTGGATATGGTGTAGCAGCAATTACCGCTTATTTTATATGGCTAGGGATATCAAAATTTATCAATGAAAAGTTTGATACTATTACTGATCCATTTCAAATTAAACTTTGGAGAAATTTAAAATGGTTAACTTCAGCATGGTTATGGGCAACATGGTTAATGCATGATGTCGCAAATATTGCTGTGTATTTGCCAAGAAGCTTAAGCGTTGTTCAATTGCTTATGGTCTTAACATTTTTTACAACTTTATTATTTTATATTTTTTATATTCACGGGGGGCCAATTCAAAAAGTTGTTCTAGATAAAACTGGAACTCGTTATGCAAGGTCTGCTGTATTTATTGATAGTATTTATGCAATGATACTATTTTATTTCAAAGAACTTAATGATTTACCAATGTCAACAACTTGGGTATTCGTTGGTCTTCTTTGTGGAAGAGAACTTGCAATTGCTACAATGAATAAAGATTATCATTTTTCATACGTCTTCCCAATTATTGGAAAAGACTTCGTAAAAATGATTTTTGGTCTGCTAGTTTCCGTAGCAATCGTATTAGCTATTCATTATATCATCAT
>JAYQJR010000003.1:0-26036 GCA_038142265.1 Candidatus Pelagibacteraceae bacterium | reverse complement strand
CTATTCAGTTATCGGTAACGACTCAATTCAGACTTTGGGTACTTTTATTGCTTCTAAGCAGAAGTGGTATCCTTGGTATATCCTAGCGGGTACAGCATCATTAGCGATGATCGTAACAATAAGTTATGGATGGTATGCATATAATGGCGATATATCTTACGGGAGATTAACAAGAATTCCTGCACAAACAATACAATGGTATCATGCAGTGGCGCCAGCAGTTCTACTTTTATTAACTAGAATTGGAATTCCTGTATCTACAACATTTCTTGTTCTTTCTGCTTTTGCATCAACAATCGTTTTAGAAAAAATGTTAATCAAAAGTATTGTTGGATATGGTGTAGCAGCAATTACCGCTTATTTTATATGGCTAGGGATATCAAAATTTATCAATGAAAAGTTTGATACCATTACTGATCCAATCCAAATTAAATTTTGGAGAAATTTAAAATGGCTAACTTCAGCATGGTTATGGGCAACATGGTTAATGCATGATGTTGCAAATATTGCTGTGTATTTGCCAAGAAGCTTAAGCGTTGTTCAATTGCTTATGGTCTTAACATTTTTTACAACTTTATTATTTTATATTTTTTATATTCACGGAGGTCCAATTCAAAAAGTTGTTCTAGATAAAACTGGAACTCGTTATGCAAGGTCTGCTGTATTTATTGATAGTATTTATGCAATGATACTATTTTATTTCAAAGAACTTAATGATTTACCAATGTCAACAACTTGGGTATTCGTTGGTCTTCTTTGCGGAAGAGAACTTGCAATTGCTACAATGAATAAAGATTATCATTTTTCATACGTCTTCCCAATTATTGGAAAAGACTTCGTCAAAATGATTTTTGGTCTGCTAGTTTCTGTAGCAATCGTATTAGCTATTCATTATATCATCATTCCAAATAACTGGGGTTTACAATAAGCCTATAAAGACATATTGAGTTCATCAAAATTATTTTGATGAATTATATTATTAAAAAATCTGGAATTAATAACCGTGGTCTTTATGCCAACAAAGACTTTAAAGAAGGTGATAGAATTATCGAGTATAAAGGAAAAAAAGTAACTCATAAAGAAGTCGAAAAGGATCAAAAATACGATAACACAAAAGCTATTTATCTTTTTACATTAAATAAAAAATACTGCCTTGATGGAGATACAGCTAATAATACTGCAAAGTTTATAAATCATTCGTGTGATCCAAATTGCGATGTTGATATTACCAATGGTAAAATCTGGATATCAGCAGTTAAAGATATTAAAAAAGGTGAAGAGCTATCTTATGATTATGCTTTTAGTTTTGATAAAGATTTTAGACAATTTCCTTGCCTGTGTGGATCTAAAAATTGCTGTGGTTATATCGTAAGAGATGATCAGCGATGGAGGATTGACCGAAAATTTGCAAAAACTAAACAGGGAAGAATTCATAAAGATTAGCCCATTTGGCCAAACGAACCTAAATAAGCCTTGTTTTTTCTAGCTTTATTAAATTATTTTTTGAAAATTAAGCGCTTTTAACTTTTTTCTCGATAAACTCTGGAAGCTCCTCACCACCTTTAGCTGGCTCTTCGCCTTTAAAGCCTCTAGGTTGGTAAGCATGCAAAACATGAAGTTTGCAGTAAATTCTGTCTTCCATTGGCGATCTTCCACAAAAGTAAAAATTTTTTTCATCTGGATGACCAATTGGCCATCTGCAAGTTTTGTCTGTTAAATTTTCTAAACTTGTTGGATTTTCTGGTTCAAAATCTTTTTCAATAACAATGGCTCTTAATCCTCTAGGCCTTCTTGTTCTAGTAGCTGGACCTTTATTTTGCTTTGGTTGGTAGGTGTTAATTCTTGGTGAAGAAATCATTCTTGATTGAGTTCTGCCAGCAAGATTTAATCTGTGTGCTTTACCAATAACTGCATTTCTAGAAATACCTTCGCCTAAAATTCTTGCGATTTGACTAGCTGTATGTCCTTCTGACCAAAGTTTTTTAAGTTGTTCTGTTTTTTCGTCTGTCCAAGCCATGGATCGGGTTATAAGTACTACATATTGGTATTACAAATTGTATAAGTACAAGATGTTGATTAAAAAAACTAATAAAACCAAGGTTTTTATTAAAAACCTTTATATATCCACATTTTTGGTGCTTTTTTATAAGATTAACTGATATTGAGAGCAATGAGTGCAATTCATCACAAATATAAAATTGGTGTAAGAAGATTTGGTTTAGTTAACTGGATTGGTTTTTACACTTTATATTTAAAAGAAGTTCAGAGATTTTTTAAAGTATGGATGCAAACAATTGTTTCACCCATTGTTACTTTGTTATTATTCCTAACTGTTTTTAGTTTAGCCATTGGTTCTGATAGAGCAGATATATTAGGGCATAAATTTACAGTTTTTTTAGTGCCAGGATTAATTGCAATGCAGATTATGCAAAATGCATTTGCTAATACTTCTTCCTCTATCATGATTTCTAAAGTTCAAGGGAATATTGTAGATATTCTTTATCCTCCGCTTTCACCAGCAGAGACAACGATCGCAATTATTTTAGGTGGAGTTACAAGAGGTTTAGTCGTTGGATTTTTTTCAATTTTAGTATCAATTTTTTTTATCAAAATTCCTTTTAATCATATTTTCTATGTTTTTATTTTTGCTTTTTTTGGGTCAATGCTTCTTGCATCACTTGGATTTATTGCAGGTTTATGGGCAGAAAAGTTTGATAATATGGCTGCTGTAACCAATTTTATCATTATACCTCTTTCTTTTTTATCGGGCACTTTTTTCTCTGTCTCAAAACTTAATGAAACTTTATATTTTTTTAGTCATTTAAATCCTTTCTTTTATATTATTGATGGATTTAGATATGGATTTTTGGGAGCCTCAGACTCAAGTATTTACAAAGGATTATTAGTGCTCATTATTTGCAATATTGCAGTTGTCTTAGTATGTTACTTGCTTTTTAAAAAAGGCTATAAAATTAAAGCATAAATTATGAGTAAAATTTTAGGAACTTACGCAAGAAGAAAGATATCTTTTTCTCACGGGAAAGGTGCGCATTTATTTTCAACGGATGGAAAAAAATACTTAGATTTTGTATCTGGTATTGCCGTTAATTCTTTAGGCCATTGTCATGATGCATTAGTGAACGCTATTCAAGAACAATCTAAAAAACTATGGCATGTTTCTAATGCCTTTGAAATTCCTGAACAAGAAATGTTAGCTAAAAAAATTACCGACCATTCATTTGCAGATTTTGTAGTTTTTATGAATTCAGGAACTGAAGCAACAGAGGCAAGTATTAAAATTGCTAGAAAATATTTCTTTGAGCAAGGAAAAGAAAATAAAAATAGAATTATAACTTTCAAAGGAGCATTTCATGGAAGAACGTTAGCTGCTTTGTTTGCCGCTAATAATCCAGAACATACAAAAGGTTTTGGTCCTAAAGTTGATGGTTTTGATCAAGTCGAGTTTGGGGATCATGAAGCATTAAAAAAAGCAATTAATAAAAATACAGCAGCTATTATGGTTGAAAGTATTTTAGGTGAAGGTGGAATTAGAGTTTTGCCAAATGAATGCTTAGTAGGTTTAAGAAAATTATGTGATGAACATGATCTTTTGCTTATTTTAGATGAAGTTCAATGTGGAATTGGAAGAACAGGAAAACTTTTTGCTTTTGAATGGTCAGGAATTAGTCCTGATATTGTTCCAATTGCAAAAGGAATTGGTGGAGGTTTTCCAATTGGCGCTTGTTTAGTAAATAAAAAAGCAGCAAGTGGAATGAAACCTGGAACTCACGGATCAACTTTTGGAGGAAATCCTTTAGCGATGAGTGTTGGTAATGCAGTATTAGATGTAATTCTTAAAAAGGTTTTTTAGAAAATGTAGAAAAAATTGGATCTTATTTTGAAAAACAGTTAGAGCAATTAAAGCAAAAATTTCCAACTGTGATTGAAGAGGTTAGAGGCAAAGGTCTTTTAAGAGGAATTAAGGTAAAGGTAGACAATATAAAATTTTTAGATACTTTATTTGAAAATCATTTATTAGCTGTCAAAGCATCTGATAATGTAATTAGATTGTTGCCTCCACTCATAGTTAGTGAACAGGAAATAGATGAGGCTACTCAAATAATTGAAAAGACGTGTGAGAAATTAAAATGAAACATTTTATAGATTTATCCTTAATTGAGAAATCAGAGTTACAGAATATTTTGTCTGAAGCTAAAAGAAGAAAGAAAAGCCAAGATAAAACAAAAAAAGTATCTGTGAGTGAAGCAAGTCATGCAAAAGATAAGTTGCTTTTGATGATTTTTGAAAAGCCTTCAACCAGAACAAGACTGTCTTTTGATTTAGCCATGAGACAATTGGGTGGCCAAACAATTGTGATGAATTCAAGCGATATGCATCTTGGAAAAGGTGAAGAAAGTATTGAAGATACAGCTAAGGTGATTTCTGGTTTTTCAGATGTTGTCATGTTTAGAACATTCGAACATAAAACATTAACTGACTTATCTAAATTATTAACGGTTCCTTTAATTAATGGTTTAACAGACGCAAGTCATCCATGCCAACTACTAAGCGATGTTTTAACTTTTGAAGAAAAGAAAGGATCGATTAAAGGAGCAAATGTTTCTTGGGTAGGTGATGGAAACAATGTTGCTAATTCAGCAATTGAAGCCGCAGTTCAATTTGATTTTAATTTAAATATTTGTGTTCCTAAAAGTTATATGCCTTCAAAAAAAGTTTTAGATTGGGCTAAAAAGAATAATGGAAAAATTACAGTCACTCATACTTTAAAAGAAGGTATTAGCGGAGCAGATTGCATTATGTCTGATAAATGGATTTCAATGGGAGATGGTGGAGATAAAGTTAAAAAGAAAAAAGATTTAGAAAGTTTTCAGATCAATGAAGAGAATATTCAATTAGCTAATAAAGATTGTATTTATATGCATGTGCTTCCAGCTGCAAGAGGTGAGGAAGTAACAAGCAAAGTTCTTGATGGAAAACAATCAGTTGTTTGGTTGCAAGCTGAAAATAGATTGCACGGTCAAAAAGCAATTATTGATTGGTGTTTATCTTAATTTCTCCAAAACGAAGGCAAGAATAAAACTAAAACTGTAAAGAGTTCTAATCTTCCAAGCAACATTGCAAGACTACATAACCATTTCGCACTATCAGTTAACGTAAAAAAATTTCCATCTGGACCAACCATTTTACCCAAGCCAGGACCAACATTTGAAATTGTAGTTGCAGCAGTTGAGACTGCTGAAATTAAATCAAGTCCTGTTAATGATAAAAGCATTGTGAAAAGAAAAAATAAGAAAACGTATAGACAAACAAAAGTTAAAACTGAAGTTAAAAAACGATCGTCAACAACTCTATTATTATATTTAATTGAAAAAACTCCGTGAGGATAAAATATTTGTTTTACTTGTTTATCGATAAATGACCAAATAATTTGAAATCTAAAAACTTTAATTCCACAAGTTGTTGATGCTGAGCAACCACCAATAAACATTAAAATTAAAAAATAAAACACTGCGAAGTTTCCCCAGGCACCATAATCTTTCGTTGTATAACCTGTTCCAGTCATAATAGAGGTTACATTAAACGCTGCATCTCTAAGTGCATATAAAGGTTCTTCATGAACATTAATTGCTGAGTGAGCAAAGATAATTAAAATCGACCCAAGTAAAATTACAAAAAAAGCTATAATTTGTTCATCTTTAAAAAAAGATGAAAACTCACCTCTTACAAATTTAAAATAAGATAAGAATGGGATGCTACCACTGATAATAAATATAATAGCTATAATTTCTATAAGCGTACTATCAAAGTAGCCAAAAGATGCCGTGTGTGTAGAAAAACCACCGGTCGATACAGTTGTCAGAGCATGATTGACTGAATCAAACCAAGTCATTCCACATAACCAGTAAGACACAATGCAAATAACAGTAATTACTAGATAGATCTTTATTATTGAAAAAGAAATCTCAGCTGATTTTGGAACAACTTTTTCTACATCCATTCCCTCTGATCTAAATAATTGCATTCCTCCAATATTTAATAAAGGTAAAATAGTAACAGCCATAACGATGATACCAATTCCACCTAACCATTGAAGCAGTGATCTCCAAACAAGAACTCCTGCTGAAGCAAGTTCTATTTCTGGCAATATCGTTGATCCTGTAGTGGTAATGCCTGACATACTTTCAAAAAAAGCATCAGTAAAAGTTAAACCAAGTTTTGAAAAAAATAACGGAAGTGCTCCAAAAAAAGATATGGATAACCAAGCAAGGTTAGTCATTAAAAATGCTTGTTGTATATTTAAAGTTTTATCTTCAGTTTGATTAGTTAAGATTAACAAAACTCCAATAAAAGCTGTTAAAATTGCTGTAACTAGAAAATGGTGAGATTTATCACCGATCGTTACCTCAATCACGTGAGGTATTAGCATAAATCCTGCCAGTACAACTATAAGGTAACCTGTAATTAATAAAGTAGTTTTAATTCCTGAATTCATTTCGAAGCAGTTAAATTGAAATTATATCAATATATTTTTAAGGCAATATTTGAAAACCTTTGTAATTTGAAATTGGTATATTTTAGCCTATAAGAACTAAAATTTATGAGCGAAGATTTTCTAAATTCCAAAGCTTGGCCTTTTGTTGAGGCGCATTCTATTTTGAAAAAAAGAGGAAAAATGTTAGAAAAAAAAGGTCACGTTCTTTTTCAAACTGGTTACGGACCAAGCGGCTTACCTCACATTGGTACATTTGGTGAGGTTTGTAGAACAACAATGGTTATTCAAGCGTTTAAAAAAATTTCTGATATCCCTGTTAAATTATTTACTTTTTCTGATGATATGGACGGGCTTAGAAAAGTTCCTGAAAATATTCCTAATGCCGAAGTTTTAGAAAAAAATTTACACAAACCTTTAACAGCTATTCCTGATCCTTTTGGTAAATATTCTAGTTTTGGTGAACATAACAATCAAATGTTAAGAAAATTTCTTGATACTTTTAATTTTTCTTATGAATTTAAAAGTTCAACTTCTATGTACAAAGAAGGTCATTTTGATGAAGAATTAATTAACGTTTTAAAAAATTATGAAAAAATTATGAATGTCGTTTTACCTACCCTTGGACCAGATAGAAGAAAGACTTACAGCCCCTTTTTACCAGTATGTCCTGAAACAGGTAAGGTTTTAGAAATCCCAATTGTTGAGATTGATGAAAAAAGTAATGAAGTTGTTTTTGATAATGAGGGTAAAAAATTTAAAACAAAAGTCACTGCTGGAAATTGTAAATTACAATGGAAAGTCGACTGGGCCATGAGATGGTCTGCGCTTAAAGTTGATTTCGAAATGTATGGAAAAGATTTAATTCCAAGCGCTGAATTATCAAATCAAATTTGTAAAATTTTAGGCACGACACCACCAAATGGTTTTGCTTATGAATTATTTTTAGATGAAAAAGGAGAAAAAATTTCTAAATCCAAAGGAAATGGAATTACTATTGAGGAGTGGTTAAAGTATGCAACACAAGAAAGTTTAGCTCTTTATATGTATCAGAATCCACAAAGGGCAAAGAAACTATACCCTCAAGTTATTCCAAAAGCGGTAGATGAGTATTTAACTTTTTTAGAAAAGTTTGAGACACAAGAATTAAAAGAAAAGCTTGGTAATCCAGTATGGCATATTCATAATGGAAATCCTCCAAAAGAAAAAAATGTAATTTCATTTGGTGTTTTGCTTAATCTTGTGAGTGCCAGTAATGCTGAGAGTGAAGAAGTTTTGTGGAAATTTATTAAAAATTATAATGCTACTGTTAAGAGGGAAGAGCATCCTATTTTAGAAAAACTTATTAGAAATGCCATTACTTACTTTAATGATGTTGTTAAGCCCTTAAAAAAATATAGGTCAGCAACTAATGAAGAAAAAGCTGCATTAAAAGAATTAATTGAAGTTTTAAAACAAATGCCTGACGGCAAAACACCAGAAGAAATCCAAACTGAAGTTTTTTCAGTTGGAAAAAATCATTATGAAAAAGAAAATCTTAGAAACTGGTTTAAAGCTATTTATGAGATTGTGTTTGGTGACGAACAAGGTCCAAGAATGGGTTCTTTTATTAGTTTTTTTGGAAGGCAAGAAACTATTCAACTGCTTGAAAACAGTTTAAATAGATAGAATGCTTTATGATATTTTTAGCTCTTTTCTAAAGCAAACCGATCCTGAATTTGCCCACCAACTTGCAATTAAATTTTTAAAAAATTCTTTTCTTCCTTTCGATTTTTTTAAATCAAAAGATAAAGATAATTTAAAACAAAACATATTTAATTTAACTTTTAATAATCCTGTTGGGCTTGCAGCTGGTTTTGATAAGAATGCTGAAGTTTATAATAGTTTTTATAAATTAGGTTTTGGTTTTGCTGAGGTCGGAACCATTACACCAAAACCACAAGATGGAAATCCAAAACCTAGAGTATTTAGATTAGTCGAAGATAAAGCCATCATTAATCGCTTAGGTTTTCCAAACGAAGGTATGGATATCATAAAAAACAGAATAATAGAGCAATCAGCAAAAGGTATTCTTGGTATTAATATTGGTCCTAATAAAGAGAACGCAACTAAAATAGATGATTATTTAAAATGTTTTGAAGGTTTTTATGATCTTGCTTCTTACATAACGATTAATATTTCTTCACCAAATACTCCCAATCTTAGAAACTTGCACGATATAAATAAAATATCAGAATTAATTGATGGTATTTCTAGTTTAAGACAATCTAAAAACTCAAACGTTCCTATTTTATATAAGTTGTCACCTGACATTCAAAAAGATGAAGTCGAAAAACTATCTGAAGTTTTTATTAACAAAAAAATTGATGGATTAATTTTAACTAATACTTCAATACAAAATAAAGAGCATTTAACCAGTGATCACAAAGAAGAAAATGGGGGTTTGTCAGGTTCTCCAATCAATCAAATATCTAATGAAATAATAAGAAGTTTTTTTAAATATTTAAAAAAACAAATTCCTATCATTGGAGTTGGTGGAGTAAGTGATGGGGAGACTGCATATGAAAAAATTAAATGTGGCGCTAGTTTATTACAACTTTATACATCAATGATTTTTAAGGGTCCTTATGTTGCTTCTTCTATTAATGAAGATCTGAGCTATTTACTTGAGAAGGATGGATTTAAAAATATCTCAGATGCCGTTGGTGTAAATACCAATTAAAATAATAATATGAGAAATTAAAACCAAGATAGTTAAGGTTTTTCTAATAGAAAGATATTCTAAATTTTTTAAAAATTTTTGATCAATTAAATAAATTCCAAGATAACCCAGCCCAAAAACAAATATTTTTAAATTAATTTTTAATAATATTTCAATAAGGATAAGAAAAATAGGAAGCAGCACTACAAAAATTTTTAAAAGATGTATTTTTTCACTTTCTTCATAAAGCACTAATTGCAACCATGTTGATCCACATAGAAAACAAAGAATAACTAAAGAATAAATACTAAATAGATCAATGATAAAAATTGATTTTTGAAAAAAAGTTAGGATAGATAAACTGTAAAATGGAATTAAACCTCCAAAGCATAGTGTTTGGACTAATTTTAAGTTTTTCATTTAAACGATTTTTCTAAAAGTATATGCAATTAAAATTCCAATACCAACTGCAATTGTGATTGAAGCTGAAGCGTAGATAATTGGATAACTTTCAGATGCATTTATAATAAATTTAGTAAAGTTATTAAAAGTAGGGTGGGCAACTTGAGTAATGTTGATACTTGGAATAATTTTATGAAAAAATAAATCATAACCAAATTTAAATCCAAAGATTAAAACTAGAATTGAAAGAATAGCTCTAAGTTCTTCCCCTGCTAATTTTGCACTAAACTTAGATCCTAGCTGAGCACCCAAAACTGAGCCAGCTACTAAAATAATTACCAGATACATATCAATCGTATTGTTTTGCAAAGCATGAAGGAAAGTCACAATAGTCATGACAAAGATCATTGCAAAAAGCGATGTTCCAGGAACTAATTTTGCAGGCATTCCAATAATGTAAATTAAAATTGGAACAAGAATAAACCCTCCACCCACTCCCATAATTGATGAAACTAAACCAATAATCATTCCAAAAAATATTGGTCCAATCATGCTGATATATAATTTGGAAGCTCTAATTCTTGTTTTGAAAGGTAAATTATGTACCCAATAATGTTGATGAAGCTTTCTTCTAATAAATCTTTTTTGTCTTATTCGGTAAATTTCACTTAAACTTTCTATAAGCATTAAAAAACCAATAGACGATAATAAACCGCAATACAGAATAGAAATAATATTGTTAATGGAACCTTCTTTTAAAAAAAATATAAAAATTTCTAAACCAATTATTGATCCTAAAGCGCCGCCCGCTAATACAAGCAACCCCATTTTGATATCAATTTGATTTTTAAAATAATGAGCCAAAGTTCCAGAGACTGAAGCTGCTAAAATATTATTAGCACCATTTGCAACAGCATAGATAGGCGGAATGCCTAAAAAAATTAAAATTGGTGTCATTAAAAAACCACCACCAATTCCAAGAAGACCTGTTAAAAAACCTACAACCGCACTGATGAGTAATAAAGCTGGAACATTAATGTAAACTTCTGCAATTGGTAAGTAGATATCAAACATTTATCATAATGAATGTTTTTTTAAGAAATAGTCTCCTATCTTTTAATTGTCAAATAATGATCAAGTAAAAACGCTTTAAAAACACCTTGACCAGAACAGATATAAGAAATATATCCCTTTCCCATGTCAAATATTTGTGAATTAACTGGCAAGAGACCGATGAGTGGACATAAAGTGTCTCACGCAAACAATAAAACTAAAAGAAAGTTTTATCCAAATATTAAAAAGGTTTCTCTTAAAAGCGAAATGTTGAAAAAAAACATTAGCTTAAAGATTTCTACTAGAGCATTAAAAGCTGTAGATTTTAGAGGTGGCTTAGATCAATTTTTAATACGAGCAAAAAATAAAAATTTAGCTCCAAGAATTAAAAAAATCAAAAAAGCTTTAATGGCAAAAACTAAAGCCAAAACTAATTGATTCAAAAAAAATTAATTCCTTACATTGTAGGTATGATGCTAGTTGTACTAGCTTCTAATTACTTAGTTCAATTTCCTTTTAAACTTTTTAAGTTAGAAAATATTTTAACCTGGGGAGCATTTACTTACCCTGTAGCATTTTTGATTACTGATTTAGCTAATAGAGTTCATGGAATTCAATTTGCTAAAAAGGTAATATATGCAGGTTTTGCTTGGGGTGTTTTAATCTCATCTTTTTTTTCATTAGGTGCAATTGATTTAATAGCTTTTAGGATTGTCTTGGGGTCAGGTACTGCTTTTTTAATTGCACAGTTACTTGATGCAAATATTTTTAACAAATTAAGAAATCATAAATTTTGGTTTGTTCCACCTTTTTTATCTTCTTTAATTTCTTCGGCCATTGATACTATTTTATTTTTTTCTATCGCTTTTTACGGAACCGAGGTTCCTTGGATTACTTTAGCTTTTGGAGATTTTTTAGTTAAAATTTTAGT
This sequence comes from Candidatus Pelagibacteraceae bacterium, assembly GCA_038142265.1. Taxonomy (GTDB): domain Bacteria; phylum Pseudomonadota; class Alphaproteobacteria; order Pelagibacterales; family Pelagibacteraceae; genus HIMB114. Next base: position 14,438 of record JAYQJR010000003.1, on the reverse strand, counting down.
AGCGATGTTTATGCTTATTCCATTTAGAATATTAATTTTGAATCTTAAATTAGTTTAAAACTCTTTTTCTAGAAGGTGAATTAACAAATAAATCTACTAACTGATCAACCATTGCATCACCTAATTCTTGAACATCAGCAATTTTGACTGCTTTTTCGTAATAGTTAGTAACATCATGGCCAATACCAATTGCATTGATTTCAATATCAGAGTTATTTTCAATCCACTTAACAACTTTTTTTAAATGCTGTTCAAGATAATTAGCTGAGTTGACCGAAAGTGTTGAGTCATCAACAGGTGCACCGTCTGAAATGACCATAATAATTTTTCTTTCTTCTTTTCTTTTTTGCAATCTATTAAATGCCCATAAGACTGCTTCGCCATCAATGTTTTCTTTTAAAATTCCTTCTTTAAGCATTAAACCAAGATTATTTTTTGATCTTCGCCATGGCGTATCAGCAGATTTATAAATAATATGACATAAATCGTTTAACCTTCCTGGATTTTCTTTTTTATTTTTCATCCAAAGTTCTCTACTTTTTCCACCTTTCCAGTTTAATGTAGTAAAACCAAGTATCTCTACTTTAACTGAACAGCGCTCTAATGTTCTTGATAAAATGTCCGCACATATAGCTGCAATCGTAATAGGTCTTCCCCTCATAGATCCAGAATTATCAATTAATAAAGTTACGACTGTATCTTTGAAATCAATGTCTTTTTCTTTTTTATAAGATAGAGAATTAAAAGGATCCATAATAATCCTAGGTAATTTTGCAGAGTCTAATAACCCTTCTTCTAAATCAAAATTCCATGATCTGTTTTGTTTAGCTAAAAGTTTTCTTTGTAACTTGTTTGCTAATCTCGCAATAAAGTTTTGAAGGCTTGAAAGTTGAACATCTAGATTATTTCTAAGTTTTGCTATCTCTTCTTCAGTTATAAGTTCGTTTGCTTCTAAAGTTTTATCGAATTGATTTGTAAAAATTTTATATTTTTTTACATCCCCACCTTTTCTGTTCTGAGCACGTTGGATTTGTGCATCTTCATCGTCACTATCTTCAAGTGCAACTTCTTGATCATTTAAGCTAGGGTCAAACTCAATCTCAGGAACAACGCTTTCCATATCAAATTCTTGGTTTTGAGATTGTTGATTTTCTTGTTCTTGTAGCTGTTGCTTTTCATTTTCGGACTGATTGTCGTTATCTTCATTATTATCATTCTCAACATTTTGTGGGTTTGAGTTTTGGTCTTGAATTTCTAAATCTTCAATAATTGAATTGATTGTCTCTCCATATTTGGCTTGATCAGTAAGATTTTTATTTAATGATGTAATTTTTGTTAAAACTTTATTATCAAAGATTTCATTCCATCTTTTAAAATCTTGTTTTTTGTTTTCAGGGACTTCAAAATTCATTACCTTTCCTCTTAAATAAGCCTCAAATGCATCTGCTATAAAGTTTTGAGAATGAACATTGCTATCCATTATTTTTTTTTTATAAAAATGATTTAGATTTTTTTTAATTCCAATAAAGTATTCAGACCCAATTTTTTCATATCTGATTTTTTCAGCAATATTATAAAGCGTCCTACTCACTTGCCCAGAGGGTTCAAATTTTTTTGTTATTTCACTATTGCTGTATTTAATTTTTAAAGCTTCACTATCAGCTAGCACTCTTGCTTCTAAAATTTCATCAGCATTATCGGTCGAAAGAATTTTTGGAGGAGCAATTTTATCAAACTTTTCTTTCTTTTCTTGTAATGACGATCTTGCTATTGCTTTTGCAGTTGATTGAATAGCTGATTTAAACTTTTCTAATTTAGGATTATTGGTCATTGTTATCAGATGGTTTATCTTTAGTATTTAGATCGTCTCCAAAACATCTTTGATAATATTCTGATATGATTGGTCTTTCTAACTCATCACATTTATTTAAAAAAGAAACTTTAAATGAATGTTTAAGGTCACCAAAAATTTTATAATTATCTGCCCAAGTTAAAACAGTTCTAGGACTCATCACAGTTGATATGTCACCATTTGCAAATCCATTTCTTGTGAGATTTGCAACTTGAACCATATTACTAATAATTTTTTTACCTTTAGCATCATTTAAAAATTTACATTTTGCTAAAATAATTTGTTCTTCTTGTTTTGGATCAAGATAGTTAAGAGTCGTAACAATATTCCATCTATCCATTTGCCCTTGGTTAATTTGTTGTGTACCATGATAAAGACCCGTTGTGTCTCCTAAGCCAATTGTGTTAGCTGTAGCAAATAATCTGAAAAAATTGTTTGGTTTAATTACTTTATTTTTATCTAAAAGAGTAAACCTACCTTCACTTTCAAGAACTCGCTGAATAACAAACATTACATCTGGACGACCAGCATCATATTCATCAAATACTAGTGCTACAGGATTTTGTAGAGACCAAGGTAAAATACCCTCTTTAAATTCGGTAACTTGTTTTCCGTCTTTAATAACAATTGCGTCTTTTCCAATTAGATCAATTCTACTAATATGACTATCAAGATTAACTCTAACACAAGGCCAGTTCAATCTAGCCGCAACTTGTTCAATGTGAGTAGATTTTCCTGTTCCATGATAACCTTGAACCATCACTCTTTTGTTATTTGAAAATCCTGCCAAGATTGCTAGCGTTGTTTCTTTATCAAAAATATAATTATTATCTATTTCAGGGACGTAATTATTCTTTTCTGAAAATGCCGGAACTTCTAAATCTGAATCTATATTAAAAGTTTGTTTGACTGAGATATTTAAATCTGGCTCCGTTGAAAATTCCATATGTTAAACTGTTTTTTGTCTATCTGTTAATGATGTTTTTAAATATGAATAAGCGATAGTTATTTCTTTCAGCTTTTCTTCATACTGTTTGTTTCCAGCATTCATATCAGGGTGATACTTTTTAACAAGTTTTTTGAACTGCTCTTTAACAGCCACCCAGCTAACGTTAGGTTTTAGTTCCATTTTCTTTAGAGCAGTAATTTGTTTTTCACTATATTTTTGATCATCTTTTGCTAACGTTTGTTTGAACTTCGAAATAATAAGCAGCTCATCTTCGATGGCATTGTTCCAAAGCTGGTGGAAAAAATTATCCATCGAGCCAAATTTTTGAGTTTTTTTATGACCCACAATATCTTGAAACATAAAATCTTCGATTTGACCTTGCGACATGCCTTCAAAAAAATCCCATTCCTTATTGTAAATTTTTATATGCTCTTCACAAAACCACAAAAAATCATCACCTATTTTACTAGGAGCTTTAAACTCCCCTAAAAGCGTTGCAGGATTCCCAATCACATTCATAATTTTGTGATTTAGTATGTGCATCATGGTGATCTTGGCATAGAAGCTTATATTCTTTATTTTTTTTTTCCCTAACCAGAACTTTTCTAAAGCCTCTATTGTGGCAACCAATAATTTCACAATTTTTACTCATTAATGATATAATACAAATTTATTATGAATTCAGAAGAGATTATTCAACTTAAATTAATTAATGAATTAAAAATAAATAATATTACTGTTCTTAATAAATCTCATTTGCATAAGAATCATTCTCACTCTCCTGAAACTGGTAACAGTCATTTTCAAATAATTATTAGAGATAAAGAATTTGCATTAAAAAACAAAATAAAAGCTCATCAATTAGTTTATAAAATTCTTCAAAAAGAAATGTCAGAATTTATTCATGGAATAGAAATAAATATTTCTAGTGATTAGTTCTATTTTCTAAAGTAATTTTAATTTGTGTAATCTGGTTTTTATTCTTATTTAATACTTCATAAATAATATCATCAAACTTGAATGTTTGACTAACTTCAGGAAATGACTCGGTTTTATAAATTAGATAACCTGCTATAGTAGATGCATTTTCTTCAGGAATGTTGGTATCTAATTCTCTATTAATGTCTCTGATGTTAACATCTCCTCTAATTCGGTAAGTGATATCATTAATTTTTCTTATACCAATTGTAGAAAAATCTTTTTCATCAAAAATATTTCCAACGATTTCTTCAATAATATCTTCTAATGAAATAATACCCATAAGTTCGCCGTACTCATCTACAACAAAAGCAATTTTCTCTTTTCTTTTAATAAATTCATTTAACTGATCTTTGACCTTGGTCGTCTCAGGTACAAACCATGGTTTAATAATGCTTGATTTAATCTTATCAATTGAGATTTCACCTTTAGAACTAATATGCGATAATAAGTTTTTTGCATGTATAATTCCTAGAATATTGCTAGGTCTTCCCTCCCAAATTGGAATTCTGCTAAAAGAACTATTTGCAATTTTTAAGTAGAAATTTTGTTCATCATTAATGTCGATTGAGTAAATATTTTTTCTGTGAGTCATGATTTTTTCTATCGTGATTTCTTTTAAGTCAAGAATAGCATTAATCATATCACCCTCATCTTTATGCAAAGCACTTCATCTTCATGCATATCTATGATATTTCTTATATCTTCAGTAACAGAGTGATTTCCCTTTTTATCTTTTTTAATTTTAAAAATTTTAAAGAAAATTTGATTTATAAAATTAAGTAAAAGATTTATTGGGTGAAATATTTTTAAAAAAATAAATAAAAATCCTGAAAGTGACAAAGCAAATCGATCAGATTTAATTAGTGCAATGTTTTTTGGTAAAACTTCAGCAAAGATAACAATTAAGCATGTCATGACCAAAGTTGAGTAAAAAATTCCCTCTTTTCCAAAGTAATCAATCAATAATGCAGCTGCTAATACTGAAGCTAGAATATTAACGATATTATTCCCAACTAATATTGAACTGATAAGTTCATTTTTTTTATCTATTAATTTAAGAAGTTTTTTAGCTTTTTTATCCCCTTTGTTAGCCAATTTATGAATTTTACTTCTATTAACTGAGGTAACAGAGGTTTCGGATCCAGAAAAAATTCCGGACATAATGATTAATAAACCAATGTAAAAAATGGTTAAAAAATTAGTATCTTCCATCTTTTAGATCGTTCAAGATTAAAGGAATAAAGGTCTTTTTCAAAGTTAATTTTTTTATTTTAGCAACTCCAATTTTTTTTAAAAGAATAATATTTATTTTAGAGCCTTCCGATTTTTTATCATTAGCCATTGTTCTAAAAATTTGATTAACATTTTTACGATTTACAAATTTTTTATATTTGTATGATAAATTCAAAATTTCATATATTTGATATATTTTTTGTAATTCTACATTAGATAGCATTTTTAATTTATTAGATAATCTTGAAGCAACCATCATACCTATTAAAACAGCCTCACCATGAATAAGTTTTTTAGAGTAGCCTGTAACAGTTTCTAATGCATGGGCAAAGGTATGACCGAAGTTTAGAATTGCTCGTAGATGATTTTCTTTTTCATCCTTTTTAACAATAATAGCTTTGCATTTGCAGCTTTCATAAATAGCTTTAGATATAATTTTGTGGTTTGCTTTATTAATAATATTTTTTCCATTATTTTTTAACCAAAGAAAAAACTTAGAATTCATGATGAACGAATATTTTAAAATTTCAGCAAACCCAGCAATAATTTCTCTTTTAGGTAAAGTAGAAAGTGTGTTCGTATCAATTAATACAAATTTTGGATGGTAGAAAGTTCCTACTAAGTTTTTACCATAATTATTATTAACTCCTGTTTTGCCACCGACTGAAGAATCTACTTGAGAGAGTAACGTTGTGGGAATCTGAACAAAGTTTATACCTCTTTTAAATATACTTGCAGCAAATCCAGAAAGATCTCCGATGACTCCTCCGCCTAAAGCTACCAAAGCATCTTTTCTATCGAAACTTTCTTTTGAAAGGAGATTTGTAATTTTTAAAAGAAAATTATTATTTTTAATCTTTTCTCCTTCTGGCAATACTAATTTAATCAACTTAATTTTTTTATTTTTTGTCAAACTTTTTTTTATTTGAGCAAAGTATTTATTGGGAATATTAGCTGTTGTAACAACTAAAATTTTATTAGAATTTTTTAAAATTTTTTTTTGATATTTGTGGAAAGATTTTAAAATATTTTGACCAATATAAACAGGATAAGTCTCATATTTTGTTGTTACTCGAAGTGTTTTCATAATATTTTAATTATCTTCTCAGCCACTTTTTTTTTGTTGTCTGATTTAACATTCACGACAAAGTCAGCTTTTTCATAAATTTTTTTTCTTTTATCTAATATATCTTTTATAGATTTTTTTAAATTTGTGTAATCTAACAATGGTCTTTTATTTTTTGATTTTTCAAGCCTAAGGCATAAGCTTTCAATACCTACATTAATCCATACAGATAATGCATGTTTTTTAATTTTTTTTCTGATTTTTTCATTAGCAAAAGCTCCTCCACCTAGTGAAATAATTTTAACATCATTATTAATAATCTTGTTACACATTTTTTCCTCGATGTTTCGAAAATATTTCTCACCTTTTTTTTTAAAAATTTCTGGTATAGTTTTTTTGCATTTTTTCTCTATTTCATGATCAACATCTATAAAATCTAGATTTAAAGATTTTGCTAGTTCTTTACCTACAGAGGTTTTTCCAGACCCCATCATGCCCACCAAAACGACAGTTTTTAACATTGTGAATAGAATTTAATAATTTAATAACACATTTTTGTCTAAAATGTTTATAAAACACTTCAACAATGTTTAAAAATCCAATTTTAAAAAAAATCCTATTTATCATTGTGCTTATTTTTGGTGCTATGTTTGTTGTAAACTATTTAGATATTGCTCCAGAGGCCAAAAAGGAAATTAAGGTACTTCCAAATGACATTGTTACTAAAGTTAAGTAAAAAACTCTTTTTATTAGTTTGCTATTGCTTTTTTTTGACTTCTATTGGTTATGCGGAAACTAAAGATATTTGGCAAAAATCTAAAGAAATTACTATCGATCAAAACCAGCAAGATAATAGTTCTGAAATAAAAAAAAGATCTACAGATAAAGATTTACCGCAAACTGTTTTTGATAAACAAAACATTGATTTAGGAGTTCAGGCGGTTAGTCAATCAAAAGAGATTAATGATAATGAAGTCATTTTTGGTTTGTACGAACCAGATCAAACTAAAATTGATTTAAATATTTGGGCTGGCTTAGATTTAGAAGTTCTTAATAAAACTTCTGAAATTATTTTGCGATCAGATAAAAAAAGTCTTAATGCATTAGTTCAATACATATTTTTTACTAAAAATAATTTGAATGCTTTTGATGATAAGGGAAAATTATATCTTCAATTTATAACTGATTGGTTAATTAAAAATGAGAAGATGGATTTAATTGATCAGGTCATTAATCAAAATAAATTGATTAATAAAAATCCAAAATTTTTAGAATTTTTATTTGGTTATTATTTATCTAATGGCTCATTAGATAAGGCATGTAGCTATACCAGTTTAATGACTCAAGAAGTTGAAAGTGTCTTATTAGATAAATACAAGATTTTTTGTCACGTACACAAAAGACAAATCAAGCAAGCACAGTCTAAACTAGATTTATATAGAGAGACAAGAAAAGCGGATAAGTTTTTTATAAATAAAATAAACTTTTTAACAGGTCGTTTCTGACAAACCTGGAGATAATAACTTTGATAATATTTTTAATGCACATTTATCTATTATTGCATCTGATGGTTTAAGTTTAAGTTACGAAAACTTTTCAAAAAATAAAGAACTTAGAAATTATTTTTTTAATAGTGGATTAGCAAATAAAGTTTTAGGAAAAAGTTTAGAAGAAAAGAATGAAAGTAACCAAAAGAAATTTGATGAATTTGTTCTTTTTCTCGAAAGATCTGTAAATGAAAATTTATATGATTTAAATCAAGTTCTTAATATTTATAAAAAATATAACTTTTCATTTTCACAGTTATTAAATCCACAAGAAAGTAGTCAAAAGTTAAAAAGACCTGAGTCTCATGCGATTTTGTATCAAGCTGCATTATTAGCTCAAGATCCAAAAATTAAATTAGAAATTTTGAAAACTTTTAAAGATAAGTTGACTTTAAATGGACTTAAATCAATTGGTGAACCAGTTTTTTTTAATGAGTTGGCTATTCTTGTTAAAAAAGATCCTAAAATTATTGATGAAAAGCAGACTAAAGAATTAGAGATTTTTTTAAAAAATTATTCCAAAATTAAAGATAATTATAACAATAATTTTTTATACACTTCTAAAGCAAGAGCACTTTTGGACGATAAGACAGATAAAAAATTAAAAAAAGAAGCTTTAAATACTTTATCAATCTTTACTAATAAGATTAAAAAAGGCGAATACAAATTAAATGGAAAGGATATTGCTTTTATTAATATTCTTAACCAATTAAAAGTTGGTTTACCAGGCGATCTCAAAAAAGAAATCTATACAAAAGATATCTATATTCCTAACGAGGTTTTTAATGCAATTGAGAAAAAATCTGACAATTTAGTTATGATTAAAACAATTACTTTTATTTCTAATTTAAAAGAGAGTGATAGTAACTACGTTAGAGATTTTTTAGCGATTATTAAGATTTTTGATAAGATGAAGTTGGATTATTTGAAAAAAGTCTTTGTTGAAAATGAATTTAAATTGTAAGGTTCAACCGTGCATTATTTAGATTTTGAAAAAGATCTTGAACAACTAGATAAAAATCTTGAAGATTTAAAGCATCCTTTTCAACAAGATAAAGGGCTTTCTTCAGTTAACAGCTCTCAAATTCAAGAAATAGAAAGCAAAATTAACTCAAAGATTGATGAAATTTATTCTGACTTAGATGGTTGGAAAAAAACAAAAATTGCAAGACATGAGAGTAGACCAAAAGCTCACTTTTACATTAATCAAATTTTTGATCATTTTCAGCCGATAGCAGGCGATAGAGCTTTTGGAGATGATGAAGCAGCTATCACAGGCTTTGCAAAGTTAGATGGAAGGTCAGTTTTAGTTATAGGCCAAGAAAAAGGAAATGACACTGAATCAAGAATTAAAAGAAATTTTGGAATGATGAGACCCGAGGGTTATCGAAAATGCATTCGGTTAATGAAGTTAGCCGAGAATTATAATGTTCCAGTCGTAACACTTGTAGATACTCCTGGAGCCTATCCTGGTAAAGGCGCAGAAGAAAGAGGCCAAGCAGAAGCGATTGCACAATCTATTAACTGTTGCTTATCTCTAAAAGTTCCGATTATTTCAGTTGTGATTGGTGAAGGAGGTTCAGGAGGAGCCATAGCCTTAGCAACTTCAAATAAAGTTTTAATGTTAGAACATTCAATTTACTCAGTGATATCCCCAGAAGGGTGCGCTTCTATTTTATGGAAGGACGCAACTAAGTCAAAAGATGCAGCAGATGCAATGCATTTAACAGCTCAAAATTTATTTAAGTATGAAATTATTGATGGAATTATTTCAGAACCAAAAGGTGGAGCTCATAGAAATCCCGAGGAAGCATCTCAAAACAATCAAAAGTGAAATTATTAAATGCTTAGATCTTTATGAAAATAAATCTTCTGAAGAGATTCTAGAAGAACGTGCAAATAAATTTAAAGATGTCGGAAGTAATTTACCTGTGGAAGCTATATCATTCGATAAGTTTCCAGAAATGGACATTAAAAAAGTTTTTTTAAAAAAAACTTCTTTGTTATTTATTTTAGGAATAGCAGTTTTAATTGGAATATTTTTTCTTCTAAATTAAAGAACCGCAGCAACTTTTAAATTTTTTTCCTGTAGCAGGACATCTTTCGTTTCTAGCAATTTTATTTTTATCATTACCTTCCAAAAGGCAACCTTCTGGTCTTTTAATTTTTGAAGGATCTTTTGATAGCTCTTCTTGCATTTTATCAGCTACTGAAATTTCAATATTTGATAAAAAGATAACTATATTTTCTTTAATTTTTTCTAATAATTGTTGGAATAAGCTAAAACTTTCTCTTTTATATTCGTCCAGAGGATTTTTTTGACCATATCCTCTCAAACCAATCACTTGTCTTAATTGTTCAAGATATTGTAAATGACTTCTCCATTCAAAGTCTAAGTTTTGTAAAAATATTTTCTTTTCAATATCTTTATTTATTTCATCTCCAACTTTTTTAATTCTCTCGTCTCTTTTATTTTGAAATTTTTCCTTAAGTTTATTAACTTTTTCATTTTTGCTAAGGATAATAAATTGCTCAATATCTCGTTCTTCAAGTTTTGAGCCAAGAATTCTTTCGACTCTTGATTTTAACATTGTTTTATCAATGTTTTCTCCTGGTAAACTAGCTTGGTGCGCAATATCTTGAGAAATTTCTTCAAAAATTCCATCAGTTGTTTCATAAATATTATCACTTTTCAAAACTTCTAATCTTTGCTCATAAATAACTTTTCTTTGGTCACTCATTACATCATCAAACTGTAATAAAGATTTTCTGATATCAAAGTTACGTGCTTCAACTTTTTTTTTGTGCTTTTTCCAATGCTTTATTGATCCAAGGATGATCGATACTTTCCCCTTCTATAAGACCAAGTTTTTGAAGCATAAAATCAATTTTTTCTGATCCAAAAATTCTCATTAGATCGTCTTGTAAGCTTAAGAAAAAAATAGATTTACCTTTATCGCCTTGTCTACCTGACCTTCCTCGAAGCTGGTTATCTATTCTTCTACTTTCGTGTCTTTCTGTTCCAATAACAAATAACCCACCTGCATCGATGACTTTATTTTTTTCTTCTTGGTGATTAATTTTTTCTTGGTTTTTATCTGTACTTTCTTCTAATCTCATTTCAAGATTTCCACCAAGTTGAATATCAGTACCTCGACCAGCCATGTTAGTTGCAATTGTTACTGCATGCAGTCTTCCCGCTTGAGCAATGATATAAGCTTCTTTTTCATGTTGTTTTGCATTTAGAACATTGTGTTTAATATTTTTATTTTTTAAATGTTTTGAAAGCATTTCAGATTTTTCAATACTCGTTGTACCAACTAAAACGGGTTGACCAATTTTATTTGCTTCTTCTATATTTTCTATAATCGCATTAATTTTCTCATTTTCTGTTCTGTAAATTTGGTCATTAAGGTCTAATCTAGTAACTGGAACATTAGTTGGCATCTCAACCACATCAAGTTTATAAATACTGTAAAATTCTTCAGCCTCTGTTAAAGCCGTTCCTGTCATCCCTGCTAATTTTTTATAAAGTCTAAAATAGTTTTGATAAGTTGTAGATGCGAATGTTTGATTTTCACTTTGTATTGGAACACCTTCTTTGGCCTCGATTGCTTGATGTAGACCATCAGAATATCTTCTTCCATCTAATACACGACCAGTAAATTCATCAATAATTTGAACTTGATTGTCCCTCACTATGTAATCTTTGTCTTTAGTAAATAAAATATTTGCTTTTAAAGATTGGTTTATGTGATGAACCAATGAAAGATTTCTTGGATCATAAAAATTATCTCCATTAAGTAAATTTAATTTTGAGAGTTTTTTCAACTTCGTCTACACCAAGATCAGTTAGGGTAACATTTCTATCTTTTTCATCTTTTAGATAAAATTGTTCATCTAATTCATTTACAATTTTATTACATAAAAAATATTCAGTAGAGCTATCATCTGCTGGTCCTGAAATAATAAGCGGAGTTCTTGCTTCATCAATTAAAATACTATCTACCTCGTCAACTATACAAAAGTTAAATGAACGTTGAACCATCTCATCTATAGATAATTTCATATTGTCTCTTAGATAATCAAATGCAAACTCATTGTTGGTTCCATAAATAATATCAGCATTATAAATTTCTTTTCTTTCCTCATCAGAAACATCACCTGTAAGGCATCCAACTTTCAAACCTAGAAAACTGTAGATCTGACCCATCCATTCCGAGTCCCTTTTTGCCAAATAATCATTGACCGTAACAACGTGGACACCTTTTCCATCTAAACTATTTAAAAATGCAGCAAGGGTTGCAACAAGTGTTTTTCCTTCACCTGTTTTCATCTCAGATATTTTTCCTTGGTGAAGGATAATTCCACCCATTAATTGTACATCATAATGGCGTTGACCAATTGTACGTTTACTAGCTTCTCTTACCAACGCAAAAGCATCTGGCAAAATATCGTCTAAATTATTAATTTCTTTGGCTTTCTTTTTAAGTTCTTCAGTTTTTTGCTTAAGTTCTTGGTCAGATAATTTTTCAAATTCTTTTTCTAGCTCATTGATTTTTTCAATTGTTGGTTTCAAGGCATTAATTTTTCTCTCATTGGTAGAGCCAAAAATTTTATTAAGAAAATTGAATTTGATCATTTTGTGTTTTTAATAATAGTAAATTGCACATTTCTATCTTATATACCGCATAAATATCAACTGCTAACAATGGACAATAAACTTAAAACATTTTTTAAAAAACAGTTTTTGAGTGGGAAAAACGGAGCCTTTACCGAACTCCCCGAGATTGATGGAGTCCAGATATCTACGTGGGACGCAAAATTATATAAAAATAAAAAAAGAAAAGATTTATCACTTTTTTATTTTGATAAAGGAGCAAAATTTGCCAGCGCTTTTACCAAATCAAAAGCTGCAGCTGAAAGTATAAAATGGAACAAAAAAATTAAATCAGGAAAAGTCAAAGCTTTATTTGTTAATACAAAAAATGCAAATGCACTTACCGGAAAACAAGGTTTTGATTCTTTAAAAGAATTACATAAAAATATTTCTAAATTTAAAAAAGTTAAACAAAATGAAATTTTGTTTGCTTCCACTGGTGTTATTGGTGAAAAATTTCCAATAGAAAAAATTAAAAACAATATTCCTCATTTAGTAAAAAATCTTAAGTCTTCAAATAAACAACAATGGATTAGTGCTGCTAAGGCTATCATGACAACGGATACGATTGCGAAATTAAGCAAATCAAGCTTTACGCTTGATAAGAAAAAAATTCATATTGCAGGAATTACAAAAGGCTCAGGTATGATTGCACCGAACATGGCGACTATGTTAGCTTTTGTATTTACCAATGCATGCATTTCTAAAAATCTTTTAAATAAAGCTTTAAAGGAAAATTTAGAAAAAACTTTTAATGCAATTAGTGTAGACGCAGATACTTCAACCAATGATATGGTTTTGGTTTTTTCTACCGATAGTGCAAAAAATAAATTAATCGATAATGAAAATTCTAAATCATATAAATCGTTCAAAGAACATTTGTATAAAGTGATGTTATCTTTAGCTCATCAAATTACATTTGATGGAGAGGGCTCTAGTAAATTTATTGAAATTAATGTGAAAAATGCGAAGACAAAATCAGATGCCAAAACTGTTGGTTTTTCAATTGCAAATTCTCAGCTGTGCAAGACAGCAATTGCCGGTGAAGATCCTAACTGGGGAAGAATTATAATGGCTGTAGGTAAAACTGAAGTTAATTTTGATATAAATAAAATTAATTTAAAACTTGGAAATCAATTTATTTTTAAAAAAGGGTCAAATTCAAAAATCTTATAAAGAGAGTATTGCAGCAAAATATATGAAAGGGTGTCATATTAAAATTGAAGTAGATCTGTGCCAAGGTAAATCAGATTTTAAAGTTTATACTTGTGATCTTACGCATAAATATATTTCAATTAATGCTGATTATAGAAATTAATTAAACGTGAAGTTTGTTTTTGTTTCTGTTTGTATCTTAAAAAAAAATAATCAAATTTTGATGACAAAAAGACCATTAAATAAAAGTTACAAAAATTACTGGGAGTTTCCAGGCGGAAAGTGTGAAGAAAATGAAAGCTTTGAAGAAGCAGCCATAAGAGAAATGAAGGAAGAGCTTGGAATTGCAATAAAAAAAAATGATTTAATTAGCTTAGATATGGTTAATCATAGCTATAAAAAAATGAATACATAATAATGTGTGTATTTCTTATTAAGAAATGGTTTGGGAAAATAAAATCAAAAGAAAAACAGGATTTTGCATGGTTTAATATGTATGGTCCATTTCCAAAGAAGTTTTTAGATGGTGGAACTTTGATTTTGAAAAGATTACAATTAAAATATTACAAAGTATGAGATTTTTTGGTGTATTATTATTAGGTTTATTTTTAAATAGTTGTTCATCTATGAATTTAAAAGATTTTGAAAACAAAAAACCAGTTTTAAAACTTGAAGAATATTTTAAAGGAAAAACTATTGCCAGAGGAGTATTCGAAGATCGTTTCGGAACAATTAAAAAAAGCTTTAAAGTCTTCATTGATGGAACTTGGGATGGAAAATATTTAATTTTAAAAGAAGATTTTATTTATGACGATGGGACAAAAGATTTTAGAGAGTGGAAAATTGAAAAAGATCCTAAGGATCCAAATAAATATTCAGGTTATGCAGAAGGGGTTATTGGAATAGCAAGCGGGTCTGTAAGTGGAAATGCATTTAATTGGAAATATGGTTTCAAGTTAGATATTGGATCAACTAAAATTAACGTAAAATTTGAT
>JAYQJR010000002.1:0-5476 GCA_038142265.1 Candidatus Pelagibacteraceae bacterium | reverse complement strand
GTAGTAGATATAAAAAATATTTCTTTAGATAAAGCTCAAAAATTTATTGAGTCACACAAATGTGGTGCATCTTTATTTTTTATTGGAACAGTAAGAGATCATAATAATGAAAAAGAAGTCACAGGAATTACTTATGACTCTCATGATGTAATGGTGAAAAAAAGTTTTGAAGAAATATATAATGAAGCAATTAAGAAATTAGATTTACAACATCCAGTAGCATTTGTTGAACATGCTAAAGGCTATGTGCCTCTTGGTGGAATTTCAATTATTATTGCTGTTGCATGCAAACATAGAAAACAAGTCTACGATTTTTCGAGATTCATTATTGAAGAAATAAAAAAAAGAACGCCTATCTGGAAGAAAGAGCATTACAAAGGTGAAGATGCTGAGTGGTTAGATGGGCAAAAAGTTGAAATTAAAAAATAATTAGCTTTTCTTTAATTTTTTAAAGTAATTATAAATTTGCATACCCACGATTGCTAACGTGATACATAAAATCACTACTGTAATTGGTCTGCTCCATAAAAAATCAAATGAACCATCGCTGATTAGAAGAGATCTTCGAAGATTAGTCTCCATCATTCCACCAAGTACAAATGCTAAAATTAATGGCGGCATTGGAAAATCATAAAGCCTTAAAATCATAGCTACAGCTGCAATAAAAATCATTAAGAAAATATCAAAAGTATTAAATGAAATTAAGTAAACGCCTATGACTGAAAAAAATATAATCATTGGTACTAAAACATTTCTCGGAACCGCAAGTAATCTTGCAATGTAAGGTATTAATGGCAAGTTTAATATTAAAAGTACGATATTGCCGATATACATTGATATTATCACAGACCAAAAAATATCTGGATTTGTATTGTAAAGATTGGGTCCTGGCTGAATTCCAAACGCAAGTAGTGCTCCAAGCATAATAGCCGTGGTTCCACTTCCCGGAATACCTAATGTTAAAAGAGGTACAAATGAACCTGAGCATGCAGCATTATTTGCGCTTTCAGGTGCAGCTAAGCCTCTCACACTTCCTTTGCCAAACTTTTCTTTATCTGCATCTTTTGCCAAGTTTCTTTCCATTCCGTAAGCTAAAAAAGATGCAATTGTTGCTCCCGCTCCTGGAAGTACACCAATTAAAAAACCAATCACTGAATTTTTTGGCCAAGTTTTAATCATTTCTTTTCTCTCTTCTTGTTCAAGTTTCATAGAACCAAGTTCTTGAAGAGAAATTTGATCTGCTTTGCTTGCTTTGTCTTCTTTTTTAAAAATCATTATTAAAGCTTCACACATTGCAAAAGTTGCCATGGCCACGAGAATAAAACTAATTCCGTCAGATAATCGCATATTGTTAAAAGTAAAACGGCTTAAATCTGATAAAGAATCTTGTCCAATGGTTGCTAACATTAAACCAACTAGAGTCATTGCAATTGCTTTTAAAAATTGACCTTTTGAAGAAAAAGCTGCAACGGCAGTCAATCCTAAGACCATTAAAGCAAAATAATCTGGAGATCTAAAAGATAAACTAATCACAGACAAAGATGGTGCTGCTATTAGTAGAAATACAGCAGAAATAGTTCCACCAGCAAAAGAACTGTAAGCAGGGATCGCTAGAGCTTTACCTGCTTTTCCTTGTTTTGCCATTGGATAACCATCAAATGATGTTGCTACAGTACTAGCCACTCCTGGAGCGTTAATTAAAATTGATGAAGTTGAGCCACCAAATACAGCTCCATAATAAACTCCTGCCATTAAAATTAGCCCTGCAGCTGGGTCTAAACCATAAGTAATTGGTATCATCAAAGCAATTGCTGTCATTGGACCAAGACCTGGAAGCATTCCAATTATTGTGCCAGCAGAACAACCAACAAATACCATAATTAAATTCTTAAAATTTAATGCAGTACTAATTCCTGATAAAATTCCATCAATCATGAAATTAATCCAATCATTTTAAGAAAAGGATCTCTTAAATAAATATCTAAACCCTTAATTAAAATTAACATAAAAATAGCTACAAAAGGGAACGAGAAAAAAAATAAAACTTTTTTTCTCCTTTCACCTAAAGCATAGAAAGCAAATAAAAGAAAAAAACTAGTTGAAAGAAAAAAACCTACTGTTTGAATAAAAAATGCATAAATCAACATTAAGATTAATAAAATTGTAGTATTCTTAAAGTCTAAAGCTTTGTAATTAACGTTTGGTTTTGAAGCTTCAGGTAAAACTATAAATAGAGCAGAAATACCTATTCCTACCATCCCAATAAATTTTGGGAAAGTTGATGCATTAAATGGTGCGTTTAAATCAAACGCATGAATTGGAATATTATATGATCCATACAAGTAAAGACTTGAAATTACAAAAAATATTAAAAAAATTATTTTATTTTCACTTATCATAAAAAAAGGCGGCCCTATATCGGGCCGCCATTATTATTTAAAAATTATAAAACTCCTAATTTTTTCATTAGGCTTGTCTTAACTTTTGTTTGATCAGCTAAGAAACTGTCGAACTTAGAACCTGGATTATAAATATTCACCCAAGCATTTCTTTTTCTTACAGCTTCCCACTCTGGAGTTTTTTGAACATCGCCAAGTAATTTAGCAACAGCATTTTTATCTTTGCTGCTCATACCTGGAGGTCCAAAGAAACCTCTCCAATTAACAAAAGTTACATCGTAACCTTGTTCCTTTAATGTAGGAACATTTGGAGCATCTTTTAATCTATTTGGAGCAGTGATACCTAAGATTCTTACTTGATCTTGAGCACCAACAACTTCACCTAGACCTGTCGACATTAAACTTACTTCTCCTGATAGAAGACCAGCCATTGCTTTTCCTCCAGCATCATATGGAATGTAAGTTACTTTTGCAGGATCAGCACCAGCAGCTTGGAAAGCAGCAGCGCCAATTAAATGGTCCATACCACCTCTTACAGATCCACCAGACATTTTTACTGATTTTGGATCTTTTTTGTAAGCTGCAACTACATCTTTAAAGTTTTTAAATTTAGAATTTTTAGCAACAACGATTGCACCGAAGTCACCAATAATTCCAGCAATTGGAGTTACATCTTTGTAAGATAACACTCCTCCACCAGCTTTTTTAAAACCTTTATGATTAGTAATTGATCTAATTACGATTGGTGTTGAATTCACCATGATTGTACCTTTAGGTTTTTGAGAAATCATGAATGAAATCGCTTTTCCACCACCACCACCTGACATATTTTCAAATGATGCAGATTTTAATATACCTGATTTAGTTAAAGCCTCTCCAGTTCCTCTAGCAGTTCCATCCCAACCACCACCAGCTCCACCAGGAATGATGAAGTGCAATTTATCAACTGCAAAAGATGATGAAGGAGCAGAAAGAGCTATTGCAAATACTGAAAGAGTTGCAAATAGTCGCTTAAAAGTTTTAAGCATTTATCCCCCTTGTTTAAACGTTTAATGTTAAGAAGTTATACAATATAAAAATGTATTCAATATTTATTATATGAAAAAATACAGAGTATTAGACCTTACAAACGTATTAGCTGGACCTTACTGTTGCCACCTTTTGGCACACTTAGGTTGCGATGTAATTAAAGTTGAAAACCCCTCTGGTGGAGATTTAGCAAGACAACTCGGTGCATCAATCAACTTTAATAAAAAGAAGATGGGTATTTCTTTTCTGGCTCAAAATGCTGGTAAAAAATCAATTGCAATAAATATCAAATCAAAAATAGGAAAGGATATATTTTTTAAATTAGTAAAAAAATCTGATGTCATTGTAGAAAATTTTAAACCAGGAACTATCAAAAAACTCGGTATAGACTTTAGCAAATTAAAAAAAATAAATAAAAAAATTATCCTTACTTCAATTTCTGGTTTTGGACAAAATGGGTCTTTAGCTAAACTTCCTGCCTATGATCAGATTATTCAAGGTTATTCAGGTGTAATGAGTATAACCGGTAAAGATAAAAATATTTTTAGAGTTGGTTATCCAGTTGCTGACACAATTGGCGGACTTAATGCGGCTTTAGCTATTACATCATTATTAAATAATAAAAACAGAAAAGCTTCTCATATTGATATTTCAATGTTGGACTCAGTTATTTCTTCTATGGGCTGGGTTGTATCTAATTATCTTAATGCGAATGTAATACCAAAACCGCTTGGAAATGAAAATTTTACAGCATCCCCATCGGGAACATTTAAAACGAAGAATGGTATGATAAATATCGCTGCTAACCGACAATCTCATTTTGAAGGAGTGTGTATTGCTTTAAATTTAAAAAACTTGATTAAAATAAAAAGTTTTGCGATAGACAAAATAGATTAAAAAACAGAAAACTTTTAAAACAAATTATTGAAAAAAAACTACTAAAACAAAAAACAAATGATTGGGTAAAAAAATTTCAAAAATTTAATGTACCTTGTGGACCTATTCTTTCAATTCCAGAAATATTAAAACACAATCAAATTAAAAAATAGAAAAATTATTACCTCATATAAAATAAAAGGTTTCCCAAAGTTAAAATTGCTCAAAACCTCAATGAGAATTAATAATAAAATTAATCGTGTAAAATCACCACCTCCTAAACTTGGTCAAAATACAAATTCTATTATGAAAATGTTAGATATACTAGTAGGCAAATAACTACCTTTAAAAAAGAAAAAATAATAAATGAATAAAATTGAAAAAGAATTTTTAGACTGGTGGTCAACATCTATTATCAAAATGTCACCAAATAAAATTTCCTATAGAGGTAATAAAATTGAAAGTTTAATAAAAAAAAATTTTAGTTTATCACAAATGATTTTCTTATTAACTCTTGGAAAAAAAGTATCTAAAGATAAAGCCCAGTTATTAGATCTTACATTAATGGCATCTGTGGATCATGGACCACAATCTCCAGCAATTGCAATATCTCGAATGGCTATGACTTGTGGTATTGGAATTAATAATGCTATGGCTTCTGCTGCAAACGTTTTGGGTGATGTTCATGGGGGTGCAGGTCAACAAGCGCTAGAAATGTATAATGAATTACTTATTAGCAAGCAATCTGTTAAAGTTTTTTTAAATCAAAAAATAAAAAATAAAAAAAATATACCTGGTTTTGGGCACAGATTTCATAAAATAGACCCTCGGGTAAAACCACTAAAAAACTCACTAAAAAATTAATTAAAAAAAAAC
The DNA here is from genome assembly GCA_038142265.1 of Candidatus Pelagibacteraceae bacterium. Lineage (GTDB taxonomy): Bacteria > Pseudomonadota > Alphaproteobacteria > Pelagibacterales > Pelagibacteraceae > HIMB114. The sequence goes on along the minus strand of JAYQJR010000002.1, from coordinate 296 downwards.
AGATTAAAGGAAAAATATTAAAAATTGCAGAACAAGTGGAATTACAATTAAAAAAAATTAAAAATAAGTCTATTCCAATGAATATTGATGGAATATCTGCAGTAGTTTATGGTGAACTTGGTTTTCCACCAATTTTGGCAAGGGCACTTTTTGTGATTTCAAGATCTATTGGGATTATGGCTCATGCTTATGAACAATCTCTTAAAAATGAAAAAAACAAAGGTCCTATTCCAAAAAGATATACTTGGACTTATAAAAAATAAATAATATCTAACATTTTCTTTTAATGGAACTAA
>JAYQJR010000001.1:0-242781 GCA_038142265.1 Candidatus Pelagibacteraceae bacterium | reverse complement strand
AGCTCAACTAAAGTTTCTACAGCAACAAAGTGTTACGAAACTTTAAAAGATAATCAAATATATTTTTTGGACTCGCCAGTTTCTGGCGGCCCTGAGGGAGCAAAAAATGCATCTCTTGCTATAATGACTGGAGGTGACCAGGAGGTTTTTGAAAAAGCTAAAGCAGTTCTTAAAACAATGGGAAATCCAACATTAGTTGGCCCAAATGGAAGTGGTCAGGTTTCTAAATTGTGCAATCAAATTATTGTAGGTGTTACAATAGGTGCTGTTGCAGAGGCTATAATACTTTGTGAAAAAAATGGTGCAGATCCTAAAAAATTTATAGAGGCAGTAAAAGGCGGTTTTGCTGATGGAAAAATTTTACAAAATCATGGCAATAGAATGATCGACAAAGATTTTGCTGCTAGAGGAAAAAATATTACTCACTTAAAAGATATGAATAATATTTTAGAGTGTGCTGAGGAAAAAGGTATTAAACTTCCAATTTCCAATCTTATAAAAGGAATGTTTGAAAATTTATGTGATCGCGGTTTAGAAAATGATGATCATAGCTCATTGTATAAAGAGATTTTAGAAAGAAAATAATATCGAGTGGTGCCCACAGCCAGAATTGAACTGACGACCCCGTCCTTACCATGGACGTGCTCTACCAACTGAGCTATGTGGGCTTTTTTGTGTCTAAGACATTTAAAATACAGGATTTAAGTTATTTTTAAATACTTAAGGTCTTACAATTGACTTTATTAGATCAAGAATAAATCTTCTTTAATAACTATTCCTTATAATTATGAAAAAACTAAATTATTTTTTTGTGCTTTTAGCTTTCATTTTTGTAGCTAACTGTTCACAGCATTCAGTAAAACTTGGGAAAAGATGTACGCAAGTTGCTAGTAATGGAACATATGAGAAATCTTATATTTGGATTGTTAATACTGAAACAGTTCGAGATTTTGATAGCAAAATTACGAAACAGAATTGTGACCTGGCAGAAAAATCATAAAATACTCAATTTTTAGTTGAAGCATCTTCTTGACAAAATGTTCGGTTATCTATTTAAAGCCGACAGCATCATGAATGATGCTACAATAAATAAGTAAAAGAAAGTAAATATGAGTATAAAAGGTAAAGTAAAATGGTTTAATGGAACCAAAGGTTATGGTTTTATTGAACGAGAAGACAAAGAGAAAGATGTCTTTGTTCATATGTCTGCTGTAAAAGATTCGGGAGTAGGTTATCTTGATGAAGGTGATGTTCTGACTTTTGATATCGAAGAAGGAAAAAAAGGACCTTCAGCAGTTAACCTAAAAAAAGATTAGGTTAAAAATTTAAATAGGAGGCTCGCTCATGGGTATACATTACGATTATAAATCTAAAAGAGGTGAGAGAGCTATGCTTAAAGAAGCCAAAAGAAAAGAAAGGTTAGCTTTAAAAAGAGCCAAAAGAGCCTCCTCTTCAAATCAAAGTGAAATAGTTGAAGAAGAAGTCAAAATGCATGACATCAATAAGCCAATCACTTTAGACGATTTAACCAATCCAGATAAATAGTTTTCTATGAGTTTATTATCCAAACAGGATGATAATAAAAAGCAAAGACTTGCTGAGGCCTTAAAAGAAAATCTTAAAAAAAGAAAAGAATTTAAAAAAAAATTAGAGAAAAAATAGTTTAAAATTAAATGAGTGTTTTATCAGATAAATGGATTAAAAAATGTCATTGGAACATGATATGATTTCTCCTTTTGTTGAAAAGCAGGAAAGATCAAGCAATATATCTTATGGCTTATCTTCTTTTGGATATGATGCGAGAGTTTCGAATGAATTTAAGATTTTTACAAATGTAAATTCTTCAATTGTTGATCCAAAAAATTTTTCTGATTCAAATTTAATTACCAAGACCGAAGATGTCTGTATTATCCCACCAAATTCATTTGCTTTAGCATCTACCGTTGAATATTTTAAAATCCCAAGAGATGTATTGGTTATTTGTCTTGGAAAAAGTACTTATGCTAGATGTGGAATTATTGTGAATGTGACTCCTCTTGAGCCTGAATGGGAAGGTCATGTAACACTAGAGTTTTCAAATACAACTCCACTTCCTGCAAAAATATATGCAAATGAGGGAGCTTGTCAGTTTATTTTTCTAAAGGGAAATGAAAATCCAGAAGTTTCTTATGCTGATCGTAAAGGAAAGTATATGAAACAAAAAGGTGTAACTTTACCTAAAATTTAAATTTATGAAAAAAATTGTTATAGATGGTGGCACGAAGCTTCGTGGCTCTATAAAAATTTCAGGTTCTAAAAATGCTTCTTTGCCAATTTTAGCCGCATCAATATTATTTAATAACAAAATAACTCTAAAAAATGTTCCTAGAGTTAGAGATATTTTTACAATGATAAAATTATTAGAAACTTTAGGTAAAAAAATTTCTTTTAATAAAAATCAATTAGAAATTTATCCAAAAAAAACTAATAATTATTTTGCAGATTATAAACTGGTAAAAACAATGAGAGCAGGAATTCTAGTTTTGGGCCCTTTGCTTGCAAAATTTAAAAAAGCAAAAGTATCTTTGCCCGGAGGATGTGCAATTGGAGCTAGACCAGTAGATTTGCATATCAATTTTTTAGATCAAGCAGGTTACGAAAATAATATTCTTAAAGGATATGTAGAATCTAAAATTATAAAAAATATTAAAAATATTTCGTATAAGTTTAAACAAATTTCTGTTGGGGCCACCGAAACTGCTATATTGAAGTATATGCTGTTCAAACAAAAAAGTAGTTTTGAAAAATATTGCGATTGAGCCAGAAATTTTAGATCTAATAAATTTTTTAAATAAGGCAGGTGCTAGAATTAAATTTTTGTCAAAAAGATCAATTTTAATTGAAGGCGTTTCTAAACTAAAGAGCACCGAATATAAAATTATGCCAGATCGAATTGAGACAGGAACCTATTTAATTGCTGGAGCAATTACCAAAGGAGAAATCCAATTAAATAATATTAATTTAAAAGATATAAAAAATATTGTTCAAGTTTTAAAAAAAGCTAATGTAAAAATTAAACCTTTGTCGAACAGTTCAGTTCAAGTAAACTCAAAAAAAATAAAAAATTTAAATATCGCAACTGATGCCTTATCCAGGGTTCCCTACAGACATGCAAGCTCAATTAATGAGCCTGTTATGTTTTGCAAATGGCAAATCTAAACTGAAAAGAAAAAATTTTTGAGAATAGATTTTTACACGTATTAGAATTGCAAAGAATGGGAGCAAACATTCAAATAAAAGATAGATCGGCAATTGTTACTGGAGTAGAAAATTTATCTGGCGCAGAAGTGATGGCCACTGATTTGAGAGCTTCTGTTTGTCTTGTTTTAGCTGGACTTGCTGCTAAAGGAAGAACTATAATTAATAGGATTTATCATCTTGAAAGAGGTTATGAAAATTTAGTAGGGAAACTTAGAAAATGTGGAGCAAAAATAAAATTAATTAATGCTTGATAACCTAGGAAATTTAAAACTTAAAGCTGACGATCAGAATGATTTAAAAGTTTTTGCAGCTTATCTTCAAGACTCCTAATCATCCCATCTGACATAAAATTTTTACCAAACAACAAATCCTTAATATGCATTTTTAATAGGTTTATGTGGGAGGATGCTGAAAAAGGGTTTTTGAGAGACAATAAAAGAGTAAGATCGGCTTTAAAATTTAATGATGTTCTTTCAGTAAAGTCAAAAAATATAGATAAAAAAGATAAAGAATTAGTTTTAGAGTTTTTAACAATGCAAATTAGTAAAAATAAAATAGGAAATTATATTATTGGCTTAATTTTTTCAGGAAATATAACTATTTCTATAGAAACTGAGGCGATAGACTCAACATTGGAAGATTTTTCTGATAGTTGGACTACGAAATTAAAACCAAAACATAAAATTTAATGAGAATAATTAATACTAAAAATAAAAATTTTAAATCTCAGATTGAAAGCTTAATTTTTAATAGGCAAATAGAGTCAAAAAAAAGTGAGAAAGTTGTAAGCCAAATTTTATCTAGAATAAGAAAAAAGGGTGATGAAGCATTAATATATTACTCAAATAGATTTGATAAAGCCAAACTTAACAAAAAAAAAAAATTAAAGTAAGCGAAAGTGAAATAAAAAAAAATATTTTAAAACTAGATAGTTCAGTAAAAAAATCTATAGATTTAGCGTTTACTAGAATTAGCGCATATCACAAAAAACAAAAAAATTTTGGTTTTCAATTTAAAGATAAATTAGGAAATAAACTTGGATATAAAATTACTCCATTAAAAAAAATAGGTATTTATGTTCCAGGTGGAACTGCAAGCTATCCAAGTACTTTATTAATGAATTGCATCCCAGCTTTAGAAGCTGGTGTAAAAGAAATTTATTGTGTTATGCCTGCACCAAAAGGTGAAATTAATCCTGCTGTTTTATACGCTGCAAAAAAATGTAAAGTTAAAGCAATTTTTAGAGTTGGAGGTGCTCAAGCAATAGGAGCTTTAGCCTATGGAACAAAATCTATACCACAAGTTGATAAAATAGTTGGACCTGGAAATATTTATGTTGCTACAGCTAAAAAACAAGTTTTTGGTACAGTTGGCATAGATATGATGGCAGGACCATCTGAAATTACAGTAATAGCTGATCAAAATAATAAGCCAGATTGGACAGCTATTGATCTTTTATCTCAAGCCGAACACGATGTATCATCACAGTCAATATTATTAACTACAAATTTAAAATTTGCTTTAAGAGTGAAAAAAGAAATAAATAAAATTTTAAAATATTTACCTAGAAAAAAAATTGCATCGCAAAGTATTAAAAAATTTGGATGTATTATTATATGTAAAAATAAAAAAGAAATTACAGATATTGCAAATTTGATTGCTCCAGAGCACTTAGAAATTAAGATTAAAAACCCAGAAAAAATTGAAAAAAATATTTTTAATGCTGGCTCAATATTTCTTGGAGAATATAGTCCAGAAGCAATTGGTGACTATTTGGCAGGGCCAAATCATGTCTTACCAACTTCTGGAACAGCAAGATTTGCATCAGGTTTATCTGTTAGTGATTTTTTAAAAAGAACTTCAATTATTAAATGTTCAAAAACAGGTATTGTAAAGATAGGGCAATCGGCTATAAAACTCGCAAATTATGAAGGGCTTCAAGCGCATGCTATGTCTGTACAGAAAAGGTTAGGTTAAATGGCAAAAGAAGAAATGATAGAATTTAAAGGCAAAGTAACCGAGTTACTTCCTAATGCTACATTTAGAGTTAAACTAGAAAATAATCACGAAATATTAGCCCACACTTCTGGAAAATTAAGAAAAAATAGAATTAGAGTTTTAGCTGGAGATACAGTTTTAGTAGAAGTCACACCTTATGATTTAACTAAAGGAAGAATTACTTTTAGGCTTAAATAATTTATAAAGTCTAAATGCCAAAACTAATTCTAGCAAGCGCTTCAAAAAGACGTTTGGATCTTTTAAATTCAATAAATATTAAACCAGATAAGGTAATAGCTTCTGAAATAAATGAGGATATAAAAAAAAGAGAAAAAAAGTATCAATTTCTTAATCGAATAGCATTTGAAAAAGCCAATAAAATCCAAACTAATTTTCCAGAAGATATAATTTTAGCCGCAGATACTATTGTATTTACTAATCAAAAAGTATTTGGAAAACCTGAGAGTCTTCAAGATGCAAGAAATACTTTAGAAATATTTATCTGGAAGAAATCATACTGTTTCAACATCAGTTTGTGTTTTATTTAAAAAAATAAAAAAAATTAAAATAGTTAGTACCAAGATTAAATTTAAAAAGCTTCATGATCAGGAAATTGATGAGTATTTAGATACAAAAGAATGGGAAGGAAAAGCAGGATCATATGCAATACAGGGTTACGCAGAAAAATTTATTATAAAAATTATCGGATCTTATTCTAATGTAGTAGGATTGCCTCTTTATGAAACTGCTAATTTACTTAATTCTTTAGGGAAATTTTAATTGATTATTAATTAATTTTATGAAAAAAGCCTTTTTGTTGGTCTCGTAGCTCAGTTGGTAGAGCAGAGCCCTGAAAAGGCTTGTGTCGCTGGTTCAATTCCAGCCGAGACCACCACTAAGATCTTGAAATTTTTTTTTAAATAAGTATCTATCTCGAAAATGAAAAATATAGTTTTTAAACACTCTCATCATCATACACATGCTAAGCATGCGCTTGGCAATTAACTATATATTTAACAAATAAATAATAATATAAACTTTAACAAATGCAGCTGTAGCTCAGTTAGTTAGAGCGCCTGTCTGTGGAACAGGAGGTCGTTGGTGCAACTCCAACCAGCTGTACCAAAACAATGAATAAAAAAACAAGTAAGCCATCCGTTGATTTGCCTGGTGGCTTTATCGATAGAAAAGAAAAAGAACTGGTTATTAGAGATTTCTTAATCAAACAGATTAAGGAGGTCATGACGAAGTATGGCTTTGAATTTCTTGAAACACCTAGTTTTGAATTTACGGAAAGTTTAGGAAAATTTTTACCAGATAAAGACAGGCCGTCAGAAGGAGTATTTTCATTTGAGGATAGTAAAAAGTGGCTATCTTTAAGATATGACCTGACAGCACCGTTAGCGCGATTTACTGCAAAAAATTTTGATAATCTTCCAAGACCTTTTAAAAGATATCAATTAGGCACAGTATGGAGAAATGAAAAACCAGGACCAGGAAGATTTAGAGAATTTTTACAATTTGATGCTGATTATGTCGGAACGAATAATTTATTATCTGATGCTGAACTATGTGTATTAATCTCTGAAATTTTAGAAAAATGTGGATTAGCTAACAATGAATTTAATATTAAAATATCAAATAGAAAACTATCCAAAGGTTTGTTAGAAGAACTTATATCAAAGATGAAAATCAACAAGCTGTTTCGTTAAGAGCAATAGACAAGCTTAGATAGAGTTGGGATTGATGGAGTAAAGTTATTATTAGGAAAAGGAAGAAAAGATAAATCAGGAGATTTTACCGAAGGTGCAAAATTAGAAGAAAAACAAATAGATAAAATTATAGAATTTTTAAATTCAAAAGATTTAGATCAATTAGAAAAAATTGGAGGTAAGAATAAATTATTTGAAGAAGGTATTAAAGAATTAAAACAGATAGTCAAAAATTTTGAATTATTTAATTTTAAAAATTTTAAAATTGACCCAGCGGTGGTTCGAGGTCTTGAATATTATACGGGACCTATTTTTGAAGCAGAACTTACTTTTAAAGTTAAAAATGAAAAGGGAATTGATATTGAATTTGGTTCTATTGGTGGTGGCGGAAGATATGATGATCTTGTAAAAAGATTTAAAAATCAAGATTGTCCAGCAACTGGAATTTCGATTGGCCTTGATCGATTATTATATGCTTTAACGCAAAAAAATATTTTTAATTTCAGTCAAAAAAATCCAGTCTTAATTTGTGTATTAGATGAAAAATACATGGATTATTATTTCAAAATTTTAAATTTATTAAGGTCTAATAATGTTAACTCTGAGATTTATTCAGGCTCCTCTAACTTTAAAGCTCAATTAAAATATGCAGATAAACGAAACTGCAAGTATGTAATTATTTGTGGTGATGATGAAGTTTCAAAAGAATTAGTAACGCTAAAAAATCTGGTAATAGGTAGCAAAGTATCTGAAGATATTAAATCTAGAGAAGATTGGACGCAATCTAAAGATGCACAAAAGACTTTTGCACTATCAGATTTATTAAAAGAGATAAAAAAATAGGCATGTCAAAAGCTTTAATAAATAAAAAAAATAAAGAAAATATTTCAAAAAAAATATTAAATATTTTTAAAAAAGAAAGGTTTTAATTTTATAGATCTAGATATTGTAATTGATACAGATCTTCTTGCTCAACGATCTGGAGAAGCTTTTAAAAAATATGCTTTAAATTTTAAAGATAAATCTGGAAAAGAAATTAGCTTAAGACCAGACTTAACAATAGCTACAGCTATTCAATATATTCAAAGAAAAAAAAGAGGAACAGAAAAACTATCTTATTTTGGTTCTGCTTTCAGATTAAATAAAAATGGTGATTTAAAAGTTTTTGATCAAATTGGATGTGAAATTATTAATTCCAAATCTTCACCTGAATATTTAATTTTATCTACGATTTTACCCGTATTTAAAAAATTAAAAAAAACTGAAATTTTGTTAAATGACTTAAATCTATTTCAAAGTTTAATTAATTCATTAAATTTACCACAGAGATGGAAGTTAAGATTAATAAGACATTCTTCCAGGAAAGAATATTTTGAAGAACTTTTAAAACGCCTGGATACCAATTACGATCTTGATAATACAAAGATTAAAATTGACTACGATAGATTAGAAGATTTAAAGAAAATGGATGCAAAAAAGGTTATTGGTGGCAGAACAGTAGAGGAAATAATTCAAAGGTTTGAAAAAAAAATTAAAGATCCAAGAGATAATTTTAAAGGAAGTCAAAGTGTTAAAATTATTAAGGATTTTTTAAAATTAAAAACTCCTTTGGTTAAATTAGATAATGTTATTAAAAAGTTTGTTGAAAAAAATAATTTAAGAATAAAAGGACTAAATCAATCTTTAATCAAGTTTAAAAATTTAAATAAAAAATTAGGATTAAAACAAAGCATAACCTTTGACGCAAAGTTTGGTAGAGAAACTCAATATTATACTGGTTTAGCTTTTTCAATTTATAAACAAAATAAAGAATTAGCCAGAGGAGGAGAGTATAATAATTTAATTAAAACTTTGGGTGGAAAACAAACTCCGGCTTTTGGTGCCGCAATCAATATAAAAGAATTAATATGAGTAAAATTAGATTAGGATTACCCAGCAAAGGAAGATTAAAAGAAGAAAGTATAAAGCTTTTTTTAACAAAAAATTTAAGTATTAAAAATTCAAATTCTAGGAATTATTTTTTTAATTTTGAAGAAAACTCCAACTTTGATGGCATTTTTTTACATGCAAGAGAAATCATTGAAAGATTAAATGATGGAACTCTAGATGCTGGAGTATCAGGCTTAGATCTTTTGATGGAATTGCCAGATGAGTTTCAGAAAAATATTAGAATTCTAAAAAAACTTAATTTTGGATTTGCTGATTTAGTTGTGGCTGTTCCCAATGATTGGCTAGATGTGCAGAATATGGCAGATTTAGAAGAAGTTAGTTTTGAGTTTAAAGATAAATATAATCGAAGATTGCGAGTAGCTACAAAGTATCCAAAATTGACAGAAGATTTTTTCTTATCCAGAGGTGTAACTGAATTTAAAATAGTTGGAAGTTTAGGCGCAACTGAGTCCTATCCTTTTACTGGTTCAGCAGAATTAATTACAGATATCACCTCAACAGGATCAACATTGAAAGAAAATAATTTACGAATAATTTCTGATGGAAAGATTTTAAAAAGCTCAGCTTGCTTGTTCGTTTCAAAAAAATTTAAAGGAAAAGAACTAGATATATTTAGATAAAAAAAAAGCCCGGGTTTTCCGGGCTTTTTTTAAATTCGGTTTGGAATTACATTCCCATTCCGCCCATGCCAGGCATTCCGCCACCCATAGGAGGCATAGCTGGACCAGAGTCTTTATCGTCTGGTTTATCTGCAATCATTGCTTCAGTTGTAATTAATAAACTTGCAATTGATGCAGCATCTTGAAGAGCAGTTCTTACTACTTTCGTAGGATCAATAATTCCTTTTTGGAACATATCGCAGAATTCTTCTGTTTGAGCATCATATCCTTGAGAACCTTTTTTTCCTTCTAAAAGTTTTCCAACTACTACAGACGCATCAACACCAGAGTTATTTATAATTTGTCTGATCGGAGCTTGAAGAGCTTTCTTAATTATCTCAACACCTGCTTTTTGATCATCACCTTTTACTTTTAATGAGTCTAAAACAGTTGATGCATATAATAATGCACAACCTCCACCAGTAACTACGCCTTCTTCTACAGCAGCTCTAGTAGCGTTTAATGCATCATCAACTCTATCTTTTCTCTCTTTAACTTCAACTTCAGTTGCACCACCAACTTTGATTACTGCAACTCCACCTGCCAATTTTGCAAGTCTTTCTTGAAGTTTTTCTTTATCATAGTCAGATGTAGACTCTTCGATTTGTTTTCTGATTGAACCACATCTTGCTTCGATATCACCTTTTTTTCCAGCTCCATCGACAATTGTAGTATTATCTTTATCAACTTTTATTTTCTTACAAGATCCTAAGTCAGTTACTTTTACGTTTTCTAACTTAATACCCAAATCTTCAGAAATTACAGTTCCACCTGTAAGAATTGCAATATCTTCTAACATTGCTTTTCTTCTATCACCAAAACCAGGTGCTTTAACTGCAACAACTTTTAATCCACCTCTAAGTTTGTTTACTACAAGTGTTGCTAATGCTTCACCTTCAACTTCTTCAACTATAATTAATAGAGATCTAGAAGCTTGAACAACAGACTCTAATAAAGGAACCAAAGATTGTAGGTTAGATAATTTTTTTTCACAAAGAAGAATTAATGGATTATCTAATTCAGCAACCATCTTGTCTGAGTTTGTAATAAAGTATGGAGATAAAAATCCTCTATCAAATTGCATACCCTCAACAACATCAAGTTCTGTTTGAAGACCTTTTGCTTCTTCGACAGTGATCACCCCTTCATTGCCAACTTTTTGCATGGCTTTTGAAATCATATCACCAATTTCCTTTTCACCATTTGCAGAAATAGTTCCAACTTGAGCAATCTCTTCGCTAGATTTTACTTTTTTCGATCCATTTTTAATTTCTTCGATCACTTTTTCAATTGCAGTATCAATACCTCTTTTTAAATCCATAGGATTCATTCCTGCAGATACGTACTTACAACCTTCCTTAGCAATTGCTTGCGCCAAAACTGTAGCAGTTGTTGTTCCATCACCAGCTTCATCATTTGTTTTGCTAGCAACTTCTTTAACCATTTGAGCACCCATGTTCTCAAATTTATCTTCAAGCTCTATTTCTTTTGCAACTGTAACACCATCTTTAGTAATACGAGGAGCTCCAAAAGACTTATCTATAACTACATTTCTTCCTTTTGGTCCCAAAGTTACTTTTACTGCGTTAGCAAGGATATTTACGCCTTTAAGCATTGCATTTCTTGCTTCAGTATCAAATTTTACAATTTTTCCTGCCATAATTAATCTCCTTTAAATTTTGCTATTTACCAATTACTCCCATGATGTCGCTTTCTTTCATGATAGAGTATTCTTTTCCATCAATCTTTACTTCAGTGCCTGACCACTTTCCAAATAAAATATGATCACCCACTTTAACATCCATTGGTGTAATTTTTCCATCTTCTGATTTTGCTCCAGGGCCTACAGCAATAACTTTACCTTCTTGCGGTTTTTCCTTAGCTGTGTCTGGGATGATAATTCCTCCAGCAGTTTTTTCTTCACTGTCTAGAGATTCAACTAATACACGGTCGTGCAGAGGTCTAAATTTCATAATTTCTCCTTTAACGTTATGAGGGGTGATATGATTATTTTTATAACTTTTTCAAGGGGTATAAATTATCAATAATTCATTAAAATCCACATAATATGGTCTTTTTTTAAATACTAGAGTATACCCACCGAATGTCAGTAGCTAAGAATTTGCCTAATGATTTCGATTCTTTATGGATGCCATTTTCGGCTAATAAGCATTTTAAAAGCAATCCAAGGTTATTATCTAGAGCTAAGGGGATGTATTATTTTACACCGTCAGGGGAAAAAATATTAGACGGAGTTGCTGGTCTGTGGTGCTGCAATGCTGGGCATAATAGAGATGAAATCGTTAAAGCAATTAAAGACCAGGCTGAAGAAATGGATTTTGCTCCAGCTTTTAATATGGGACACCCAAAATCATTTCAATTAAGTTCAAAATTATCTCAAATTTCACCAGAGGGATTTAACCATGTATTTTTCGGTAACTCTGGATCAGAAGCTGTAGAGAGCGCTTTAAAAATAGCATTGGCTTATTGGAGAGAAAAAGGAAAAGAAGAAAAAAAAATTATTATTGGAAGAAATAGAGGTTATCACGGTACAAATTTTGGTGGAGTTTCAGTTGGGGGTATTGAAAAAAACAGAACTCAATTTAATAAATTTTTACCAGATATTTATCATTTACCAGATACTCACAATATAAATAAAAACGCTTTTTCAAAAGGCCAGCCAGAACATGGCCAAGATCTTGCCCTTAAACTTAATGATTTTATTCATGAACACGGAGCAGACAAAATAGCAGCTGTTATAGTTGAACCGGTTGCAGGATCTACTGGAGTTTTAATTCCTCCAAAAGGTTATTTAGAAAAACTAAAAGAGATTTGTAATCAAAATGATATTTTATTGATATTTGATGAAGTTATTACAGGTTTTGGAAGAACGGGAAAAGCATTTGCTTCACAATTTTTTAATGTAATTCCAGATTTAATTTGTGTTGCCAAAGGTATTAACAGCGGAACAGTTCCAATGGGAGCAGTCCTGGTTAAAGATAAAATTTATGATGCGTTTATGCATAAAGATGAAAAAAGTATCGATTTATTTCACGGGTATACATATTCAGCACACCCACTAGCATGTGCAGCATCATTAGCAGCAATAGAACTTTATAAAAAAGAGGGACTGTTTGAGAGAGCACTAGAACTATCTTCTTATTGGCAGGAAGCTATACATTCACTTAAAGGCGTTAGGAATGTAATTGATATAAGAAACCTAGGATTAATCGGAGCAATAGAATTAGAGCCTATTAAAGATAAACCAGCTCTTAGAGCCTACAATGTTTTATGTGAAGCTTTTAATAATCAAAAAACTTTATTAAGAGTTACCGGTGACATTGTTGCTTTATCGCCACCGCTGATTATTGAGAAAAATCAAATCGATCAGCTTATTGAAAATATAAAAATTACATTAGAAAAGACAGAATAATAAATGAGTCTGTCATCACCAAAAGAGATAAAAAATCTCAATGAAATAATAAATAATTATGATCTATTTTTTGTAGATTTATGGGGAGTAATTCATAATGGCGTAAATCTTTTTGATAATGCTATCGATGTTTTAAAAAAACTTCAGGAGTTAAAAAAAAAAGTAGTTTTGTTATCTAACGCCCCTAGAACAAACAAAACTGTTTCAATTTTTTTAGAAAATCTTGGATTTAATTTAGAATTGGTAAACAAAATTATAACATCTGGAGATGTTACAAAAAAATATTTACAAAAAAATAATCATAAAAAATTTTTTCATTTAGGCCCAGATAAGGACAAAGATCTTTTTGACCAAAGTATAAAAATTGAAGATAAAATTGAAAATTGTGAAGAAATTATTTGCACGGGCTTAGTAGAAAATTTAGGTTTATCGATAGAAGATTACGATACTTTTTTTCAAGAATGTATTAAGAAGAAAATTAGACTTGTATGCGCAAATCCAGACGAGGTAGTGGTGAGGGGTAATATAATAGAGTATTGCGCTGGAGGGTTGGCAAATTTTTATAAAAAAAAAGGTGGAGAAGTTATTTTTTTTGGCAAACCTTATGATGAAATTTATCATTTTGCACATCAAGAAATTTCATTCTCAATTAATGGTATCATTTCAAAAGACAGAATCTTAGCAATAGGTGATAATTTAAAGACAGATATTTTTGGTGCTCAAACTTACAATATAGATTCATTGCTGATATTAAATGGTATTTACAAAGATTTTTTTAGAGATAAAAATTTAAATTTCGAAAAATTAATTAAATCAACTGGTATAGAAAACTTACTGATAAAAAAATTTCAAAAAGAATTGATTTGGTAAAATGAAATTATTTCAAAATAAATTTTCTAAAAATATAACTAAAAAATCAATTTTAGTTATTGGAAATTTTGATGGAGTTCATTTGGGACATAAAAGCCTTTTTTTAAGAGCAAAAAAGATTGCCAAAAAAAATAAAACAAAATTTGGAGCTCTGACATTTAATCCCAACCCAAAAGAATTTTTCTCAAAAGATAAAAAAATTAATATTATTAATTTTTCAGATAAAATAAAAATTTTAAAAAATTTAAATTTAGATTATTTAATAGTTTTGAAATTTAACAATAAATTTAGATCTATTTCTGCTAAAGATTTTATAAATAAAATTTTAATAGACAAAATAAACCCAAGCTTAACTATTGTTGGAAAAGAATTTAGATTTGGGAAAAACAGAATTGGTAATATCAATCTTTTAAAAGAAAAACTAAATGTTCTATCCGCACCACACATTAAATTTAGTAAAAAAAAAATATCGTCCTCCGAAGTAAGAAAACTGATTTCTAAAGGAAAAGTTGATGCTATTAAAAAATATCTTGGAAGAAATTGGTTTATTTCTGGAAAAATTATAAATGGCAGAGGGGTCGGTAGAAGAATTGGTTTTAGAACAGCCAATATTGATTTAGGCAACTATTTAGAACCCAAAAAGGGGGTATATGCTGTTAATTTTTTTATTAAAAATAAAAAATATAAAGGTGTAGCAAATTTTGGAGATGCCCCAACTTTCAAGAGAAATAAGGCAATTTTAGAGGTGCATTTGTTTCAATCTATAAAAAATATTTATAATAAAGAGGCTAAAGTTGAATTTGTAAAATATATAAGAGAAGAAAAAAAATTTAAAAATACATCTTTATTGATTAATCAAATCAATAAAGATGTAAAAAAGGTAAAAAAAATTTTAAGCAATGCAAGATAGTAAAGTTAATCTTCCAAAAACAGATTTTGCCATGAGGGGCAATTTGCCTCAAAAAGAGCCAGAGTGGATAGAGTATTGGAGCAAAATAAATTTATACAAAAAAATTAGAGCAAAAAGACAGGGTAGGGAAAAGTTTGTTCTACATGATGGTCCACCTTATGCCAATGGGAACATTCATATTGGAACAGCATTAAATAAAATTTTAAAAGATATAGTTGTTAAATTTAAATCAATAGACGGAAAAGATTGTCCCTATGTTCCAGGTTGGGATTGCCATGGTTTACCCATTGAGTGGAAAATTGAAGAACAGAATAAAAAAAAGGTTTAGATAAAAGTAAAATTAATATTCTGGATTTTAGAAAACAATGTAGAGAATTTGCAAAAGAATGGATTGAAATTCAAAAAAAGAATTTAAGCGCCTTGGTGTATTAGGCGATTGGGAAAATTTTTATGCCACAATGAGCAATGATGCTGAAGCACAAATTGCATTAGAAATTTTAAAATTTTTAAAAAATGGAGGATTATATAAAGGTTATAAGCCAGTGCTATGGTCAGTTGTTGAAGCAACAGCATTAGCCGATGCAGAGGTTGAGTACATGGATCATGTATCCAATCAGATATATGTAAAATTCTCATTAAAAAGTGATTTTAAAAATTTTTCAGATGTTAAAATTATAATTTGGACAACAACACCATGGACTATACCTTGTAATCGAGCTTTAGCTTATAATGAAACATTATCTTATTCAGTTTTTAATAGCCCCGAAAATGAAAAGTTTATTTTAGCGGATGAACTCGAAAATAAATTTACTCAAGTTACAGGTATTAAGCTTCAAAAAATTAACTAGTTTTTCTGGAAAAGAATTTAAAAATTTAAAAGCATCCCACCCATTTATTGATGACGGATATACTTTTGATGTGCCTTTGTTAAGTGCAGAATTCGTTACAACAGAACAAGGTACTGGAGTCGTTCATGTAGCACCAAGCCATGGACCCGATGATTTTGAATTAGGTTTAAAAAATAATATTGAAGCAGAAAATACTATTACAGATAATGGCTGTTACACAAATATTATAAAAAATTTTGAAGGTTTACATATTTTTAAGGCTGATGAGGTAGTTATTCAAAAGTTGTCTGAAATGAATAATCTAGTTTTTACTTCATCTTTTAAACATAGCTATCCGCATTCATGGAGATCAAAAGCTCCATTAATTCATAGAGCAACTCCTCAATGGTTTATATCAATGAAAAAAAACTCTCTTAGAGAAAATGCTTTAAAGGCTATAAACCAAACAAATTTTTTTCCAGCAATTGGAAAAAACAGAATTAAAGGAATGATAGAAACTCGACCTGACTGGTGTATTTCGAGACAAAGATTTTGGGGCGTACCATTACCTATATTTTTAAATAAAGAGACCGATGAACCATTGATTGATGATGAGGTTTTTCAAAAAATTTATGATATTTTTTTAAAAGAAGGAAGTGATGCTTGGTATACGAAAAAAGTCTCTGAAATTTTGCCAAAAAAATTTGATTTTAATAAATTCAAGAAAGTAACAGATATCGTAGAGGTTTGGTTTGATTCTGGTTCAACACATTCTTATGTGCTTGAAAAAAGAAAAGATTTAAAATGGCCTGCCGACATGTATTTAGAGGGTTCGGATCAGCATAGGGGTTGGTTTCATTCATCTTTATTGCACTCTTGCGGAACAAGATTTCAAGCACCGTATAAAAGTATTTTAACGCATGGATTTGTTGTTGATGGAAAAGGGCAAAAAATGTCAAAATCTTTAGGCAATGTTATTGCTCCTGATGAGATAATAAAAAAATTTGGAGCAGATATTCTTAGACTTTGGGTTATGGCTTCAGATTATTCTGAAGATTTAAAAATAGATCAATCAATAATTAGTCAGCATTCAGAATCTTATAGAAAAATTAGAAATACTTGAGATTTATATTAGGAAATATTAATGATAATTTTACATTTGATTTTATAAGTGAAGAAAAATTAAACAATTTAGATCAGTTAGATCAGAGTATTTTGCACAAAATATCAGAGCTGGATAACAGTTTTTATCAATATACAAATCAGAACCAGTATCACAAAATTTATGTAGATTTATTAAATTTTTGCACGATAGATCTTTCAGCATTTTATTTTGATATTAGAAAAGATGTTTTATATTGCGATGACACAAATAGTCATAAAAGAAAAAATTGTATAATAATTTTAAACATTTGTTTATATTTTTTATTAAAGTGGCTAAATCCAATCTTATCTTTTACCTGTGAAGAAGTTTTTCAAATATTAAAAAAAGTTAATTTGATAAATGAAGAAAGCATTTTTTTAATTGATTTTAATAAAATTGATTATTCAAAAGTTATAAAGTTTGACTCCAACAAATTTAATTTTTTAAAATCTTTAAAATTAGAAGTTAATCAAGCTAACCGAGACTCTTGCGTAATGAAAAAAAAATTAAATCTAGTTTAGAAACTGAAGTTTTTATAAAAATAGATAAAAAAGATGAAATATATTTTGAAAAATATAAATCTAGAAGATTTTTTTATATGTTCAAATGTTTATATTAATAATTTTAAAAAAATTAAAATTTAAACTTTTAAAAAAATTTCAAGTTTAAATAATTTAGAACTTTTATAAATAAAGCACCTGGTAAAAAATGTACATCATTGTTGGAAAGTCAAAAAAAAATCTTGTGAAAGATTAAATTGTGCTATCTAAAAATAATATATTAATTATTTTAACATTATTTATTTTGTTTTATTTTAGATAGAATATCAAAAATTATAGCTATAAATTTTTTTAAAAAAATAATTTAGAAAGTTTTTATTTTAATTCTTTTTTAAATTTTATTTTAATTTGGAATCAGGGTGTTGCATTTGGGTTGCTTTGATAGCGAAAATATTATATATCATTTTATATCATTGATAATTTTTTTAATTTTATTTTTTTAATTTTTTTTATTAATAAAATCAAAATTTATTTCTGAAAAATTTTTGCTTTTCTTTAATTTTTGGTGGAGCATTTGGAAATTTTTTTGATAGATTATATTATCAAAGCTGTTCCAGATTTTATAGATTTGCATTATAAAAATTTTCATTGGTTTACTTTTAATGTATCTGATATTTTTATTACTATTGGTATAATAGGTATTCTTATTTTAGACATTTTTTATAAATATAAAAAAAAAATTAAAAATGCTATTAATTAAAATATGCTAATAAAAATATAATTTTATTTTTTTTATTTTTATTTTTATTAATTTTTTCTTATTAGTTGTGACAGATTTAAAAAAAGGTTTAGGTATTGAAAAAGATGTTCCAGATGAGTTTTTAGTTAAAAAAGAAAAAATCCATAAAAATGCCACCAAATTATGATTTGATACCACCTGATAGATTCAAAAAATAAAATAATGTTAAAAAAAAAATGAAAAGTAGTTTAAAATCAAAATAGATAAAACTTTAAATTTCAACAAGAAAAAATAGTCTCGATAAAATTTAGATACTAATAAAATTAGAAATGTTGAAATAATATTCTTAAAAAAATTAAAAATGATTAATTTTGATCTTAGATTTTTTTTTAATTCAAAAAAATTTAAATTTTAATAATGATATTTTGTATAAAGAAAATCTTAAAAAAACAATCAATATTGGAAATCAACTTAAAAAAGATTTTAAAATTGGTAAAAATGAAATTTTAAAAACTCTTTTACTAAAAATATCAAAAAAAATTAGAAATTGAAAAAAAATATTAAAATTTTAAAAAAAAAAAAAAAATTGTTATAGGTTTGGGCGGATCTTCATCTGGGCTAAAGCATTATCTTATTATATTGAAGATGATATTATTTATTTTGATAATTTAGATTATAATTATTTAAATAATTTTTTAGAAAATAATTCTATTAAAGATTTTTTTTTTTGTAATATCAAAATCTGGTGATACTTTTGAAACTTTAGCAATTTTAAATTTAATTATTAATCATTCATGCAAAAAAAATAATATTTTGAATATTTTTAAAAATATTATTGTAATCACTGAAGATAAAAAAAGTTTTCTAAAAGATTTTACAGAAACTAATAAAATTAGATTTGTTAAACACAATCCTAAAATTGGAGGAAGATTTTCAGTTTTATCAGAAACTGGACTGCTGCCTTTTATAGATTTGCCTATTAAAGTTGAAAATATTACTGAGAAATATTTAAATTTATTGAATGATTATGAAGACAATAAAAGTCCAATTAAAAATTCAGCAATTATCTTAACATGTATGAAGAAGTTTGAACTCAAGATATATTGTAATTTATTATATAATTATAAATTAAAACACTTTTCTTATTGGTTTCATCAATTGCATGCAGAAAGTCTTGGAAAAAATCAAAAAAGGATTAACACCAATTACATCAATTTGTCCCAAAGATCATCATAGTATGATGCAATTATATCTTGATGGTCCAAAAGATAAGTTTTTTAATATTTTTTCTCCTCAAGATGAAAATTTTTTTGATAAATTTTGATCAATTAGGTTTTCAAAATATTGAAAAATATTCTCCAAATGAATTATTAAATAAACAATTTAATTCTGTAATAGAAGTTTTTAATGAAAAAAATTTCCTTGCAGAGTAATAAATATATCTGATCACAAAAATCCAAATAATATAATAGAATTATTTTCATATTTTTTATTAGAAACAATAGTTTTAGGTCAATGCTTTAGGAATAAATTCTTATGATCAGCCAGCTGTTCAATTAATTAAAAATAAAATTTAATTTTTAGATTTCATAAAAATAATTTTTGAATTACCATATATTCTTTCTTGAAGATTAATTAAGTTATTTTTTTTTAATTTTTTTGTTTTTTTTAATATGAATAATTAAAATAAATTTCTGATAATTTTTCAATACTTTTAGATATTTTTATCAAAAAGCTGTATCAAAGTTTTCCATTTCATAAGGTGGATCAAAAAAAATAATTTTTGGATTATATTTTTTTATTAAAAATTTCTAAATCAATATTAAAAAAATCTTTTTTTAAAATTTCAAATTTTTTTTTATCAAAGTTATTTGAAAGATTTCTAAATAAAATATTATGAGTAGAATTATTATTTTCTATAAAAATACAAAATTTTGATCCTCTGGATAAACATTCCATTCCAAAAGATCCAGATCCAGCAAAAATATCAAAAATAATTGAATTATTAAAATTAAAATTATGTTTAAAATCTTGAGAATGTAATAAAATATTAAATATATTTTCTTTAACGCTATCTTTTAGTGGCCTCGTAATATTTGGATCTGGAAGTAAAATTTTTTTCCCTTTTTATTTCCTGATATAATTCTCATATTGTTTAATTTCTTTTTTATTTTTGCTATTTGTATTTCTCCAGGTTTCATTTTTTCTAATTTAAATGGGCCATACGCAATTCTTTTTAATTTATTTACTTGAAGTTTCATACTTTTAAAAATTTCTCTTATTTCATTTTTTTTTCCTTCTTTTAATTCAATTTCTAGTATCGTATTTTTTTTAATTTGAGATTTAATTGTAAATGTAAAAGGTTTATATTTAATTTTATTAATAATTGTTCCTTTTGATTTTATTCTAAGCATATCTAAATCTAAGTTTCCATAAACTCTAACAATATATATTCTTGAAAATTTATTTTTTGGTAATTCTAGATTTCTTGATATTTCACTAGAGTTTGTAATAATTATTAAACCTTCTGATAAAAAATCTAATCTTCCAGCAAAAATAAAATTTTTAAATTTTTTTGGTAAAATTTCATATATGATACTTCTTGTGTCTTGTTTTGCTTTTGAGCATATAATTTTTTGTGGTTTATAAAATTTATAAACTTGTTGTTTTTTAAAAAAGATTATTTTTTTTCCATTAATTAAAATTTTATCCCTTTTATTAGCAAAAGTTGCAGGAGAGTTTACCAATTTATTATTAAGGAAAATTTTTTTTTTCAAAAATTAATTTTTCAATTTCTCTGCGTGAGCCATAGTTGTAATTAGCTAAAAGTTTGGCTATTCTAATTTTGTTATGATTCATGATAAAAAAAAATTTAGTTTTAATGAATTATTTAACATTTTATATAAAACTTCAATCAATGCTTTTAGAAAAGGCGAAGTTCCAGTATCAGCTTTGATATTTGATCCAATTAAAAAAAGAATTATTTCAAAGTCCCATAATTTAAATAAAAAAAAATATGACCCGTGTGCACATGCTGAAATTATTGCTATTCAAAAAGCCTGTAAAAAATTAAAAAAACCTAGACTGGATGGTTACGATATTTACTGCTCTCTAGAGCCATGCTTGATGTGTTCTGCAGTGATAATAAATAGTAAAATTAGACGTATATACTTTGCTGTTGAAGATAAAAAAAATGGTTCATTGGTAAACAATCAGAGGTTAGCTTATGATAATAATATCAAAAAAAAACCTAAAGTTTACTATGGTTTTAATGAAAATAATTTTTCAAATATTTTAAAAAAATTCTTTTATCAAAAGAGATAACTATTTAATTACTCTCCAACCTATATCTCTTCTAAAATATTTGTCTTCCCATTCTATATTATCTAATAGTTTAATAGCTTTTTCCCTGGCAATTTTAAGCGAGGGTGCAAGGACAGTAGAATTTAAAACTCTACCACCATTTGATAAAACTTTTCCATTTTGCTTTACTGTACCTGCATGAAACATTTGTTCTTTTTGATTAGAAATATCTTTAGGTAAATTTTTAATTTCTTTATTTTTTTCAAATTTTTCAGGATAGCCTTTACTTGCTGCAACTACTGTTATGCAAGGCTCTTTTGACCAATCAAGATTTTGATTATTTAAATTATTGTCCAATGTATTTGTTACGAGCTCTAACAGATCAGATTTTAGTCTCATCATTAAGACTTGACATTCAGGATCACCAAATCGAATATTATATTCAATGAGTTTAGGCTCATTATTTTTAATCATAAGTCCAGCATAAAGGATTCCTTTATATTCACAGCCCAATTCTTTCATTCCCTTCAAAGTTGGAATGATAATTTTTTCTATGATTTTTTTTTCAATTTCCTCATTGATTAATAATGAAGGTGAGTACGCGCCCATACCTCCAGTGTTCAATCCAGTATCATTTTCACCTATTCTTTTATGATCTTGAGCAGTCCCTATTTGTTTAAAATTTTCACCATCTGTTATGACAAAATAACTAGCTTCTTCTCCATCTAGAAATTCTTCAATGATAACTTTATGAGAGCTTGAAAATTTTCCATCCAAAATACTTTGTATATCTTTAAGAGCTAATTCTTTAGTTTCACATATCGTAACACCTTTTCCAGCTGCAAGCCCATCAGATTTCACAACTATAGGTTCATCAAAATTTTTTAATGCTTCTTTAGCATCATCAATATTTTTAACCTCGTGATACTGTGCTGTGGGAATATTAAATTTTTTGCAAAGGTTCTTCATGAAAATTTTAGAGCCTTCAAGCTGAGATGCTTTTTTGCTTGGTCCAAAAACCTTTATACCTTTATCTTCAAGAAAATTTGTGATTCCTAATACTAAAGGTATTTCTGGTCCAACAATCACTAAATCAATGTTTCTTTTTACAATTTCAGAATATATTTTCTCAAAATCAGAAATATCTATATTTATATTCTGTGCAATTTCTTCAGTTCCAGCATTACCTGGAATGCAATATAAGTTTTTTAATTTTGTGGATTGTTTTAATTTAAAACATAAAGAATGCTCTCTTCCACCACTTCCAATAACACAAACGTTCATGTAAAATGTAATATAAGATAATGAGCAATATTCCAGAATTTTCTGTTACAGAACTAACAAACTTAACAAAAAATTTATTAGAAGATAATTTTGATTTAATAAAAGTTAGAGGTGAAATTTCAGGTTTAAAAAATTTTAAAGGCCATTTGTATTTTGCAATTAAAGATGAAAATTATGTGCTCAATTGTGTTTGCTGGGCATCAAAAGTTCCTTTTTTAAATATTCAACCAGAAGATGGTATTGAAATATTAGCTGAAGGTAAAGTTAGTACTTATGCCAAAGGAAGTATATCCACTTATCAGCTGCAAGTAAGTCAAATTGAAATTAAGGGTGAGGGTGCACTATTAAAGCTATTTGAACAAAGAAAAGCAAAACTAGAAAAAGAGGGACTTTTCAAATCTGAGCATAAAAGAGATATTCCTTATTTACCCAAATCTATTGGGGTAATCACTTCTCCATCCGGAGCAGTAATTATGGATATATTAGACAGAATAAAAACAAGGTTTCCAACCCCAATTAAAATTTTTCCAGTGAGCGTTCAGGGTCCAAAAGCATCCGAAGAAATAATTAGTGCCCTAAACTATTTTGAAAAAAATTTAGTTGATTTGATAATTATTGCACGAGGAGGAGGAGGGATAGAAGATTTTATTCCTTTCAATGATGAAAATTTAATAAGGAGAGTTTTTAAGTGCAATATACCGGTAATATCAGCTATTGGTCATGAAACTGATTTTACTTTATTAGATTTTGTGGCTGATCTTAGAGCACCTACGCCAACAGCTGCAGCTGAAATGTCAGTTCCAGAAAAAAATATATTAATTGAGAAAATTATTTTGTTAACGCGAAATTTAAATCAAAGTATGATTTTTTGGCTTAAGCAATCACAGGAGAACATAAATAATCTTAATAGTTTATTGAATTTTAAAAATTTAAAGAGAATGATGAATGAAAAAAATAAAGTAATGTTATTTTTGGGCAAAAACCTAAAATATTTTTTTGAATCTTTAATAAAAATAAAATTTTCAGAGTTAAATCGTGTTAATTCATTATTAAATAATTTGAACATAGATAATATTTTAAAAAGAGGATTTGTTTTATTAAAGAATAATAAAAATGAATTAATTAAAAGTTCAAAAAATTTAAAGAAAAATAAAAATATTAATATATATTTTTATGATGATACTGTTAATGCAGATATAAATATAAAAAAATGAAAGAAGCAAAATTAGAATTTAATCATGGATCTTTTAAAATAATTTTAGAGGGTGAATATGTATTGTGCTCTGTATCGGGTAAAAAAATTTTATTAAAAGATTTAAAATATTGGAATGTTGATTTACAAGAGGCCTACTTTTCTCCAATAGAAGTTGCTCAAAAGTTTAAAAATGATTAAAAAAATATTTTTTTTTATAATAGTTTTTCTTTTTACCAATCAAAGTTTTGCATTAGAATTATATGGTCCTTTTGTACAAGGTGGACTTATTATTGGAAAAGTAGATAAGTTAAGTAAAGTTCTTATAGATAATAAAAAAATAAAAATTAGTAACTCCGGACATTTTATTTTTGGAATTGATAGAGATAGAAAAAAAAACTTTGAGATTTCTGTAATTAAAAAAGGAAAAAAAGATTTAATTGTAAAAAAAATTAAATTAAGAAAATTTAAAATTCAAAAAATAGATGGGCTTCCCGATAGAAAAGTAACACCTAATGAGAAGGATATGATAAGAATTAGAAAAGAAGGAAAGTTAATTTCTAAAGCTAAAAATTCAAATTCAAGTTTGGATTTTTTTTTTAAAGATTTTATTAGACCAATTGATGGCGTTACGACTGGCGTATATGGAAGCCAAAGAATTTTAAATGGTAAGCCCAGAAGACCACATTATGGAATAGATATTGCTGCACCCAAAGGAACAAAAGTGAGAAACTCAAATGAAGGAAAAGTTTTATTAGCAGAGAAAGACCTTTTTTTTACTGGCGGTACTATAATTATTGATCACGGTCATGGACTTGTATCTATTTATTCTCACCTTGAGAAAATTTTTGTAAAAAAGGGTGCGATTGTTCAAACAGGTAAAATTATAGCTACTGTTGGTTCAACTGGTCGTTCAACAGGTCCACACTTAGACTTTAGATTATACTGTAATAATATTCCCGTGGACCCTGATCTAGTTATAAAAAAACTTTAAATTTTCCATCTCTTATGGGTCCAAATCCATTGATTTGGATTATTTAGTATCATTTGTTCTAGTTTTTTATTTAATTTTTGAGTGATAGTTTTTTCATCATCATCATTTAAAATTTTAATATGATCTTCAATTGTTATTTCAAAATTAATATCACCAGTTCTCTTAATGCTTATAGGCTGCAGTATATAACCATGTTTTAAAGCAAGTTGAGCAGGAATATTTATTGTATGAGCATCTCTATTGAACAGTTTAACTTTAATTCCTTCATTTACCTTTTGATCAATCATTAAAGCAATATTTTTTTTTTGTTTAATTCTATTTATCAATTCTCTTGTTCCCTGTTTGCCTTTACCAGGAATTGATTTTGGAATTTGATCTTTGCAAATATACTTTTTTCTAAGATATTCCATTAAAGGATTTAAAAAAAAATTATTTAAAGGTCTATATAAAGCAGATAGTTCAAAACCATTTTTTACAATATACATTGCTAATAATTCAAAATTAGCAAAATGACCTGAAAAAAATAATACAGGTTTATTTAAGCTTTTTAACTCTTCAAATTTTTCGATATTTTTTAATATAATATTATTATTTTTATTATTATATAAATAATTTAAGTGCATATATTCAGCAAAAGTTCTTCCATAATTGCACCACATATTTTTAATTATTGAACTTTTTTCGGAGTCAGAAATTTTAGGAAAAACAATTTTTAAATTTTCTGATACTGTTTTATAAGATCTAATTAATGGACCAAAAAAAATAAATATTTTACAAGATAAATTTGAAGATAGTTTTATTCCTATAATTTTAAATAAAATAAAAAAAATAATAATAATTATAAATTCAAGAAAATATTTAATTAATTTCATTTTTAAGATTTTTTAAAAATTGTTGAAAATTTTCTATTTCTAATTTTAATTTTAAATATTGTACCTTGGCTGCAAAATCTTTATTTAGTCTACAATAGTCCTTTTCCGTTGTAATAATTTCAAGGCTTTGATTCTTTGCCATTTTTAGCAATTCATTAAGTTCAAATTCATTATATATATAATGATCTGGAAACTCTTTTTTTATAATTACTTTTATTTGATTTTTTTCTAAAAGATCAAAAAACTCATCGTTATTTGCAATGCCACAAAATGCAAGATACTTTTTATTTAAATAATTTTCTTTATTTTCAATTTCATATTTTGAGTAGTAAATGTCGATATCTTTATTAAATGTTTTTAGTCTAACTTCTAGTTTTGTATTTAAGTTTCCATTAATAATAGCAAATTTGTAATTTTTAATTTTTGTCATAGACTCTCTTAATGGTCCAGATGGTAACAAATACTCATTTCCAAAACCATTTTTTGATTTAATGCATAATATGTTAATATCTTTTTCAAAAGAGTAATCCTGTGAACCATCATCGAGAATTGCATATTGGTACCCCTCATTCTCAGCTTGTTTCAAAGATAACAATCTGTCTTTTTTGCTAAATAATTTTGTATATTTTTTTAAGAAATTAATTTCATCGAGGTGTTCTGTTCTATTTTTTTTAATAGTACAGCATTTTTTTTCTTTAGATAATTCATTATAAATTTTAACAGTTAATGGTGTTTTGCCAGTACCACCAACCAAAATATTACCACAACATATAATTTTTACGTTAAGTTTTTTTTTTGATAGTTTTTTTTTTTTTTTCATTAATTTTTATTAGAATGAAATATAAAAAAGTTATTGGAAATAAAATTAATGAGTAAAGATTGAACTTTGAACTCCAAAATTTTGGTTGTTTTAAAATCATTTATATAGATTAATAAATTGATCCAAAAATCCTATATTTGAAGCCAATATTTCCTTGCCAAATTTATCAAAATTTTCTTCCATAGTTATTGGACAATCATTATTAATATATTTTTCTAATTCTTTATAAAGTTCATGCTCATTTTTGACCATCTTAGATATATTTTTTTTATCAAATTGTTCATATATTTCTGTAAAATTATGAATGTTTGGACCATAAAAAATTCTAGAACCATATTTAGCTGGTTCAATTGGATTTTGCCCACCATGGTCAATAAATGAACCTCCCATAAAAACAAGTTTTACTTTATCAAATATTTCATCTGCAACGCCAAATTGGTCTACCAAAACAATACCATTAAATTTAATAATTTTATTTTTTTTTGATGTTTCAATAAATGGAATATTTTGCTCTTCAATTTTTTTTTTTAATTTCTTTTAATTTATTTAAATGTCTGGGTATTAAAAAAGTTGTAATATTAGATTCAATATTTGAAATTTTTTTATGCACATTTAAAATTGCATCTATCTCATTAAAATGAATACTCATACCTGCCCAGTTAAATTTATTTTTTTCAATATCAAATAATTTTAGATTTTTTTTTATGTTAAAAGTATATTTAAGGTTACCTAAATTATTTATTTTTTTTATACCAAAAAATTCTAGATATTTTTTTTTTCATTACTTTGAGCAGATATTGCATCAAATTTATTTAAGTATTTTAAAAAAACTTAATTTAAATATTTTCCATTTCTTAAAAGAATTTTTTGATATTCTGCAATTTAATAATATCATTTTAGAGGAGATTTTGAAGTTTGAAAAATCATATTTGGCCATAGTTCTGAATCTATAAATATTGAAATTTTAGGTTTCCAATGATCCAAGAATTTTTTAATTATTATTGGAGAGTCAAGAGGTGCAAATTGATGAATGGTATTATTTGACTTTAGGTGATCATTAAAAAATTGACTTGAGCTTGTGGTAACTGAAGTAATTAAAATATTTAAATTTTGAAAAGATTGATAATATTTTACTATTTCATAAATAGATTTTATTTCACCTAAACTTGCAACATGAAACCAAATTAAATTTTCTTTTTTTTTTAAATTTATTTTTCCAAGTTTTTCTTTAAATCTTGTTGGATGTTCTTTATTTTTTTTTAAAACTCTAAATTTTAAATAAAAAAATAAAAAAGGATAAATTAATAAATGATAAAAACGATAAATTTTAATCATTATTTTTTTTACAAAGATTGTTGATCACACAAGTTTTTTATATAGTCCTTCTTGATTAATTAAAGTTTCATGATTTCCAGATTGTAATATTTGACCATCTTTAATTACAAAAATTAAATCAGAATTTTTTACAGTTGATAGTCTGTGAGCAATAGTAATTGTTGTTTTATCTTTAGATAAATTTTCGAATGCTTCTTGGACCAATTTTTCAGATGTTGTATCTAATGCAGATGTTGCTTCATCTAAAAGAACAATTGAACTATTTTTTAAAATAGCTCTAGCAATTGAAACCCTTTGTTTTTGACCACCAGAAAGTTTAACTCCATTTTCACCAACTAATTGTATCATATCCATTTTTAAAATTTTTAATAAATTCATGACAATTTGCTTTTTTACATGCTTCTATAATTTCTTCATCTGAAGCATCTAATTTTCCATACAAAATATTATTTTTAATTGTATCATCAAATAAAATAGTTTCTTGACTTACAAGTGCCATTTGTTTTCTTAAACTTTTTATTTTATATTTTTTATGCTTTGATCCATCAATTGTTATATTTCCTTCTTTAGGATCATAAAATCTTGGTAGCATATTTAATTATCGTTGATTTTCCACCACCACTTGGTCCAACTAATGCTACTCTTGATTTTCCTTTATTTTTAAAGATATATTTTTTAATATAGGAGTATTTTTTGTATATTCCATTGTAACATCTTGAAATTTAATATCTCCAAGGGGATTTTTTAAATCTTCTGCATTTGGTTTATCTTCTAATTAGAAATTTTATTATCTAAGAATTTTATAAATTCTTTTAGCTGCAGTTAAACCTTCATTTAAACCAATATTAATACCAGCCAAGAGCTCTTAACAGGTTGATAAGCCATCATTAAAGCTGTTAAAAATGAAAAAAAAGCTCCAATTTCTAGTTGTCCATTAACACTTCTATAACCACCTGCAAAAACAACAATTGCTACTGCAATTCCTGTTATAGTTTCCATTAATGGTGCAGATCCAAGTCTAGTTTTTTCAACTTTCATAGTTTTATTAATCCAGTTTTTAATTTTTTCTGAAGTTTTTTTAATTCATCAACTTTCTTCTTTGAAAAATTTTAATCAAAGAAGTTGATTTTAAAATTTCTGATATATATTTTGTAAAATCTTCATTTGCTTCTAAATAACCAGAAACTGCTTTTCCCATTCTTTTTCCAAGTTTTTTTGATATAAATGCTGCAAAAGGTATAATACATAATGCTAAAAAACTTAAATAGGGATCTTTTGAAAACATTAAACTAATTAAAAAAATTAAAGTTATAAATTCTTTTAACAGAACTGAGGGCAAAGCTATATTTTGTGTAACATTTTGAAGTATTGCAGTATCAGCAGTAAAATTTGAAATAAATTTTCCAGAATGTTGATCAAGCAAATATGATGTATCTGAAGAGAGTATTTTTTCGGCTAAATTTTTTTGTATACTTTCTTTTACTTTAAAAGAAATTTGAATAGATTTTACTCTAGTAATATAAAGAGATATTGCTTTTAATAGCAAAAGCAAAAACAATTGCCAAAGGAATAATAAATTAACATTTTTGTATCTTTTTCTATAAAAATTTTTTTAATTGCAGGATCTAACAACCAAGCAACTGCAGCAGTAGCTAGCACCAGTAATAATCATAAAAATAAAACAATCAGAAATTCTGGTATATATTTTTTTAATTTGTGTTTTATAAATTCTTTTTATTAATTCAATTTTGTTCATTTTATTTTCCCGCAATCATCATTTGAGGAATTAATATTGAAGGTGAATTAGTAGAATATTTCATTTCAAGATCTGATGATGGAATTAAATTTAAAAACATATCCTTTAATTCACCTGCTATAGTAATTTCATTGACCGGATATGTTATTTCCCCATTTTCAATCATTAAACCAGAAGCTCCAACACTATAGTTTCCATTTGTAATATCTCCAGCTCTTCCGATTAATTCAGTTACAAAAAGGGCTTTTTTTTGATCTGATATCATTTTTTTTAATTCATAATCCCCATTTTCAATAAAAAGATTTGTTGAACCTCCACATCTACCATTTGTTTGAGTTTGAAGAATTTTTGAATTGTAGTTGTCTAGAAAAATTTGTTCAAGAATTCCATTTTTAACCATGCTTAGTTTTTTGCAGGCAACACCTTCTCCATCAAAAATTTGAGATCCAAGACCTCTTTTCATTAATGGATCATCAATAATATTTATTTTATCATTAAAAATTTTTTTATTTAATGAGTCTTTTAAAAAAGAAACTTTTCTTACAAAAGCTGATCCTGAAATAGCAGAAGCAAAAGTTGATAATAATGATTTTGAAATTCTTTTATCAAATATTATAGGAAGCTTTTCAGATTTAATTTTTCTTGCACCCAATCTTTTTATTGCCCTTTCTGCTGCTGACTTTCCAATAAAATCTGGCTTATCGATATTTTCAAAAAATCTTGAGATACTAACTTCATAGTCTCTTTCCATTGAGCCATTTTCTTCTGCAAGAGCTTCGCAAAAAACTGAATAAGAAGAGGTTTTATAACCGTTACAAAATCCATTACTATTCGCATAAATAAAATTAGACTTAGATTCTGAAAAAGAAGATCCATTTGAATTTTTAATTTTTTTGGTTTTAAACATTTCTTCTTCAACAGTTTTTAAAAATTCATTTTTAAAACTATTTGATAGTTTTTTTTCATCGTAAAGCTCTAAATCTTCGAATTTGTCTTGCATCATATTTTTGTCAGGCAGACCAACATATTTGTCATCAGGTGATACTTTTGTGCACTCAACACATCTTTCAATTAGTGCAAACAAATTTTCTTTATTTAAATTGGAAGAAGAAACATTAGATTTTTTTTTATTGATATAAGTTGTTAGTCCTAAAGATAAAACTTCAGATCGTTCACTATGCTCAATTTTTTTGTTTCTTGAATTTAAACTTTCCGAGATTGAATTGCTTAAAGCAACTTCTACATCAGTAGCACCTAACGTTTTACTTTTGTCAATGCATTGTTGGGCCAGGTTTTCTAAATATTCTTTTGATTTAAGCATTTTTAAAAATTATAGTTAAAATTACAAAAGTAGATAATCCGTAATAATTATTTAGTTTAAATAAAAAAAAATTTTTTTTTTTTTTTTTATATCAATATTAATGATTTGATAAATTAAAAAAATTAAAGGAATTAAAAGTAAAAAATATAATAAATTTATTTCTTTTATTTTTAAATTAATTGCAAAAATTAATAATGAAAAACTAACAAAATATACAAGAGATAAAAATGTTTTTATATTTTTTTTGAATTTAATAGCAGTCGATTTAACACCAATTTTAAGATCATCATAAATATCTTGAAGACCATAAATGGTATCATAACCAAGAGTCCAAAAAATAGCAGAACAGAAAAGAATAAAAACTTCTTGATCTAATTTGTTATTTAAAACGCAGTAACTTAAAATTACACCCCAATTGAAAACTATTCCTAAAAATAATTGAGGCCAATAAGTTATTCGCTTCATAAAAGGATATAGCAAAATCAATAATCCTGAAGAAAGACCTAAATAAATAGAGTTAATATTAAATTGAAAAAGAATTATTAAAGAAGTTAAACAAAGAGTTAGAATTAATAACCAAGCTTTTTGAATTGAGATTGTTTTTTTGACAAGAGGCCTATTTTTAGTTCTTTTTACTTTTGCATCAAGTTTCTTATCAACTATATCGTTATAAACGCATCCAGCACTTCTCATTAGGATAGAACCTATAAAAAAAAGAATTAAGTAATAAATCCATTTGGTATCTAACGAATTATCTTGAATTGAATAAGCAAAACCCCATGAACATGGCCAAAAAAGTAGCATGAAACCTATAGGCTTATCCAGCCTCATTAAAGAGATATAATTTTGCATTTAGTCTTAAGGAATAATTACAGCAGGGCCAGTCAAAATTCTAGATTGAAGTTCCTCATGAATTTTTTGAGCATCATCTAGTTTATATTTTTTAGATATTTTAATTTTGATTTTTCCTGATTTAATTGCATCAAATACTCTATTGGTAGAATCTACTAATTCATTCCTTTTCATTGTGTAGTGCATAACAGATGGCCTTGTAAAAAATAATCCCTTACCAGCAATGTGTTTTTTTACATCAATTGTTTTTACAGGTCCTGATGCGTTACCAAAAGAAACCATCATGCCTCTCACTTTTAAAACTTCCATTGAACCTTCATAAGTAGTTGCTCCAACGCCATCATAAACGACATCAATTGAGTTTTCGCCAAACTGTTTTTTTATTTCTTCAACAAAGTTTTTTTCTTTATAATTAATTACATGCGTACACCCATTTTCTTTTGCAATTTTTTCTTTTTCTTTTGTACTTACAGTACCAATTACTTCACATCCAATTGCGTTAGCCCACTGACAAATAATTTGTCCAAGACCACCTGCAGCAGCATGATATAAAACTTTATCGCCTTTTTTAGCTTGATAAGTTCTATGTAGTAAATACTCAGCTGTATTTCCTTTAAGCATTATGCATGCAGCAATTTCATCTGGTATTTCATCGGGAATTTTTACACATTTATCTTCAGGATAAATTTGTTTTTCAGAATATGAACCAACAGGAGGCGAGCAATGTACAACTCTGTCTCCAACTTTAAATTCTTTTACTTCACTACCAACTTCTTCAATTACACCAGCTGCTTCAAGCCCTAAAAGAGAAGGCATTTCTAAAGGATATAAACCTGATCTGTGGTAAGTATCAATATAGTTTAACCCTATACAATTATTTTTAATTAAAACTTGTTTAGGACCTGGTTTTGGTAAATCAATATTTTCTACTTTTAAAACTTCAGGACCACCGAACTCATGAAATCTAATAACTTTAACCATGACGAGTTTCTATACCATATCAATTAATTCTAAAAGATTTTTTATTTTAAATTTAGGTTGAAAATCCATCTTATCAAAAACTTTATTAAAACGATCAACCCAAACAGCTTGATATCCAAAAACTCCACCACCAGTTACATCCCAAGTGTTAGAACTCATAAAGCATACATTGTTTGGTTTGCATTGATATCTATTAGTTACAAGTTCATAAACTTTTGGATCAGGTTTATAAATTCCAGCTTCTTCAATAGAGATTATATCATCAAATAAATTTTTAACTTCAGCATGAGTGGTTAAACCATCTAACAATGATGGAGTTCCGTTTGATAAAATACAAACTTTAATACTTTTTTTTCTAAGTTTGCTCAGACATTCTTTAAGCTCAGGGTAGGGGCTTAGTTTTTTATAAAGACTTAGTAGTTCATCTTTTAAAGAATGATTAATTTTATGAACTTCCATTGCATAGTCTAATGATTGTTCAGTTACTTTCCAAAAATCAGCATGTTTTTTCATTAAAGATCTAAGCCAAGTGTATTCAAGTTGAACAGTTCTCCATGTTGTAGAAAAACCCATCCAGTCATTTCCGATTTTTTTCTCTAAATTTTTTGCGGCAGAATTAACGTCAAAACATGTACCATAAGCATCAAAGGCACAAACTTTAATATTTTCAATTTTCATAATGAGATATAAAACTTCTTAAGATGGACAAAATTAGATTATTTTACTCTGAAAAACTAGAAGAAAATAAAGAACTAAAAATTACTGATGAAGATTTTCATTATTTAGTAAATGTCATGAGGTGTGAAATTGGCTCTCAAATTAATTTATTTAATGAAAATGATGGCGAATATGAATGTAAAATTACCGATAAAAATAAAAAAAATTTAGAATTAAAAGTTCTAAATAGAAAAGAACACAAAGAGATAACAAATTTTTTTGACTTAGCCTTTTGTCCACCAAAATCTCACAAACTTGATACTTTAATTCAAAAATGTACTGAATTAGGGGTTAATAGCTTTATCCCAATTATTTCTGATCATACAGTAAATAGAAAAATTAATATTGATAGATTAACTAAAATTGCAAAAGAAGCGATAGAGCAATCTAATCAAATTAGAATTCCAGAAATACAAGAACCAATATCATTTAGTGATTTTTTAGAAAACTCTTTAGACAACAAAATTTTTTTTGCAGATATTAACACTTCAAATAAAATTAAAGATCTAAAAATTGAGAAAAAAATAAACTCAAAAATTTTAATAGGTCCAGAGGGTGATTTTTCAGTTAAAGAAATTAAACAAATTAAATCAAAGAAAAATTTTATTAGTTTTTCGCTTGGAGAAAAAATCTTAAGAAGTGAGACGGCAGCAATTGCCGCTTTAACTTTGTTTAATAATTTAATTGATTAAATATTAGTTCCGCCAACGGTGATTTGATCAACTAGGATTGACGGTTGACCAACTCCAACAGGCACCCATTGACCACCTTTACCACAAGTTCCAATTCCTGGATCAAGTTGCATGTCATTTCCAACCATTGATACCTTTGTAAGAATATCAGGACCGTTTCCAATTAAAGTAACACCTTTAAGTGGAGAACCTATTTTTCCATTTATAATTTCATAAGCTTCAGTGCATGAAAAAACAAATTTTCCATTTGTAATATCGACTTGACCACCGCCAAATGAAACTGCAAAAATACCTTTATCAACACTAGCAATCATTTCTTCCTGGGTATTATTTCCATTAATCATAAATGTATTTGTCATTCGCGGCATTGGAGCATATTCAAAACTTTCCCTTCTTCCATTACCAGTAGGTTTTGTTTTCATAAGTTTTGCGTTCATTCTATCTTGCATAAAATTTTTCAAGATTCCGTTTTCAATTAAAACATTTCTTGATGTTGGTGTTCCTTCATCATCAATTGTTAATGATCCTCTTCTACTAGCAATAGTTCCATCATCAATGACAGTAACCTGTTCGCTTGCAATTTTTTGACCAACTAAATTATGAAACGCAGAGGTTTTTTTTCTATTAAAGTCACCTTCTAAACCATGACCAATAGCTTCGTGTAAGATTATTCCTGGCCAACCAGGACCTAGAACAACTTTCATTTCTCCAGCTGGAGCAGGTTTACTTTCTAAATTAACTTCTGCCTGCCTAATAGCTTCATCACAAATTTTTTTCCAATTTTCATTTGATAAATAATTTTCATAATCCATTCTTCCGCCTGTTCCATAGGAGCCTGTTTCTTTTCTTCCATTATTTTCTAACATCACTGAAACGTTAAAACGAACAAGGGGCCTATTGTCTTTATAAACTTGACTGTCACTTTTTATAATTTCTATTGATTGATGCTCTCCAAAAAAGGAAGCAGTTACTTGTTTTACATTTGGATTTTTACTTCTTGTGTAAGTGTCAATTTCTTTAAGTAACTCTATTTTTTCTTTAAATGGCTTTCTTTCGATTGGATCAATATCATCATATAAAGCTTTATTAGTCTTTTGAGGATGAGCTTGTTTGGCTTTAGACTTAGTTTTAATATTTTCTATTAAATTTGAAGCTGCATCATTGAGCGATTTTTTTGATATGATATTTGAGTGACAAAAGGCTGTAATATCATCTTGGACCGCTCTAAAGCCAAAACCAAGATTTGAATCAAAACTTGTATTTTTTATCTTTCCATCATCAAGTAAAAGCGACTCACTTCTTGAATTTTCTAAATACAACTCACCGTCGTCATAGTTGTTAAGAGTTTCTGATACAATTTGTTCAGCTTGCTCTTTAGTCACATCTGAATTGTTAAAAAAATCGCTCATTTACTTATATTATTGTCAAATTGTCGCAAAGTTAAATTTTAGCTTCTTTGTTATAAGCCACAATTGAATTTAAACAAATGAAAAAAATACTTAATTTATTTTTAATTATTTTAGCCACAGAGAATTCTTACGCTTCTCAACCTAAAAATTGGCAATTGGGGTACCAAGAGGGTGTCACGTCTTTAATGAAGGATGCAGTATATATGCATGACTACATTTTAATGCCAATTATTACAGTTATATCTATCTTTGTATTATTCCTTCTAATTTACTTGGCTGTAAAGGTTAGAGAGTCAAAAAATCCAAATCCAACCAAAACATCACACAATACACTTTTAGAAATTTTATGGACGGTTATTCCAGTCCTAATTTTAGTTGTCATTGCTATTCCTTCTTTCAAATTATTATACAAACAAGATATTATTCCTAAAGCAGATGTAACTATCAAAGCAATTGGTTATCAATGGTATTGGGGATATGAATATCCTGATCATAAAATAGCTTTTGATTCTGTTATGATTGCAGACAAAGATTTAAAACCAGGTCAGCCAAGACTTTTAGCTACAGATACAAAGATTGTACTTCCAGTTAATAAAGTTATTAAAGTGCTTATAACTTCAAATGATGTCCTTCACGCGTGGACTATCCCAGCTTTTGGAGTCAAAAGAGATGCAGTTCCAGGTAGAATTAATGAGACATGGTTTAAAGCAGAAAAAGAAGGAATTTACTACGGTCAATGTTCCGAACTGTGTGGTATTAAACATGCTTTCATGCCAATAGAAGTTCATATTGTATCAGAGGAAAAATATTTAGCATGGCTTGAAGAAGCAAAGAAAAAATTTGCTATGGAGCCAGAGAAAAATTTAATTACTAAAAATATAAAGGAAAAAAATTAATGTCATCACTGTCTGAAACTGTAAACCATGAACACGCCCATGACCATCATCCTACTGGATGGAGAAGATGGCTTTTATCTACAAACCATAAAGATATTGGAACTCTATATTTAATCTTTGCTTTAGTTGCAGGTATTATTGGATTTGCTTTTTCAGTTTTGATTAGAGCTGAATTAATGTACCCGGGCGATGGCATACTAGGTGGTAATTATCATTTGTACAATGTTTTGGTAACTGGGCACGGATTACTAATGATATTTTTTATGGTTATGCCAGCAATGATTGGCGGATTTGGAAATTGGTTTGTACCAATCATGATTGGAGCTCCAGATATGGCATTTCCAAGAATGAACAATATTTCTTTTTGGTTATTGCCAGCATCTTTAATACTTTTGATTGCCTCTATATTCGTAGAAGGTCCTCCAGGTGCAAATGGAGTTGGTGGTGGTTGGACAATTTATCCTCCACTTTCATCAAAAGCAGGTCAGCCAGGACCCGCAATGGATTTAGCAATTTTTAGCTTACATATAGCAGGTGCTTCATCAATACTTGGCGCAGTTAATTTTATTACTACAATATTTAATATGAGAGCTCCGGGCATGACACTTCACAAAATGCCATTATTCGTTTGGTCCATGTTAATTACTGCTTTTCTTTTGCTTTTAGCTGTTCCTGTTTTGGCAGGAGCTATAACTATGCTTCTTACAGATAGAAATTTTGGTACAACTTTCTTTGAACCAAGCGGCGGCGGAGATCCGGTATTATTTCAACATTTATTCTGGTTTTTTGGTCATCCAGAGGTTTATATTTTAATTTTACCTGGCTTTGGAATCATAAGCACAGTTGTATCAACGTTTTCTAGAAAACCAGTATTTGGTTATCTTGGAATGGCTTATGCAATGGTATCAATTGGGTTTGTAGGTTTTATTGTTTGGGCACATCATATGTATACTGTAGGTATGGGTGCTGACACTAGAGCATACTTTACTTTTGCTACCATGGTTATTGCTGTTCCGACTGGAATTAAAATATTCTCTTGGATAGCTACCATGTGGGGTGGATCAATTCGATTTACCTCTCCAATGCTTTGGGCTTTAGGATTTATATTTTTGTTCACTGTTGGTGGAGTTACAGGAGTAGTTTTAGCAAATGCAGGTATAGATACTACCTTACACGATACTTATTACGTAGTAGCTCATTTTCATTATGTATTATCATTGGGAGCTGTTTTTTCAATTTTTGCCGGATTTTATTATTGGTTTAGCAAAATGTCTGGTTATGAAATTTCTGAATTTCTAGGCAAACTTCATTTTTGGTTAACTTTTATATCTGTGAATATGATTTTTTTCCCACAACATTTTTTTGGTTTAGCAGGCATGGCAAGAAGATACGCAGATTATCCAGATGCTTTTGCATATTGTTATAGGAGGAGCCGCAGGAGCTTTCCCTCCTGTTATTGGCTGGACTATCGCAACTAATAATTTGTCTATAGAACCAATAATTCTTTTTCTAATAATTTTTATTTGGACTCCATCTCATTTTTGGGCATTAAATATTTATAAAAATGAAGATTATAAAAAAGCTAAAATTCCAATGCTAACAGTTTTAAAAGGTGAAGAAGTGACAAAAAAAAATATTATTTTTTATTCTATTGCTCTATTTCCTTTTACACTAGCTCCATTTTTTTTAGGTTTTGCCAGTTATTTAAATTTAATAACAGTTATAACTTTTGGTCTTTATTATATTTTTTTATCGATAAAACTAATAAAGACTAAAGAAAAAAAGAATCTTTTTTAAAGCTGCCAATAAAGTGTTTGTTTTTTCAATTTTTTATTTGTTTTTTATTTTTGCAACTATTTTGATTGATAATTTGGTTTTTTTAAAATGAATTTAAAAAAGAAAAATTTTTTGACCGCTCTTTTGTTAGTTGCTCTAATAGTATTTTTCTTTTTTTTAACAATCAATCAACTTAGTAGTTAATTTAATTGGCATTATGAAAAAAACTTTAAAAATGAACCCCATTTATTTGGTGGGAATTTTCTTCATCATGCTTGGATTATCTTTTTTATCCGTTCCTTTGTATGACCTTTTTTGTAGAGTTACAGGATTTGGTGGAACAGTATCTAAAAGCAATTATCCAAAAGAGCAAATTCTAGATCAAAAAATTGGTATTAGATTTGATACCAATGTAGCCAAAAGTGTACCTTTTAATTTTAAAGTTGAAAATTTGATTTCGGAAATTAAAATTGGTGAGGTTAGTAGAGTCAAATTTACTATTACTAACGAAAGCGCTGAAAGTATTAAGGTTAATTCAACATTTAACACAAGCCCCCCGACAGTCGGTTTATACTTTAAAAAAATTCAATGTTTTTGTTTTGAGCAACAGGACTTTAAGGGAAAAGAAACCAAAGAGTTTGAATTAATTTACTATATTAGCCCAAAAATTGTAGAGAGTGCAGCGACAAAAGACGTCAAAGATATAACTTTATCCTACACACTATTTGAAGTACAGGATCCTAAAAGTTAATATGGCATCAGAAAAAAAACA
This sequence comes from Candidatus Pelagibacteraceae bacterium, assembly GCA_038142265.1. Lineage (GTDB taxonomy): Bacteria > Pseudomonadota > Alphaproteobacteria > Pelagibacterales > Pelagibacteraceae > HIMB114. Next base: position 203,827 of record JAYQJR010000001.1, on the reverse strand, counting down.
CGATTATCATTTAGTAGAACCTAGCCCTTGGCCAATTTTTTGTTCAATCGCTTCCCTCATTCTTGCAGTGGGAGCAGTTTATTATTTTAGAACAAAAGCTCTGTGGTTAGTTTTTGTTGGTTTGGCAGTTACTTTGTATGGAATGTTTATGTGGTGGAGAGATGTAATTGATGAAGCAGAGCACAGAGGTGATCATACACCAGTAGTTCAAATTGGAATGCGTTATGGAATGGTGCTTTTCATTGTTTCAGAAGTAATGTTTTTTGTTGCGTGGTTTTGGGCTTATTTTGATGCTAGTTTGTTTCCAGACTCAATTATCGGATCAGTTTGGCCACCTAAAAATATTGAAACTTTAGATCCATGGCATATCCCATTAATTAATACTTTAATACTTTTATTATCAGGTACGACAGTAACTTGGGCGCATCATGCATTATTAGAAAATGATAGAAAGAGTTTAATACAAGGTTTACTTTTAACTGTTATCCTAGGTGCAATATTTACTATGTTCCAAGCATATGAATATATGCATGCAACATTTAAAATATCTTCAGGAATTTACGGTTCGACTTTCTACATGGCAACTGGTTTTCATGGCTTTCATGTTTTGGTTGGTACAATATTTTTATTAGTGTGCTTGTTTAGAGCTAGAGCAGGACATTATAAACCTGAGCACCACTTTGGTTTTGAAGCTGCAGCTTGGTACTGGCATTTTGTTGATGTTGTCTGGCTATTTTTATTTGCCGCAATTTATATTTGGGGAAGTTAATAGACTCTGAGATCTAAACTTTTTAGTTTTTTTACTTTTTTAATAATTCTTATTCTATTTACTTTAGGATCATGGCAAGTTTACAGATTAAATTGGAAAAATAATCTTATCAGTCAAGTTCAGAATTCTTTTAAAGCTCAAGCTAAGCTTTTAGATAAAAAGTCAAAACTTTTTTCTAAAGTTTTAATTAATGGAAAGATCATTGCTCAACCAATATTTATTTATAATCTGGGAACCAATGGCCAGTATGGTTATGATGCTCATGTTCTTTTTAAAACAAATGATAGCACAATTATTGTTAATGCAGGATGGGTAAAAAAAAAATTTATTATAAATCAACAAGATTTAGCTAAACAATTTTTAATTGAAGCGGTTTTAAAAAAACCAAAAAGAAAAAATTTTTTTACACCAGAAAATAGTTTTAAAGAAATATTTTATCTTGATATGGTTTCTTTAGAGAAGAAATATAACAATTTATCTTTATTTATTGCAGAAGACATAAAGGGTTTTCTTAATCATTACGGAACTTCTCAAAGTTTAGAAATTAAAATACCCAATAATCATCTTCAATATGCATTAACTTGGTATAGTCTTTGCTTTGTTATCATCTTGACTTTTTTGATATATAAAAAGAAAATATAATGAAATATTTTAGCACTAGAAATTCAACTATTAAACTAAGCTTTGAAGAAATCTTTTTCAAAGGGTTAGCTTCTGATGGGGGACTTTTTTTACCAGAGAATTTTCCTAAATTAGAAGAGTTAGAACTTAAAAATTTTACTAAATTAAATTTTCAAGAGACGAGTTATGAAATTTTTAAAATGTATACCGGCGATACTTTTGAAAAAAACGATCTTAAAAATATTATTAATAAAGCTTATAAAAGTTTTAGAAACCCAAAAGATTGTAGACGTCAAAGAGTGCGGAAATATTTCCTTTGTACAATTACATCATGGCCCGACTCTTGCTTTTAAGGATATCGCAATGCAAGTACTGGGAGAGATGTACGTAAATTTATTATCTAAAAATAATAAAAAAATAAATTTAATAACTGCTACTTCAGGCGATACTGGAGCAGCAGCAATTGATGCATTTAAAGGTAAGAAAAATATAAATATATTTGTTTTGCATCCACATAATAAAATATCAGACGTACAAAGAAAGCTCATGACCACTTATGATGCAAAGAATGTTTTTAATATTGCAATAGAAGGTAGTTTTGATGATTGTCAAAAAATAGTTAAGGAACTTTTTGTTGATAAAATCTTTTCTGAAAAAATAAATATGTCAGGTGTTAATTCAATTAATTGGGCAAGAGTTATTGCTCAAATTGTTTATTATTTTTATATTTACTTCAAATTTAACCCAAAACAAAACCCAATAAACGTTTCTGTTCCAACAGGTAACTTTGGAGATGTGTATGCTGGATATGTAGCTAAAAAAATGGGTTTAAATATCAATTCATTAATAGTTTCAACTAATCAAAATAATATTTTGGAAAGATGTATTCAAAATGGAGAGTATAAACCAGAAAAAGTTACAGCATCAATATCTCCCAGCATGGATATTCAAGTAGCCAGCAATTTTGAGAGGATACTTTTTGATATAGCAGATTATAGCTCAGATAGAGTTAATCAATTAATGAATAATTTAAAAAATGATGGTTTTTTTAAATTAAATGCAGACGAATTAAAGATATTACAAAGCAATTTTAAATCTTCATGTTGTTCAGAAAATGAAACAATAGATATTATAAAAGAAATTTATAGTAGCTATAACTATATTATTGACCCGCATACTGCTACTGCTGCTAAACCTTTGCTAAACAATAAAAATGAAAAAAATAAAAACTTTTGTTTCGAGACTGCACATCCATCAAAATTCCCAGCAGCAATTGAAAAATCTATAAAAATTAAGCCTTCATTGCCCAAAGAATTTAATGAAATAAATTCAAAAAAAGAAATTTTTGATGTTTTAGATAACAGTCTAGAAAAAGTTAAATCTTACGTACTGGAAAAGGTCTAGTTTAATTATTTGCTGCATTACGCGCAAGCTCATCTACCAAATTATTATACTTATTATCAGAATGACCTTTAACCCAATTCCAAATAATTTTTTTGTCCGATCTTAATTGGTCAAGCTCTATCCATAAATCAATATTTTTAACTTCTTTTTTATTAGAAGTTTTCCAGCCATTTTTTTTCCAGGTATGAATCCATTGTTCAATTCCATCTTTGACATATTTTGAGTCAGTGAAAATTTCTAATGAGTTTTCTTTCACATATTTTAGTGCACTGATCACTGCCAGAAGTTCCATTCTATTGTTTGTAGTATTCTCTACTTTGCCAGATATTTTTTCTTCTTTATTTTCATTAATAATAATTGCTCCCCATCCACCTTTTCCAGGATTTCCAAGACACGCTCCATCTGTATAAATTTTAATGTTAGACATATAATTGATGATTTCTATTTTGGTAAAAAAATTTCATCTTTTTTAAATATTCAATAGGACTTTTCTTTTTTACCCTAGCTTTTTTTGGAGTATTTTTTAAATCATATAATCTTGTAACAAAAAATCTAATAGCTGCACCAAGGCACATAGTGTTTAAATGAATTAATTCTTTTTTATTTATTTTCATTTTTTTAGTATAGCCCTTGATTAGGTATTTTACTTTTTTTGGATCAAATTTGTTTTTATTAAAGCACAAAGAGTTAATTGCAATTGCAATTTCATAAATATAAGGAGCGTTACACGCAAAATAAAAATCTATGAAACCAGAAAATTTATTCTTTTTAAAAAAAATATTATCAGGAAAAATATCAGCATGAATGATACCTGATTGAAGCGATTTTGGTCTATTTTTTTTATAATATGAAAAATAAGTTTTTATTTCATTTTGGAGTTTTGGATAAAATTTTTTTACTTTTGAAAATATTTTAACCCAATGAGCGAAACTTAAACTATTTTTTCTTTTAATTTTTATTTTTTTTGCAACAAAATGTAGCTTTGCGATTTCAAATCCAATTTTTTGACAATCGTTATAATTTAATTTTTTTTTTGAATTACCTTCTAAAAAAGAAACCATAATTGCAGATTTATTTTTATATTTAAAAATTGCGTTTCCTTTTTTGTTAAAAAATGGTTCAGGACATTTAATCTTGCTCTCACTTAATTTTTTCATTAAATGAACGAAGAAAGGAATTTCTTTTTGATTAACTCTTCTTTCAAAAATAGTTAAAATAATTTTTTTTCTATTTGTCTTAATAAAGTAATTAGTATTCTCTATGCCTTCTTTAATTCCGTGATATTTATCTAGTTTGCCAGCATTAAAATTGGATAAAATATTTTTTATTTCCTGAGAGTTTATTTTAGTATAAACAGCCATAAGTTATTTTGTTTTTATAAAATTAATTATTATACTGTATAATTTGATGAGTAATAAAATTAAAGAGCCAATTAAAGTTCATTTAGATAAAGACCGTGTTTACTTTTGGTGTGCGTGCGGCCTTTCAAATAAGCAACCTATGTGTGATGGTTCACACAAAGGAAAATCAGAAAAGAAATCACAAAGCTTCAAAGTGGATGAGAGCAAAGAGTATTATTTATGCTCTTGTAAGTTGACGAAGAACGCACCGTTCTGTGATGGCTCTCATAAATAAAAAATTAATTAAAATTTTTAATTTTTTCTAAAGAATTTTTAAGTTTATTAAAATTGATTTCTTCTTGTTTTTTTTGATCAAGATTTTCAGTTAAAACTTTTTGAACAGTTTCAACGGCAACTTCAGTTGCTATTTTTTTAACTTGATAGATGGCATCATTTTTAGACTGTTCTATTTTTGTCATGGCTGCTTTTTCTTTATTTTCTAATGACAATTTCATTTTATCTAAAGAGTTAGCAATCTCATCGTCGCTAATTTTTTGTGCTTTAGCTAAAATTTCTTCATATTCTTTTTTAGAATTATCTAATTTGATTTGAGACTCACTTAGCATTTTTTCACTTTCTGATTTTAAATTTTCAGATTGATCAATTTTATTTTTAATCTCTTGGATTTTGTTATCGATTTGTTGCAAAACTAGTTGGGGAACTTTTTTGAACACCAAAAGAAGCACAAAAACAAAAAAAGAAATAGCTACCCAGAAAGCTGCATCAAACATTAGTTTAAATCTCCAATTCTTTTTTTACTAATCTCTTCAATCCTTTTAGTTAGTACAGAACTATCTATTTCGTTTTGGGAAACCGAAAGTTCTTTAATAATTTCATTTGATAAATCTTTAGCAATTGTTTGAATTTGAGATATTGAGCTATTTTTAAAATCTTTTATCTCTTTTTCAGCTTTTGAAATTAAGCTATTTAATTTCTCATCAAGTTCATTTTTTTTTTGTTCATATTCTGAATTTAACTTTTTTCTATTGCTAGCGATCAGATCCTGAGCATCTTTTTTTGCATTGATAATAAACTGATTATAATCCTGATTAAGTTTTTCTGTTTTTTCTGATAGTTTTTTTGCCTCATCAAGCAGATCACTAACGTAATCATCTCTTTGCTCAATACTTTCAGATAATCTAGGAAAAACTATTTTTGAAATAATTAAATAAAGAAATGTAAATGTTAAGATTAGCCAAAAAATTTGCGGTACCCAGCTATGAGGATCAAGCTGGGGCATACCTCCACTTTCTGCCGCCATAGCGTTTGAAGTGGAAAAAACCACAAATAAAAAAATAGTTCTCAACATCAATAATTATTTAAAATGCAAATAAAATAATTAATGCAACAACTAATCCAAATAATCCTGTAGCTTCCGCTAATGCGAAACCTAACAAAAGATTTGGGAATTGTTTTTGCGCTGCAGATGGATTTCTAATTGCTGCTGATAGGTAATTTCCAAAAATAGTTCCAATACCTACACCAGCTCCTGCCAATGCAATTGCTGCTAGGCCGGCTCCGATTAATTTTGCTGCTGCTACTTCCATACTTTCCTCCTTTTTTGTTAATGATGTAAGTTAAGTGCATCGTTCAAATAAATGCACGTTAATATTGCAAAAACATAAGCTTGAAGAAACGCAACAAGAATCTCCAAGCCTGTTAATGCAACAGAAAAACCTAATGGTAACCAACCTCCTACAAGTCCTAGACTGATTACAAAACCTCCAAATACCTTAAGCATAGTATGACCCGCCATCATATTAGCAAAAAGTCTAACAGATAAACTTACGGGCCTACTTAAGTAAGAAATAATTTCGATAACGACAATAATTGGCATTAAAACAATCGGAACACCTGATGGAACAAATAATTTCAAATACCCAATGCCGTGTTTAATGAAACCAATAATGGTAACACCTATAAACACAAAAATAGCAAGGGCAAAAGTTACAATAATATGACTTGTAACAGTAAAAGAATATGGAAGCATTCCAATCATATTTGAAAAAAGAACAAATAAAAAAAGTGTAAGAATAAATGGAAAATAAGGTCTAGCTTTGTCCCCAGCAGTTTCTGATATCATTTTAGCAACAAACTCATAAGCCATTTCAGATAATAGTTGCATACGACTTGGAACCAAAGATTTTTTCTGAGTAGATAGAACAAATAATAAAGAGATTGCACCAACAACAATCACCATAAATAGACTTGCGTTGGTGAAAGAAATATCAAAATTGCCAACCTCAAGCTTTGGGCCGATCGTTTTGACCTCGAACTGTTGCATTGGATTTGCCATAAAAACTAGTCCTTATTAATCATTTTTGATGAACGCACAACATTTAAAATCCCTGCAACCGATCCGATAACAAAAAAAACTATTATTAAAAATGGTGATGTTTCAAGCCATTTGTCTAGGTACAAACCTATTAAAGTTGCGACAAATACAGCAGCCACAAACTCTGTTCCCATCTTCATAGCAATACCAAAGGCCGAGTTATTTTTTTCTACTTTGGGTGGAATTTTTTTTTTTTCACTATCAATTTTTTTTTTTAGTTCATCAATGTTCATGACAAAAATTATGAATTTAAGCTACAAGCTCTTCTGCTTTATCTAAATTAACAGCAACCAATTGACTAACACCTCGCTCAGCCATTGTAACTCCATAAAGTCGATTCATTCTGGACATTGTTAGCGCGTGGTGAGTAATTATAATAAATTTTGTTTCTGTAACTCTGGAAAGTTCCTCAATTAGACCATTAAAACGTGTAACGTTTGCATCATCTAAAGGAGCGTCAACTTCGTCTAGAATACAGATAGGTGCTGGATTAATTAAAAAGACAGCAAAAATTAATGCTAATGCAGTTAACGCCTGTTCTCCACCCGATAACAAAGTTATGGATTGAAGTTTTTTTCCTGGAGGACTAACAAGAAGTTCTAGACCTGCTTCTAGAGGGTCGTCAGATTCTATTAACTCGAGTCTGGCATTACCCCCCGCAAATAATTTGGTATAAACGTCATTGAACTTTCTATTAACTTTTTCAAAAGCATCCAATAATCTTTCCCTTCCTTTTTGATTTAAATCATTGATGCTTGATTTAAGTTTTTGCAAACCATGAACTAAATCTTTTCTATCTTCCATCATTTTATTAATTTTTTCTTGGAGTTCTTGCGTTTCATTGTCTGCTCTTAAATTAACTGCTCCCATTGAATCTCTTTTTTTCTTTAGTAAAATTAAATGATTTTGAGCATCGTCTATAGATTGATCTTTTAGATTTTCAATTTTTGAAAATTCAGGAATACTTTTAATATCAATATTAAAATCTAATAAACTTTTTTGTTGTAGTTCTTTAATTCTTTTATTTAGTCCTTCAATAATAGTTTGGGATCTAACTCTAAATTCTGTTTTTTCTAATGTATTTTTGCTTATATTTTGTAAATTGATATTTAATTCACCGATTTTATTTTCCTTATCATTTAAATTTAATTTAAAGTTCTCAATATCCTCCTCAATGTTTTTTATATTCTCTAAATAAGAACCTCTTTTTTCTGCCAGTTCTTTTGGTTTAATTTCTTCTTTTTCAAGAAGTTGATCAAAACTAATTATTTTTGATTGCAGTTCATTAAGCTTATTAGTTGAATTATCTTTTAAATCACGCCAGTTACTGATTTCTTTGTCGATGTTTTGCAATCTTTCTTTTCTCTTGATTGCTTCTTGTTTTACAAGATCATATTTACCAAATCTTGAAGCATATTTTTCTTGTTGGTCTTCAACTTTTTGATAGTTTTCATTGAATTCATTCCTTAAATCATTTTCATTAGCATCTGCTTTATTTGTTATGAAACTAAGAACTTTTTCAAAAAAATCTTTTAATTGATTTCTATATTGATTTAATTGATTAAGCGCATCTTTGTAATCATCTGTAGCTTTTTTTTCAATTTCATAATAATTTTTTTCTAGTTCAATTATTTCATTTTTTTCTTTTGTTAATCTCTCTTCATTATTTGTTGAATTTGTTATTATTTCTTTTTCACGATCTATATCAGAGTAGGTTGATTTTTTATCTTGTTTAATCTTTTCAATTTGAGTTTTGACCCTTTCTTCTTCAAGGTTAAGCTGATCAAAATTAATTTTAATTTTTTGAAGATTACCGTTCAACTCTCCTAATTTTTCGTTAATAGGTTTTATATCTGATTTTAGTTTATTGATTTCTTCTTCGTTGTAATTTTTTTCAATGTTAATTGCGCTTATTTCATCTTCAAATTCACTTAATTTTTCTTTGTTTTCTTCTAACTCTTTTTCAACATTTAAAACGCCTAAATATAATATTGCAGACTCATATCTTCTTATCTCATCAGAAATTTCTTTGTATAAAGAAGCCTCCTCTGCCTGTTTGACTAAACTTTTTAATTGGTTTTCCTTTTGCTTCATAAGATCATCTGCTTTTTTTAAATTATTTTCAGCAGCATTTAATCTTAACTCGGCTTCATGCCTTCTAGCATGTAAGCCACCAATTCCTGCAGCTTCTTCAAGTATTGCTCTTCTATCAGTTGGCTTAGCTGTTATTAAAGCTCCAACACGGCCTTGACTCACCATTGAGGGAGAATGAGGGCCAGTAGATAAATCAGCAAAAAGAATTTGCACATCTTTTGCTCTTACCTCTTTACCATTAATGAAATATTTAGAACCCTTGTCTTTTTCTATTTTTCTTTTTACTTCAACTTCAGGAATATTTTTATATTGAGGTATAGTGCCATCATTTTCTAATTTTATAGTAACCTCACAAATATTTTTTGACGGACGACTTGAAGTTCCATTAAATATTACATCTTCCATGCCTGAGCCTCTTAAACTTTTTGCAGAGGTTTCTCCCATGCACCATCTTAATGACTCAAGCACGTTAGATTTACCACATCCGTTTGGACCAACAATTCCCGTTAGCCCTTTTTCAATAAAAAGATTAGTTTTGTCTGCAAAAGACTTAAACCCGGCTATTTCAATTTCTTTAAATTTCATCCTTAAAGAAGATTATTAATATATTTTTCCAAATCATTCCAACTGCCATTATATTTCTTTTTATTGATTATTAGAGTTGGGGTTGAGTCAATACTATATGTTTTTTGAGCATCGATTCGACTCTGCAATACACTATTTTCTTCTTTTTTATTTTTAAGACAATTTTGAAAATCATCACCTTTTAGTCCATATTGACCACTTATATTTTCTATATTTTTATAAAGATCATCTAAAGTTTTAGCTTTTGTCCATTGAGATTGATTTTTATAAATATCATCAAGGTATTTTTTTTGCATATCAGTTGTTACACACCTTGCTATTTGAGCAGCTTTCAAAGCAGCCAAATCTAACGGGTAATCTCTTAGCTCTATAAGAACTTTATTGGTTTGAGAAAATTTTTCAACTAGCTTTGGAAGAACCTTTAAATGAAAATTTGCGCAGTGAGGACATGTTAAAGACGAATAAACTTCAATTTTTACTTTTGGCTGAGGTTCTTTAGTTCCATAATATGGAAAGTTATCATTGGCTAATAATGGAGTATAAAAAAGTATAGTGAAGATTGTAAAAATTACTTTTATTTTATTCATATTTGCCATCTCCTAGTTTAAGCAGCTTATCTTTTAGAGATTCGTCTTTAATTTCATTTATTATTTTTTTTAGCTTGCTATCAATAAAAAGCTTTTTATCTTTGTTTTTATTGTTCGTTTTTTCTTTAACATTTATTAATATTTTATTGATATATTTATAACCAAAATAAGAGTTAACTTTCTCAATTATCTCATCTCTAGAATAGTCAATATCAATCAAATGATTTCTGTTCACTTTCAAGTAAATATTATTTTCATTATTGTACTTAGATATTTTAACAACTTCGCATTTTGAAGCCAGTTCTGGACCTATAATTTTATCCCACAGATTTTTGATACTAATTTCAGTTCCTGAGCTTTTATTTTTAATTAATTTTTTTATATTTTTTGGTATTAATGTCCCAACTGGTTTTAAAGAACTAAAACTTCTATTTTTTGTCATTTATGTACTTATCAATATCAAAAAAAATTTTAGCTTGGTATCAAAAACACAAAAGAGATTTACCGTGGAGAGTGTATAGAAGCGAAAAGGATAGACATTATAGAGTTTTATTGAGTGAATTTATGCTTCAACAAACACAGGTAAAAACAGCAATACCATATTTTAATAATTTTTATAAAAAAGTTAATAATTTAGAAAAACTTGCATCATTAAGTGAAAGCAAAATTTTAAGACTTTGGGAGGGTCTTGGATATTATAGAAGAGCACGCAATTTACTCAAAAGTGCTAGGATTTTAAAAAAAAAATATAAAAGTATATTGCCAAACAATTATGAAGAATTAATTCAATTGCCAGGCATTGGCGATTATACAGCTAAAGCAATTTTAGCTATTGCTTTCGATAAAAGTGAAATTGGCATCGATGGTAACGTTGAGCGAGTAGTCTCAAGAATAATTAAAAAAAAAAATAAAAAAATAATATTTAAGGAAGTTTCAAAATTTAAAGTAAAAAAAAAATCTAGTTTTTTAATGCAAGGTTTTATGGAAATCGGAGCAACTATTTGTAAACCTGCAAAGCCTTTATGTGAGTTGTGTCCAATAAATAAATTTTGCAAAAGTTATAAAAACTTTTCCTTTTTGGTAAAAAAAAATACTATTAATAAAAAGAATGAAAAATTTTTTATTGGATTTATTTTACATCAAAAAAATAAACTATTATTAAGAAACGAAAAAAATTTTGGACCGTTAAAAGGTTTTATAAATATTCCTTTATTTAAAAAAAAAGGTAAACTTTCAAGTATATTAAAAAATATTTCTCTAAAAAAAATAAAATATAAAAAAATTAAGGTTTTAAAAATTCCAATTTCAAATTTTACAGCTAATATTAGTTTATACGAGATATCTGATATTGGTAAAATTAAATCAGAGTTTTTTTATAGAAAAACACGTGAACTAAAAAATTTTTTTATATCAAGTTTCTTAAAAAAAATATTAAATAGTTCTGGAATAAAAATATGATCAAGACAATAGCAGTGGTTGGTTGCGGCATATCTGGAGCTGTATTATCAGCATTTCTAAAAAAAAATTCTAATATCAATGTTGATATTTATGAAAAAGACTTATTCGATAGTAAAAAAATTAATGGTATTCAAATTTCACCTAATGGAACAAGAATTTTAAAAAAAATAAATTTTGACGATTTTAATAATCAAAATTTATGTAAAATTAGTGAAATTTTAATTAGAGATTTTAATAGCCCTGGGTATCTGTCTAGAATGTCAGTTAGTGGTTATGATAGCGATTATATAACTCTTAATAGAGCAAACTTAATCTCCTTCATAATCAATAAGTTTGAACTTGATAAGCAAATAATAAATAAAGAGGTGATTTCAATTGAGAATAATAAACTACACTTTGCAGAAACATCTTCAAAAGAATATGATTTGATCGTTCTTTCTGATGGTATTTTTTCAAATATCAAAGCTAATTTTTTAAATCGAAGATTTGCTTACTCTGGTTACAACGCAGTTAGAGGATTTTTTCATTTAAATGAAAGTAATAAAAATAATGTGAATTTATATATGGGAAGTGATTATCATATGGTTTTCTATCCAATTGATCAAAGTAATAATTATTCTTTTACCTATATTACTAAAAGTGAAGAAAGTTTATTAAGCAATAATTATTATGAAAATAAAAAAATTAATTTTTTAGAAAAAAATAAATTTATAGTTAAGTATTTGCCAAAAGAAATTTTCTTACAAAAAGAAGTTTATATGTGGCCGATATACAAAACAAATAACTTTAGTTTTGGAAAAGATAAAGTTATTTGCATAGGAGATAGTTCACATGGTTTTTTACCTACCAGAGCCCAGGGGGCATGTCAGGCTATAGAAGACTCATTTATTTTGTATAATTTAATACAAAATAATTGTGCAAATTCTAATAACTTTTTTAAAGAGAGAATTCAGAGAATTTCTAAAATACAAAAAAAATCTGAGAATAGTTTAAAAATTTTTCATTTTAAAAATATTTTTTTAAGATATTTCAGAAATATTTTTATAAAAATAGTATGTAAATTTTCTTTATTTTCTAATTTTTTTAATTCTTTTATATTTAATTATAAATATAAATTATAAGAGATCTCTTATTTTTCTTCTCAATATATCTATTGGCTCAAGTTTACCTTCTATATTAAAGTGCCAATAGGACCAACCATTGCAAGAAGGAGCACCTTGTATTTCAGCACCAACTTTATGAATTGAGCCTTGAATTTTATTGCAATAAATTGATCCATCAGACATCACTTTAGCAGTAAATTTTTTTTTGGGGTCAAATAAATTTAAACCAGGTTCTACGATTCCACTTTCTACTAAATAACCAAATGGAATTCTTTTTTCATTTTTTTTATTAATAATTTGACTATTAAATTCATCAGATAAAATTCTGGTCTCTAAAATTCTTTTTTCTGCAACTTTGAAGTATTTTTTATCTTTTTCTATTCCAATAAAATTTCTTCCTAGTTTTTTTGCAACTGCTCCTGTTGTTCCTGTTCCCATAAAAGGATCTAAAATAATATCATCTTTTTTGGAAGAACAGAGTAAAACTCTATATAGTAACTCCTCAGGTTTTTGAGTTGAATGAGCTTTTTTATTTTTTGATTGTATTCTTTCCGATCCATTACAAATTGCTATACTCCAGTCAGACCTTAATTGTTTATCATCATTAAACACTTTCATTGAGTGATAATTAAAAGTGTATTTTGATTTTTCCGATTTTGATGCCCATATTAAAGTTTCGTGCGCATTTGTTAAACGCGTCCCTTTAAAATTTGGCATTGGATTTTTTTTGTTCCAAATTACGTCGTTTAATATCCAGAAATTTAAATCTTGTAGAATTTTTCCAACTCTAAAAATATTATGGTAACTCCCAATGACCCAGATTGAACCATCTTTTTTTAAAATTCTTTTACACTCTTTCAACCATTCTGCTGTAAAACTGTCGTATTCATTAAAGGAATTGAATTGATCCCAATAGTCGTTAACAGCCGAAACTTTTGAATTATCAGGTCTATTTAAATTATTTTTGAGTTGAAGATTATATGGTGGATCTGCAAATATAAGATCTATTGAAGAAGTTTTTATTAATTTTAATTCTTCTAAGCAGTTCCCCTTAATAAGTTTTGTGTTAGTCATAATTCAACCGAGGGTAGAATAGACTAAAAATTAGTTATAATGTCAATTGATTACTTAGAAAGGGTAGTGGCTTTATATAATTTAGGACTCAACATTTTGTGTATTGGTGCATAGCTTTTTCTATGATGTTCCGTAATACCATGTTTATTGATTGCACTAATATGTTTTTTTGTGCCATATCCAAAATTTGTATTCCATCCATATTCTGGAAAATCATTTGAAAGTTCTTTCATAAGATTATCTCTATAAACTTTTGCAACAATTGATGCAGCTGCAATAGAAGGGTAAATTGAATCACCTTTAATTTTAGGAATAATATTTGAGTTTTCTTTATCAAATGACCATGGTCCATCTACTAGTATTTTATAATTTTTATTAATTTTTAATTGAGCCAAAGCTCTTTTCATTGCAAGCAAACTGGCTTTTAAAATATTAAAATCTTCTATTTCTTTAATAGATGCTGCTCCAATTGAATATTCAGCTTGGTTAATAATTTTTTCGTATTCTTTATTTCTTAAACTTAAACTTAGTTTTTTTGAGTCATTAATATTTGTTGTATCAAATGACGGAGGGCAAAATAACAGCCGCAGCAATTACCGGACCTGCCAAAGGTCCTCTGCCAACTTCATCAATACCAACAATATTTGAAGAAATTTTTTTTTCTTCTTTAAGCGTAATCACTAATTATATTTTTCTCTATAATTTTTTCTTTTAATTTTTTTAAATCTTCCCAAGAGTATTTTTTTTGTTGTGGCTGTCTAAGTAAAAAGGCAGGATGAAAGCTTGCTATACAATCAATATTTAATTCATCGATATTAATTTTTAACCATTGACCTCTAGATTTTGTAATAGAAACATTATTTCCAAAAAAAGTTTCATAAGCAGTTGAGCCTAGTAACAAGATAACCTCAGGTCTAATTAAAGATATATGTTGCAATAAGAAAGGTCTAAATTTTTCAATCTCTTTCACCGTAGGCTTTCTGTTATCTGGAGGTCTAAAATTTATTACATTTGTTATGTATACAATATTTCTGGTTAGATTAATTGCACTAAGCATTTTATCTAATAATTTACCAGCCTCACCAACAAAGGGTTTATTTTCTTTTTCCTCAGAAACGCCAGGCGCTTCTCCTATGATCATTATTTTCGACTTGAAATTACCGTCAGAAAAAACAAAGTGCTCTTTATTTTTGTCAAAAACGTAACTTAAATTTTCTAAAGATTTTTTCACGTAATCAATGGTAATATTATTTTCTTTTTTTATTTTTTTTTTTAAAAATTACCCTGTCATAAAGACCAGATGAATGATAAAAATCAAAAATATTATTAAGTTTTAAATTTTGCATTTTTAATATGTTACTAAATCGAAAGTTATTTTTGTTACTTTTTTTTATTATTTTATCCACTGGTAATGGTCATGGTTTTTTATTATCAAAAAATGAAAAATTAGTTTCTTCTGATAATATTAAAAACTATTTGTATGGCTCAATACTATTTGGTCAAAATAAGCACAACCAAGCAGCGAAATATTTTGAAAAAACTTCAATCTTGAAACAAGAGCATTTTGATTATGATTTTAAATATCTGACATCTCTCATTTTAAGCGGAAAACTTAACGAAGCATCTGGATACGCTGAGCAAGTAAAGAGCGAATATCAGGGCATATTCATATTTGATTTTGTAGAAGTTTTAAAATTTATTAAAGAAAAAAAAAATGAACAGGCTTTATCAAAGTTAAATACTATTAATCCAAAAGATGAGCTTGTTAATCAAATGTTTGAGCTTTTAAAGTTTTGGTTAAAATTAGAAAATTTAACAACAGAAAAAAAAATAGATTTAATAAATACTTTTAGTACTTCATATAAAAATATTAATTTAATTAATAAATTTTTAGCTTCAAGATTTATCAATGAAGGCAAACTAATTGAAAGTTCACAAGAAGAGATATTAAAAAATAAAAAACTTACCAGATATCATGTTTTTATAGCTTGGAATTATATTAAAAATAATAAAATTAGTGATGCAAGAAAAATTTTAGAAGATAGTCTTAAAACAAATCCTAATAATTTATTATTAAAGCAAACTTTTTTAGACCTTGAGAAAAAAGATAGTAAAATTATAAAATTTTTTAATGAAAGAAATATTGATGATAATTATTCAGAGATTTTTTATATATTTTCAAATCTTTTTCAGCAGAGAGACGACATTGATTTTTCTCAACTTTTACTTTCCGCAGCTTTAGATTTTAATGATAACTTTTTATCAAATAAAATTCTTTATTTTGAAAATAAATTGCTCGAAGACTCAGAGTATAATTTTGAAAAAATAGACATACAAAAAGTAAAAAATATTGGCTCAGAGTATGCCTGGTATATCGATTATCAATTATTAATTAGAGATAACAAAAAAGATATTAAAGAATTAAAAAAATATTTATCAAATAAAAATAATTTTTTAAAAAATAAAATTAAAATATTTGCAGATTTTTATAGAAGTAAAAAAAACTATGCTTTAGCTCTTAGTTATTACAATCAATACGAAAAAATTGAAGAAGATTTAAATTGGAGATTTTATTTTTCAAAAGGAGCGTGTTTAGAACGTTTAAAAAAATGGAATGAAGCTGAAATCTATTTAAAAAAATCAATAGAGCTATCTCCTAATGAATATACTGTAATAAATTATTTAGCTTACAGCTGGTTGGAACGCGGTGAAAAAATCGATGAAGCAACCTCAATGTTGGAAGATGCAGTGAAATTAAGCAAGTGGCAATTGGGTTATATTATTGATTCTTTGGGGTGGGCTTATTTTTTAAAAAAAGATTATGAAAAAGCTGAAAAACTTTTGTTAATGGCGTATGAAAAAACTAGTAGTGTAGGTGAAGTTTACGATCATTATGGAGATGCTCTTTGGAAAAATAAAAAGTTTTTACAAGCAAGATATGTTTGGCAAAATGCACTAAAATTAGAGACTATCGATGATGAAAGAAAACTTAAAATAGAAGGTAAATTGTTAAATGGTCTTATAAATGAAAAAAATTAAATCATATGCCAAAATTAATTTATTTTTAAAAGTACTTAAGAAAGATAAAGATTTTCATAAAATTAATAGTTTACTTATCCCAATTAATTTATTTGATGAAATTTATATTAGGGAGAGAACACGTGTTGATTTTGTTAAATTTAGTGGTTTTTTTAAAGATAAAATTAACAAAATAAATACAGTTACCAAAGTATTAACTCTCTTAAAAAAAAAATACCCAGTAGTTGCTAAAAAAAATTTTGAAATTACAGTCAATAAGAAAATACCCACAGGTTCAGGATTGGGTGGAGCATCTTCTAATGCGGCATCAATTTTTGAATTTTTGTTAAAAAAATATAAAATAAAAATAAGTCTTAAAAATAAAATTAAATTTTTATCTAAAATTGGTAAAGACTGTCCATTTTTCTTAAATTTAAAACCTAAAATTGTTTCTTCATATGGAGAAAAATTTAAAATTATTAAATCAAAAATTAATTTAAACCTTTTGTTAATTTACCCAAATGCTGTTATCTCAACTAAGAAAGTTTTTAAAGGGAATAAAAAAATCTCAAAAAAAATAAATATAAAAAATATAATGACAAAAAAGTCATTAAATTTTCAAAGTTTAAAAGAAAACGGAAATGATTTAATTGATAGTGCAAAAAGAATTTCACCTAAAATTGGAAG
The DNA here is from genome assembly GCA_038142265.1 of Candidatus Pelagibacteraceae bacterium. Classification (GTDB taxonomy): domain Bacteria; phylum Pseudomonadota; class Alphaproteobacteria; order Pelagibacterales; family Pelagibacteraceae; genus HIMB114. Next base: position 186,692 of record JAYQJR010000001.1, on the reverse strand, counting down.
GATTGTTAAAAACGTTATGGTCAATAAAAGGTATTAAATACGCATCAATGTCTGGAAGCGGATCAACTTGCTTTGCTATTTTTGATAATAAAAAATCACTTTTAAATGCAAAAAAAATCATTAAAAAGCAAAAAAAGAATTATTGGACAGTAATAACAAATACTGTAACCTGTAATTAAATTGGGGCTTAGCCAAGCGGTAAGGCAGCGGTTTTTGGTACCGCCATTCCTAGGTTCGAATCCTAGAGCCCCAGCCAATAATATGCTTTCAAATATTAATAAAATTTCCTCAAATAAAATAATCAAAGATATTTTTAATATTTTGAACGATGGAGAAGAAGAAACAGCATGTTTATTAGTAGGTGGCTGCATAAGAAATTTAGTAATAGAAAAAGAAATTGATGACTTTGATATTGTAACGATTTTACTTCCAGAAAAAATTAAAGAAAAATTAAACAAAATCAATTTATCATTTGATGATACCTTCGAAAAATACGGATCTATAAAAATTTTAACAAAAGAGTGTTCTATAGAAATTAATACTCTCCGAAAAGATTACAATCAAGATGGAAGACATACAGATGTTATGTTCACAAATGATTGGAAACAAGATGCTTTGAGAAGAGACTTTTCTATGAATGCAATTTATTCAGATTTGGAAGGTAGAGTCTACGATCCATTTAATGGAATTAATGATTTAAAAAATGGAAAAATAGTTTTTATTGGAGATCCTTTAAAAAAAATTGAAGAAGATGGTTTAAGAGTTTTAAGATATTTTCGTTTTTTTACTGAATTTTCTAAACATGAGCATGAAGAATATGTTTTAAATGCTATTACAAAAAATATAGAAAAAATAAAACTACTTTCAAGTGAAAGACTAATTGATGAATTAAAAAAAATTTTATTATCTGGAGAAGCTTATAAAATTTTTGATAATGATTTTTCAAAAGATTTTTATTTATCAGTTTATAAAGGTATTAAATATTTAAATAGATTAGATTTTAAAAAAAGAAAAAGAATTTTAAGAAAAGATATTGACTGGGTTATATTATTGTCACTATTATTAATTGATCAAACTAAAAATTTTGAAAGATTTATTAAAGACTTTAATATATCAAATGAAATTAAAAATAGATTAAGTAATTTGCAAAAACAATTTACTTTCAAAACAGCTGATACAGTTGATAAAATTGAAGTATTATTAAAAAGATCAGCAAGTATTGGTCCTTCAGCTGTAAGAGACTTTATTGATTTTCAATATTTGGTTAATGAAAAATATAGTTACGATCTTTATTTAGAAAATATTGCAATACTAAACAAAACTACACCTCCTAAATTTGAATTTGATTCACAAATATTAATTTCTAAAGGTTTTAAAGAAAATAAATCATTAGGTGATGCAATTTCTTTTCTTAAACATAGATGGTTATCAAATAACTATAAAATTTTGGATAAAGATATTGAGGATGCTGTTAAGTTATTTAGATAAAAGTTTTAAATATATTCTACTGAAACAATTTCGAGAGTTTTTGATCCTGAGGGTGTAGTTATTTCAACAAATTCACCTTTCATCTTTCCGATTAAACCTTTTCCTATTGGAGATTTAAAATAAACAAGACCCGCTTTGACATCAGCTTCATCTTTACCAACTATTTTGTATTTACTTTCGATATCAGTTTCAACATCTTTGACAACAATTGTTGCAGCAAAGATAACTTTATTATCTTTTTTTATTTTTGAAATATCAATTACGTTTGCAAGTGCAATTGTAGATTCAAGTTCTTTAATTCTTTTTTCATTAAGACCTTGTTCCTCTTTTGCAGCATGATATTCTGCATTTTCTTTAAGGTCTCCATGAGATCTTGCTTCCGCTATAGCTTGTACAATTTTAGGTCTAGTATTATTTTTTCTTTCATCAAGTTCTTTTTTTATTTTTTCTAGACCTGTAATTGTAATTGGTTCTTTATCCATAATCTTTTTTTACCATTTTGCCAAAGGTGGTAAAGACATTAAAATAGCTTCTACGTTACCGTTTGTATTTAAACCAAATTTAGTTCCTCTGTCATAAAGTAGATTAAATTCAACGTATCTTCCTCTTTTAATTAATTGTTTTGTTTTATCTTTTTTTGTCCATTTTTTATTTATTTTTGTTTTAATAATCTCGCAGCTCATTTTTAAAAAAGTAAGACCAACTTCTTGAGTAAAATTAAAATTTTTTTCCCAATTTTTATCTAAATAGTCATAAAAAATTCCCCCATCTCCCCTTGGTTCTTTTCGGTGATGTAAATAAAAATATTGATCGCAATATTTTTTAAAATTTTTGTAATAATTTTTATCATGCAGGTTACACATATTCTTAAGTTCATTATGAAAATATTTTTTTTGTTTTGGATCTTTAATGCACGGGGTCATATCCATGCCTCCACCAAACCAACCTTTTGAAGTTTCAATATATCTAGTATTAAAATGAAGTGATGGAATATGAGGGTTTTTAAAATGTGCAACTACCGATATTCCGGAAGCCCAGAATTTATTTTTATTTTTTATTGCACCAGGAATTTGCTTGGAAAATTTTTCATCAAATTTGCCATATACAGTAGAAATATTAACACCGACTTTTTCAAAAATATTTCCATTAACTAATAACGAAATTTCTCCACCGCCATTATTTTTTTTTTTATTTCTTAACCATTTTTTTCTTAAGAATTTTTTTTTACCTTTCCCTTTTTTCGACTCGATTTCTAACCAAGAAGAACAAATGTTATTTCTTAATTCTCTGAACCAGTTTTCCGTAATTTTTTTTTTATTTATCATTAGTTTGTCTTATTGCTTCTGATGAGCCTATAGCTACTGAAGTTGCCAAATTTAAAGATCTTGTAACTTTTTTAATTGGTATATTCAATTTAAAGTTCACTGAGTCATGAACTTTCTGACTAACTCCACGACTTTCACTACCAAAAATTAGAGTATCGCCGTTTTTAAATTTAAATTTATGGTAACTATTTTTACTTTTAGTTGTAAAAAGAATTAATCTGCTGTTTTGTTTTTTTTCTAAAAAATGATCAAAAGAATCGTAATATAAAATGTTACATTCATTTAGATAATCCATATAAATTCTGCCTAATTTTTTTTCATTAATTATAAACCCGGCTGGTTTTATTATTTCCAGGTTAAGACCTAAGCACGCGCACGTTCTTATCACGGCAGCAGTATTTTGAGGTATATCCGGTTGATATAGTGCAATATTTATCATTTTTTTACCCCCTATGCGTCATTCTGTTGGTAGAATTTATACTGTATTTATTAATATATTCTCATTATTAATATATTTAAATGAGCGACAATAAAAAAGACAAACCTTCCAGAAGAGAATTTATACATATTGCAACAGGCGCAGTCGGAGCAGTCGGTGTAGGAGCTGTTGCATGGCCATTAGTAGATCAAATGAATCCAGACGCTTCAGTTAAAGCGTTAGCTCAAGTTGAAGTTGATATTAGTAAAATTCAAAAAGGACAAGAAGTAACTGTTATGTGGAGAGGTAAACCTATTTTTATTAGAAGAAGAACAGATGACGAAGTTAAAAAAGCAAGAGATGTTAAATTAGATTCTTTAAAAGACCCTGAAAAGGATGAAGTGAGAGTAAAAAAAGGAAAAGATGAGTGGTTGGTTATGTTAGGAGTTTGTACTCATCTTGGATGTGTTCCATTAAAACAAAAAGGTGATTTTGGTGGTTGGTTTTGTCCTTGTCATGGATCGCATTATGATATTTCGGGTAGAATTAGAAAAGGACCAGCGCCAGTAAATATGGAAATTCCAAAATATAAATTTGTTTCTGATACAAAAATTGTAATAGGATAATTAGAAATGAGTCATGTAGAATATAAGCCAGAATCAAAATTAGCAAAGTGGTTTGATGAAAGGTTACCTCTTCTAACTCTTTATAATGCTCATCTAAAGCTTTATCCAACTCCAAAAAATTTAAACTATTGGTGGACATTTGGTGGAATTTTAACATTCTGTCTAATTACACAAATTATCACAGGAATTATTTTAGCAATGCATTATACAGCACACGCTGATTTAGCTTTTGGTAGTGTCGAGCATATAATGAGAGATGTCAATTATGGCTGGTTGATTAGATATATTCATGCAAATGGTGCATCGATGTTTTTCTTAGCAGTTTATATACATATTTTTAGAGCTTTGTTTTATGGTTCTTATAAATCTCCAAGGGAAGTAATTTGGATCTTAGGAATTTTTATTTATATTCTTATGATGGCTGCAGCATTCATGGGATATGTATTGCCATGGGGTCAAATGAGTTTTTGGGGAGCTACAGTTATTACCAATTTATTTAGTGCTATACCTGTAATAGGTGAGGGCATTACTCAATGGATGTGGGGTGGATTTGCAGTAGATAATCCAACTTTAAATAGATTTTTCAGTTTACATTATTTAATTCCATTTTTAATTTTAGGTTTAGTTATTTTGCATATTTGGGCACTTCATGTTCCAGGAAATAACAATCCTTTAGGAATTGATTTAAAAAAAGATAGCAGTGATACAGTTCCATTTCACCCTTACATAGTAATCAAAGATTTATTTGCTCTAATTATTTTTGTAATAGTTTTTTGTGGATTTGTATTTTATGCTCCAAATTTATTAGGTCACTCAGATAACTACATACCAGCAAACCCTTTAGTAACTCCTACACATATTGTTCCTGAATGGTACTTGTTGCCTTTTTATGCAATTTTAAGATCAGTTCCAGATAAGCTAGGTGGAGTTTTATTAATGTTTGGCGCAATTTTTATTTTACTGATCTTGCCTTGGCTAGATACATCAAAAGTTAGATCTGCAGTATTTAGACCTATGTATAAACAGTTTTTCTGGATATTGCTCATAGATGTTTTAGTTTTAGGATATATGGGTGCTCAACCTGCAGAAGGGATTTATCTATTAATCAGTAGAATTGCTACGGTTTATTATTTCGTTCATTTTTTAATTATCATGCCAGTCTTGGGTCTTGTTGAAAAAACTAGTCCAATTCCTACTAGTATTGCTGATCCTATTATTTCAGGCTCAGGTAGTACAAGCTTTGCAAAGAAAGATAAGTTTTAAAAATGAGAAAATTATTGTCTTTATTTTTATTTTTTTTAATTTTTTCATCTCAAGTATTCAGTGCAGAAAATCAAAAATTACTTAATGTGAATTGGTCTTTTAACGGTTTTTTCGGCACTTTTGATAGAGCTCAATTACAAAGAGGGTATCAAGTTTACAAGGAAGTTTGTGCTTCTTGTCATTCTATGAAATATTTAAGTTATAGAAATCTTTCAGAAAAAGGTGGTCCAGAGTTTAGTGAAGCAGAAGTAAAAGCGTTAGCTTCTCAATTTCAAATTAAAGATGGGCCAAACAGCGATGGTGAAATGTTTGAAAGACCTGGTTTACCTTCAGACAAATTTAAAAATCCTTATCCAAATGATAATGCTGCTAGGTCAGTAAATGGTGGAGCATTGCCTCCTGATATGTCAGTCATTGTTAAGGCAAGAGCAGGTGGTGCAAATTATATCTATTCTATTCTAATGGGTTACGAAGAAGCGCCAGCAGGATATAAATTAGATAGCGGCGTTTATTATAATAAATACATGTCAGGCAATCAGATCCGAATGCCAAAACCAATTAGTGATGGTTCAGTAGAATATGCCGATGGAACTTCTAATTCTTTGTCACAAATTTCTAAAGATGTAACAGCATTTCTTACATGGGCAGCAGAACCACATTTAGAGGCTAGAAAAAGAATTGGTTTTAAAACAATTTTATATTTATTAATTTTTAGTATTTTAATTTTCTTCTCTATGAAGAAAATATGGTCAAGTATTAAATCTAAAGTGTAATACATCGCCATCTTTAACTAAGTAATCTTTACCTTCGATTCTAAGTTTTCCATTATCACGGCAGCCCGCTTCACCTTTAAATTTAATATAATCTTCGTAGGATATTACCTCAGCTTTGATAAACCCCTTTTTAAAATCTGTATGTATTACTTCAGCAGCATCAGGAGCTTTACTATTATTCTTAACTGTCCAAGCTCTAGTTTCTTGAGGTCCTGCAGTGAAGTAAGTACATAGATCTAAAGATTTATAACTTGATTTAATTAATCGGTCTAAACCTGTTTCATCTAAACCAATTTCTTTCATAAAATCTTTTGCTTCTTCATTGTTCAGTTCATTAATTTGTTGTTCAATTTCTGCTGAAATTAAAACAACTTGATCACTAGAAAATTTTTTTTTAACACTATCTGTGTATTCATTACCTTTAGCAACACTCTCTTCATCTGTGTTGCAAACAATTATTTTAGGTTTGATGCTCAATAGGTTAGACATTTTAATTGTTTTGTTATCATAATCTTTGATTAGATCATTTAATGCTTCTCCTTTTTTGTAGCTTATCAAATGCTTTTCCAAGCAAATCTTCAAGATCATCATTGTCAGATTTTACTTTGTTTTTTTTACTTAATCTTTTTTCCAAGGACTCCATATCAGCAAGCATTAGCTCTGTTTCAATAATTTCAAAATCTCTTACTGGATCAACAGTTTTATTAACATTTTGAATATCGTTTGAGTCAAAACATCTTAATAAATGCACAATTGCATCTACTTCTCTAATGTGAGAAAGAAATTTGTTACCCAGGCCTTCTCCTTTAGAAGCTCCTGATACTAACCCTGCAATATCAACAAATGTAATAAGTGTATTTATGATTTTTTGAGATTTAGCTATTTCTGAAATTTTATTTAATCTTTCATCAGGAACAGCTACAACGCCAATATTAGGTTCAATTGTACAAAACGGAAAATTTGCAGCTTCAGCATTTTTAGATTTTGTTAATGCATTAAAAGTTGTTGATTTGCCGACATTGGGTAAACCAACAATACCACATTTAAAACTCATACTAATTGTTTACCTTGCTAGAAAATTGGTCAAATTTTTTGCCAATTAAAAAAGATAAATTATCTAAAATTTTGTCAAAAATTCTATTTATTCCTTTTAACTCATTATCTGAAAAATTATTTAGAACATAGCTTTCTACGAGATTTTTATCTCCAGGATGATCAATTCCAATTCTTATTCGGTTATAATCATTACCAATAATTTCATCAATTGAGTTAATTCCATTATGACCACCACTAGAACCTCCAGTTTTTACTTTTATTTTTCCAGTTTCTAAATCAAGGTCATCATGAAAGATAAAAATATTTTCATTATTAATTTTATAAAATTTTTTTATCTCCAGAATGCTTTCACCCGAGAGATTCATAAACGTTTGTGGCTTTGCTGCTATAATTTTGGTTTTTTTTATTTCTATTTCAGCAAATAGGCTTTTAAATTTTTTTTTTTAAATGAGACGTCAGGGTTAACTGATAAAAGTCTATCAATTATTAAAAAACCTACGTTGTGTCTGTTTAACTTATATTTCTCTTCTGGATTTCCTAAACCAGCAAATAATAGCATTGCTATTTCTTGTCTGTTTTTTCTTTACCTGCAGCTTTATTGTCTTCTTTACCCTTGTCAGCTTCTGCACCTTCAGCTGCAGTAGCTTCTGCGCCTTCAGTACCTTCAGCTCCTTCAACAGCTTCACCTTCAGCAGCTGCAGCAGGTTCTGGCTCTTTCACTACAGTTGGAGCTGCAACAGTAGCAATTGTAAAATCTCTATCTTTAATTGTTGGCACAACACCTTCTGGCAATTTAATTGCAGAAATGTGAATACTTTCACCAATGTTTCTCTCAGCTAAATCAACTATTAGTTCTGATGGAATTTTGTCAGCTGGACAATTTAATTCTACTTTACGTCTTACAATGTTTAAAACACCACCCATTTTTAAACCAGGACATGTTTCTTCATTTAAAAATCTTACAGGAATCCAAACTACTACTTTTGTATTTGCCGATAGTGTTTGAAAATCAACATGAATTGGTTGATTAGAAATTTTGTCAAATTCAATATCTCTAGGAAGAACTTTATAGTCTTTGCCATCTAAAGAAATATTAATAACTCTACTTTTGAAATTTGATTGCTTTAGAAATTGATCTAATAAATTTTTTTTAATACTTAAATTGATATTTTTTTCTATATCACCGTACAGCACTGCAGGAACCATACCTTCAGATCTTAACCTATTCAAATCTGCTTTGGTCTTAGTATTTCTGACTGCCGCTTCTAATGTTTTGTTTTCTTCAGACATGCGTGAGGGTTTTTATAATATAAGAAAAAAAAGACAAGTAGGTTTTCCTTGTTATTTTTTGTTATTTAAACAGATTTGAAACTGATTTTGATACAGAAATACGCTTAATTGCCTCAGCTAGCAGATCAGCAACGCTAATAATTGTAAATTTATTAGATCTTCCTATTTTCTTATGATTGTAAATAGAATTTGTGATTACAAATTTCTTAATTTTAGATTTGTTAATATTCTTTATTGCATTTCCAGTTAACACACCATGAACAACATAAGCATATACCCCTTTTGCACCTTGTTTTAATAAGGCATCAGCAGCGTTAACAATTGTTCCTCCACTATCAACCAAGTCATCTATAATAACACATGATTTGTTTTTAACCTCTCCAATTACATTCATTACTTCAGATTTTCCAGGTCCAGATCTTCTTTTGTCTACAATAGCAAGATCTGCTGATAACCTTTTTCCAATAGCCCTAGCTCTTTCTACTCCACCAACATCAGGTGCAACACAAACTATATTTTTTTTATTAATATTTTTTTTAATATGTTTGACAAAAGTTGGAGCGGCAAAAAGATTATCAACCGGAATGTCAAAAAAACCTTGAATTTGATTAGCATGTAAGTCCATTGTTAAGACTCTATTAACACCAGACCCAGCTAAAAGATTAGCAAAAAGCTTTGCACTAATTGGAGATCTCGGCGTTACTTTTCTATCTTGTCGAGCATAGGCAAAATAGGGAAGAACAGCAGTAATACTTTTGGCAGATGCTCTTCTTAAAGCATCAACACAAATTAATAATTCCATAATACTATCGTTTGCCGGATAGGATGTTCCTTGTATTACAAACACATCTTGTCCTCTCATATTTTCATTTACTTCTACATAAACTTCACTGTCTGCAAATCTTGTAATTTTGGTATCAACTAATTTTTGTTTAAGTTTTTTAGAAATTTCTTTTGCTAAAAAAGAGTTATTAGTACCTGATATAATTTTCATATTAACGATTCTTTTTTTACTATTATTGATAAATTTCTTCCATAATCATATTCTTTTTTATGCACAGATCTTCTAAAACTGTAAAATAATTTTGTCTTTGAGTAAGTGTCAAAATTTATCATTTCAACGTTTTTTTTTTTAATTTTTTCTTTTAAGATTTTACTTAAAGCATAACCCTTAAGATCAAAGAAGAGCTTATTTTTTTTGGTTTTGAAGAAAATTTTATCAGCTTGTTTTTTCTTAATTATTCTTTTTTTAAAATCGATTTGTACCTCATAGCTTTTAGCAGAAATAGAGGTCCAATAGCACATACTATATTGTTAAGATTAATTTTATTTTTTTTAAAAAGTTTTATGGCATTTTTAATAATACCTTTATAAATTCCTTTCCAACCAGCATGAATTGCACAAATAAATTTCCCACAAGATGATGAAAATAATATCGGAACACAATCAGCCGTAAGTATACCAATTCCAATATTATTTAAATTAGTAAATAAACCATCAGCTTCCGCAACTCTTAAAGTTTTGTATTTTTTTTTTAAAATAATAATTTTGTTACTGTGGATCTGTTTAAGCAAATAAATATTTTTAATTTTTAATTTTTTTTTAACAATTAATAAATTTTTTTTTACATTTTTTTTATTGTCATTAGATCCTAACCCAAGGTTAAGTGACTTATAAATACCTTTTGACACTCCACCTTTTCGAGAAAAAAAACATCCATTGATATTTTTTATTTTTGATATTTTTTTTGAAGCTATAATCATTTAATTGCTATTTACTATCATAACTTTAAAAAGCTCACCCATTTGTTTCTTATCCAATAATCTTTCAACAGATTTTTCTAGGTTTGATTTTTCTTTAGCATCTATCATAACATTTTTACTTTGATTTAATCTTTCTATAATCCCACAACTTTTTAAAAAACTTGATTGCGTTGTATAGAATATCTTTTTTAAGCCGTAGCGATTAAACAGTTTTTTAATTAATTTAAAATTAACATGATATGTAATATCTTGATCTCCAGGATTTTTTAAAAAATGTGTTTTTTTATTTTTTCTAATACTTTGTATTGAATCATTGAACTGATCAGCACAATAACCATAATCAATTGTTAAAAATGCATTTTGAGAGTTTCTTTTTAACAACATTGAAACTTTTTTAATAAAACTGTCTGTTTGAGGAGCAAATTCAATAAAATCTAATTTATTATCAAATAATTTAATTAAATTTTTAAAATTTTTTTTTGTTTTTTTTAAGACAAGCTCAAATTTTTTATATTTTTTATTATATTTTACGTGCTTTTCTAACCATGTAGTATTTATTTTTTTTAACTGAGTTACTGGAAAGGCATCAATAAGTTCGTTGCTGATAATAAAAGTGTTTGTTTTGCTTTTATACTCTGACAAAGAATTGATCCATTTGATATTAGAAAATTGTAAATTTTTTTTTTGAATATTTTTTAATTTTTTACTTTTTTCATGAACAAAGTATTGAAAATTTATTTGTTTTAATTTTTTTAATGTTGTTATCATGTCTCTTGCAAGAATTCCTTCTCCAGCTCCAATTTCTAAAAGATTAAATTTTTTTTGTTGATTTTGGATAAAATGATTTGCTATGAATAAAGCAATCATCTCACCAAAAATACTTGAAATGTATGGGGAAGTTACAAAATCACCATTTCGACTAAAACTTATATTTTTTTCATAATAACTATTTTTGTGTTTATATAAACAATGATCAATAAAATCATTTAAGGGTAATATTTTATTTTTAATTTCTGATATTATTTTTTTTGACATAAAAAAATAAAAATATACTGGCTGCAATCATAAAACAACTTAGCAAAGATCCCATGCTTATATTCCAAATGATATAACCAATATGTTGATCAGGTAGCCTAAACTGTTCTGAAATAATCCTAAAAAATCCATAAAAAAATAAAAAAGATGATGATATTATTCCTGGTGTATATTTAATTTTTTTTATTAGATAATTTAAAATTAAAAAAAGAACTATTCCTTCTAAAAATGCCTCATATAATTGAGACGGATGTCTTGGTATCGAGTCTATTTTTGAAAATGTAACAGCCCACGGCAAATTTGTTGGGCTTCCAATTAATTCTGAGTTAATAAAATTTGCTATTCTTCCCAGCATTAAACCAATAGGAGTAATAACAGCTAAAATATCTGCAAAACTGTAAAAATTTATTTTGTTTTTTTTTGAGAAATAGTAAGCAGAGATAATTATTCCAAGCAAACCACCATGAAAAGACATTCCACCTTCCCATATATAAAAAATTTTAATTGGATTTTTTATGTAATATAAAAAATCATAAAAGATTACATATCCTATACGACCACCAAAAATGATTCCTAAAATACTTAATGGGATATAGTCCTCAAGGATATTGTCTTTAAATTCAAAAAACTTATTTTTTTTAATTAGAAATTTTCCAAAATTTATAGCTATAATAATTCCAAATATATAAGCTAAAGAATACCATCTTATTTCAAAATCAAATATTTCAAATGCTACGGGGTTTAAATTATTAATAAACATTTATGATGGAAAGATCAGTTTCACTCTTAGTCCTGTGCCAGCAGGATTATTTTCTAATATTACATTTCCACCATGAGAATTCATAATATCCTGAACAATTGATAAACCTAAACCAACACTTCCAGAAGATGTCGTTCTACTTTTATCAAGTCTATAGAAAGGTCTAAGAACTCTTTCCTTTTCTTTATCAGGAATACCAGGCCCTGTATCGTCAATAGTAATAAGAATTTTTCCTTTATTATCACTCACAATAATATCAGCAGAGTTTCCATACTTTAATGCATTTTCTATTACGTTAAGTATACATCTTTTAATTAAGTGTTTTCTTCCAGTTAAAAAGTAATTTTTCTTACAATTTAATTTTACATTTTGACCACTAAACTTATGATAAATTTCATTCATCATGATAGATAGATTAAACTGGTCAGAGGATGCATTAGACTGAGATGTAGAATAATCTAAATAATCAGATATCATTTTTTGCATTTCATTAATATCTTCTTTAATTTTGTTGAGTTTTCCGTCTTTATTTAAAATTTCAATTTGTAATTTTAGTCTAGTTAAAGGAGTTTTTAAGTCGTGACTAATACCTGATAACATTGCGGACCTTTGACTAATATGTCTTAAAATTCTTTTTTTCATTTTTTCAAATTCGATAGTAGCTTTTCTGATTTCTATAGCCCCAGAAGGATGAGATTCCGAAACATATTGTCCTTTACCAAATTTTTCAGCTGCATTTGCTAAATTTGTAATAGGTCTAATTTGTGTTCTTAGAAAAAGCATTGATATAACTGTTAGCAAAATTGCCGGAACCAATATCCATAATATAAATATTCTACCCGAAGAGTTTCTGATTCTTGATTTTGGAACAGTAAGATCTAGAATTTTTTTATCAAACTCAACTATAATTTTTACGTAATCTTTATGATGTTTAGAATTAAACCAAAATTTATAATTTAAATTTTTTTGTAGCTCATCAAGTAATAACCGATCATAAAAACTATAAAAACTATAACTATCTTTTTCAATAATTTTACCGTCATTAACATTAACAATATATGGTTTATTTTTTTTAAAAATATCTAAAATAATTTTTTTATTTTTTTCATCACTTTCCTTTTTATATAAATCTATAAACGTGGTTATTTCATCAGCTAACGAGTTCACTAACCCTTTGTTTGTTTTTAACCAAAGACTATCAAAAAAAACAACTGATAATAAAATTTGAAGAAATATAACTGGAGTAATGATAATTAATAAATATCTATAAAATAAAGTCTTAGGTAAAAATTTTTTTAACATTTAGTCTGCCCAAAGCACATATCCATTGCCTCTAACGGTTTGAAGATAAACAGGATTTTTTGGATCAGGTTCAATTTTCTGTCTTAATCTAGTAATTACAACATCGACAGCTCTTTCTTTGTTTAAATTTATTATCTTTGAAATATCTTCACGTTGAAAAACTTTACCAAGAGACATCACCATTTTTTCTAACAATTCTTTTTCAGATTGATTAATTTTTTCTATATTTTTTTTGTAGGTAACTGTCATTTTTTTTAGATCAACTTTTCTTTCTCCAAAATTAATAATATGCAAACCTTTCTTTAAATTTTGTACACGTTTTAGAATATTATTTATTCTTAGTAATAATTCTTTGGGTTCAAATGGTTTTGGAACATAGTCATCTCCACCAGTTTCGAGTCCATGAATTCTGCTGGCAGCTTCACCCATGGCTGTTAAGAAAATAATAGGAGTGTCTTTAGTTTTTCTAATTTCTTTTGTAAGTTCTAGACCACTTTGTCCAGGCATCATAATGTCTACTATTAATAGATCAAAAATAAGTAGACTTAATTTTTTTTTTGCATCATCAGAGTCTTTTGCAGTAGTGACAAAAAAATTCTCACTTTCTAAATATTCTTTTAAAGGTTCTCTAATACCTTGGTCATCATCTATTATTAAAATATGTTTTTTATTCTCAATCATTCAATTATTTTTTTTAATACATTTTTAAAATACTGCACTTCATCAGGAGATGAATTTTTAAAAGCATTTAAAATTCTTTTTTTCTGAGAGTTAAAAATACTTTGGCTACATTCTTTACCCTTGTCAGACAAGAAGAGCAATTTTTCTCGACCATCTGCAGATCCTTTTTCTTGTAATATGATACTTTTATCTTTTAATTCTTGTAATACTCTACTTAAGCTTTGTTTTGTAATTTTAAGAATGTTCAATATTTCTGTAACTTTAATACCAGGGTTATTATCAACTAAAACAATTAATCTATGATGCGCTTTTCCTAGAGACTTATTCTTTAAAACCTGCTCAGAGTCTGAAAAGGAAGCAGAATAGGTTTTTAATAAAAGTTCAATTACGTCTTTTAAGTTCTTTTCTTTTAAATATAAAAAATCTTGTAACATTAATTTTAAAAGTCAGTATTATTGACTTATATTATATTAAAATATAATTTCTATTTTTTTTTAAATGGAAAATATCCCTTACGACAAAAGAGAAGGCAAGATCTGGTTTAATGGAGAAGTTATTGACTGGAAAGATGCTAAGCTACATGTGTTAACCCACGGGCTTCACTATGGAAGTTGTGTTTTTGAAGGTGAAAGAGTTTACAATGGAGAAATTTTTAAATTACAAGAACATACGGACAGATTAATTTACTCTGCAAAAAGAATGGGTTTCGAAATTCCATATTCAGCTAGTGATATCAATAAAGCTTGTAATGAAATTATCAAAATTCAAAATGTTAAAAATGGTTACGTAAGACCAGTTGCGTGGAGAGGAAGTGAGATGATGGCTATTTCGGCTCAAAAAAATAAGATTCATTTTGCTATTGCTACATGGGAGTGGGGATCATATTTCGATCCAAAAATAAAAGAAAATGGAATTAAATTAAATATCTCTAACTGGAGAAGGCCAGCTCCGAATACGATTCCATGGGATACAAAAGCTGCAGGTTTATATATGATTTGCACGCTGTCTAAACATGAAGCAGAAAAAAATGGTTACAATGACTCTCTAATGCTTGATCATAAAGATTTTGTAGCTGAAGCTACAGGTGCAAATATTTTTTTTATTGATGAAAAAAATATGGAAATTCATACCCCAACTCCAGACTGTTTTTTAGATGGTATTACAAGAAGAACAATTATTGAAATTGCAAAAAATTTAAATTTTAAAATAGTAGAAAGAAAAATTAAACTTGAGGAATTAAGTAACTTTGATTCTTGTTTTTTGACTGGTACTGCCGCAGAAGTAACACCTGTTTCACAAATTGGTGATTATAAATTCACAGTATCCAAAACAATTGGAATTTTATTTGATAAGTATTTAGATTTAGTAAATAAAAGAAATTAATCTAAAGCGTGAGCAATTCCTTTTTTGATATAATCGTATCCCGTATAAATTGTTAAAATTGCTGATATCCAAAGAAGAGTTATTCCAGTTTCAATTCCATAGCCAAATAATAAGTTATCACCGGAAGTTCCTGCAAGTAGGATCGATATAGAAAACATTTGAAAAAAAGTTTTAACCTTTGCCATTTTAGAAACTGGCATTTTAACTTTAAACTTGGCAAGATACTCTCTAAGACCAGAAACAAGTATTTCTCTACAAACTATAATGATAGCAGCAATTGTTGCAGAGCTAGATATTGTTTTGCTTTCAGTCAAAAGTACAAGCGCAGTAACTACAATTATTTTATCAGCAATTGGATCGAGTAATTCACCTAGTTTAGATTGCTGTTTTAGTAATCTTGCTAAAAAACCATCTACAAAATCTGTAAAACTCGCTAAAACAAAAATACCGCAAGCTAGCCAGTCGCTTATTGCACCAGGTAAGTAAAAAACAAAAACTAAAATTGGAACTAAAATTATTCTTCCAATTGTTAAAATATTTGGAATTTTAATTTTCATATAATATTTTTCTCTTTATGGAAAAAATTATAAACTTTTTCAGCAGTCGAATGATTAATTCCATCAACTCTTTTAATATCATCTAAACTTGCTCCTTCAATGGCTTTAGCTGATCCAAAGTGGTTTAAAAGCAGTTTTTTTCTTTTGGATCCAATACCTTCAATTTCATCCAGTGGTGACTTAAATAATTTTTGAATTTTCTTTTTTCTGTGAGTTGTGATTGCAAATCGGTGAGCTTCATCTCTAATTCTTTGCATTAAAAATAATACAGGATCATTTGTGGCAAGTTCAATCATTCCATTTTCTGTAATAAATTTTTCATTGTTTTTATTTCTATCTTTACCTTTTGACATGGAAATAATTTTTAAATCATGAAAGCCTAAGTCATTTAACTTATTTCTTACAACTGAATATTGACCTTTGCCCACATCAATAATTAATAAATCAGGTATTTGGTCCTCATTGCCTTTAATAATTTTAGAAAATCTTCTTTCAATCACTTCTGACATCATTCCATAATCATCATTAGACTTTATATCTTTATTTTTAATATTAAACTTTCTATATCTGTTTTTGACAAAACCTTGATCATTAAAAGCTATAAGCGCTCCAATATTGCTATCTCCTTGATTATGACTATTGTCATAAACTTCTATTAAGTTAGGAACAAAGTTTAAATCAAATTTCTCACTTAAAGATTTTAATAAATTATTATTTTTTTCCTGACTTAAAATTTTAACATTAAGCTGTTCTTTAGCATTTTTAATTGCATTTTTAATTATCGAATTATTTTTTGATATTTTAATTGATATTTTTTTTTTATATTTTTGAGAAAATGCACTTTGAATTAAATTAAGATTTTCAGGTTCAATATTTAAGACAATTTCTTCTGGCGGTTCTTTATTGTCATAAAACTGCATAATAAAAGATTTTAAAATTAATTGGTCACTGTCATCATGAGCATGTGAAGGATAAAAATATTGGTTACCCCAGTTTTGTTTAGAGCGGTAAAAAAAAACAACAATACAAGTCATGTTTTCTCTTCTATACAAAACTATTAAATCAGCATTTTTTAAGTTATTTCGTTGAATTTGTTGTGAAGATTGAATGTAGGTAAGAGATTTAATTCTATCTCTTAAAATAGCAGCTTTTTCAAAATTTAATTCTTTGCTTTCTTTATCCATTTCTGATGACATTTTTTTTTGTATATCTTTTGTTTTCCCATTTAAAAAATTAATACATTCATCGACTGTATTTTGATAATTTTTTTGATTTATCTCACTCGTACATGGACCCGAACATCTTTTAATTTGATATAGGATGCATGGTCTATTTCTATTATTGAAAGTATGATCATCGCAGACTCTAAGTTGGAAAACTTTTTGTAACATCTTAATTGTCCAATTAGCAGAACCTATTGAGGCAAAGGGGCCAAAATATTTGTCTTTGTCATTATGCTTGCCTCTGAATTTTGTAATCTGTGGAAAAGCATGACTAGAACGAATTTGAATATAAGGGAATGATTTATCATCTTTAAGAAGCACATTGTACTGAGGTTTATTTTTTTTGATTAAATTAGCTTCTAACAGTAAAGCTTCAGATTCATTCAAAGTGCTTATAACATCAATTTTTTTTGTTGATGAAATCATTCTCTCGGTTCTAATCGGTAGGTTTGCGCTTGAAGCATAGTTGGCTAATCTTTTTGGTAAATTTTTTGCTTTACCAACATAAATTATTTTATTTTTCTGATCATAGACTTGGTAAACACCAGGAGAGTTTGAGCTTATTTTTGATTTATTTTTGAAAATAAGTTTTCCAGAGTCAAGAGAATTCATAATTAACGTTTTTTTGTAATTTCGTATCCAACACTTTTACATTCTTTGATTACATCAGGTTTTTCTATTTTTAGATAAATTTTATTAATTCTTTGATCTAAGAAAATTTGATCAATAATTGAGGAAGCTAAGGTTTCTAAAAAATTTATTTCTTTTTTTAAAATATTTTTAATTATTAATATAATTTGATCGTAATCAACTACTTCTTTTAAGTCTAAATCTTTATAAGAATTTTTTTCAATAAATAATTTTATGTTAAAAATCAATTTCTGTTCTTCAGCTTTTTCTTTTGCATAAAAGCCAAATTTAGCATTGAGAGTTAGATCATTTATTATAACCGCTTCATCTTCAATTTTTAGACTTTGGTGGATTGGAATTATTTTATTTTCATTCATAAATATTGATCAAATCTTTTGTTTGCCAGTTTAATCTCTGCCCACTATCCACGTAAATAGTTTGTCCAGTTATAGATTCATTTCTAATTAAAAAATCACAAGCGTTAAATATTTCTTTGATATTTACTTGTTTTTTTAAAAGTGTGTTTTTGTATTGTTTTTTAAAATGACTTGTTGTTTGTCTTGAGTTTTTAATAACTGGACCAGGAGCAACTGCATTAATTCTAATTTTAGGGGCTAATCTCATTGCGCCAGTAGTAGTCATGTTAAACAAAATTAATTTACTTAGGGTGTATGAAAAAAAATACGGAGTAGGCTTGTAAACTCTTTGATCAAGCAAATTAATTATAGATGGCTTTTCATTTCTAGCAAATTTTTGTTTTGAAAAGAGTGATATTAAAAGTGCAGGAGCTTTTGAATTTATATTTATATGTTTATTCCATTTTTTTTCATCAAATGATAGCAAATCATCTTTTTCAAACATAGATGCACAATTAATTAGATGATGAATTTTTTTTGAAGCCTTTTTGGCTTTGGCAAAAATTAATTTTACATCATTGGTTTTAGATAAATTACCTTTAATTAAAACACATTTTGAAAATTTATTAATTTGTTTTGCAGTATTCTCAGCTTCTCTTTTGGATTTATTATAATGAAGAATTATACCAAAACCTTTTTTTGCAAAATTAATGGCAAGTTCTTTTCCTATTCTTTTACTTGCTCCTGTGATTAAAATATTATGCATTTATTTTTTATAACGCCTTCCTGATTTTGTTCCAGCTCTACCTTGAGTGGATCTTCCCAGGTTTTTATTTTTATAATTTTTAGTAAATGAATTAACAGTTAAGCCCATATCTGATTGCTCAAGTTTTCTTATTTCATCCCTTATTTTTGCAGCTTTTTCAAACTCTAAATTATCAGCAGCATCATGCATATCTTTTTTAAGTGCTTTTAGATGTTTTTTTAAATTGTGTCCTGGTTTTGTAAATTTGTCTGTATTTAAATAATCCTTTTCAAATACACTCTCTAAGATATCTTGAATTTCTTTTTTTACAGATGATGCCTTGATGTTATTTTTTTTATTATAATCCTCTTGCTTTCGTCTTCTTCTATCAGTTTCCTCTATAGCTTTAGTTATACTTTTTGTTTTTTTGTCTGCGTATAAGATGACTTTACCTTCAATATTTCTAGCAGCTCTACCTATTGTTTGAATTAAAGAAGTTTCAGAACGAAGAAAACCTTCTTTATCCGCATCTAAGATTGCAACTAAAGAACATTCTGGAATGTCTAAACCCTCTCTTAATAAGTTAATACCAACTAACACATCAAAATCACCCAATCTTAAATCTCTAATTATTTCTATTCTTTCCAGGGTATCAATATCAGAGTGCATATACCTAACCTTAATACCATTTTCATCAAGGTACTCAGTTAAGTCCTCAGCCATTTTTTTTGTTAAAGTTGTAACAAGTACTCTTTGTTTTTTTTTTATAATTTTTTTACATTCGTCTAACAAATCATCCACTTGGTTTTTTGCCGGTCTAATCTCAACCTCTGGATCAATCAAACCTGTCGGCCTAATAATTTGTTCAGCAAATACTCCTTGAGTTTGTTCAAGTTCCCATTGACCAGGTGTTGCTGATACAAAAATTGTTTCAGGTCTCATCATATTCCATTCCTCAAATTTTAGTGGACGATTATCCATACAAGAAGGAAGTCTAAATCCATAATCAGATAAAGTTTTTTTTCTGGTATGGTCTCCTTTATACATCCCATTTAACTGAGGAACTGTAACATGACTTTCATCAACAAATACTATGGCATTATCAGGCAAATACTCAAAAAGAGTAGGAGGTGGTTCTCCTCTCTTTCTGCCAGATAAAAATCTTGAGTAATTCTCAATCCCAGAACAAGATCCTGTAGCTTCGATCATTTCAAGATCAAAGCGAGTTCGCTCTTCTATTCGTTGAGCTTCAAGTAATTTATTTTCATTTCTAAATTTATTAATTGTTTCCACTAACTCTTCTCTAATTAATTTAATTGCCTGATTAACAGTTGGTCTTGGAGTAATATAATGGCTATTAGCGTAAACTTTTATAATATTAAGGTTTTCTAATTTTTCACCAGTTAATGGATCAAATTCTTTTATATTAATTAATTTTCCATCTTCTAAATTTAATCTCCATGCTCTATCTTCAAGGTGAGATGGAAATATTTCTATATTTTCTCCTCTAACTCTAAAAGTACCTCTTTGAAAGTTTTGATCATTTCTTTTATATTGAAGTTCAATTAAACCTTTTATTATTTTTTCTCTTTCATAATTTTCATTTCTAGCAAAAGTAAAAGTCATCTTGCTGTAAGATTCTGCTGAACCTAAGCCATAAATACATGAAACACTTGATACAATAATGACATCATCTTTTTCTAATAAGGATCTAGTTGCAGAATGCCTCATCCTGTCGATTTGTTCGTTGATAGATGACTCTTTTTCTATGTAAGTGTCAGATCTTGGAACATAAGCTTCAGGAGTATAATAATCGTAGTAGGAGACAAAATATTCTACAGAATTTTTTGAAAAAAAACTTTTCATTTCTCCATAAAGTTGAGCAGCTAAGGTTTTATTCGGAGCCAAGATAAGGGCGGGGCGATTTAGTTCTTCTATTATCTTAGCCATAGTGAAAGTTTTTCCAGAACCAGTGACACCTAATAAAACTTGGCTTTTTGTATTTTTTTTAAGACCATCACAAAGTTCTTTGATAGCTAATGGCTGATCCCCTGAAGGTTTAAAGTTACTAGTAATTTTAAGTACTTTTCCACCTTCAAGCTTATCTACAACAAAACTTTTTGACTCTTTGCTTTCGACCTTTTTAATTGTATTTAGTGAGCTCATTTATATGACTATTCTATCAAGTTCTTTATCAAGAATAAAACCTTCTCCGACAATAGCTGTAACTCAAAAAGCAAGAGAGTTAAAGGATAGTGGTGTTGATGTCATATCGCTAGGAGCAGGAGAACCAGATTTCGACACACCAGATAATGTTAAGCAAGCAGCAATTGATGCTATAAAAAATGGTGATACCAAATATACAGCAGTTGATGGTACACCAAAATTAAAAGATGCAATTATTAATAAATTTAAAAAAGAGAATAACTTAAGCTTTACGAGAGAAGAAATAAGCGTAGGAGCTGGTGGTAAACAAGTAATATTTAACGCTATATTAGCTTCAATTAATCCAGGTGATGAAGTTTTAATACCTTCTCCATATTGGGTTTCATATCCAGATATTGTTTTATTAGCTGGCGGTACTCCAAAAATTGTTATTTGCGAAGAGGATGATGAATTTAAAATTACCCAAGAAAAACTATCTAAAAATATAAACAAAAATACAAAATGGATTATTTTAAATTCTCCCTCTAATCCAACCGGTTCGTGTTATTCAGAAAAAGAATTAAATGATCTTGCAGAGGTATTAATCCAATATCCTCATGTGATGATTATGAGCGATGATATATATGAACATGTCATCTATGATAATTTTAAATTCTATACAATTGCTCAAAACTCTAAATTAAAAGATAGAACTTTAACTATTAATGGAGTTAGCAAATCTTATTCAATGACGGGTTGGAGAATTGGATATGCTGGTGGACCAAAAGATTTGATCAAAGCTATGGCCAAAATACAATCTCAGTCTACAACCAATCCATCCTCTATAAGTCAGGCAGCTGCTGTAGAAGCGTTAAATGGAGATCAAACATTTATGAAAGAAAGAACAAGTGCATTTAAAGACAGAAGAGATTTTATAGTAAGCGAATTAAACAAAGTAAACGGAATTAATTGTTTAAAGCCTAATGGGGCTTTTTATGTTTTTCCTAGTTGCAAAGGTTGTATTGGTAAAAAACATAAAGATTTGGGTGAAATAAAAAATGATACAGATTTTGTGACAAAACTTTTAGAAAAAACAGGAGTAGCAGTTGTTCAAGGTTCTGCTTTTGGTTTAGAAGGTTATTTCAGAATTTCTTATGCTACTTCAATAGATAATCTTAAAAAAGCTGCAGAGAGAATTGCGAGTTTTTGTAAAGATTTAAGTTAGTGATTTAAAAATTTTTCAGCTTCAAGTGCTGCCATACACCCCATACCCGCCGCAGTGACCGCCTGTCTGAATATTTTATCTTTTACATCACCAGCTGCAAATACACCTTTAATATTCGTTGCTGTAGAATCAGGTTTTGTAATTATATAACCTTCACTATCTGTATTAACTTTTCCTCTAAAAACTTTAGTTGCTGGACTATGTCCAATCGCAACAAAAAGTCCATGAACTTTGAGTTCATTTAGATTGTTATTTTTAATATTTTTTAGTGTTAGAGACTCCATGTTTTTTGGATTATCTGATCCATTAATTTTCTCAACTACTGTATCCCAAATAATCTCTATTTTTTTATTTTCTGTCAGCTTTTTTTGAAGCATTTTTTCAGCTCTTAAAGAATCTCTTCTATGTATTAAAAAAACTTTTGAAGCAAAGTTTGTTAGGTATAAAGATTCTTCAACAGCAGTATTTCCTCCTCCAACAACAGCAACTTCTTTATTTTTGTAAAAAAAACCATCGCATGTTGCGCAAGCGCTTACGCCAAAACCTTTAAATTTATCTTCATTTTCTATTCCTAGCCATTTTGCCTGAGCACCTGTGGCTATTATTACTGTGT
Source organism: Candidatus Pelagibacteraceae bacterium (assembly GCA_038142265.1). Taxonomy (GTDB): domain Bacteria; phylum Pseudomonadota; class Alphaproteobacteria; order Pelagibacterales; family Pelagibacteraceae; genus HIMB114. Next base: position 164,035 of record JAYQJR010000001.1, on the reverse strand, counting down.
TTGCTTTAATTATATTTCCATTTTCACCCTTACAGACGAATGGTGAATTGGATAAATCAATATCATTAATTATATCGGTAATAAATTTGGTTCCAACGTGTTCTGCTTGCTTTTGCATTTCTTGCATTAACCATGGACCCTGAATTACATTTGCAAAACCAGGATAATTTTCTACATCTGTAGTAGTTGTTAGTTGTCCTCCTTGTTCCATTCCTGTAACAAGAATTGGTTCTAGCATTGCTCTTGATGCGTAAATGGCTGCGCTATAACCAGCTGGACCTGAACCAATAATTAAAACTTTAGTTGTATGTTCTTTGTTTTGACTCATTTGATTAATAATTAGAAACAATTTAATAAAATATTATTTATAATAATGAAAGCATTACACTGTTGGTTACTCACAGAGGGCGCTCATGGTATGATTAGCCAAGTCGAAGGTCTCGCAAGTGCCATGAATGCAACCTTTGATCACAAAACAGTTAAATTAAAAAACATATTTAAATTAATACCACCAAAATTTTCCCCCAAATCTAAAAGTATTTTTAATTTTAACGAGTTAACTAAAAGCGTAAATTTACTACCTGATTATTTAATTTCATGCGGAAGAAAAAGCGTGATACCCAATATTGTTTTAAAAAGTTATTTTAAAAACTTTTATAATCACAATATAAAAAATATTCACATTCAAGATCCAAAAATATCATCAGATAATTTTGATTACATCATAGTTCCAGAACACGATAATCCAGTAGAAGGTAATAATATTATTAGATCAATTGGGGCATTACATTATGTTACTGAAAAAGAGGTTGAAAACTCTAATCATCAAAAAAAATTAGTTGTTACCATTGTTCTTGGCGGTCCTAATAAGTATTATTTATTTTCTGAAAATGAAATTGAAAAATTTATTTTTAAAATAACTCAGGCAAAAAATAATATTACAAAAATTAATATTATTGGGTCTAGAAGAACTCCATTTCAACTTTTTGAAAATATTAAAAAAAAATTTAATACAAATATTTTTAATTATGATTTTAGCCTTAAGAAAGAGAATTATTTAAAACTAATGTCAGAAGCTTCTCATATAGTTGTAACAAGTGACTCAATTTCAATGATATCTGAAGCAGCCATTACAGGAAAACCAATATATGTTGTTGAATTAACAAAAAGTAAAAATGATTATAGATTTCAAAGATTTATCAATTTGTTTGAAAAACTTGGCATTATTAGAAAATTAGATCAAACTTTAGACAACTGGACATATGAGAAATTATATGAGACTAAAAGAATAGCTAACTTGATACTAAATAAAAAATAATGAGCATACTTAATTCTTTTAAAAATAGTAAACATGGAACTGTTCCTTTTAGATACTGGGAAGTAGACAGACCACTTACAGAGGCGATGATTAACGAATTATATAATGCCGAGCTTGATGATCCTTCAGCACACAACATTGAATATGATGGAACAAGAGCAATTGATGGAGGAGATGGAAAGCTTAGAGAAGGTATAAAATCAGGCGGTAAAGCTCTAAAATTTAGATGTTTTATAGATAAAAAAAACGAACATCTTTACCCAGAACTAAAAAAATTAGTTAATGAACTTCAGAAAAAAGAAACTCACGAATATGTTGGAAGTCTCATTGGTAAAGATTTATCTAATTCATTTGTAAGAGTTGAGATTTGTTGTGACCGAAAAGGTTTTTGGCTCAAACCTCACTGCGATATTAAAGAAAAGTTAATGTCCTCAATGCTTTTTGTAAATAAATATGGTGAATCCGAAGAGTTAGGGACAGACTTTTATGATTCAAACTTAAAAAAAGTTTACACTGTGCCTTACAAACATAACTATGGATATATGTTTACTACTGATGAAAACAGTTGGCACGGTCTAGAGAAAAAAGAAATTAAAAACGAGCGTAGATGTTTACAAGTTAATTACGTAACATTTCGAAACAGATTATCCAGTTCAAAACTAAAGTTCTTGAATTTTTTTAATTGTAATTTTTTTATTTTTTAAAGATGTAATTGCTTGCGTACAGGCTTTGGCACCAGCAAGAGTAGTAAAATATGGAATTTTATTATTAAGTGCTGCTCTTCTTAATGACCAAGAGTCTTCAATAGATTTTTTTTCAGACGTTGTATTAATTACTAGAGATATTTTTTTATCATTTAAATATTCGACAATATGAGGACTGCCTTGATCTTACTTTGTTTATTTTAACACATTTCACTCCATAATTATTTAATGTATCTGCAGTTCTTCCGGTTCCAAATATTTTAAAATTAAGATCTTCAAGTTTTTTTGCAAACTCACATACTTTTGATTTATCCTCATCTTTAACTGATATAAATGCTGATCCTCTAGTTGGAAGATGATTGCCCGCAGACATTTGGCTTTTAGCAAAAGCCATACCAAAATCTTCATCAATACCCATAGCTTCACCTGTCGATTTCATTTCAGGACCTAAGATTGTATCGACTTCAGGAAATTTATTAAAAGGAAATACAGCTTCTTTAACTGCATAAATATTTAATTTTTTATCAAGGTTTTTATATTCCTTTAATTTTTTTCCAGCCATGACTTCAGATGCTATTTTTGCAATTGGTATATTAAGAGCTTTTGAAACATAAGGTACTGTTCTACTAGCTCTTGGATTTACCTCTAAGATAAAAATATCATTACCTTTAATGGCAAATTGTATATTTATTAAACCTATAACGTTAAGAGCTTTTGCCAATTTGGAAGTTTGATCTTTAAGTTCATCTATAACTTTAGCACTTAATGAGAAGGGTGGTATACAGCATGCTGAGTCTCCAGAATGAATACCCGCTTCTTCAATATGTTCCATGATACCAGCTACAAAAATTTCATTTCCATCAGAAATAGCATCAACATCTATTTCAATTGCATCATTTAAAAATTTATCAATTAGTACAGGACTGTCTCCAGAGACTTTTACCGCTTCATTAATATAGGTATCAAATTGCTCATCATCATAAACAATTTCCATAGCTCTTCCACCAAGAACATATGAAGGTCTAATAACAATCGGATAACCAATTTGTTCAACTATTTTTTTTGCCTCCTCTTTATTTCTCGCAAGTCCACTTTCTGCTTGTTTTAGTTTTAAGTCGTTAATTATTTTATTAAATTTTTCTCTATCTTCGGCAGTATCAATAGAGTCCAATTGAGTACCTAAAATTGGGATACCATTTTCATGAATTCTTTTAGCTAATTTTAGAGGAGTTTGGCCACCAAACTGAACTATCACACCCTTTAAAGTTCCATTAGATTTTTCTTTTTTAAGAATTTCTAAAACATATTCATCAATTAATGGTTCAAAATATAATCTATCACTAGTATCGTAATCTGTAGAAACTGTTTCAGGGTTACAGTTAATCATAATGGTTTCATAACCCATTTTTTTTAATGCAAAGCTTGCTTGACAACAGCAATAATCAAATTCAATTCCTTGACCAATTCTATTAGGTCCACCACCAATAATAACTATTTTATTTCTGTTAGTAGGATTAGACTCACATTCGCCATCCGAAAGCAATCCATGATCATATGTTGAGTACATATAAGGAGTTTGGGATGAAAATTCTGCAGCACATGTATCAACTTTTTTATATGTTGGAAAAATATTATTTTCATGTTTAAATTTTTCTAATTCTTTAATTGAGACTTTTGAAATCTCTGAAACTTTTTTATCTGAAAATCCTAATGATTTTAGGTATTGTAAATTATTTTTATTTAAAACATTTTTAGAATTCATTTCTTTTTCTACATCAACCAAATCTTTAATTTGATTAAGAAACCAAGGGTCTATTTTTGAAAATTCATAAACTTCTTCAGTAGAAAAATTATTTCTAAATGCATCCGCAACGTAGAGAATTTTAAGAGGAATATTTTCTTGAAGTTTTTTTATAATTTCATTTTTATTATTAGTCATTTGATCTAAACCAGATAAATCAACCTCCAAAGAAACAAGTGCTTTTTGTAGAGACTCTTTAAAATTTCTCCCAATAGACATTGTTTCTCCAACAGATTTCATTGCAGTACCAAGTAATGCTTTGCTTTTTTTAAATTTCTCAAAAGCAAATCTAGGAATTTTAGTTACCACATAATCAATCGTTGGTTCGAATGATGCAGGAGTAGTTTTTGTAATATCATTTTCTATTTCATCTAAAGTGAATCCTACAGCGAGTTTAGCAGCGACTTTTGCAATGGGAAAACCTGTTGCTTTTGAAGCTAGTGCAGAAGATCTTGAAACTCTTGGGTTCATCTCAATTACAATCATTCTTCCGTCTTTTGGGTTGATTGCAAACTGTACATTTGAACCTCCTGTTTCAACGCCAATTTTTCTTAAGCAAGCAATCGAAGCATCTCTCATAACTTGATATTCTTTATCAGTGAGTGTTAAAGCTGGAGCAACCGTAATTGAGTCACCCGTGTGTATTCCCATTGGGTCAATATTTTCTATTGAACAAACAATAATACTGTTATCATTTTTATCTCTAACAACTTCCATTTCAAACTCTTTCCAACCTACCAAAGACTCTTCGACTAAAACTTCATTAGTTGGAGATAGGTCTAGACCATTTTTTACTATCTCAAAGAACTCTTCTTTAGTGTTTGCAACTCCTCCTCCAGTTCCTCCAAGAGTAAAGGATGGTCTTATGATTGATGGAATTCCTATTTTATTAAATGCTTCTTTAGCATCTTCTTCATTTCTACATATGAAAGATTTTGCAGATTCCAAACCTATTTCATTCATGTTTTTTTTAAACTTTTCTCTATTCTCAGCATTATCGATTGCTTCTGCATTCGCACCAATTAGTTCCACATTATATTTTTTTAAAATACCTTTTTCATTTAGGCTCATGGCTGCGTTTAAACCTGTTTGACCACCCATCGTTGGAAGAATTGCATCGGGCTTTTCTTTTTGAATTATTTCTTCCAAAACTTCGTCAGTAATCGGCTCAATATAAGTAATATCCGCAATATCAGGATCAGTCATAATAGTTGCTGGGTTTGAATTTACTAAAACAATTTTATACCCTTCCTGCCTTAATGCCTTACAGGCTTGAGATCCTGAATAGTCGAATTCACATGCTTGACCTATTATAATTGGGCCAGCACCAATAATCATAATAGTTTTTAGATCAGTTCTTTTTGGCATGATTTTCAACTTTCTCTATAAATTTTTTGAATAAATAATTACTGTCATGTGGACCCGGGCTAGATTCAGGATGATACTGTACAGAAAATGCGTTTAAAGATTTAGATTCTATGCCTTCAATTGATTTATCAAATAAAGAAATATGTGAAATTTTTACATCTGATGGAATTGAGCTTTGATCAACTTCAAAACCATGATTTTGAGAAGTAATTTCAACAGTATTGTTATCTAAATTTTTTACAGGATGGTTTGCTCCTCTATGACCTTGATGCATTTTTTTTGTTTTACAACCAAGTGCATGAGCTAAAAGTTGGTGACCTAAACAAATTCCAAACACTGGCACATTATCTTTTAGGATATTTGATAAAGTGTTTTTTACAATCTCAAAAGTAGCAGCTGGATCACCAGGTCCATTTGAAAGAAAAATTCCATCTGGGTTTAAATCTTTTATTGTTTTATATTCTGTAGTTGATGGAACTACTGTAACTTTTGCTTTTAAATTTGAAAAATTTCTTAAAATATTTTTTTTAACACCAAAGTCTAAAACAACGATATTATATTTATATTCTTTATTTTTATTATAACCATTTTTTTTATCCCAGAGACTTTCATCGCTCCATTGATAAATTTTTTTTGTGGTAACTTTTTCAGTTAGTTCCATACCTTTTAAGCCAGGCCAATTTTGACATTTTTCTAGGTATGTTTTTTCATCTAGGTTATTTTTTTCATTTACAATTGTAGCTTTTAAAGCCCCATTATTTCTGATTAAATTAGTTAATTTTCTACTATCGATACCAACCAAGCCAACAATTTTATTTTTTGTTAACCATTGATTTAATTTTTCAAGAGACCTGTAATTCGAAGGTTCTGTAATTTCTTTTGCAAAAATTACTCCCTTTAACCATATTTTTTCAGACTCTATATCTTCAAGATTTGTTCCAACATTTCCAATATGAGGAAACGTAAAGTTAATAATTTGATCTGAGTAAGAGGGGTCAGTTATTATTTCTTGGTACCCAGTTATAGAGGTATTAAAACAAACTTCACCAACAGCAGAACCTTGATAACCTATTCCGTATCCAAAAAAAGATGTACCGTTTTCTAAAACTAAAATACCTGTGGGTTGTGAAGATAAAATATCAATGCTCGTTCTTTTTTTCCTGGCTAGACAAAAATACAACTCATAGGTTAAGAATCAAATTTTAAAAAAAACTTTGGCGTTAAGTATGAAAAAGACTTAAACTCGTCAAGAAACTAAATTAAATAAATATCATGACAATATTAGAAAATGTTAACAAAGCTCTAAATGATGCAATAAAAAACAAAGATACAGCCAGAACGATTACTTTAAGATCAATTATTTCAGCAAAAAAAGATAAAGAGATTGAAAAAAGAACCCAAGATAAAAAAGAAGTAACTGACGAAGACATAATTGGAATACTTAATAAGATGCTCAAACAGAGAAAAGAGTCTATTGAAATGTATCAAAAAGGATCGAGACAAGATCTAGCCGAAAAGGAGCTTTTGGAAGTTAAAATTCTAGAGGAGTTTTTGCCAAAACAGATGAGCGAACAGGAAGTTTTAACTGCTTGTGATGAGGCGATAAAAAAAGTTGGAGCTTCATCATTGAAAGATATGGGAAAAGTGATGCAAGAATTAAAAAATAGTTTTTTAGGTCAAATGGATTTTTCTTTAGCCGGGAAGTGTCTAAAAGATAAATTGAAAAGTTAATGAAATATCCAAAAACTTACATTGAAGAAATTAAAAATAGATTAAAAGTATCAGACGTTGTTAGACTTAAAGTGAATCTTAAAAAAAGAGGCAAGGAGTATGTTGGTCTTTCACCTTTTAAAAAAGAAAAAACACCATCGTTCACAGTAAATGATGATAAAGGCTTTTATCATTGTTTTAGCACAGGAGAGCATGGAAATATTTTTGATTTTTTAATGAAGCTAGAAAATATCAATTTTGGTGATGCTGTTAGGTCGTTAGCTCAACGCGCAGGTATGCAACCATACAGGTTCACAAAGCAAGATGAAATTCAAGAAAAACAAAATCAAAATGTACAACAGATTTTTGAGATTTATTTTTCAGAATGTAAAAATTTAATTTTAAACCAAATATAAAGATTCTCATTTGAAACATTTGTTTGAAAGGGGCTTAAAAAAAGAAACAATAGATTTTTTTGAAATTGGTTTTTGTGAAAATTCTAAAGAAATTCAAGAAAAGTTATTTCAACAAGGTTTTAAAGCTGAGGATTTAATTGAGACTGGTTTGTTTTACAAATTAGATGGTAGCCAAGAAATAGTTAATAGGTTTAAAAATAGAATTATTTTTCCAATCAAAAACTATTATGGAAGTTTTATAGGCTGTGGTGGAAGAACTGTTTTAGATAATGCTTTAGCTAAATATATCAATTCTCCTGAGACAAAATTTTTTAAAAAAGGTTTTAATCTTTTTAATTTAAACAATTCAAAAAAAGAAAATTTAACAAATGATAATCTAATTATTGTTGAAGGTTATATGGATGCTATTTCTTTATATAATCATGATATTAAAAATGTAGTTGCTTCTTTAGGCACATGCTATTACACCAAGGTCAAATCAATCTAGCTTGGAAAAATTTTAATAATTTAATTATATGTTTTGATGGAGACCAAAGTGGTCAGGATGCAATGTATCGAGCAGCTGAAAGAATTTTAAAAATTATAAAACCAGGTAAAGATGCATTTTTTCTATCTCTTCCAAATAAACAAGACCCTGATGATTTCGTAAAGCAGTTTGGAAAACCAGGCTTTGTAAGCTTGATCAATCAAAGAAAAAGTTTAGTTGATATTATATTTGAGCATTACTCATTAGATACAGATAGTTCCAAAGCATCAGATATTGCACTTTTAGAGAAAAAATTATTTTCAATATGCAATGAGATGGAAGATCAAATTTCAAAAAAATATTTTATCAGTTCTTTTAAAGAAAAAATATTTACAAATTTAATTAGAAAAAAATCTAAAAATATCAATAGTTCAAATGAAATTAAAAGCGCAAGCCTTAGACTATTGCTAAATAAAGAAGAACTTTTAGAACTATCTTTATTTAATTTAATCTTAGAGTATCCATTGTTTTCTGCTTCAAAAATTGAAGAATTATCTAATATGCAATTTTCATCATTAAATATTAATAGCTTTATTGCTGAGTATATAGATTGTGTCCTGAACGATAAATTAAAAGATAAAGAATCTTTGTACGAAAAAATTAATATTAATTTTTCCAATATTCTTAATAAAATAGAAAAGTATGCAAATAATAAGCAGATTATTAAAAATTTAGATAAAGAAAGATTTTATATTTTCTTTGATGATTACATTACAGAGTTAAAAAATATTAAAAAAAATAATGAAGCAATTTCTTTAGCTGAAAAAGAGATCTTGGAAAATCCTAATGAGTCGTCCTTTGAGAAGCTCGTAAATTTAAAAAAGTAGTAAAAAATCTAAAGAATCTTTCCTTTAATTTTTCTCAATAATACTTATATTCCGACCACTACTGTGGAAAAATTAATATCCAAATCATTTGAGAGACTAGTTGATAAAGGCTTAAGCAGGCGTTTTATCACTTATGAAGAGCTTCAAAAATCTTTAGGCAAAAGAAATAGCAATGTCGAAAGTTTAGAAAAGGCGATGGTTCATATTTTTGACCAGTTGATTACGCTAGTTAAAAACAAGTCTGATTTCAAAGTTAAAAAAGCAGAATCTGAAACTTCAAAACAAAATAAAAGCCCTGATAGAAGCGATGATCCTATAAGAATGTATCTTCGCGAAATGGGAGGTGTTGAATTACTTTCAAGAGAAGGTGAGACTGCTATTGCTAAAAGAATTGAGTCAGGCAGATATGTGATGATAAGTTCTTTATCCGAAAGTCCAATCACAGCTAATAAGTTTTTTGAATGGGAGCAAAAATTAATCAATAATGAAATGTTGGTGAGAGATATTATTGATCTTGATACCAATTTTATTGATGATGAGAAACTTGCAAAATCAATTAAAGAGAAAAGTAAAAAAGAGGCAAAAGAAAAAAATCCAAATATTGATACAGAATCAGATGATACTAACTCTGATGAAGATGAGTTTAATATTTCCCTTGCTTCATTAGAAATTGAATTAAAACCAAAAATTTTAGAAACATTTCAGTAGAATCACAAAAAATTATAAAAAATTAATTGATTATCAAAATCAAAAGTTAGATTGCGTTTTGAAAAATGAAAAATTTAGTGACGCTAAAGATAAATCTTATGAAAAAGTAAAAAAAGATATAATGGAAGAAATATTAAAGCTTCAATTAAATCAATCAACCCAAGAAGATTTAGTGGCTTTGAATTATCATGAAAATAAAAAAATCATGTCATATGATGGTGAACTTATGCGAGCTGCTGGAAAATATGGAATATCTAGAGATGATTTTATCAAGTTTTATGTTGGAAATGAATTAAATCCTAATTTTGTAAATTTCTTAAGTGAAGAAAAATCTTGGCTTAATTTCTTTACTAAAGAAAAAAAATTATTTTCTAGCCTAAGAAATAAATTAATTGAGCTTAGCAAAAGTATTGGAATTTCAATTTCTGATTTTAGAATTTTAGTTAATAAAATTAAAAAAGGTGAAAGAGAATCAAGAATAGCAAAAAAAGAAATGATCGAAGCAAATTTGAGATTAGTTATTTCTATTGCTAAAAAATATACTAATAGAGGTTTGCAATTTTTAGATTTAATTCAAGAAGGAAACATTGGATTAATGAAAGCAGTAGATAAATTCGAATATAGAAGAGGGTATAAATTTTCAACATATGCAACATGGTGGATTAGACAAGCAATAACAAGATCAATTGCTGATCAAGCTAGAACAATTCGTATTCCTGTTCACATGATCGAGACTATTAATAAAATAGTTAGAACTCAAAGACAAATGATGAGTGAATTTGGAAGAGAACCTACTCCTGAAGAGTTGTCTAAAAAATTAGCAATGCCTTTGGAAAAAGTTAGGAAGGTTTTAAAAATTGCAAAAGAACCTGTTTCTTTAGAAACTCCAGTTGGAGACGAGGAAGATAGTACTCTAGGAGATTTTATTGAAGATTCAAACGCATTAATCCCAGTTGATGCTGCAGTTCAGACTGCATTAAAAAATACAACAACAAAGGTTTTGGCTTCTTTAACACCAAGAGAAGAAAGAGTTTTAAGAATGAGATTTGGAATAGGAATGAATACTGATCATACACTTGAAGAAGTTGGACAGCAGTTTTCTGTAACAAGAGAACGAATAAGACAGATTGAAGCTAAAGCATTAAGAAAATTAAAACATCCAAGCAGATCTAGACAGTTAAAAAGTTTTTTAGATAACTAGATTTATTTCATTTTTATTTTTTTTTATTTAATGTAAAAGATATTTGGGCCTGTAGCTCAGTTGGTTAGAGCCCCCGCTCATAACGGGGTTGTCGTGGGTTCAAGTCCCTCCGGGCCCACCATTTCTATAAAAAAAATGAAAAAACCTAGTATAAAAAGCTATATCTTACTTCTCACGCTTGCTGCTATTTGGGGTTCAGCATTTTTTAATTATAAAATTGTTTTAAAAAGTTTTGACTTTTTTGTTTTAGCGGGTGGTAGACTTTTTTTTGCTTCTTTTTTTTTATTTTTTTTAATTATAATTTTTTTCAAGTCAATTCAATTTAAACTTTTGTTTTCAAAAAAATTTTATATCTTTTTTATTATTGGTTTTACTAATTATGTTTTGCCATTCTGTTTGATTGCTTATGGAATTAATGGAATGACAAGTGGTTTAGCCGCTTTATTAATGTCAGCCGGTCCCTTTTATGCAATTTTTTTATCTCATTTATTTACAAATGATAAATTTAATAAATTCAAACTAATTGGGACTATAATAGGTTTTTTAAGTGTATTAATTCTTTTTTATGATCAAATTTATTTAGCAAAATCTACAAATATAAAATCAGTATTATTTGTAATGTGCGCTTCACTTAGTTATGTAATTGGTGGATTAATAATTCAAAAGAATAAAAAGTATAAAAATGAAACAATTGCCGTCCTATCAATGATTTCTGGGACAATAATTTTGTTACCTATTTGTTTATATCAATTTTTTAATTTAGATTATAACCAAATAGAAATTGGTAGTGTTATTAGTTTGATTTATCTTGGAGTAGTAAGTACAGCAATTGCATTTATGATCAGAGCTAAATTAATTTTTGAAAATGGTTTAGTTTTTATGTCACAAGTATCATTATTAATCCCAATTTTTGGTCTTTACTTTAGTTGGATTTTTCTAAGTGAAACTTTTTCTATTAATATGTTTTTATCTTTAATTGTAATAATATTTGGACTTTGGGTTCTTAAATTAGGTTATAAAAAGAATTAGTTTTTTGAAATAAAGTCATTAAGATTTGCAATTAAACCATCAAAACCTTTATTGGCAAGTATTGAAGCAAATTCTTCCCTCTGTGTTTTAGCTAAACTTAATCCTTCAACAACTAGATCTCTAATTACTAACTTTCCACCAACGTTGAAGACTCTCCAATCAATGGCAACTTCTCTATTTTCTTTAATTGATGTCATTTTTGAACTAACCAAGACATAATTGTCACTTATTTTTTTTGAACCTGAAACTTTTATATTCTGGTCACTATAGTTTTGAAGCCTGCTAGAAATATTTTTTGAAAAAAATACTCTAAAAGTTTTTGTATAAAGATCTAACTGATCTTTTTTTAAATTTTGTTTTTCTGCACCTAAACAAAAACGTCCTAAACCATCAACATCAACAACATCTAAAGCAATTTTTTCGATTTGTTTTTTTTTATCTTCAAGTTTTACACTACTATCTTTGATTATTTTTTTTGCATTTTCAGTTGTTTGTTGAACTAAGTTTTCTGCATCTTTTTCAAATGCAAATGATGGATTTATATATGAAATATTAATAATAATATTACAGGGATTTTTTTCATGATTAATTTTGATTATTTAAAATCTTTCCAGTCATCATTAGAAGAAGAGATTCCATTGTTAACTAAATATTCTCTTCTTTGAAGATATAAACTTCTAACTGATGCATAAAGATCTACAGAATTTTTTTCTAAATTATCTAAATTATTTAAATTTTCAGCTCTCCAATTAGTTTTATCTAAAGCTGTTTCACCCCAGTATGTTTGATCTCCAAGGTTATTACCTAGTAATAATTCTTTATCACCTACAGTGCTTAAGTAAAATGGATCAAGCAAAGTGTTTCCTATTTTTCCAACACTATCTCTTAAAGTTGATGGACCAAATACTGGAAGCATTACATAACAGCCCTGACCAACTCCCCATGATCCTAAAGTTTGACCATAGTCTTCATTTTCATTTTTTTTAAAACCTATTTTTGAAGCAGGATCAAATAATCCCAACAAACCTACCGAGGTATTAACTATAAATCTTCCAGTATCATTTATTCCTTTTTTAAACTCACCTTGAAGGAATTGATTTGGAATTTGAATTAAATAACTAACATTGTTTGTTGCATTTTTTACTCCTGTTTGAATAGGCGCTGGTAAATATGAATAACCTTTTGCTACTGGTTTAAAAATTACTTTATCCAATGCCATATTAAATGAGAAAACAGCTCTATTTACACCTTCAAAGCAGTCTGAAGTTTCTGATTTCGAAACATTTGTGTTTAATATCAAAATCAGCACTGAGATTAGAGATGATTTAAAATTTTTCATTTTTAATTTTTTTTTTGAGTATATATTGATATTTGCGGCCAAAACTAGTGATATTAAGTCTAAAATTATGATAATTCGTTATATAGGTAGTCCAAATTATGATCAAAAAACTAATAGAAAAGTAAAATATTTGATAATTCATTATACTGGAATGAAAAGTCAACAAGTTGCAGTAAAAAGATTACAATCTAAAGTTGCAAAAGTTAGCTGTCATTATCTAATAAGCAAAACAGGATTTGTTTATCAGATGGTCAAAGATCAAAATATTGCTTGGCATGCTGGAAAATCAAAATGGAGAAAAGATAAAAATTTAAATTCGAGCTCTTTAGGTATTGAATTGGTGAATAATGGGAAAGAAAAGTTTCCAAAGAAACAAATTAACTCATTAATTAAATTAATTATAAAACTTAAAAAAAAACATAAAATAAAAATTAAAAATGTCTTAGGTCATGAAGATATTGCTCCAGGAAGAAAATTTGATCCAGGCCCACTTTTTCCATGGGGTTTATTGAATAAAAATAAACTTTCAAAAAAGTGTTGATTTTATTGCCTTTTTTTATTATTAAGCCTTTGCTAGTTGGTTGAATGATAGCTTTCAATTTATTGAAAGAGGAAAGTCTGGGCTCCATAGGAAAAAGTACCAGGTAATACCTGGCAGGAGTAATCCTAGGGATAGTGCCACAGAGAATAGACCGCCTAATCAAGGCAAGGGTGAAACGGTGAGGTAAGAGCTCACCGCCTTTTTAGTAATAAAAAGGGCATGGAAAACCCTACTTGGAGCAAGACCAAATAGAGATAGCGCGATCATTTTTAATGATCAAATTTCCTAAATTAGCTATCTGGGTTGGTTGCTAGAGCTAGTCAGCAATGACTAGCCAAGATAAATTATCATTTTAAATGACAGAACCCAGCTTACAGACCAACTAGCAATTTCATAAAAAATAGAACAAATATAGAACAATTTAAAGTTGAAAAATATGTTTGACTATTTATTTAAAACCATATAATCCCATAAAATCCCATAAAGGGATAAAAATGGGTAAAAATGTTTATTTCAACTTACGAAAACAAATTGGACAAGAAAGGACGCGTGTCGGTGCCGGCAGCATTTAGATCTCATCTTTCAAATTTGGGATACAATAGTGTTATTTGTTATCCATCATTCACAAATTCATCCATTGAATTTTGTCCTCAAAGTCGTTTAGAAAAAATTGCAGAAACGATTGATACATTAAATCCTTTTGAGGAAAATAGAGATATTTTTTCGACATCAATTTTAGCAAACAGTTCACAATTAAATTTTGATGGAGAAGGAAGAATTACATTATCAGAAAAATTATTAGAACATTCTGGAATTAAAGAAAAAATTTTATTTGTTGGCCAAGGAAAAACTTTTCAAATGTGGGAACCAACTGAGTTTAAAAAGTTTAGTGATCAGGCAAGAAAAAAAGCAAACTTAAAAAGATCTGAACTAAAATGGAAACAATCTAATAATTAACAAAAAGGAGAAACCCATGGCAATAAACATAACAGCACCAGAATTAAGAGAATTAAAACCTAGAATAGTAGTTTTAGGAGTCGGAGGAGCAGGAGGAAATGCAATTAATAATATGATTGATGCCGGCGTCCAAGGTGTTGAGTTTGTTGCAGCAAATACTGATGCGCAAGATTTAAAAAAGAATAAAGCAGATTGTAAAATACAATTAGGAGCAAATTTAACTCGAGGTCTTGGAGCAGGATCTAAAGCAGATATTGGCCAAGCTGCTGCAGATGAGTCAATGAATGAAATTATAAATTTATTACAAGGCGCGAATATGGTTTTTGTGACTGCTGGAATGGGTGGTGGTACAGGAACGGGTGCAGCTCCTGTAATTGCAAAAGCTGCTAGAGATTTAAATATTTTAACAGTAGCTGTTGTAACAAAACCTTTTATGTTTGAAGGACCTGGCAGAATAAGAGTTGCTGAAGCAGGTTTAGAAAACTTAAGCAAGGTAGTTGATACAAGTATTATTATTCCTAATCAAAATTTATTTAAAATTGCTGATGAAAAAACAACTTTTCCTCAAGCGTTTAAAATGGCAGATAATGTTTTGTTGCATGGGGTTAGGGGTATTACAGATTTAATTGTTCAACCTGGATTAATGAATTTAGACTTTGCTGATATAGAAACAATCATGAGCAGCATGGGTAAAGCCATGATGGGAACAGGTGAAGCAGAAGGAGAAAAAAGAGCAGTCATGGCTGCTGAAGCTGCAATCATGAATCCTTTAATTGATGATTATACTTTAAAAGGTGCAAGAGGACTTCTAATAAATATTACTGGTGGAAATGATATTACTTTATTTGAAGTTGATGAAGCTGCGAATAAAATAAGAGCTGAAGTAGATCCATCAGCAGATATTTTAATTGGTTCAACAATTGATGAATCTATGACTGGCAAAATGAGAGTATCAATTGTTGCTACTGGTTTAGGTGGAGAGGTTGCAAGATCGAAGCCAACTTTAAGTGTTGTTTCACATGTTAAAAGTAGAAATGGTGGTTATGGATATTCAAAACCAAATCTTTTTACTAATGGGCAAACTTTTAACCCTTACGGTTATGGAGTTCAATCTTCAGCTCCAACTGCAGGTGCTACAGCTTTGAATATGAATTCAGTTCAACAGCCTGGACAAGTTTTAAGTGAGAATGTAAGAACTTCTTACCAAAAAATTCAAGAAAGTCCTCCAGTTACTAATTATCAAAATGATATTGAAGAATCTTTAAATGAAGTAGTAGCTGATGATTTCTCTTCTGATCAAAGCTTATTAGAACTAGAAGAGCCAATTAATGAAGAATCTCCAAAGCTATTCAGTGGAGATGAGGGTTTGCAAGAGAGTCAAGATAATGAATTAGACAATTCATTAAATGAGAGTCAAATAGATACAGATTTATCTGATATTGATTTTGATGATAAAGATGATCTTGAAATTCCTGCTTTTTTAAGAAGACAAACCAATTAAATTAATATGTTCAATGTCACTGGATACTATCAAACATTATCCAGTGATGTTGAATGAAGTTCTTTATTATTTAAAAGACAATTCATCAATTATTGACTGCACATTTGGTGGTGGTGGGTATTCTCAAGCAATTTTAGAAAAGTTTCCAAACTCAAATCTTTTAGCTTTAGATAGAGACCCCTCTGTTAAGAAATATTCAGATATATTATTAAAAAAATATAAAAATAGTTTTAAGTTTAAAAATTTAAAATTCTCTCAGATAAATCAATTAGATTTTTTAAATGAAATAGATTTTTTTATATTTGATTTAGGTGTTTCACACTTTCAGCTTAAAGAAGCTTCTAGAGGTTTTTCATTTATGAAAGAAGGTAGTTTGGATATGGGAATGGGTTTAAATAATTTTAACGCTTTAGAACTTGTAAACAACGCTTCAGAAAATGAATTAAAAAATATAATTAAAACTTTAGGAGAAGAAAAATTTGCTGTTAAAATAGCAAAGTTAATTGTTAAAGAGAGAGCTATTAATAAAATTTTAACAACAACAAATTTGTCTAATATAATTGAAAAGGTAAAATTTAAAAAAAACAAAACAAATCCTAGCACAAAGACATTTCAGTCTTTGAGAATGGTTGTAAATCAAGAGCTCTCTGAAATATTTAATGCTTTAAATTATATTTTTCAAAAATCTAAAAATGGCTCTATTATTATCGTAGTTAGCTTTCATTCTTTAGAAGATACATTAATTAAAAGAATATTTAATCATTATGGAAAAACAATAAATTCATCTAGATATTTTCCAGATAATCAGCATGATAAAAATTATGAATTTGAAATTTTAACTAAAAAGCCCTTATTGCCTTCTGAATTAGAAATAAAAGAAAACTTTAGTTCAAGATCAGCAAAATTAAGAGTAATAAAAAAAATTAAGAATCCAAGTAAAGTATTATTAAGAAAAGATCTAAAAATGGAAAAATATTTTCATTTAGAGGAAAGTATTAATGTTTAAAAAATTAATTTTTTTAGTTATTTTAGTAATTTCTAGTTCGTTTGTAATCAATTTTTTAAAATTAAAATCTAAAAGTCTTGAAGATAAAATTTTGATTAAAAAAGATAAAATTTTAAATTTAGAAAAAAAAATTGAACAAGAAGTAAGCGAAAATAATTATCTTAAGACACCTGAAAGAATAGAAAAGTTAGCAAAAAAATATTTGTCAAATGATTATATTTTTTACAAAAAAGAAAATATTAAAGAAATTAAATTACCAAATGAATAAAAATAACAGTCAATTAAACTTACATTTTAAAGATAGTTTTGAGTCAAAGAAAAATAATAAAAATTTAGATATTAGAATAAATATTTTAATTTCATCGTTCTTAATTTTTAGTCTTTTAATAATTTCTAAACTTTTGTTATTGGGTTTTGATAAAAAAGAATTTTTTACTAGAGAAACTTTTTCAAATGAGATTGTAAACCGTAGGTCAATCGTAGATAGAAACAATAATATAATTGCTCATAATCTAAAAACTTATGATTTATTATTAAGATCTAGCAAAATTAAAAATTTTGATAATTTAAAAATTAAACTCAAAATTAATTTTTTAGATATTAACCTTGACGAAATAGAAAAAAATAAAAATAAATCTTTTTACATTATAAAAAAAAATTTATCTCCAGTTGAATTTAATAAAGTTTTAAAACTCGGAGAACCATCATTAGAACTAGTTAGTAAAGAAACAAGAATTTATCCAAATAAAAATTTATTCTCCCATATTATTGGAAATGTAGATGTGGATCAAAATGGCATATCTGGTGTTGAGTATTATTTTAACAATCACCTTTTAGAAAAAAACAAAATCAATGACCCAATTACATTATCTTTAGATCTTAGGGTGCAATACCAAATTAGAAACACTTTGTTAGAAGGTATGCAGTACTTTAAAGCCAAAGGGGCATCTGCTGTATTGATGGATTCAAAAAATGGTGAAATAATATCAATGGTATCATTGCCGGATTTTAATCCTAATGACCGATCTGTTGCTTCTAATAAAGATAATTACTTTAACAAAAATACTAAAGGTTTGTATGAGATGGGCTCTGTTTTTAAAGTTTTTGCAATAGCAAATGGTATTGAGCAAAAAAAAATAAAACGCGATCAAGTTTTTTCAAATTTACCAAGCAGAGTTTATTGTGGAAAATTTCCTATTGATGAATATCGATATGCAAAAGATAAAAAAAATCTTAGCGTTAACGATATTTTAGTAAAATCATCAAACATTGGGACAATAAGAATAATCCAAGAGGCTGGTTTGGAAAGCTATCAACAATTTTTAGAAAATTTAGAATTATTTAATACACCAACTGTAGAAGTGCCTGAGGTTGCAACATCAATAAAAAAAAGATGGGGAAAATGCAGAACTTTGACCGCAGGTTTTGGACACGGAATTAGTACATCACCTGTTCAATTAACTAGAGCATACGCATCTATAGTTAATGGTGGAGAATTATTAGATGCGACGCTATTAAAAAATGAAATTTTAAAAAAATCAAAAAAAGTTATCAGTGAAGAGACTAGTTCAATAATGACAGAAATTTTAAGAACAAATGTTGATAGATCATACAAAGTGAATGGAAGCGGAAGAAAAGCAGATATTAACGGTTATGATGTTGAAGGTAAAACAGGAACAGCAGAAAAACCTTCAAAAAATCAGAAAGGTTATTCCACAGATATTATGAATATTTTTACTTCTTCATTTTTAGTTAATGACAGAAGATATGTTTTAACAGTAATTTATGATGAACCTAAAGGATCACCAGAGTTATGGGGTCATTCAAGAAGGGAATCTGGTTGGAATGCAGCATATACAAATGGCCAAATTATAAAAAAAATTGGTCCAATTTTGAACACATTAAAAATTCAAAAATTTGCAAAATTAAATTGATGAATTTTAATAATAATATTAGTTATGACTCAAGAAAAGTCAAAAGAGGTGATATTTTTTTGATTTTATTTCAAATTCAAAGAGAGATAATCCTTTTATTAAAAAAATAGAAAAAAAAAAACCAAGTTTAATAATTTCAAAAAAAAATTTAAAATATTTAAAGATAAATACTTTAAAAACTGATCCAAAAAAGTTTTATTTAAAATTAATTAAAACTAAATTTAAAAATATTCCAAAAAATCTAGTTGGAGTTACAGGTACAAATGGTAAAACATCAATTGCTAATTTTTTTTATCAAATTAATAAATTATGTGGAATAAAAAGTGTTTCCGTGGGAACTTTAGGTTACATTTCTAATGATAAATTAAAAAAAACAAAACTTACAACTCCTGACAATTTATCTATATATAAATTTTTACAAAGCTCGAAAAAAATGGGAGTAAATAATGCTATTCTTGAAGCGTCAAGTCATGGATTAATTCAAGAAAGATTACTAGGTTTAAATTTTAATACCGCGATATTTACAAATTTTACGCAAGACCACCTAGATTATCACAAAACTATGAAATCTTATCTTGATGCAAAACTGATTCTTTTTAAAAAATATTTAAAAAAAAGAGGGAATATTATTTGCAATGATAAAGTTTATAAAATTTTAAAAAAAAATAATATTTCTAATAAAAAATTTAAATTTGTTCTTCAATCAAAATTATTACCTTTTAAAATCGTAAACTTTAAATCATATGATGATAAAACAGTATTAAAAATAAATTATAATAATAAAATTTTTGTAAAATCAGTTAATTTGGTTGGAGATATTCAAATTGAAAATCTTTTTCAAACTATTACTGCGTGTTTAATTAGTGGAATAAATTTTAATAAGATTATTGATATACTCGACAAAATTCAACCAGCAGAAGGAAGATTGAATATTTTTAATAGAAATAAAAAAATAGTTTGTCTTGATTATGCTCATACACCAGATGGTTTAGCAAAAACAATTTTAACTTTAAAAAAACATTTTAACAGACCTTTAAATTTAGTTTTTGGTTGTGGAGGGAATAGAGATAAAAAGAAAAGACCTATTATGGGAAAAATTGCAAATAAATATTGTAAAAAAGTTTTTATTACAGATGATAATCCTAGATTTGAAAATCCTAAAAAAATAAGAAATGAAATTTTTAAGTCAGTTCCAAAAGCAAAAAAAATTGCAAAAAGATCTTTGGCAATAAAAACAGCTATACAAAAAACTAGTAATAAAGAAATTTTATTAATTGCTGGTAAAGGACATGAGAAATATCAAATTATTAAAGACAAATTAATACCCTTTAGTGATGCAAAATATATTAGAAAATATTTATGAAAAAAAAACACTTAAATATAAAAAATTTTTTTAATAAAAAAGTATTTATTGACAGCAGAGAGGTAAAAGAAAATTCTATTTTTATTTGTATCAAAGGTAAAAAAAAAGATGGTCATTCCTTTGCAAAAAAAATTTTAAAAAATTTTTCAAATGTAATTGTAGTATGTGAAAAAAAAACAAAATATTTAAAAAATATTAAAAAATACAATAATAGATTTATATTATGCGACTCTACAATTTCTTACATGCAAGATCTTGCTAAAATTAAGAGATTATTATTAAATAATAGTTTGTTTATTGGTATTACTGGAAGTTCTGGAAAAACTACTCTTAAAGAAACAGTTTTTAATTGCCTTTCAGCGTTTAATAAATCTTATAGATCACACAAATCATATAATAATCATATTGGTTTACCTTTTACTCTTATTAATCAAAATCAAAGTTCTAAATTTAATATTTATGAATTAGGAATGAATAAGTTGGGTGAAATAAATTTTTTATCAAAAATATTAAAGCCAAATATTGCAGTTATTACAAATATTGGAGAGGCACATTTGGGTAAATTAGGAAGCGTAAAAGCTATAGCAAAAGCTAAGTCCGAAATTATTAGAAATATTGAATACAAAGGTTTAATTATTTTAAATAGAGATTGTAATTTTTTTAATTATTTCAAAAAAATTGCTAAAGAAAAAAAATTAAACATTTTGACTTTTGGAAAAAATAAAAATGCAAATATTTTTTATAGAATTAACAACAAAAGAAATTATGATTTATTTTTTAAAAATAAAAAAATTTTTTCAAATCTTTCAATTTTAAATATTAATCAAATTAATAATATTATGATTTGTGCGCTGTTATTATTTAAACTTCAATTAAATTTAAAAAAAGGAATACGAAAAATACAAAATTTTTCTTCTCTTAAAGGAAGAGGAAATATTGTTAAAAAGTCAAAAAAAATAACTTTGATTGATGATAGTTATAATTCTAATCCGATATCACTGAAAAATTCTTTATATTTTTTAAGTGAATATAAAAATAATAGTAAAAAAGTTGCAGTAATAGGAGATATGCTTGAATTAGGAAAGTTTTCAAAAAAAAAACACAACGATATTGGAAAATATATTAATGTAATAAATATAGATAAAGTCTACACCATAGGAAAAGAATCAAAAAAAATTTTTTACCAGTTAGATCCATCAAAACGAGGATCTTGTTATAAAAATATCAAAGCATTTCAAAAAGAATTTGATAAATTAATGGTAGCCAATTCTATCATTTTGTTTAAATCATCTAATAGTGTTGGGTTGTATAAATTTTTAAATAATAAGATATATTAATGCTAAATTATCTATTTCAAGAACTTGCAAAAGAATTTACTTTTTTTAATGTTTTTTCTTACATAACTTTTAGAACAGGTATCGCAATATTCACTAGCTTAGTTTTTGTTTTAATTTTTGGTGGGCCATTTATTAATTATTTAAAATCTTCAAACTATTTTAATCAACCCATCAGAAATGATGGACCAATTACACATATAATAAAAAAATCAGGAACCCCAACATTTGGAGGAGTTTTAATAATTTTTGGAGTTTTCTTTTCTTCATTGTTATGGGCAGATATAAAAAATATTTTTGTTTTAATTTCTCTTTTTTCTTTACTTTCTTTTTCCTTAATAGGTTTTTTTGATGATTATATCAAAATTAAATTTAGAAATTCAAAAGGCATTTCAGCTTCAATTAAAATTTTCTTTCAATTAGTTTTTAGTTTGATGATTTTTTATTTAATATCAATCTCAATAGATTTTGAAAAAAGATTTCTTTTAAACTTACCATTTTATAAAAATTTAATTTTTGATATAGGTTATTTTTATTTCCCCTTTGCCTTAATTGTTATTATAGGATCTTCAAATGCTGTAAATTTAACAGATGGCCTTGATGGACTGGCTACAGTTCCAGTTATATTGGTAACTTTAACTTTTGTTTTTATTACATATCTGTCTGGAAATGTAATTTTTGCTGAATATTTGAAAATTATTAATATTAAAAATATTTCAGAAGTTTGTATAGTTTTAGGAGCTACCGCAGGATCTTGTTTAGGTTTTTTGTGGTTTAACGCGCCACCAGCTAAAATTTTTATGGGCGATACGGGCTCATTAGCATTAGGTTCATTGTTAGGAACTGTTAGTTTAATGACAAAACACGAGATAGTTTTATTAATTGCAGGCGGTTTATTTGTTTTAGAAGCAATGTCAGTAATTATTCAGGTAGTGTCTTTTAAGCTATTTGGAAAAAGAGTTTTTAAAATGGCTCCACTACACCATCATTTTGAAAAGAAAGGTTGGGAGGAATCTACCATAGTAATAAGATTTTGGATTATATCTATAATTTTAGTTTTATTAGCTCTTTCTAGTTTAAAATTAAGATAGAAATATGATTTTTCCCAAAGATTTTAAAGATAAAAAAATTCTTGTTTTTGGATTAGGTATTACAGGAGTCTCTGTAATTAAATTTTTAATAAAAAGAAAAATTAACTTTTCATGTTGGGATGACAATCATAAAAATAATTTTTTATATAAAAAAAACTTAGATAAATTTTATTATAAAAAAAATTATGATTTTATTATCTTAAGTCCAGGAGTTAATATTTTTAATCATAAAAATAGTTATTTTTTTTTATTAAATAAAAAAAAAATTATTACAGATTTGGATATTTTTTTTTCATTAAAAAATCTTAATAACTATACAATTGGAGTTACTGGAACAAATGGGAAGTCAACTTTTTGTAAATTGATAGACACCATTTTAAAAAAAAATAAACTTAAATCAAAAATTTTAGGAAACTATGGCACACCTGTATTATCTTCTAAAATTTCTAAAAAAGAAATTTGTATAATCGAGTTATCTTCGTATCAAATTGATTATTCAAAAAATATAAAGTTAAATCGAGCTATTATATTAAACATTTCTCCAGATCATCTCGAAAGACATAAAAATCTTAAAAATTATACAAATGTAAAATTTAAAATATTTGATTTTTTGAAACATGATGGTTGTGGTTTTTTTAAATTTGGAATTAAAAATAAAAAAAGAAAAAATGTTAAAAGCTTTAATAGAATTGATAATAAATTATTAAAAAAAATATTAGGTAGTAAAATTAATATCCCAAACAACATTTTTAATAATATTGCTTTACCACATAGAAATGAAAATTTTTATAAGTTAAAAAATTTTTATTTTATAAATGATTCTAAATCTACAAATTTTGACTCAGTGAAATATGCTATTAAGAATTATAAAAATATTATTTTAATTTTAGGTGGATTATTAAAGAAAAATGATAATTTTTTCATTAGTCAATTCAAAGATAAAATATTTAAAGTTTACTTAACTGGAAAAAGTATTTCTCCATTAATAAAAAGTCTTATTAGACAAAAATTTAAATTTGTTTATCAAAAAAATTTAAAAAAATTGTTAAATAAAAATATAAAAAATGATTTTAAAATTAATAAAAAAAACAAAAAAAATTTTTTTGTTCTTTTTTCTCCTGGCGCAGCATCGTTTGATCAGTATGAAAACTATGTAGACAGGGGCAATAAATTTAAAAATTTAGTTTATAATGCTTTTAAGAGATAGTAATAATTTTTTTGTTAAATGGATAAGGAGTCTCGATAAAACTATTTTAATTTTATTAATTATTTGGCTTTCTGCTAGTATCATTTTTTGTTCAAATACGACCTTAGCTTTTGCATCAATTAAAATTTATAATGATCCAAGTTATTTGTTAAAAAAATATTATTTTTTTTTGTTTTTTGGGGTTTTTATAATGATTACATTTTCATTTTTTAATGATCTTTTTTTTCAGAAAAGTTCAAAATTTTTTTTATTAATTTCTATTATTTTATTAATTTTAACCTTATTTGTCGGATTAGAGGTTAAAGGTTCAAAAAGATGGATAAGTTTATTTTTTTTCAATCTTCAACCTGTAGAATTATTAAAACCTTTTTTTATTGTTTTTTTATCAAGTTTTTTATGTTCAGATAATAAATTTAAATTTAAATTTTTTTTTTCATCCCTTTTTGTTTTTGGTGTTATTCTTATTTTATTATTGCAACCAGATTATACACAAAGCCTTATAATTCTAGCATTGTGGTTAATTTTAATTTTTGTTTCAGGCATTAGCTTTTTTATTATTTTTTCTTTAATTGTATTTGCTGGATCATCAATGATTGCAATTTTATTTTTATTTAAGGATAGTTTTTCATATATTTTTTTAAGATTTGAAAAATGGTTAAGTGCAACTGACATAGGTTATCAATCTGAAAAAGCTTTGGATGCAATAAAGTATGGTGGATTTTGGGGCCGCGGAATTGGCGAAGGTATTTTAAAAGAAAAAATACCAGAGGCACACACTGATTATGTCTTAGCTTCTGTTAGTGAAGAATTTGGTATTTTTGCCATAATTTTTATTTTATTAATTATTATTAGCTTATTTATGAGAGTGTTTGCAATTACTCAAACAAATATTTCAGATTTTAGGAAATATACTTTGCTTGGCTTATCGTCTTTGATGTTAATGCAAATTTTTATTAATGTTGGAGTAACAATTAACTTAATACCATCAACAGGCATGACCTTTCCATTTTTAAGTTATGGCGGTTCGTCTATAATTACTAGTTCAATTACTATAGGAATTATTTTATCACTAACAAAAAATTTAGATAAATGAATTTAGAATTAAATAAAAAAGATATTGTATATTTTGTAGGTATAGCTGGCATTGGCATGAGTGGTATCGCTTTAATTATGCATGAAATGGGTTATTTAATAGAGGGCAGCGATAATTCTAGTAGTGGTAAAATTTTAGATAAACTTAAATCCAAGAATATTAAAGTAATCAAAGGACATAACTCAAGAAGAATATTAAATTCAGGTTTAGTAGTAATATCATCAGCAATAAAAAATAATAATCCAGAATTAAAACTGGCAAAAAAGCATAATAAAATAATAATTAAAAGAGCAGACATGCTAGCCCATTTATTAAATTTAAAAAAAAATATTATCATTTCAGGCTCACATGGAAAAACAACTATCACATCTTTGATTTCAACAATTTTTCGAGAAGCTAAACTTTATCCAACTATAATAAATGGGGGCGTTATCAATTCATTAAATAGTAATGCTTCCTTGGGAAAAAGTGACTGGGCTATCGTTGAAGCTGATGAGTCAGATGGAAGTTTTTTAAAATTTAAAAGTATTTTTTCTATCGTTAGTAATATTGATTACGAACATATGGATTATTATAAAAATTTTTCTAATTTAAAAAATAAATTCTTTGAATTTATAAATAAAACTCCACTTTTAGGAAAAAACCTTGTTTGTATTGATGATAAAAATGTTTCTGAGGTAATTAAAAAATATAAAAAGCAAAACTATATAACTTATGGATTTTCCAAGAAAGCCAATGTGCAATGTTGTAATTTACGATATTTAAATATGATGATGATTTTTGATTTAATAATCAAAATATCTAATAAAACAAAAAAAATTAAGAATATTACTATTAATTTAATTGGAAAGCATAATGCTTTAAATGCAACAGTAGCATTTATAACAGCAATGTTTGCTAATATTAAATTAGAAAAAATAAAAAAATCTTTAAAAAATTTTACTGGTGTTCAAAGAAGATTAACTTTAGTTTTTAAAGATAAAAAGCGATTGATATTTGATGATTATGCACATCATCCAACTGAAATAAAAGCAGTACTTGATGCTTGTTACAATAATTTTAAAAATAGAAAAATAATAACAATTTTTCAGCCACACAGATATTCAAGAGTGACTAGTTTATACAAAGAATTTTGTAAATCATTTTCTAAATCAGATGTTGTACTTTTGTGTCCAATTTATTCTGCAGGTGAAAAAAATAATGGGATAGATTTAAAAGAATTTGCAAGAAAAATATCTGAAAAATCTAATAGCGAGGTTGTTATTGTTAACAATGAAAATGAGATTGAGATTTTTATTAAGAAAAATTTATTATCAGATGAAATTGTTATTGCTATGGGAGCTGGTAGCATAAGCTCATGGATTCGAAAAATTTCAGAAAAATTAAAAATTAATGGATAAAAAAAATATTATTGAAAATTACGATTTGTCAAAAAATTCATGGTTTGGTTTGGGTGGAAAAGCAAAAAAATTCTTTTTAGTAGATAATGACAATGATTTAGAAACTTTTTTAAAAGTTAACAATGAAGATATTTTTTTAGTAGGTTCAGGTTCTAATGTTTTGTTTAGAGACGGTGGTTACAAAGGTGTTATAATCAAATTAGGAAAAGATTTTAGAAAAATAGAAATAAATGATGATGAAATTATAAGTGGTGCAGGGGTATTAAAGTCACAACTTTCAAACTTCGCTTTACAACAATCCTTAAATGGCTTTGAATTTTTAAGCTGTATACCAGGAACTATTGGAGGAGGTCTGACGATGAATGCAGGCTGTTTTGGTTCAGATTTTTCTAAAATTGTTAAGAAAGTTTATGGTTTTTATTTTTCAGGTAAGAAAGGAGAGCTTTCTTATTCAGATATAGATTTTAATTATAGATGCACTTCAATACCTAATGATTTTATTGTTACAAAAGTTTCTTTTAGAATTGAAAAAGGTAATTTTGAAGAAATAAAAAAAAAAATAGATGAGTTAAAATCTGTAAAAAATATATCCCAACCTCAAAAAATTAAAACTGGGGGTAGCACTTTTAAAAATCCAAGCCCAGATGTTAAAGCATGGGAATTAATTCAAAAATCTGGTTCGAATAAATTGCATTTTGGAGGAGCTAAATTTTCTAAACTTCATTGTAATTTTATTGAAAATTCTGGAAAATCAAGTTTTGATGTAGAGAAATTGATTGAATGCACTATTTCAGAAGTTAAAAAAAAATTTAATATTGTACTAGAAACTGAAATTAAAATAATTGGTGAAAAATAAAAAAAAAATATTACTTCTCTTAGGAGGCCCATCAAAAGAACGTGCTGTAAGTATTAATAGTGGTATAGCCTGTTATAAGGCTTTAATAAAAAGTGGATATAACGTTATTAAATATGACCCTAAGAAAAATATAAAAAAAAATATAAAAAAAATTAACCCAGATATAATTTTTAATTGTTTGCATGGAGAATTTGGAGAGGATGGTCAAATACAAAAAATTATTGAAGATTTAAAAATTCCTTATACGCACTCTGGTGTTAAATCTTCTAAAATTGCAATGAACAAGTTGCAGTCAAAAAAAATATTTATTAAAAATAAAATTTTAACTCCAAAATACAAAGTAATAAAAAAATTATCAGATTTAAAAAATAGAATTTCTTTAAATAAATTTATTATTAAACCAATCAATGAAGGTTCAAGTGTAGGAGTAAAAATTTTTAAAAATTTAAATAAAAATAATATTAAAAATATTTTACAAAGTTTAAAAAAATATAAAATTTTAATTCAAGAAGAGTTTGTAGGATCTAGAGAAATACAAACAGCAGTGATAGGAAAAAAAGCAATTGGTTCGGTTGAAATTATACCAAAAAGAAGTTTTTATGATTATAAAGCTAAATACAGTTCTAAAGCTAAAACAAAACATTTAATTCCTCCTAAAATTAATAAAAAATTACATGATCAAATTAAAAAAATTGCACTCAAAGCTCATCAAATACTTAAATGCAGAGGTGTTACTAGATCAGATTTTAGAGTTACGAATGATGGTAAAATATATTTATTGGAAATTAATACACAGCCCGGTATGACAAAACTATCTTTGGTACCTGAAATTGCCAATTATCATGGTTTTAATTTTAAAAAGCTTGTCAAATGGATATTGGAAGATGCTAGTATTAAAAGGTAAAACAAAAATTTTATTTTTTATAGTAATATTATTTTTTTTAACAACTTATCAATTAAATAAAGAAATTAATTTACCATTTTTAAAAATTAACAAAGTAGAATTAAATAATACTTCTAATTTAGAAGAATCTATTAAAAATAAAGTTATTGAGTATTGTCTTAAAAAAGTTTATTAAATATTAATCAAAATAAACTTAAAAAAATTCTTTTAGATAGTAAATGGGTTAAAAATTTTTCACTTAAAAAAAAATACCCAGATACAATTATCGTTGAAATTTGGGAGTTTAAACCGATAGCTTTATTTTCAAATAAAAATGCTTTTTATTTAATTAATGAAAATTTTGATATTACAAATAAGGTTGTTAATTATAAAGAATATGAAATTTATCCAATATATCTGGACAATTTAATAAAAATTCATTTTTAAACTTTTTATAATTTTTTAGTCCAATTTAACTATCTTCAAAATGTTAAAGAAATAAAATATAATACTTATAATCAATGGGAAATATATACTAAAAAAAAATTTAAAAATTTTATTTGGTGATTATAGTTTTAAAAAACAATTTAAAATTTTAAATTTTATACTTAATAAAAATAAAAAAATCGTTTAATAGATTTAAGAGTAGAGGATAGAGTAGTTATATCATAAAAATGAATAAAGAAACTTGTAGGAATATTAGATATAGGAAGTCAAAAAATTAAGTTTTTAATTTTGTCATTAGATGAAAAAAATTTTATTAAAATTCATTCTAAAAATTCAATTTTTTCAAGTGGAGTTAAAAAAGGTAATATTGTTGATCTTGAAAAACTTTCTTTGGTTATCAAGCAATGTATTGCTACAGCTGAAAAAGAAGCTAATTTAGAATTTAAAGAAATTTATGTTGGTTTAGGTTCTGTTAATTTTAACTTTAATTGTTTTGGAGTTTCAAGAGATATTGGTTCTTATGAAGTAGAAAAAAAAAAAGATTTACAAAGTATTGTTGATTCATCTGTATTGCTATTTGAAAATTATAATCCTAATGAAAAAATTATTCATTTAATAAACTCAGGATTTATTTTAGATAAAAAGAATTTTGTAGAAAATCCATTAAAAATGAAATGTGATACTTTACAAAGTAATTTTAGTTTTATTTCAATTAATTCTAATACTTTATCAAACTTTGATAATTTACTAAAAAGTTGTGGCTTAAAAGCAAAAAGATATTTTTATACACCTTATGCTATTAGCGTTCTTTCTGCCGATCAGGAGATATTTAATAGAGGTTTTGTAAGTATTGATTTTGGTTTTGAAACTACTTCAGTAACTATTTTTGAAAATGGAAATTTAATTTATTCTAAAGTTTTACCATTAGGATCAAATTTTATAAATAAAGATCTTTCAAAAAAGCATTTGATATAGATTTTAATTTATCTGAAAAAATAAAAATTAATTTTAAAAATTTAATGAAAAATGATTTAACTGTACTAAATAATATTGAAAAAAAATATCTTTAGAACTTGTTAACAGTGTAATAAATGCAAGAGTTGATGAAATTATTGATTATATTACAGAAGTTTTAAAATTTTCAAATTCAATTCAAAAAAGTCATCTAGAAAAATAGTTATTTCTGGTGGCGGATCTAATTTAGAAATATTTACTGAAAAATTAAAAAAACGTTTTGGAGGAGTGTTGAAAATGTAAAACAATCTTTTCCAATTAAAAATACTGAATTTAATATTTTTTCTGATTATTTGGCATGTTTAGGAATTGCAAAATTAATTTTTTTTTGAAAGATAAAAAAGAAATTTTGAAATTTAACTACTCAGAAAAAAAGTTTTTTTCAAAAATTTTATTCTTTTTTTTTTAAAAAATTAAATTTAGTGAAATAAAAATTGAGTAGAAAAAATTTTTTTTTTTATATTTTTTAAAGTGTCAAAATTTTCAAAAAACTATTAAATCAAAAATATCTTTTTCTGGTATAGGTCTACATTCTGGATGAAAAGTTAAAATTAGAATTATTCCAGAAAAAAAAATATGGAATTTATTTTTTTTTTTAAAAATAGTAATAAAAAAATAAAGCTAATTGGACAAATATTAAAATTGCAAAATTATGTACTCAAATTAAAAAAGGTAAAATAATTTTTTCTACAATTGAACATTTAATGTCAGCTTTATCTGGTTTTGGAATTACAAATTTAAAAATATTTAAATCAGCTAATGAAATACCAATTTTAGATGGAAGTTCAAAAGATTTTGTTGAAAAAATTAATTAAAAGCAGGAATTTTAAAAATCAAAAAAAAAATCTAAAAAAATTATTAAAATATTAAAAAAAAAATTGAAGTTAAAAAAAGATAAAAAATTTATTTCTATTAGAACCAAATAAATATGAATTTTTAGAAATTGATTATGAAATTGATTATAATGATCAGTTTATTAAAAAACAAAATTTAAATTATAAACATAATTAATGAAAATTATTTAAAAATATATATCATTGCAGAACTTTTTGTTTACATGAAGATTTAGAAAAAATTTTTGCAATGGGTTTAGCTAAAGGTGGTTCTTTAGATAATGCAATTGTTGTATCAGGAAAAAAAATACTTAAATCAAGGTGGCCTTAGATATAAAAATGAATTTGTTAGACACAAAAATTTTAGATTGTATTGGAGATTTTTATTTATCTGGATTATGATATTTTGGAAAAATTAAAAGTATCAAGGTAGGTCATGAAATAAATATTATGCTTTTTAAAAGAAATTTTTAAAAGTGATAAAAATTTTAAAATTATCAATGATTTTTTATAATCTTTTTTATTAAAATTTGTTAGATTTTAAAAAATGATAAATAATAATTTATAAAAAAAAAAATGTTTAAAAAAAAAATTATTTATATTTTTTATTTTTTTTTTTTTTTTTTTTAGTTGTAGTAAAAAAAAAAAAAATTAAAAAACCAGAAAAAATACCACCTTTAAATATATTTTATAAAAAAGCTTTAAATTTATTATTGAAAAGGGTAAATGGAAGAATCAATTGAACTTTTTCAAAAAAATTGAAATTAATTATTCTTTTTCAGAATGGGCTCCAAAAGCAACTTTGATGATTATTTATATTTATTATGAAACAGGTGAAATTAGTAAAAACTTTAGAAAAAATGCAAAAAAATTTAAAAATTATATCCTACACATAAAAATATTAGATTATGTTGATTATATAATTGGCTTTGTCTTTTATGAGGAAATTAATGTTATTTCTAAAGATCAAACAAATACTAGATTTAGCATTAAAACAATTTAAAAAAATTAATTAAAAAATATCCCAAAATCATTTATGCAGAAGATGCAAAATTAAAATTGATTTAATTAATGAACAATTGGCTGGAAAAGAAATGTATATTGCCAGATATTATATGGAAAAATCAAAATGGACTATCAGCAATTTAAAGATTAAAAATAATATTAGAAAATTATGAAAATACAATTTATATAAAAGAAGCTTTCATAGATTAGTAGAGATTTATTATAAATTAGGAAATATTAAAGAAGCAAAAAAATATGCATCAATTTTAGGTTATAATTTTAATGATAGTGATTGGTATAAAAAAAACTTATAAAATTATTGTAGATAAAAATTATAAAATCAAGAAAAAAAAATTCAAAAAAAAAGTTTAAAAGAAAAAAATATTAAATTATTTAAATTTTCAAAATGATAAAAAATTTTGAAGAATATAAAAAAAAACTTAAAAAATTAATTTAATCATAACAAATTATATTATGATAAAAAATAAACCAAAATTAGATGATGCAACTTATGATAAATTAAAAAAAGAACTATTAGATTTTGAAAAAAAAATAAAATACCAAAAAAATAAAAAAAGCATCAAATTTAGTAGGATTTTAAACCATCAAAAAAATTTGAAAAAACTAAACATTCAGAACCAATGTTATCATTAGATAATGCATTTAAAAAAGATGATATTGAAAATTTTTATAAAAAAATAAATAATTTTTTAAACCGATCAAGTTCAAATAGAGAAGAACTTTTTGCTGAACCTAAAATTGATGGAATATCTGCTTCTTTAAAATATTTTAATGGAAAATTTATCTTAGGTTTAACAAGAGGAGATGGAATATTTGGGAGAAAATATTACTGAAAATTTAGCTACAATTAAAGATATTCCAAAATTTATAGATTATTATGAAGATTTAGAAATAAGAGGTGAAGTTTATATTCCAAAATCTGAGTTTTTAAAAATTAGTGAAAAATTTTCTAATCCTAGAAATGCTGCAGCAGGTTCATTACGTCAAAAAGATGCAAACAATACTAAAAAAATTCCTTTGAGATTTTTTGCATATGGAACAATTTTTAAAAATCATAATATTAAAAAAAAACAATCAGAGTTTCTAGATTTTTTATCTAATATTGGTTTTAAAATTAATCCACTAGGAAAAATTATTAAAGAATGAAAATGATTTAATAAAAAACTATAAAAATATTGAAAAAAAAGAGCTACCTTGATTATGATATTGATGGAATTGTTTATAAAATTAATAATTTTGAATTCCAAAAAAGGTTAGGAAATTTAACTAATTCTCCAAGATGGGCAATTGCGCATAAATTTTCTGCAGTTAAAGGGTTTTCAATAATTAAAAATATAGAAATTCAAGTTGGAAGAACTGGAGCACTAACTCCAGTGGCTAAAATTGAACCTGTAAATATTGGTGGAGTAATTGTTTCAAATGCAACATTACACAATGAAGAAGAAATTAATAGAAAGGATATTAGAATAGGAGATGCTGTTGTTGTTCAAAGAGCAGGTGACGTAATACCCCAAATTGTTGAAGTAGATAAATCTAAACGATCTCAAAAAAGTAAAAAATTTATATTTCCAAAAAAATGTCCATGCGGATATGAAACTGTCAAGGAGTACAATGAAACAACAAAAAAATTTGATGCTGTTAGAAGGTGCCCAGATAAAGGATATGAGTGTGATTTAATATCTATAGAAAAATTAAAACATTATGTTTCCAAAGATGCTGTAAATATTGAAGGCTTAGGAAAAAAAGTAATTGAAAATTTTTGGAAACTAAAAATGATTAAATATCCTTATGATATTTATAATTTAAATTATGATAAAATATCTAAACTTGATGGCTGGGGAGAATTGTCATCAAAAAATCTTAAAGCTTTCAATTAAAAAAACTTCTAAAATTACCTTAGATAAATTTATCTTCTCGCTTGGGATTAGACATATTGGACAAGAAAATGCTAAAATTTTATCAAGTTATTTTAAAACGATTCAAAATTTTAAAAAATTAATTGATTTGAAAAGAGATAAAATTCTTGATGAACTTAAAAATTTAGATGGAATAGGAGAAACACAAATAAATTCATTAAAAGTTTTTTTTTCAAATAAAACAAATTTATTAGTATTTGAAAAACTAATAAAAGTTTTGAATATTTTAAATTTTGTTGAAGCTTCAAATGGAAAATTTATTAATAAAACTTTCTTATTCACCGGAGGTTTGAGCAAAATGAGTAGATCAGAAGCAAAATCAATTGTTGAAAAAGAAGGCGGAAAAGTTTTAGGAACTGTAACCAAAAAACTTAATTATATTGTTATTGGAAATTCAAAACCCACAACAAAAAAAATAGATCAAGCAAAAAAAAATGGTGTTAAAATAATTGTTGAAAAAGAATGGTACAATTTAATTAATAATTGAACAGAGGTACTTTAGGTATTCTTTTTCTTTTTTACTTAGGAACTTTTTAAGTTTTTCAAAAACATTATCATGATAATCATTAATCCATTTTTTTTCATTTTTAGTTAACATTTTTTTTAAAATCATTGAGTTATCAAAGGGAAATAAAGTTAAAGTTTCAAAAGATCTTGTTTTATTAACAAATACTAAATTTTCTAACCTTATTCCAAAATCATTTTTTTTATAAAAACCCGGTTCATTTGATAAAACTTGATGCTCCTGAAATTTATTTAGAGAATATTGTGAAATTGATGGAGGGTTTTCATGCACATTTGAAAAATAACCAACACCGTGTCCGGTTCCGTGATTGTAGTTTAATTTGTTTTTAATTAAATTTTTTCTAGCAATATAATCAATTTGTTTTCCTGTGGTATTTTTTTTTATTTTGCTTTGAGCTACTGCAATGTGACTTTTTAAAACTAGTGTGTAAATTTTTTTTCTTAAATATTTTTGTTTTGAAAAAGAAAATGTTCTAGTCATATCAGTTGTTCCATAAAAATACTGTGACCCAGCATCGAGTAAATACATATTCTTTTTTCTTAATATTTTAGGAATGAAGTTCTTAGCGTTATAATGAATTATTGCTGCATTTTTTTCAACGGCAGAGATAGTTTCAAAACTAGGACCTATATAAAATTTATTTTTTTTCTTAAATGTTTCTAATTTTTTTTGAATAGTAATTTCATTTAAATTTTTTCTAATGTTATTTTTTAACCAAAATATAAATTTAATATATGCAATGCCATCAAATAAATGAGCTATTTTTAAATTATTTATTTCCGTAGAATTTTTTATTGTTTTTAAATTAAAAATAGGGTCGTTAATTTTAAGATATTTTATTCCTAAACTCTTAATATAGTTTTTATTATATAAAGATACATTATTCTCATCAAAAATAATTTTTTTAGAAGATTTTAAAACTATTTTTAAATCAGTGTTTTTTTTGAAGATTATTTGATTAGATATGTTTTTATTAATTTTTTTATTTGTAAAAATATATATTTTGGAATTTTTTATTAATGCGTAGCAATTTAGTAGGTAAGTATATTCTTTATTTAAAGATCTAATATTACTTATCCATGCTATATTCTCGACATTAGAAATAAAGAAAGATCTCATCTTTTTTTAGTTTAAGTATTTTTTTTACTTTTTGAATTTTAGATTTAGTTAATTCTCCTGAAAACTTATCTTTAAGTAATATTATTTTTTTTAAATCTTGAGTATCTTTTTTTAAGTTATTAAAAAAACAAAAATATTTTATTTTCAGATCTTTAAAAAATATATTTTTAAAAAGTTTAGGATTTATACAAATTATTTTCTTTTGATTATTAATTTTTTTTAAATCTTTTTTTAATTGAAATATGCTTTTTATTTTAAAATTTTTACATTGTACCTTTGCTTGTTCAGTATATCTTCCGTCGACATATAAAAATTGTCTATTTTTAAAAATAAGAGCAAATCCTAATGATCCAGTAAAATTAGAAATCTTTTTTAGATAGTCTTCTTTACTATTTATGTATTCATTAAAAAATTCATTATTTTTTGGTATTAAAAAGCATTCATATTTTTTATTAGTAAGATATTTTTTTATTTGTTTTAAGCTATTCATTTGTTTTTTTTATAAATTTATCGACAACTTTTTTTTCACCAAAGTCTTTAAAGTTAATTAGTAATTTATTTCCATCAATATGAATAATTTTTCCTTTTCCAAAGTTTTCATGTGAAATAGATTCTCCAACAGTAAATTTAGTAAAATTTTCATTAAAAGTAACTGTTTTTATATTTTCTTCAGAAGAAATATTTTTTTTTAACCGGTTCCATCCAGGGCTATTTTTTTTACTATCAATAATTATCTCTTGATCAAAATCAAAATTTGAATTTTCATTTTCACTATAAGAAATTTCTATAAATTCATTATCCAATTCATCGATGAACCTTGATTGCAAAGATGAATAAAAATCATAATCATTATTTGCTCTGCCAAAAAACTTTCTTTGATTGGCAAACGATATAAACAATTCTTTTTTAGCTCTTGTAATAGCTACATATGCTAAGCGCCTTTCTTCTTCCACACCATTTGCACCACGTTCATCAATTGATTTTTGATGAGGAAATAAACCCTCTTCCCAGCCTGGTAAAAAAACTACATCAAACTCTAATCCTTTAGCTGAATGAATTGTCATAATATTAATTTTTTCTCCATCCCACTCTTCATCTATGGAAGTTTGTAATGCAATATTTTCTAAAAAATCATTTAAAGATTTATATCCTTTCATAGAAGCTCTAAGTTCTTTTAAATTTTCTAACCTGGCATCAGCTTCTGGCGTTTTTTCATTTTTAAGCATTTCAGTATATCCAGACTCATCTAATATTATTTCGAGTGTAGAAATATGATCTTTTTCACCTGCAATTTTTTTCCATGATAGTATGTGCGTTATAAAATTTTTTAAATTTGAAGCTGTTTTAGGTTTTAGTATATTTTGTTTTAAAATTTCTTGCGAAGCATCGAAAAGTGATTGATTTGTTTCCCTAGCGTATTCATGTATTTTTTTTAAAGAGTTGCTACCAATAGATCTTTTAGGTTGATTAATTATTCTCTCAAAAGCAATATCATCATTAGATTGTATAACTAATCTTAGATAAGAAATTGCATCTTTAATTTCTGATCTTTCATAAAACTTTAATCCACCGATAATTCTGTATGGTAGACCTATTTTTATAAATCTTTCTTCAAACTCTCTGGTTTGAAAAGCTGCTCTCACAAGTATAGAAATATTATTTAAATTATATTTATTTAATATTTTTTTTTCAATTATATCTGAAATTCCAACTGCTTCAGTTATTCCATCAAAGTAAGAAAAAATTTGAACCTTATTTCCTTGACCAATATCAGACCAAATTTCTTTACCCAATCTATCTTCATTGTTATTTATTAAAGATACAGCAGCATTTAAAATATTTTGGGTAGATCTATAATTTTGTTCTAGTTTAATAACTTTTGTGTTCAGAAAATTTTTTTCAAATTCTAATATATTTTTAACTTCTGCACCTCTCCAGCTATAAATTGATTGATCATCATCACCTACTACACAAATATTTTGATTTGTATTTGTTAGAAGTTTTAACCAAAGACTTTGAACATGATTTGTATCTTGAAATTCATCAACAACGAGAATATATTTAAAATTATTTTGGTAAGTTTTTTTTATTTCTTCAAAATTTTTTAATATAGTAACAACATGAAGTATTAGATCACCAAAATCAACACAGTTCATCATCTGTAACCTCTTTTGATAAATTTTATAAATTTTAAGTGAATTAGTTAAATGAAACTCATTATTTTTTAAAAAAACTTCATCTGGTACCTGTCCTTTATTTTTCCATTGATCAATATGGTATGCAATTTGTTTTGGTGGATTTTTTTTGATGTCTAAATTTTCTACTTCTAATATATTTTTAATTAACTTAATTTGGTCTAGCGTATCAAGAATTGTGAAGTTGGATTTTAAATTCAGCAGCTTCTGCATTTGTCCTTAACATCTTATTACATATTGAATGAAATGTACCCAACCATGGAAAAGCAATTGAATTAGATTGTATCTGATTTGTAACTCTTTCTCTCATTTCATTAGCTGCCTTATTTGTAAAAGTTACGCATAAAATTTGCTGCCCTAAACATTTTCCAGTTTTAATCAAATGAGCTATTCTTGATGTCAGAACTTTTGTTTTCCCAGATCCAGCACCAGCCAAAAGTAACAATGGTCCTTCAGTGGTTTCCACTGCCAGTTTTTGTTGATTATTCAATGAATTTAAATAATTAATCATTAATTTTAGAATTATTAGATAAAGTAATTACAAGCTAAAAACAAATGAGAAAAAAAATTAATAAAAAACTGTTAATATTTATTTTTTCTATTCTGCTGGTTGCATTATCATATTTAAGCTCACCATTTCTTATAAATTTTAATGAAGAAAAAAAGATTGGATTTGAAAACATAATTTCTGAAATCACAGGTTACAAAGTTGATATTAAAGGTGGCATTAAATACAAGCCTTTTCCTTTGCCAAAAATTGAACTTTCAGAAATTCATTTTTCTAAGAATACAGAAAATAGCATTTTGGATAAAATGAATTTAAGAGTTTCTGTGCATTCCTTGTTTAAAACTTCAATAGATTATGGAAATATTGTTTTAGAAGGTGGGGAGTTTTTAATAGATTTAGAAGATGTAAAAAAATTATCTAAAATTGATGAGTTTAAAAGAAAAAAGGAAATTAAGTTAAAAAATGTAAACTTAAAATTCTTTAATAAAGCTAATTCATTTAGTTTTAATAGTTCTTATGGAGAAATATTTTATAACAATTCAAATATCACAATATTTAACTTACAAAAATTTTTTATTGGCGAGGTACCATTTAATTTAAAATTTAATAGCAATGAATTATCAATAAACTCAAAAAAAATTAATACAAAGTTTCTTTTGAGCAACTTAGCAGATGATAACCCAATATTGAAAATTAATTATAATAATAAAATATTTTTTCCATCTTTGCAGAAGCTATATGCTGAATTTGATGTAAAAAAAATTGACAGTAATTTTTCTTTAAAATCTAAAGTTTTTAAAACTAATCTGTTAAAAGGAGATGTAGATATTTTATTTGATGTAAATCAAAATAAGAAAATTAATTTTAAGGGATCTTTTGAAGATTCAAAATTAAACAAAATTAGTATAAATGAATTAGTTATATTTTTAAAAAATGATTTAAATTTTTTATCATCTTTGTTTGATATAAATTTTGAATTTATTTTTAATAATTTTGAATTTAGCAATTCTTTATTTGAAAATGCTAATTTAAATTTTTCTTTTCAAAGTGGAGACATTTTAGTTAATAAGATTAATTTTTTTTCAAAAAACAATAATTTAGAAATTAAAGGCAGAAACGTTGTATATGAAAAAGACAATTTGTTTTTATATGATTTAATTTTTCAGACTAATAATATCAAAAAAATATGTATAGATTTTTGTGAGAATAAGAATTTATTAGAAAAAATAAACAAAGAAAATTTTAAATTAATTTCAAAAGGTATTTTAAATATAAATAAAGGTAAAGTTGAAGTCGAAGAAAATTTCACAGATAATCAATATAATGATAATCAGTTAAAGTTATTAAATGCTAATTTAAATTCTTTAACCCTTTCTGGGAACCTTGAAAACTTATTTGATATTTCTAGATATTTTTTAATATATTAGCTATTTAGGTCTTACCATTTTTTTTGGATCTACAATTTTATTATATTCTTGTTCTGTAACTAAACCTGTTTTTAATGCTTCTTCCTTAAGTGTTGTTCCATTTTTGTGAGCAGTTTTTGCAATCTTGCTTGCATTATCATAACCAATTTTTGGTGAAAGAGCTGTTACTAACATTAAAGAATTGTTTAAAAGTTCTTCAATTTTCTTTTTATTAGCTTTAATTCCTTTCACGCAATAATCTACAAAGCAATTTACAGAGTCAGACATGATATCAATTGATTGTAAAATATTATGAGCAATTAAAGGTTTGAAAACATTTAATTCAAAATGTCCATGAGAGCCTGCCATCGTAATACCATTATGGTTACCGATTACCTTTACACAAACCATAGTAACAGCCTCGCATTGTGTTGGGTTAACTTTTCCTGGCATAATCGAGGATCCAGGTTCGTTTTCTGGTAAAATTAATTCCATGTATCCTGCTCTAGGACCAGATCCCAAAAATCTTATATCATTTGCAATTTTCATTAAAGCTACTGCAGTAGTGTTTAAAGTGCCTGAAAAGTTTACAATTGAGTCATGAGCAGCTAGTGCTTCAAATTTATTTTTAGCAGTATGAAAGGGTAGTTTGGTAATTTTTTTTATTTCATGGGCTATTTTTCTGTCCCATCCTTTTTTTGTATTAATCCCAGTTCCAACTGCTGTTCCACCTTGAGCTAAAGGATAAATTTCATTTAATGCCCTTTTAATTCTAGAAAGACATTTCGAAATTTGCATATGATAACCTGAAAATTCTTGTCCCAATGTTAATGGAGTAGCATCTTGCAAATGTGTTCTACCAATTTTTACGATATTCTTGAATTGCTCAGTTTTTTTTGCTAGCGATTTTTCAAGCTTAGAAATTGCAGGAATAAGTTTTTTATTAGCTTCAATTGCTATAGCAATATGCATAGCAGTTGGAAATGTATCATTAGTAGATTGTGCTTTATTTACATGATCGTTTGGATGGACAGGTTTTTTTGATCCCATTTTTCCACCCAAAATCTCAATTGCCCTATTAGCAATAACCTCATTTACATTCATATTTGTTTGCGTTCCAGAGCCTGTTTGCCAAACTTTTAAAGGAAAGTGTTCATCAAACTTACCTTTAATAACCTCATCTGCTGCTCTTTGAATTGCCTTTGACACTTTGGGATCTAAATCTTTAAATTTCATATTGACTATAGCTGCAGCTTTTTTAACTACAGCAATTGCATAAATGAGTTGCAAAGGAACATTGATTTTACCAATTTTAAAGTTTTTTAACGACCTTTGTGTTTGAGCACCCCAATATTTATCCGATGGAACTCTAATTTTGCCAAAACTATCTGATTCTATTCTTGATGACATTTTAATTAAAACTATACATTATATATATACATAAAATATTGAATTTCAATGAACGTATTAATTATAGGTGGAACATTTGGAATAGGTTTTGAGTTAGCAAAAAAGTATTTAGATAAATCTATAAATTTAATTATTTTAGGTAGAAATCATGAGAAACTAAAAGAAATACAAAAGGAATTTCAGAATAATGTTGCCAACGTTATTACAAAAAAAATTGATGTTACGGATCTTGAAGAAACAAAACTTGTATTAAATTCAATTATTAAAGAAGTTCAGTCTCTTGATTTGGTAATATACTCAAGCGGTTATTATAAACCAAACAATACTTTTGATGTAGATTTGGATTTGTACCGAAAAACAATTGAAGTAAATTTTATGGGCTTAATTAATACAATGTCAGAAATTTTACCCCTTTTAAAAAGGCAACAAAAAGGACATGTAGCAATGATTAGTTCTCTTGCAGGCTTTTTTGGTTTACCAAATTCATCTGGTTATGGTCCTAGCAAAGCTGCAATTATGAATTACTCTGAGTCTATTTATAATGATTGTAAAAAAAATAATATTTTTGTGAGTATTATTAATCCAGGTTTTGTGAAAACAAGACTAACAGACCAAAATAAATTTGAAATGCCCTTTTTAATGTCAGCAGAAAAGGCAGCTGACATTATTTATAAAGGTTTGGAAAAAAGAAGTATGATATTACTTTTCCTTTTATAATGAGTTTAATATTTAAAACTTTAAAGATTTTACCAAAACCAGTATTTTTCTTTTTAATTAAGTTTATGGTTAAAACAGATAACTAATAAACAGTTAAGTAAATTAGAACCATTACAACCAAGTTGGCACCTAATAAAAGTTGAGTTCCTTTATTAAACAAAGAACTAGTTTTTTGTTCAATTTCAATAGGGTCTACTTGTGCAAGTTTAATTAAATTAAATTTTTTCATTCTTAAAATTTAAAAAAGAATTATGACTGAGTTTTAAATAAAGTTAGACTTTTTTTAGGCTTTAATTATCTAATAAATCCAATGCTTGTTTGAGAAGTGCCTCGGATTCTTTATGGTCGCCACTTTTGTGAGCTTCTTCCCCTTGAATTCTTAGCTGTTTGATTTCTTCAAGCTGTTCTTTTGATAGAGCTTTTGATTCTCCAATCAATTTATCAATTTCTTTCATTAGTAAAGGACAAGACGACGCAAAAACGTTTGTTGAAATTAACAAGAATATTAAAAGTGAAAAAATTTTTTTCATATCAAATATTGCGATTAGATTTTGGCTAAATTTAGATGCTTAAAGCTTGTTCAAGGTCTTTTTTAAGATCATTAATATCTTCTAAACCTATAGAAATTCTTACTAAATTATCAGTCACCCCTAATTCATCACGTTCTTTTTGTTCTAATACTCTATGAGTAGTTGTAGCAGGGTGTGTAACTAGAGATTTGGTATCGCCAATATTATTGGTGATATCAAATAATTTAAGATTATTCACAAATTTATAAGAATCTTTTTTATCTCCCTTAATTTTAAAACTCATAATCGTTCCGCCTTTTGACATTTGACTTTGAGCTAAATCTTTTTGATTAAATGAGTCTAAAAATGGGTAGTTTACTTTTTCAATTTTTGAACTTTTTTCTAAGAATTTTGCAATTTCTAAAGCTCTATCTGACTGAGTATTAACTCTAAGTTCAATAGTATCTAAACTTTTTAATAATATCCAAGCATTAAATGGACTTATGCATGGGCCAGTATGTCTTAAAAAAGGTTTTAGTATTTCCTCTTTAAATTGTTTGTTTGTTAAAATAGCACCGCCCAAAACTCGACCCTGACCATCAATATGTTTAGTTCCTGAATATACAATGATATCAGCACCTAGTTTTTTTGGAGACTGCAATATTGGTGTAGCAAAAATATTATCAACTATTGTAGTAATTTTATTTTCTTTGGCGATATCGCATACTTTTTTTATATCAATAATTTCACAGCAAGGATTAGATGGAGTTTCAAAAAAGAAAATTTTAGTATTTTTTTTAACTTTATCTTTTCCAGGCTGAAAGATCTTTTCCATCAATAAAATCAACTTCAATTCCAAACCTTGGTAATATTTCTTTGACTATGTATCTGCATGAACCAAATAATGCTGAAGCTGAAACAACATGGTCTCCAGTTTTTAGCTGGCACATCATTGATCCAAAAACTGCTGACATCCCACTTGAAGTAGCAAAACATTCTTCAGATCCGTCTAAAAGTGCTAATTTTTTCTCCAACATTTCTATAGTTGGATTAGCGTACCTTGTATACTGAAAACCTTGTTCTTCTCCTTTAAAAATAGCTTCTGCTTGTTCAGCACTATCGTAAACAAAACCTGAATTTAAAAATAATGCTTCAGAAGTTTCTTTGAACTGGCTTCTGCTTAATCCGCCTCTAATAAGATCTGTTTCTTTATAGTTTTTCAACTTATCCTCTTAATTCTTTAGCTGCCTCAACCATTTTCTTTAAAGCATCAATGGTCTCAGGCCAGCCTCTAGTTTTTAAACCACAATCTGGATTAACCCATAATCTTTTAGGATCAATTTGCTTTGAAGCTTTTTGAATTAATTCCTTCATTTCACTTACTGCAGGAACTCTTGGTGAATGAATATCATAAACGCCAGGTCCAATTTCATTTGGATACTTAAATTTTTCGAATGTTTTTAATAATTCCATTCTTGATCTTGATGTTTCAATTGAAATCACATCAGCATCTAAGTCAGCAATTGATTGAATAATATCTTCAAATTCAGCATAGCACATGTGTGTATGAATTTGTGTTTCATCTTTAACAACTGCTGCAGAAATTTTAAAACATTCAACTGACCATTTTAAATACTCACTCCAGTTTTGTTTTTTTAATGGAAGACCTTCTCTTAAGGCTGGCTCATCAATTTGAATCATTCTGATGCCATTTGTTTCAAGATCTTCAACTTCATCTCTAATCGCAAAAGCAATTTGTTGAGCTGTATTTTTTCTAGGTTG
Organism: Candidatus Pelagibacteraceae bacterium; assembly: GCA_038142265.1. GTDB lineage: Bacteria > Pseudomonadota > Alphaproteobacteria > Pelagibacterales > Pelagibacteraceae > HIMB114. The sequence goes on along the minus strand of JAYQJR010000001.1, from coordinate 120,514 downwards.
ATCGTCTCTTACAAATGACCACTGTAAAATTGTAATTGGACCAGTCAACATTCCTTTCACAATTGAACTAGTTTGTTGTTGTGCAAATTTAGACCAACGAACAGTCATAGGTTCTGGTCTAGAAACGTCACCAAATATTATTGGAGGTTTAACACATCTTGAACCGTAACTTTGAACAAAGCCGCTTGATGTAAAAGTGAAACCTTTTAAATTTTCACCAAAGTATTCGACCATGTCATTTCTTTCGAATTCTCCGTGAACAATTACATCGATACCAAGTTCTTCTTGTTTTCTGATAGTTTCAATTGTTTTTTGTTCTAAAAACTTTTCATATTCTACATCAGAAAGTTCACCTTTTCTATTTTTAGCTCTAGCTTGTCTTACATCAGTTGTTTGAGGGAAGGAGCCAATAGTTGTTGTAGGATACAAAGGAAGTTTAAAAATATCTCTTTGTATTTTTGCTCTTTCGTCATAGCTAGAATTTCTATTTGTTATACTATCATTAATTGTTTTAACCCTAGATTTAACAGTGTCGTCATGAATTAACTTAGACTGTTTTCTATCTTCTATGTCTTTTTTATTTTGAGATAATAAATCTTTTGATTTTCCATCATTTAAAAATGATTTTAATACATTTAGCTCTTGAAGTTTTTGTTTAGCAAAAGCTAACCATTTTTTGATTTCATTAGGAACTTTGGTTTCTAGATCTAAATCATAAGGAGTATGCAAAAGTGGGCAAGAGCTCGAAATTATAACATCACCTTTTGCTTTTTTTACCAACTCAATTTTTGAATTAAGATCAGATTTCCATATATTTCTTCCGTCAATGACACCAAGAGACAGTAATTTATCAGTAGATCCAACATAATTAATGTTTTTATCGCCTCTCACCAAATCTAAATGAACTGCATCAACATCTGAATTAAGTAATTCTTTTGCAACTTTTTCATCAAGGTTATCAAAGTAAGTTGTTACAAGAACTTTTGACTTTCCAGCGTCGATCTTGATTTGATTAAGCGTATTTTGTATTTTTGATACTACTTCTTCACCAATATCTTTAACAAAGATAGGTTCATCAATTTGAATCCATTCTGGACCAAGCTCGCTAAGTTTTTTTACAATTTCTAAATAAACAGGTAAAATTTTAGGTAAAAGATCAATTGTATTTGATCCATCTATTGATTTTGCCAATAATAAAAATGTAAATGGTCCAATGATAACTGGCTTTGTATTAAAACCAGCTTTTTTTGCCTCGTTATATTCATCAAAAATCTTTTGAGAGCTAAGTTTAAATGTTTGATCTTTTTTAAGCTCAGGAACTAAATAGTGATAGTTTGTATCAAACCATTTAGTCATTTCTAATGCACCAACATCAAGCTCTTTAGTTTGAGATCCTCTTGCCATTGCAAAATAAGTTTTAAGATCTACATCTTTACCATTCCATTTGTATCTTTCAGGAACAGCACCAAGTAAACAAATCATATCTAGCACTTGGTCGTAGAAAGAAAAATCGTTTGAAGTTATTAAATCAATTCCGTTATCTTTTTGAACTTGCCAGTTTTTCTGTCTTAATTCTTTAGCAGTATTTTGTAATTCTGTTTCTGAAAGATCACCTTTCCAAAAGCTTTCTAATGCTTTTTTTAATTCTCTTTTTGGACCTATTCTTGGGTAACCAATAGTTGCTGTTTTGATCATATTCTTGCTTCTCCTTTTAAGTTTAAATTTGATTTGTTTTTTAAAAAATCTTTATGTGACAATAGTCTTGAGGCGACGGCATAACTTAATTCATATTTATTTAAAGTGTAAAAATGAAACTCATTCACACCTTCTTTTTTAAGTTTTTTAACTAAGTCGCTCGCGATACTAGCGCCTACTATTTGTTGAACTTCTGGGTTATTATCAAGTCCTTCAAATTCATTAGCAATCCATTGAGGTACACTTGCACCACACATGTCGCTAAAATTTTTAACTCTTTTATAATTTTGTATTGGCATAATTCCAGGAATTAGCTTTGTTTTAATTCCAGCTTTTTGAACTTCATCTCGGTATCTAAGAAAAATATCTTTATCAAAAAAGAATTGCGTAATAATGATATCAGCACCGGCATCTACTTTTCTTTTTAAATTATCTATATCTTCTTGTTTATTTTTTGAGTCAGGATGAACTTCTGGGTAACCACCAACTGAAATATTAAAATTTTTTAATTTTTTTAAACCAGAAACCATATCAGCTGCATTAATATATCCATTTGGATGAGGTTTATATTTTTGACCAGGTTCTCTAACATCGCCTCTAAGCGCAACAATTCGGTCAATACCTTTTTCAAACCATCCCAATGCTAAATCGTTTATTTCTTCTTTCGACATATCTACGCATGTCAAATGACCAGCTACTGGTACATTAGATTCTCTTTTTATTTTTTTTACAAAAGTATCTGTTTTTAATCTTTCACCACCACCAGCACCAAAGGTAACTGAAAAGAACTGAGGATTAAAAGTCTCCAATGTTTTTAAGCTATTCCACGCAGAAGCTTCAGCTTCAGTATTTTTAGCTGGAAAAAATTCAAAACTTAATTTTATATTTTCACTCATAGTTTTTTATCAATTTGGCAGGTGGTAAAAAAAAACCACCGGCTAAAGCGGTGGTTTAAAGTCGCTTTAGCAGTATTTTTAAAGCGCCCGCAATTTGATCTAAATCAGCGCTGAAGAGACTTATATAAAATAAGATATTTATGTCAAACCCTTAATAGGTGTTTATTTATTGAAATCTCGAATTGTGGCAATTGCTACAAACCAATAAAATCTAAGTTTATTAAAGAAACCTTTTCTAGCTTTTAGAAGATAATACTGTGACAAGCCACAATCTGTTTTAATATATTTTTTTATATCGTCGTTCACTTTTATTTGCCGAAATGATTATAAATTTTTTTTACAATAATTGGAAGAAACCCAATTAAAGATAAAGATAAGATGATATTAAAACTTAGAATATCTTCTATCTTAGATATCGATGATATTTGAAGTCCAGCATTTACAAAAATACCTGTAGCTGGAAGCATTCCAATTTGAGAAATGATATAAAATTTCTTTAAACTCATTTTTGTTAACCCAAAAACAAGATTAATAATAAAGAAAGGGAAGATAGGGCTTAATCTTAAAAATAAAAGGTATAAATCTCCATCTTTTTCAATTCCATCATTTATTTTTTTAATTTGAGCAGGGTATTTATTTTGAACGTAATCTTTAAATGCAAATCTCGACAAAGCAAAACATAAGGCAGATCCAATAGTGCTAGCAAAAGAGGTTAATATTAAACCAGGAAGAAATCCAAATAGAGCGCCAGCAAGTAAGGTTTTTAAAACTGCTATCGGCAATGCAAAAGCTGTTACAATTATATAAAGTAAAAAGAACAAGACGTAATAAAATGATAAGTTATTATTAATAAGCTGTAATAAATCAGCTTGTTGTAATTTTATATATTCCAAACTGAAATATTGATCAGCCCCAAAGAAAATGCCTGACAAAAATGCAGATATTAAAATAATAAAAATAAATATTTTTAAAAATTTTTTATTCATCAACTGCAGCTTGATCCGCCTAAAACACAAAATTTTGAACAATGAGGATGGTTTAAGTAAACTTTTTGATTAGATTCTTTTAGAGATTTTCCAAGATCAAATTCTTTTTCATAGGGTAGAAGAGTACATGCAATGACAGACGGAAGTTGTTCACCCTTTTTTTTAACTATCATTCTTGAAGTTGAACACATCACACTTTCAGGCTCTTTGTTTAAAATTTTCCAACACTCTGTTGTAATTTCTGGAGTGTCTTGATTAACATCCATTTCTGCAAATGTTACTAACTGAATTTTTGACTTTGAATTTAATTTTAAATTAAATTGATCTATAAATTTTTGAAAATTATTTCTTGTTGTATCTTCGTCTTCTCCCCACATTAATCTTGTAGCTAAACAATAATTAAAATTATTCTCAGAAAGCCATTTTAATCCTTCGATCATTGGTTCCCAGCTATTTGGACCTCTAACTTCCTCGTGCTTTTCTTTTGTATAGTGATCAATTGAAACTCTTATAGTTAAATTTAAATGATTAAGTCTTAGTAATTGGGATTTATTGTTTATCATAGGTTTCATTGCGTTAGTTAAAACCAAAGTTTTAAAACCATTATCTAAAGAATATTTAATCATTTTAAAAATATCCTTATTCATAAAAGGTTCACCACCTGTAAAACCAATTTCTTTAGTTCCTAGTTCATTTTGAATACTCTCGTTGACAAATATTTTAAATTCTTCAAATGAAATATATTGAAGACGGTCGTTCTTAGGACTTGATTCAATATAACAGTTTGAGCAAGTAAGATTACAGAGCGTTCCAGTATTGAACCATAATGTTTTTAGTTGTGAAATTTCAACAAACGCTCTGTCTTTACCATCAGCAGTTTTAAACTTTTCTTTAAATTTTTTACTCATTAGGTTTAAATCTAAATTTATTAATATATATAGGCAAAAATGTTTCCAGAAAACTATCTATTATTCTTAAAAATTATCTTATTTATGTTTATTACTCCTGGCGCTCCAAGAGTATTAATCATGTCCCAATCAATTAATTATGGATTTGGAAGAAGTTTATGGACAGCATTTGGAGATATTACAGCTAACACAGTTCAAATGCTTTTAGTTTTAGTTGGACTTGGAGCTTTAATTAAAATTTTTCCAAATATTGTTTTAGTTTTTAAGTGGGTAGGGGTTTGTTATATTTTATATATCGCTTATGGATTTATAAAATCTAAAGCAAAAATAGATATTAAATCTGGCAAACAAACAAAAACAACCAAGTCACTTTTTATGGACGGTTTTTTTGTTGCTTTCTTTAGTCCTAAAGCAACAGTATTTTTTGTTGCTGTTTTTCCAACTTTTTTAACTGGAGAGAATTATCTTACACATTTTATTGTAATGCTTATTAGCTACATAAGTTTAGATTTTTTAACTTTAGCGATCTATTCAAAAGTAGCAGATAAAATTGTAGAGCAATTAAAGTCAAACCCTAAAACATTAAATAATATTTCTGCTGCAGCGCTTACATTAATTGCAGTTTTTATTGCAATAAAAGTTTAAAACAATTTTAGGTTGTATTTCTTTTAACTTAATAGTTGATCGAAAAAACTTCCGATATATAAATCTTCTAAGTTAATTAACTAAATAAACAACAGGGGGAATATGAAAAATCTATATAGATCTATCTTATCTTTCATTTCTGTTCTTGCATTAGTTTTCAGTTTTGGAACTGCAAATGCAAAAGTTGAAGGTGATACTATCATTCTTGGTGCTGCAGTATCTTTGACTGGAAAATATTCTACTAACGGTGAGCATACTAAAAATGGTTATGAGCTTGCTGTTAAAAGAATTAATGACATGGGCGGAGTAAAAGTAAAAGGGAAGAGCTATAAATTTAAAGTCATATACTACGATGATGAGTCTAACTCCAAAAGAGCTGCTCAGTTAGCAGAAAGACTTATTAAGCAAGATGGCGTTAAATATATGCTTGGACCTTACAGTTCAGGATTAACTAAAGCGATTGCTCCAGTTACTGAAAAATATAAAGTACCTATGGTTGAGGCAAATGGTGCATCAAGATCATTGTTCACTAAAGGTTACAAATATTTATTTGCGGTTTTATCACCAGCAAATCAGTACTTAGAAGTTGCAATCGATCTAGCAGTTGAGAAGAACGGTGGAAAGCCAGTGAGAATTGCACAAGCATTTGAGCAAGATGCATTTTCGCAAGACGTTCGATTAGGGATTTTAGATGCAGCTAAAAGAACTAAATCTAAAATCGTAATTGACGACAAGCTTCCAAAAGAACTTAATGATATGGCAGCAACTTTAGCAAAAGTTAAAGCTGTGAAGCCAGACGTTCTTGTTGTGTCAGGTCACTCAAAAGGTGCATTAACTGCAATCAGACAAATAGCTGAAATGAAAGTTGATGTTCCAATGTTAGCAATGACACACTGTGACGCTTCTAAATTAGCAAAACAACATGGTGATAAATCTGAGTTTGCACTTTGTGCTTCTCAGTGGCACAAAACTTTAACCTACAAAGATAAATACTTTGGAGATGGTATGAAGTATGATGCTGATTTCACTAAAGCTTATGGATACGCACCTCCATATCAAGCAGCAGAATCTTCTGCAGCATTATTAGTTTTTAAAGATGCATTTGAAAGAGCTGGCTCTTTTGATACTAAAAAAGTTAGAAATGCATTAGCTAAAACTAACATGCAAACTTTTTATGGAAACGTAAAATTTGGTTCAGGTGGTCAAAATACTGCTAAGCCAATGGTGCTTTTCCAAGTTATGTGTAAAAGTGGTAAATGTGAGAACGTAGTTGTAGCTCCTACTAAATGGGCAGCGGCTGAGTTAATTCATCCAATACCAGCTTGGTCAAAAAGAAAGTAAAAATATAATTAATCACCCTCCCGCTTAGGGAGGGTGGTTTTTTTTTGGAGTTAAATGGATTTTTTAGTTTTTCAAGTTCCGGCACTTACAGTTCAGGCAGTCTTTGATGGGATTCTTTTAGGAATTTTATTTGCTTTAATTGCTTATGGTATGGCTCTTCAATGGGGCGTGATGAATATCATCAATATAGCACAAGGTGAACTTGTGATTATGGGAGGATATATTGCTTACTTTATGTATCAAGCAGGAATTCACCCAGCATTAGGAGTGATCGTTTCTCCAATTATAATGTATTTTGTAGGAATTCTAATTTACAAATTGGTAATTAATAAAGTCGTTGATCGAGATTTATTTATTTCAATTTTAGCAACCTTTGGCGTTAGTATTTTAATGCAACAATTAATGAACTTTGGGTTTGGTTCAGATGTGGTTGTTGCTCAATCAAATTTTGGAACATTAATGTTATTTAATAAGTCAGTTACTATTCCGTACTCTAAACTTTTTTCTTCAGTGGTAAGTATCGCTTTTGCAATTGCTTTGGTGATGTATATGAAAAAATCAAGGTTAGGTAGAGCTATTCGAGCAACTGCTCAAAATGCAAGAGCCGCAAAAATTTTAGGTGTAGATACGGAAAAAGTTTATGCATCTACTTTTGGAATTAATGCAGCTTTATGTGGAGTTGCAGGTGCATGCGTTGCAATTACATTTACTTTACACCCTTACGTGGGACTACCTTATACTGTTAGATCTTTCATGATTGTAATTGTTGCTGGCTTGGGCAACCTTCCGGGAGTTGCGGTGTCAGGTATGGGTTTAGGAGTTTTTGAAGAGTTTGCAGATTATATTTTAGGAACAGAGTTTAGAATTGCGTCGGTATTTTTAATGTTAGTTTTCATTTTATTATATAGAAGATTTCAACTTGCGAAAAAAAGAGAGTATTTAAAATAATGACAGTTTACAACTTTAACAAAAGAGAATTAATTATCTGTTGTATTTTATTAGCTGTTGCTTTTGTGGCTCCATTTATTTTATCAGATTATAAATTTCAATTAGCATTTATGCTTATTCTTATTGTTTTAGCAATGACCTGGAACATTCAAGGTGGCGAAATGGGTTACAACACTTTTGGAAACATTATGTTTTTTGGTGTTGGAATGTATCTATGTTCTAGTATTCAGATTGGAATGTACTTTCCATTAGCTGAATGGACTGATGCCGGAGGAGAAAAAACATTTCTTCATGATCCTGATCAATATTTTAAAGGTCTTGCTGCTGGTTTAGCTTTTGCTGCTATTGTCCCCGCTATTATTGCAGGATTAATTGGATATGGAATTTTAGGACTTAGAGGTCATTATTTTGCAATTTGTACACTTGGAATAGGAATTGCATCAGGTGAACTTGCTGGGGGTATAGAATTAATTGGAGCAGGTCAAGGTATGACTGCACCACCTTTCCCAAAAGTTGGAGGGTTAGAGTTTAAAGGTCAGTTTATGTATTTCCTTTGCTTAACTCTTTTAATTGCTACATTTATTTTTGTAAGATGGCTTTACACAACAAGATTTAGATTGGTTTTAAATGCAATAAGAGACAACGAGGATAAAGCAGAAGCGATGGGAATTGAGACTATGAGATATAAAATTACTGGCTGGGTTATCTCAGCATTTTTTGTAGGGTTAGCCGGTGGTTTAATAGGAGCGATGGTCGGTTACATTGAACCAGTTGAAGTTGCTTTTGATGGAAGAGAAATGGGAGTCTTTATGGTTTTAATGACTATATTGGGAGGCAAAGGAACTTTATGGGGTCCAGTAATTGGCGCTACATTCTTCCACATATTTAAAGAGAGTTTTTGGACGCTATTTTTAGGTTGGCAATATGTTGCCCTTGGCGTTTTAATTATTGTGATTGTAATTTATTTCCCTGAAGGTCTGATGGGTTTTTTAAGAGAAAAAAAACCAGAGTGGTTTGGTGAAGTAATTGATGAAAAAGATAGAAAGGCACAGATTACATTAGATTAATGGCTTTATTAGAAGTAAATAATGTTTCAAAATCATTTGGTGGCGTAAAAGCTAACGTAGATATTTCTATTGGTGTTGAACAAGGGTCAATTGTAGGAGTTATTGGTCCAAATGGTTCTGGCAAAACAACTTTATTTAACTCAATTGTGGGAACACATCCAATTGATAACGGATCCATTGTTTTTGATGGCAAAGAAATTTCTACCTTACCTATCCCAGCCATAGCAAAACTTGGACTTTTGAGAACATTTCAACAAACAAGAATTTACGGAAAATTAAACTGTGTTCAAAACATGCTTATTTCTCATAAACCCAGAGATGAAACTTTACTCACAGTTTTTGGAGGAATTCCAAAAGATTTAACCGCAAAAGCCGAAGATATTTTAAACTTTGTAGGACTTTATCAGAAAAGAAATTTAAGAGCAGGTGATCTTTCTTTTGGTCAACAAAAACTATTAGAACTTGCTATGGCATTAATGAGTGAACCTAAAATGTTATTACTAGATGAACCGACTGCAGGAATTAACCCTACTTTAATTAACGGTATCATTAAAAGATTAATTCAAATTAACGATAAGTATGGAATTACACTTTTAGTCATAGAACATAACATGAAGGTGATTATGCAACTTGCTCAAAAGATTTTTTGTATTGCGCATGGTCAGTTACTTGCGGAAGGTAATCCAGATCAAATTAAAAATGATAAGCGTGTCATAGATGCTTATTTAGGAGCTCAATAATGGCCGATCAGTATTCAGTATTAGGCGCAAAGCCAACAAAATCAGATTTACAAAAACTTTCATCCAATGATGTTCATGTAACTATTGAGGGATTAACAGCTGGTTATGGAAAAATGGAAATATTACATAACATCGATCTTTTATGCAGTAAGGCACAATCATTATGCTTGATTGGACCAAACGGTGCTGGAAAATCTACTATCTTGCATTCTATTTATGGTTTCACGAATATTTTTTCTGGAAAAATTACAATTGATGGAAAAGATATTACGAATGTGACTCCTGCAGAAAAATTAAAATCTGTTGGTATTGCATACATACTTCAAGATAATTCTGTTTTTCCAGACATGACTGTTGAAGAAAATTTATTAATGGGTGGATATACTAAAGATAAAACAGAAGAGGCTTATGAAGAGGCACAAAAAGTTTTAGAAAAGTATGAAAGATTAAGAAATAGAAGAAACCAAAAAGCAAAGGTTTTATCTGGAGGTGAAAGACGTTTATTAGAAATCTCAAGAGCTTTAGTTATGAAGCCAAGTGTATTATTAGTTGATGAACCTTCTATTGGTTTAGAACCAAGATACATTCAAATGGTTTTTGAAATTTTAGAAGATCTTCAAAAAAATGAAAAAAAGACCATCATACTAGTAGAGCAAAATGCTAAAAAAGGTTTAGAGTTTGCAGATATTGGTTATGTGTTAGTTTCCGGTGAGTTGGCAATTGTTGGCAAAGGAGATGAATTGCTAAACAACCCAGATGTCGGTAGATTATTCCTTGGAGGATAATCTAGAAATTGTTTTCATCACAACCTTTTAAAGACGGAGTCAAACACGCTATCGGTGTTCCAGCATTAGGACTTGGATCAAGCATGTTTGCTTTTGGCGCTTTTTTACACAGCAGTGGTTTTGATATTTTTCAAAGCTTTTTATCCACTTTTTTTACATTTGCTCTTCCAGGTCAATTTGTGATGGCTGAAACAATTCTGGCTGGAGGAACTTTATTAAATATTTTTTTAGCTGTTTTATTAACGAACGCTAGACTTTATCCAATGACAGTAAATTTAACCCCAGTTATTAGGAATGAAAATACGTCAAAATTAAAACAATATATTGCTGCTCATTTTATCGCAGTCACAAGTTGGTTCAATATGTTTGCAATTCATCGCAGTTTAAAACAAGAAGATAAGTTTGATTATTTTGTAGGTCTCGGTGGTTTTTTGTGGGCTAATTCAGTTTTATGCACCGTGTTGGGTTATCTTTTTTCAAACATCGTTTCTCATGAAATATTAATTGGAATGGTTTTTCTTAACCCTATGTATTTTTTGATTATGACAGTTAGTAATTTAAAAGAAAAAAAAATGATTACCTCAATAACTTTAGGGGCTTTACTAAGTATTTTATTGAATAAAATTTTTCCAGGCTGGTCCATATTTATTGGCGGTGTTGGAGCTGGATCGATTGGTTATTTTTTATTTAAAGGAGAACCAAGTGAGTAATCAATTAATTTATTTGTCTATACTCGTTGCAAGTTTAGGAACTTATTTTTGTAGAGCTTTTGGTGTTTTAAGCGCAAGAAACATTAGCCCTAATAGTCCAGTTTTTAATTGGATCAAATGTGTTTCAATTGGTGTAATTTCTGCAGTGATAGCTAGAATTATTTTATTTCCTGCAGGAATTTTAGGCGAGTCAACTTCATTTAGTCGAATTGTTTGTACCTTGATTGCATTAGGAGTGTATTTTTATTTTAAAAAAAATGTGTTATTAGCAGTTCTGAGCAGCGCAATCTGTTTTGGAATATTAAACCACTTTTTATAATGGAAAAAATACAAGGTCTTAGAATTCAGGAACATATATCAAGTAAAAGATTAATTGATATTAAAATAGAAAATTCTTTCCTAGATGAACTTAAAAAGCAGTTTGATCAGTATGAGCTTCTTGATGTTGAATATAAACCTTTTTTAAGATTTCAAATTGCAGATATTTTTAATAAAATTTTTGACGAGAAAGCTCAAAATTTTTTTAAAAATATTTTACAAAATAGAGAACAAGGAGCTTTTGTTATAGGTCCAGAGAAGATGGATGTAACAAAATATAATACAGATTTTTTAGTTAAATTATCAACATCGCTTACACACTTAGTTGGAGTTCCCAATCATGACTCAATGTATGGAAAATTTTATGCAAGGTTTGAAGTTAAGCATACAGATAATAGCGACAGTTATTTAAGAAAAGCTTATAAAAAATTAGATCTTCATACTGATGGAACTTACGTTAAAGAAAAAACAGACTGGTTATTAATGATGAAGATGAAAGAAGAAAATGTTGTTGGAGGAGGAGAGAGTACCTTGCTGCACCTTGATGATTGGGAGGATTGTAATCATTTTTTTAATAATCCAATTGGACAGCAAGATTTTATTTGGGGATCACCTAAAAGTAAAAATGTAGAATATAAAGTGGAACATCCAATTTTCTCAAAAGACAAAAATGGTAAACCAATTATATCATATATTGATCAATTTCCTGAACCAAGATCTTTAGAACAAGGATTGTTTTTAAATCGATTGTCTGAGTCTTTAGAGGGAAGCAAAAAACATATTGCTTTTAAACTGCCACCAGGTTTTTCTATTTTTTCAAATAATTATTTTATGCTTCATGGAAGAAGAGCTTTTGAGCCAAGCCCAAAAATGTCGAGAGAACTTTTGAGGCAAAGAGGCGTCTTTTATTCGTGAACAAATTAAAAATCTTTTTTTTTACTTTAATTGTATTATGTAACTCAGCAATGGCTAAAGAAAAAAAAGCTTATTTTGCTGGTGGTTGTTTTTGGTGTGTTGAAGAAGCATTTGAAAAAACGAATGGAGTTAAAGAAGTTATTTCTGGATATACTGGAGGACATATTAAAAATCCTACTTATGAGCAAGTCTCTCATACAGAAACAGGTCACTATGAAGCTGTTGAAGTAATTTATGATTCTGAAATTGTAACTTATGACCAGTTACTTGATATTTTTTGGAAAAACATAGATCCTTATGATGCACAAGGTCAGTTTTGTGACAAAGGGAGCAGTTATTTATCAGCAATTTTTTATCAAGATGAAAATGAGCTTAAGTCAATTGAAGAGTCAAAAAAAAGATTAAAAAATGTTGATACAGCAAGTTTTGCAACCCACATAAAAAAATTAGATATTTTCTATAACGCAGAAGATTATCATCAAGACTTTTATAAAAAAAATCCAATAAGATATAAATTATATAAAAATGGTTGTGGCAGAGTTCCACGTTTAAAAAAGATTTGGGGTTAATTTGAAAGTTGCTATTTTAGATGATTATCAAAATGTAGCTCAGTATTTTGCTGACTGGGAAAATTCTAATTGTGAGATAAAGGTCTTCAACGAACCATTTGAAAACGAAGAACATGCTATAGAAAATATTAAAGATTTTGAAGCTTTACTGTTAATGCGGGAACGAACACCTATTTCCAAAAAAGTTATTAACGCATGTTCCAAACTTAAAATTATTTGCACTGGTGGCATGAGAAATAAAGCTATTGATTTAGATTCCGCCAAAGCTAAAGGCATCAAAGTATGTGGTACTGAAATGAATTCAAATTCAACAGCAGAGTTAGCTTGGACTTTGATTTTAGGCTTAACAAGAAATTTAAAACAAGAAACTGAAAATATGTTTCAAGGATATTGGCAAACTACCCTTGGAACTGAACTAAAAGGAAAAGTTTTAGGATTAGCTGGTCTCGGAAAACAAGGTACACAAGTTGCTAATATTGGAAAAGCTTTTGGTATGGAAGTAATAGCTTGGAGCGAAAATTTGAAAATGGCTGATGCTCAAGCAAAAGGAGTTTTGGCGGTTTCAAAAGAAGATCTTTTAACAAGATCAGATATTATTTCTATCCATTTAGTTTTAAGTGATAGAACAAGAAACCTTTTTAGATATGAAGATTTAAGTAAAATGAAATCTACTTCATATATTATCAATACTTCTAGAGGGCCTATCATTAATGAAAATGATTTAATTAAAATTTTAGAGGAAGAGAAAATTGCGGGAGCTGGTTTAGATGTTTATGACATTGAACCATTACCAGAAAATCACAAATTAAGATTTTTACAAAATGCTTTATTACTTCCTCACCTAGGTTATGTAACTAAAGAAAATTATTTTTTAATGTATTCTCAAATGGCTGAAAATTTAAAGGAATTTATGAATGGAAGTCCAATTAGAGAATTGGAGTAAATTATTTTATTACTTTCCAAATACCCTCAGCAGTTGCTAAAAGTCTATCTTCACATTTAAGTTCACCATACATAAAAATTAATGAACTAGTTTGCTTTTTCATTTTTGCATAACCTTTAATAACTGTCACCAGGTTTTGATGCTCCAATAAAATTGATATTTAAACTAATAGTTACACCAACACCTTTTATAAATTGATGCGCAGATGTACCCATTCCAGAATCTAGAATAGACATAATAAATCCACCGTGTGTAGTTCCACTAGCATTCATGTGAAAATCTTGAAGTGTTGTAGTGTATTCATATTCTGTGTCTGATAGTTTTCTAAACTCAAGGCCACCATTATGTTTCATGTAGCCAACCTTGCTTATATTTCTAAAATTTTCTTCCATATTATTTTTTAGGCTTAAATATTAGTGCTTTTCCATTATTACAATATCTTTTGCCAGTTGGTTGTGGGCCGTCATCAAAAATATGACCATGGTGACTTCCACATGTTGCACAATGGTATTCAGTTCTTGGATATCCAACATGATGATCAGTTTTAGTTTCAAAAACATTATCTTCAGATTTAAAAAAAGAGGGCCAACCACTGCCGCTATTATATTTTGTATAAGAATCAAAAAGTTTAGTATCACAACCAGCACAATGATAAGCACCTTCTCTTTTTTCTTTATTAAGTTCACTTGAGTGCGGCATTTCAGTAGCTTCCTCTCTCATGATCATGTACTGCTCAGGTTCAAGCATTTTTTGCCATTCCAGGCTTGTTTTTGATACTTTCTTTTTTTCAACCATAAATTTAATAAGATTAATAGATTGCAGTTTAAGTTTTTTTTTTATAAATGATACGCAAATTTATCAATGGAAAAAAATTTAGACAGCTTTAAATCACTTAAAAAATTATCAGTTGGTTCAAAACAATTTAGTTATTTTGATTTAAAAGAAGCAGAAAAAAATGGTTTAGATGGAGTTAGTAAACTACCTAAGTCATTAATGGTTTTATTAGAAAATCTTCTTAGAAAAGAAGATGGTGTTGCTGTAAAAAAAGATCAGATTAATGCAATCAAAGAATGGTTAAAGACAAAAAAATCTGAAACAGAAATAGCTTATACACCTGCAAGAGTTTTAATGCAGGACTATACTGGTATTCCCGCAGTTGCTGATTTGGCAGCAATGAGAGATGCGGTAGCTGCAAAAAAATTAGATCCATCTAAAATTAATCCATTATCTAAAGTAGATTTAGTGATCGACCATTCAGTGATGGTTGATAATTATGCAGGCAAAGATTCATTTAAAAAAAATGTTGAGGTTGAATTTTCAAGAAACGGTGAACGTTATGAGTTTTTAAAGTGGGGTCAAAAAGCATTCGATAATTTTTCAGTTGTTCCTCCAGGAACAGGAATTTGTCACCAAGTTAATTTAGAATATTTGTCCAAGGTTGTTTGGACAAGTGACATTCAAGGAGAAACATTTGCATACCCAGATACATTAGTTGGAACAGATAGTCATACAACTATGGTTAATGGTTTGGCAGTTTTAGGTTGGGGCGTTGGTGGTATTGAAGCAGAAGCTGCAATGTTAGGTCAACCGATATCAATGTTAATTCCTGAAGTGATAGGTTTTGAATTAACTGGACAGCTTAAAGAAGGAATGACAGCGACTGACCTGGTTTTAACTATAGTTAAAATGTTAAGAGAAAAAGGTGTTGTTGGAAAATTTGTTGAGTTTTACGGAAGTGGATTAAAAAATTTAACTTTAGCAGACAGAGCTACGATTGCTAACATGGCACCCGAATATGGTGCTACTTGTGGTTTCTTCCCAATTGATGAAGAAACATTAAAATATTTAGAATTTTCAGGAAGAGATAAAGAAACAATTGAGCTTGTTGAAAAATATGCAAAAGTTCAAGGCATGTGGTCAAGCGAAGGTATGGTATTTACAGATACTTTATCATTAGACATGTCTAAAGTTGTTCCAAGTATTTCAGGACCCAAAAGACCACAAGATAAGGTAGAGCTTGATGTTGCCTCAACATCTTTTGCAAAAAGTTTTAAAGAAAATACTAAAAGAGATAAGCGCTGAAGAAAATTCAGTTGAAGGAGAAAATTATAAATTAAAAGATGGGAATATTGTTATTGCTGCAATTACATCATGCACTAACACTTCAAATCCGAGTGTTTTAATAGGAGCTGGTTTAGTAGCAAAAAAAGCAATTGAAAAAGGACTAAAAGTTAAACCTTGGGTTAAAACTTCTTTAGCACCAGGCTCTCAAGTTGTTACAGATTATTTAGATAAAGCTGGTTTAACACCTTATTTGGATGAGTTAGGATTTAATCTTGTTGGATATGGATGCACAACATGTATTGGTAACTCTGGTCCTTTGAATGACAATATTTCAAAATCAATTAGAGATAAAAATTTATACGTAGTGTCTGTTTTGTCAGGAAACAGAAATTTTGAAGGAAGAATTAGTCCTGATGTTAAAGCTAATTACTTAGCATCACCGCCATTAGTTGTAGCTTATGCAATTGCTGGATCAATGGATGTTGATTTATATAAAGATCCAATAGGAAAAGACAAAGATGGAAAAGATGTCTTTATGAAAGATATCTGGCCATCAAATAAAGAAATTGAAGATTTAATTAAAAATTCAATCACTGCAGAAATGTTTAAGTCTAGATATGCAAACGTTGCACAAGGACCTGAAGAGTGGCAAAAAATTAATGTTGAGGAAAGCAATATTTACAGCTGGAATGATGGTTCTACATATGTAAAAAAACCACCTTTCTTCGAAAATCTTCCTGAAAAACCAGAAGGCTTTAAGGCAATTAAAGATGCTAGACCTCTTTTAATTTTAGCTGACTCAGTTACCACAGACCATATTTCTCCAGCTGGGACTATTCAAAAAGATGGACCAACAGGCACTTACTTTATGGAAAGACAAGTTCTTCCAAAAGATTTTAACTCTTATGGAACTAGAAGAGGAAATCATGAAGTTATGATGAGAGGAACTTTTGCAAATATTAGAATTAGAAATGAAATGGCACCAGGAACAGAAGGTGGTTTAACAACATTATTCCCTGAAAATAAAGTGATGAGTGTTTTTGATGCTTCAGTTGAATATCAAAAAAGAGGAACAGCATTAGTAGTGGTTGCTGGAAAAGAATATGGAACAGGATCTTCTAGAGACTGGGCAGCAAAAGGAACAAAGTTACTTGGAATTAAAGCGGTAATCGCTGAAAGTTTTGAAAGAATTCATAGATCAAATTTAGTTGGCATGGGTATTCTTCCACTGCAGTTTATTAATGGAATGGATAGAAAAAAACTAAATCTTCAAGGTTCAGAATTAATTACAATCGTTGATATTGAAAAAGGTGTTAAGCCTAGAGAAAATGTAAAAGTAGAAATTAAATATGCCGATGGTTCTTCAAAAACTATCGAAACATTATGTCGAATAGATACTGATAATGAAATTCTTTACTATGAAAATGGTGGAATTCTTCAGTATGTACTTCGAAATATGTTGTAGTTTTTTTTCTAGGTATTAGTTTAATTTTATGTCGTCTGGTTTTAAAGAAATCAAAATATCTAATCAAAATTTTAATATTGCAGACATTTCGTCATTAGATGGTTTAAAAAAAATACCTTACTCTTACAGAATCCTTGCTGAAAACGTTCTTAGACAAAAAATTAACAAAACAAATGATTTAGCAGACGAACAGTTAGATTTTATCTTAAATTGTAAGGTTGGAGCACCTATAAATTTCATGCCTAACCGAATTTTAAGTCATGATATCTTGGGAAAAGTAATGCTAGTTGATTTTGTTTCATACAAAGAAGCACTAGAAAAAAAAGGAATTCAATCAAAAGCTATTCAACCAAAAATACCAATTGATATTGTAATTGATCATTCTTTGCAGGTTGATTTTTTTGGAAGCAAAGATGCTGTAATTAAAAACCTTCAAAAGGAATATAATAGAAATTCAGAACGATTTGCTTTTTTAAGATGGTGTTCTAAAAATTTAAGTAACGTTAAGGTTATTCCTCCAGGAGTTGGAATATGCCATCAAGTTAATATCGAATATTTGTCAAAAGTAATATGGAATGAAAATAATATTCTTCATCCAGATACTTGTGTTGGAACAGATAGTCATACACCAATGGTTAATGCAATTGGAGTACTAGGTTGGGGTGTTGGCGGAATAGAAGCAGAAGTTGCGATGCTTGGAAAAAGCTTATCAGTTGCTTTACCAGAAGTTATTGGAATTCATCTTACCAATAAATGCGTTGAAGGAATTACATCAACAGATCTAGTATTAACAATCACAGAATTATTAAGAAAACATAAAGTAGTTGGAAGTTTTGTGGAGTTTTATGGAGATGGAGTAAGTTCGTTATCTGTTGGAGACCGCGCAACTATTTCAAATATGGCACCAGAATATGGTTATACCGCAGTTTTATTTAATGTTGATCAAATGACTCTTGATTATTTAGAGATGACAGGAAGAGATAAAGATCAAATTAAAATTGTAGAAGAATATTCAAAAGCACAAAATTTATGGAGAGTAGACGGTGAAGTTCCAAATTATTAAAGAACTATAGAGTTGGATTTAAGCAAAGTTGTTCCGTGTGTTTCAGGTCCAAAAAATCCTGAAGACAGGTTAGATTTAAATAAATTTTCATCACTTATAAACACTCATTCAAACAATCTTTACAGCAGAGACATTAGATCTGATGAGTTTAAGGTTGATGGGCAAGAAGCAAAAATAAAAGATGGAAATATTATGATTGCAGCCATTACAAGCTGCACTAATACCACTAACCCAAAAGGAATGATTGCAGCAGGTTTAGTTGCAAAAAATTTAATTGAAAAAGGAATCCAAAGAAACGTAAATGTAAAAACATCTTTTGCACCAGGCAGTCAAGTAACTGGAACTATTTTAGAAGAATCTGGATTGCAAAAATATTTAGATCAACTTGGTTTTAACGTCATAGGATTTGGTTGTACAACGTGTAACGGAGGATCAGGACCTTTACCTGCCAATTTAGCAAAATCAATTGAGGATAATAAAGTTTATTCAGTTGCAGTATTATCTGGAAATAGAAATTTTCAAGGAAGAATTCACCCTAATATCAGAGCATCTTATTTAGCCTCACCAGCGCTTGTCGTTTGTTTTTCAATTTTAGGAAATGTTTAAAAGTCCTATGATAATGATTAAAATGGAAAAGATAAAAATGGAAATGATGTTTTTTTAAAAGATGTATGGCCAACTAATGAGGAAATAGAAGCTTATGTTAAAAAAAGTTATAAGCCTGAATTTTTTATCTCTAAATATAATCATGTTGCTGAAGGAGGTGAACTTTGGGACGGATTAAATATTCCTAAAACAGAAAAGTATGAATGGTCTGATCAAAGTACTTATTTTAAAAAACCACCTTACTTAGATGCTGTATCTGAAAACATGTCTGTCGAATCTGGTATTACAAATGTTAGACCATTAGTGATTTTAGGAGATTCAATTACCACAGATCATATTTCACCTTCAAATGCGATTACCAGAGGAACTGCGGCTGGAGATTATTTGGAATCTAAAGGTGTTAAACCAGAGGATTTTAATAACTATACGACCAGAAGAGCTCATCATGAAGTTGCAATGAGAGCAACATTTGCAAACCTAAGATTAAGAAACAAGATTACACCAGATAAAGAAGGAAGCTTTACAAAAAAATATCCAGAAGGAAAAGAGCTTAGAATTTTTGAAGCCGCTATGGAATATAAAAAAGATAATACGACACTTGCAGTTTTTGCTGGAGACAATTATGGCTGCGGATCATCAAGAGATACAGCTGCAAAAGGACCTTTGTTACTTGGAGTTAGAATTATTGTAGCAAAAAGCTTTGAGAGAATTCATAGGTCTAATTTAATTGGAATGGGTTTGCTGCCTTTACAATTTAAAAACGGACAAGGCATAGAAGAGCTAAATATTGAAGGAACAGATGTATTCGATTTCTTAAATTTAGATAAAATTAATAATGATAATAAAGAAGTTGATTTAAAAATAAAAAAACAGACAGGTGACATTATTTCAGCAAAATTAGATGTTAGATTAGATACTCCAGAAGAAATTCAGTATTGGCAAAACGGTGGAATATTACCAATGGCTTGGAGAGAAGAAATTAGAAAATAAAATGACAGCAAGGTGGATCAATGCATCATATTATCGAGGCGGTACCAGCAAAGGTGTTTTTTTTAAGGGACAAGACCTTCCAACAACTAATCAAGAAGAGTTAAATAAAATATTTTTAGACATTATAGGTAGCCCAGACCCAAATGGTAGACAACTGAATGGAATGGGAGGGGGAGTTTCTTCTCTTTCAAAATGTGTAATTGTTTCTCCATCAAAAAGAGAAGGAATAGATGTTGATTATACATTTATCCAAATTGCAATTGATCAACCAGTTGCTGATTGGTCAAATAATTGTGGAAACCTATCTTCTGCAGTTGGTCCCTTTGCTGTTAATGAAGGGTTAGTCAAAGTTAAAGACGGAGAAGTGACTATTAAAATATATCAAGTAAATACTGATAAGATTATTCATTCAACTTTTAATGTAAAAAATGGATTTGCAAATCCAGATGGTGATTACAAAATTGCGGGTGTGTCAGGTTCAGGGTCAAAAATAAGATTGGATTACTTAGAACCAGGTGGATCTGGAACAGGTAAACTTTTACCAACTGGAAATGTAATTGATGCAGTTGAAGTTGATGGAAAGAAAATTGATATCAGTATTGTCGATGCTGCCACTCCATTAGTTTATATTAAATCAGATGACATCGGTTTAAAGTGTACAGAAAATCCAGATGAGCTTGATGCTAATACTGGTGCAATGAAAATAGTACAAGCAATTAGAAATAAAGCTGCAGTAATGATTGGTTTAGCTAAAAATGAAAATGAGGTTCCTTTAGGAACCCCTAGAATTGGAATTGTATCAGAGCCTCGTGATTATGTTGCATTAGATAAAAGTAAAATTTCAAAAGACAGTCATGATATTTGCACCAGAATGTTTTCAATGGGTAAAGCTCACAAAGCTATTATGGGAACAGCAGGTGTTAATATTGGAGTAGCTTGCGCTATTGAAGGAACATTGCCTTTTTTAGTTAAAACAAAAGATTCAAATGTACTTGAAACCAAGGTAGGAAATCCTTCAGGCATCATTACAGCAGGTGCAGTAGTTGATAAACAAGATAATCTTTTTAATGCTAAATCAGCTGTAATGTATCTAGTAACTGTACTGCCAGACCTTTAATGACTGGTAAAGTTTTTCTTAATTTAAGTTATTTTTTTTTTTGGTTTTTTAATGAGATTAATCATTAATTATGATTTTCCTTCAAGCCATTTTGTTTCTTCACCTTGGTAATATTCTTTTTTCCAAATAGGAGTTTTTTTTTTAATTTCTTCAATTATAAATCTCGAGAATTCATAAACTTGAGCACGGTGTTTACAAGCCACTGCTATAATAACGGATATACCACCAAGAGGGACATAGCCTTTTGCATGTTCAACAAAAGCTACCGGGTGCTCAAGTTTTAACTTACTAATTGCATCATTATAAATTTCTTCAAAGCTTTTTTTGACCATTGCATCATGTGCATCATAGGTAATACCGGTAACTGTTTTATCGTTATTATGATCCCTTACAGTTCCTACAAAATATAAAGAAGCACCACATTTTTGAGACTCAATAAATTTTTCAGCTTTTTCAATAGTAATTTTATTTTTATTTACATCAACAACTTCACAATGAAACATTAGCCACCTCCTATAGGGGGAATAATTGAAACTAGTTTGATTTTTACTTAGTTTAAAATCATCTCCAATAATTTCATTTGCTTCAGAACTAAAAGCTGATTTTTTAACCATCTCTAAAAAGTTTTTATTTTCAGGAAACTGTTTAGAAACAAAGTTTTCAACTTCTCTTCTTAAATCTTTAATTTCAATATCTTGATCAAAGTCAAAGTTTAGAAAATCATTATCTGAAAATTCTCTACAGACACCAAATAGTTCTAATTTAATTTTCATAATCAAAATAACTAACTTTCGAACCTTTTTTAATTAAATTACTTTTTTGATCAAGCTTAATCCAGCAGTTAGCTTTTGTAAGGCTATCCAATTTATAAGAATCTTGACCTGGTAAAACTTTTAATCCTTTTTTATTTTTATAACCTCTTAAAAAAAGAGTAAGATTTTTGGTTTTTTTATAATTATGTATTATTTTTTCTTGTTTTAGAATGAGCCTTTGATTTTGAAGTTTTAGAATTAAAGGTGTTATTAAAAAATGAAACCCAACAATAGTAGAGATAGGATTGCCTGGTAAACCAAAATAATAATTAGTATTTTTTTTTGCAAAAAGAGTAGGGCGGCCAGGACGCATCAATATTCTATGAAATAATATTTGGTATTTTTTACTTTTTAAAAATTTAGGAAAAAAATCTTTATGACCTGCAGAAACTCCACCAGTAGATATTAAAATTGTATTTTTTAAGTTTTTAATTTTATTAAATATTTTTTTTATCGAATGCTGATTATCTTTAACAATTCCAAGATAATTAAAATTAAAATTTAACTTATCTTTAAATGAAGAAATATATTCAGGAATTCCATTAATAATTTGATCGTTGTTTATGACCTTATCTGTAATTTCATCTCCAGAGCAAAAAAGAACAAGATTTGGCTTTTGATAAACATTAACATCTTTATTAGCTAGTGATTTGATCGTTAATATTTTGCTTGAAGAAATTTTGTTATTTTTTTTTAAAATAATTTGATTTTTTTTATAATCACTTCCCAATAATCTTACATTAGCATTTTTAGATTTGCTTTTTTTTATAATGACTTTGCTATTAACAACCTTAACTTGCTCATACGGTATCATGCAGTCATAGGGAGAAATTATTTTTCCTCCAGTGCTGACTCTGTAACAACAGTTTTTTTTATATTTAATTTTTTTATTTTGCCCTACTGCAAGTTCGCCAATAATTTTAAATACTTTATTTTTTTTAGTGTCTGAAGATTTAAAAACAAAACCATCAAGTAAACTATTGTTAAAACTTGGATTGTTTTTTTTACTTTTTATATTTGTAGATGAAATATGATTAATTGAATTTGATACATTAACCTTTTGTTTTAATATTTTTGCACTACGCAGTACATAGCTGAGCGACTTGGAATAAGATGTCATTATTAATTAAGGTGCGATAAGAAATCTGGTAATCCATTGGGGTTTAACCACAATCCACTTTTACCACCTTGCTTAACAAGCAATCTTACTTCTTCAATTAAAAGATCAGGGTTTACAATTTTGCTTAAATCATAAATAGTAATTAAAGCTGCGTTCACTCCCATAATAGCTTCCATCTCAACTCCGGTTTTAGCGTGAGCAGAAACTAAACAATAAACTTCTAATGAAAAGTTTTTTTCATTTAATACAATTTTTGTAGAAGTATGATCAATGGGCAGAGGATGACAAAGTGGTATCAAGTCACTTGTTCTTTTGACACCAAGAACAGCTGCAACTTCAGCTAAGCTAATAGGATCGCCTTTTGGCATTTGACGGTTTTTGATTAATTCAAAAAC
Source organism: Candidatus Pelagibacteraceae bacterium (assembly GCA_038142265.1). GTDB lineage: Bacteria > Pseudomonadota > Alphaproteobacteria > Pelagibacterales > Pelagibacteraceae > HIMB114. Next base: position 97,416 of record JAYQJR010000001.1, on the reverse strand, counting down.
TTTTTTACCTACAATAATAGATCCCGAGGCTAATGCTCGTCTTAACGTAATTTCTTTGTCGGAAACATCAATCATATTGAAAGATTTTTCTTGGAACAATTCTCGAGTCCAATCTTTCAAGTCTTCTTTAGTAACTATTTTTAGTTTCAAACTAACCTCCTACAGACGCTAAGTGAGGTGTTATACCAGTATCTCCAAGTTCTAGGTAGTGAGATTCTTTTTTAAATCTTAATTGTTTTAAAATAAGGTCTAATAATTCTTCTTTTTGTGTTTCTTCTTGAAGAAGTGGTCTTAGATTAATTCCAGTATTTCCAAATAAGCAAAGTCTTAACTCACCTTTAGCTGTAATTCTTAATCGATTACAAGTTTTACAGAAATCTTTTGAATAAGGTGCTATCACACCAAACTTTCCATTTGAATTTTCATTTACATAATTTAATGCAGGGCCTGCGTCATGAATTCTTTTGATACTTTTCCAATTATTTGTCTCAAGATATTCTTTAAAAACTTTTGCGCTTTGATGATATTTTTGAAAATATTTTAAATTTTCACCAGTTTGCATTAATTCAATATATCTAAAATCGATATTATTTTGGTTTATAAAATCTGCCCATCTATTAAATTCAGAAGTATTGTCGTTTATATCTTTTAATAAAACGGCATTTACTTTTATATTTTTAAATCCTTCACTTTGTAAAATTTTAATACCTTTTAAGATTTCAGGGAGTCTGTCGTGACCCGTAATTTCTTTAAATTTATTTCTGTCTAAACTATCTATACTAATATTGATTCCATCAATACCTGTCGCTATTAAATCTTTGGCCAGTTTATCAAGTTTATACCCGTTAGTAGTAATAACTAAGTTTTTAATTCCTTTTTTAGTTTTTATAATTTTTATAATATCAAAAAAATCTTTTCTAACTGTCGGTTCCCCTCCAGTCACTCTTATTTTAGAAACGCCAAGATCAGATAATACATTAACAAGATTTTCAATTTCATTAATGTTTAAAAATCCTGGATGGTTATTAGGTTTGAAATAACCATTGGGTAAACAATAACCACATTTGAAATTACAAACATCCGTTATTGATAATCTGATATAAGGAAATGACCTCCCAAAACTGTCCCTTAGTTTTTCCATATGATAAATTTAACAATTACTTGATAAAAAGGGAAATAAATTCGCGAAAAAATTGAAACAATATCAACTCTTGGTTGTTAGGTAATTTGGTACTTTAGGTGATAGTATTACAATAACAAATTTAAACATAGGGGGAATATGTCTAAAAAAATAAATACCAGCAGAAGAAACTTCTTAGCTGGTTCTGCGACAGTTGCTGGAGTAGCTGCTGCCGCTTCAGTCGTACCTTTGTCGATTGCAAATGCAAATCACACAGATAAAGGTGCAAAAGGTTTACCAGATTTTATTAAATGGAAAAAAAGATCTGCGTTAATCATTCATTCAAACAAAGGAATTGAATCTCATCGTGGCGCCATAGGTTCTAGTATCGTGACTCCAATAAGACACGTTTATATTAGAAATAATATGCCAACGATGACAGATGCTCAAATCGGAAACAAAGCTAATTGGAAAGTTAGTATTGAAGGTGTTAAAAAACCTACAACTTTCACATTAGCTCAACTTCAAGGTATGGGCCAAACAACATTAGCAACTGTTTTACAATGTTCTGGAAACGGAAGAGGATTTTTTGCTCATAAACCAAGAGGTTCTCAGTGGAAAACGGGCGCTGCAGCTTGCTTAGTGTGGACTGGTATTCCAGTTGCAACTTTAGTTAAAGCATGTGGTGGTCTTGCTAGTGGAGCAAAATTTATGACAGGTACAGGAGCTGATATGCCATCTAATATGGATCCTAAAAAAGCTTTAGTTGAAAGATCTGTGCCTATAAGCAATCATAAAGATGCGATTTTAGCATGGGAAGTAAACGGTGTTGCTTTACCAAATGCTCATGGAGGACCATTAAGATTAGTTACTCCAGGAATGTTCGGTATTAACAATGTTAAACATATTGGAAAACTTGCATTCACAGCAAAAGAGTCTTCTGTAAAATACATGAAGAGTAGTTACAGAATCTCACCAATTGGCAAAAAGGGATCTCAATATCCTAGCTGTTGGGAAATGCCTGTGAAGTCTTGGATTACATCGCCATTAGCAAATGCTAAATCTGGAAGTGTTACTATTTCCGGTGTTGCTATGGGTGGAACCAAAAAAGCTTCAAGCGTTAAAGTTTCAGTTGATGGAGGTAAAAATTGGAAGAGTGCCAAGTTTACTGGTCCAGATCTTGGAAAATATGCTTGGAGACAGTTTTCTTTCACAACAAACTTAAAAAAAGGTAGCTATAAAATAGTTAGTAAAGCTTCTGCTGGTGGAAAGTCTCAGCCTAAATTGAGAATGGAAAACAGAAGAGGTTATGCTCACAATGGATGGTTGGATCACGGTCTTGATATTAAAGTATCGTAATTTAGCTATTCTTTACATATTCCTAATTACAATAACTTCATCTGCTTCGGCAGATGAAGTTATTACTGAGGGCAAGGCAATCTTTAATGAAAAAGCTGGATGTGGAGCTTGTCATGTTCTTAAGCACGCAGGATCTGTGGGAAATGTAGGTCCAAGTTTGGACAGTTCAAAAGATTCTAAAAATGTCGCATACGTTAAAGACATGGTTCAAAACGGATTAGGAGTAATGCCAGCCTTTGGTGAAGATGGAATATTAACACCCCAAGAAGTTGATATTGTTTCAAAATATGTTGCAAAAGTAGCTGGAAAGTAGATAAAAGTAGTTATGTTTGAAAATTTAAATATGGGTGGATACGCAGTATTTGTGTGGTCTGCATATTTTATAGCTTTAGGTTTATCTTTCTTTCTTTACAAAAGATCTGTGAAACAATTAAGGGCTGCTGAGAAAAAAGCTGCAGAGCTTGGTTTAGATTCAGAACAAGCTAAAGTTAAAGCCGAGCAAATCGCTTAATTTATTTAATTAATATTTTTTAGATTGTTTTTTCTTGAGGGTATCCATTTCCTTTTTAAGAAATGGATCCTTTTCCTTTTTTTCTAGGTTTTCAAGTTTAGATTTATCAGAAAAAAAAAGATTTGTCCTGATCGTTTAATTTAAAGTCCCTGATCCCCATAATTAAACGTAACATAAAAACTTTAGGTTTAAAAAACTTATTTTAAGATATTTTTCAACTTTTAATTGAAAAACAATTTAAAGAACATTCGAGCTGCCACGAATAAAACCAATAAAGATGTGATAAGAGCGAGTATTCTTGTTGGCAAAATTTTTAAGTTAACAAAATTTCCTATTTGTCCCCCAATCAAAACAGCCAACATTAAAGGCCAGTAACTTATTAAATCATTTAAAATATTATTTTTTGTTAGTTGTCCAATAACTCCAGATATAGAATTAATTAAAATAAAAAGTGAACTAGCGGTTACGATGTGTTTTGGATGTGCGACTTTTAAAAGATAAAGAATAGGGCTTAAAAAAATACCTCCACCAATCCCAACTATTCCAGATAAAAAACCTAGTATTGCACCAATAGTTATAGAGATAAGATAAGGAATATCTTTAAATTGTATTTTGTTTTCTTCATATTTTTTAAAGTTTATAAGCAGCAAAAGACCAGCCATTAATAAAATCGCGAATAACAAATATTCAAACAATTTTTTTTCTATATGAAGGCTGCCTCCGATATAAGCAAGCGGTATAGAGCCAATAAGATATGGAATTAATAACTTTAAATTAAGATTTCCAGCTCTAATATAATTAAAACAATTACCAGAAACAACAATGATGTTGCAGCTTAAAGCTATGACCGGAAATACAGTGTAAGGAATTCCCCAGATTAATAATAATGCTAAGTAAGTTGATCCCCCGCCAAATCCAACACTGGAATAAATTGTAGCTGTAAATAAAAAAAGTGAAATTAGAACTGGCATGTTATTGTAATTTATTCTAGCAAACCTATATTAACAACAAATGATTAATATTATTCCATATGAAAAATTAGGTGGTGCTGATCATGGTTGGTTAAAAGCCAAACACCATTTTAGCTTTGCAAGTTACCAAAATCCTAACCGAGTTCACTTTGGACCAATGCGAGTGATTAATGATGATATTGTTGCACCTCAAACAGGATTTGATCCTCATCCACACGATAATATGGAAATTATTACTTATGTTAGAAAAGGCGCGATCACCCATAAAGATGATATGGGAAATGAGGGCAGAACTGAAGCTGGCGATGTACAAGTAATGTCTGCTGGAACAGGAGTTACACATTCAGAATATAATCTGGAAAATGAAGAAACAAATCTTTATCAAATTTGGATGTTTCCAAACAAAAAAAACGTTAAACCCCGATGGGATGCAAAAAAATTTCCAAAAGAGCCTGTTAAAGATAAACTAAAACCTTTAGTTACTAGTTTTGATAGTAAAGATAAAGATACCTTAAAAATATACCAGGATGCAGTTATTTATGCTGGAAGAATTAACAAAGGGGACAAAGTCACCCAAAAAATAGATAGAAATCAAGCTTATGTTTTGTGCTCCCAAGGAAAAATTAAAATTAATGATAAAGAAATTAAAAAAGGAGACGGGGCTGAAATTACAAAATTAAAAAGTGTTGAAATTCTTGCCTTAGAAAATTGTGAAGTTTTATTTATTGATCTTCCAAGATACTAAATTTAAAGTATAAAACCTTAATGCCAATTGACAGTACTAAAGAATTTACCCCAATTAATATTTCTGTTTTAACAATTTCAGATACCAGAACAGAAGCAACTGACAAGTCAGGTCAAATATTAGCAAATAAGATTAAAGAAAAGGGTCACGGTTTGTCTCATAAAGAAATTGTTAAAGACGATAAGGAAGAAATAAAAAAAATATTACTTAACTGGTGTGAAGATAAAAATGTAGATGTAATTATTACCACAGGTGGAACAGGTGTCACAGGAAGAGATACAACGCCAGAAGCATTAAATGAAATCAAGGATAAAGAAATCCCAGGTTTTGGAGAATTGTTTAGGCTAATCAGTTATAAAAAAATTGGTGCATCAACAATTCAATCGAGAGCATTAGCAGTACTAACAAAAGGCACATATATATTTGCATTACCAGGTTCAACCGGAGCTGTTACAGATGCTTGGGAAGATATATTAAAGTTTCAATTAGACTCTAGATTTAAACCATGTAATTTTATAGAACTCATGCCAAGATTAAACGAAAAATAAAATGGAACATTCACATAATTTACCTGAGTTCTTACATTTTGTTCATGAGCATGATTGGTTAAGAGGTTTTATTTTTGGTTTTGTTCATACTATTATTCCTTTAATAGGTTTTTATTCTGGTTGGAGTATTAACAGATTGTTAAAAATTGTTTCCAATGGATATGTGGCTGGAATTTTTGGGGTTGTTTTAGCCCATGTTGTTGCTGACTTTATAGCTGCTACCATTGACCCGCATTTGAAAACTGCAGCAATAGGAATTGTGCTAGGCGGTTTGGCTCCACTTTTATTAATACCTATACTTGAAAAATATATTACCAAAAGCAAACATCATATTGTTGTTGGTGACCATGAAGATGTTAAAAAAGATTTACAAGAAAAACATAAACACGAATAATTAGACTTTTCTTTTTTCTCTTTCACTTTCAGTTTTTAATTGACCACACGCACCTAAAATATCCTTACCTCTTGATTTTCTTAAAGTCACGATATGTCCAGAGTTTTTAATAATAGACATAAATATAGAAGTTTGTTCTTCTGAAGATGGTAAGTACTTAACACCTGGCCATGGATTAAATTGAATTAGGTTAAGCTTGGAAGGAAACCTAGACATTAATTTTGATAATTCTTTTGCGCAGTTTTCACTATCATTAATGTCCTTGAGTAAGACATATTCTAAAAATACTTTTTCCCCACTGATTTTGGCATACTCGTGACAATTTTTAATTACATCTTCAATATTATATTTTTTATTGATTGGCATGATTTCATTCCTAATTTTATTATTAGGTGCATGAAGCGATAGGGCTAAATAAGTGCCAATTTCTTTCGCTGCTTTAATAATATTTGGAGATATTCCTGAAGTCGAAACAGTAATTCTTTTATCTGAAAAATCTAAACCATTGTGATCTTTTAAAATCTCTACAGATTTTTTTACATTATCATAATTATAAAAAGGTTCACCCATACCCATATAAACAATATTATTAATCCTTTTCTTTTCTTGCCATTCATTTAGTTCATCTTTAGCAATTAATACTTGGTTAATAATTTCATTAGTTGATAAATTTTTTACTAATGGCTGAACTCCTGTATGACAAAATTTACAATTTAAGGTACATCCCACCTGAGATGAAATACATAAAGTGCCATGAGTTTCTGATGGAATATAAACTGTTTCAACTAAGTTTTTGTCTTCTAATTCTATTAACCATTTAATAGTTCCATCTTTGGACACTTGTTTGTTTTTAATTAGTGGCCTTGAGAAAGAAACATTTTTTTTTAGCTCTTCCTTAATGTTAGTTGGTATATTTGAAAATAAGCTTAAATTAAAATAACCTTTTTGGTAAAAAAATTTCCACGCTTGATTTGATCGCATAGATGCATCTTTTTTTTCTAGATTAAAATTATGGGCAAAAATTTTTTTTGCTTCATTATAATTTAAATCTGCAAAGTGAATCATCCAATTAACTAGTAAAGAGTACTAATACAGCTCCAACACAAATTATGAGTATTAGTAATTTATAAACAGATTTAAGATATTTTTTGATGTCATTACTAACCTTTTTTTTTGAAAATGCTCCAGCCCCTCCTGTTATGACTAAAAAAAATAAAAAAACTAAAAAAATAATAAAACCAATTAACTTTAATTTTTCCATAATTTATTTTTGATATTTATCTTTCCATTCAGAATAAGGCATACCATATATTATTTCTCTAGCATCAGGATCTGTAATTTTAATACCTTTTTTTTCAGCTTCTTCCCTAAACCATTTGGACAAACAATTTCTGCAAAATCCAGCAAGATTCATTAAATCAATATTCTGAACATCTTTTCTTTCTCTTAAATGATTCACAAGTCTGTCGAAAGCCATTGATTGTATTTCTTTTTTTGTAGCATCATTCATAAAAAATAATTATAACCTCCATATGAAATTAGTCGGATCATATAAAATTCCAGCAGATAAACAAACAGTTTGGGAAGCATTAAATAACCCTGAAGTATTACAAAAATGCATTCCTGGATGTGAAGAATTTACAAAAAACTCGGATACTAGCTTTACAGCAACAGCTACAAATAAAATTGGCCCATTTAATGCTAGTTTTACAGGCGATGTAGAATTGCAAGATTTAAATCCCCCAAATAGTTATAAACTTGTTGGTCAAGGAAACTCGCCAGTTGGCTTTGCATCTGGAGAAGCAAAAGTAACTTTAGATGAAACTGAGGGAGAGACAATTTTAACTTATGAAGTTGAAGCAAACGTCGGTGGAAAAATTGCACAAGTTGGTGGTCGATTAATTGATATGACTGCAAAAAAAATGGCAGATATTTTCTTTGGAAATTTTTTAGAGCAACTTGCACCTCAACAAACTAGTGACAAAAAAATTATTTCAAAAACAGATGGCGGTTTAAATAAAAAATTAATTTATGCATTTGCAGCAATTATTCTGTTAGCCGCAATTATATTATCAATTTATTAAACAACTCTTGATTGTAATTTTTAAACGAACTTGATTTCGTTTACATGTAATGGTTTAATTAATCTTCAGGGGGGGGGATTAATGGTTAAAGTTAACCTTAGTGTTAATGGAAAACAAATTGAAAAAGAAGTTCCAGATAACACATTATTAGCATCATTTTTAAGAGATAATCTTAATTTAACCGGAACACATATTGGTTGCGATACAAGCCAATGCGGAGCATGCGTTGTTCACGTAGATGGAAAATCTATTAAAAGCTGCACAATGTTAGCTGCTGACGCTGAGGGCTCTGAGGTAACAACGATTGAAGGTTTAGAAAAAGATGGAAAACTTCATCCAGTCCAAGAGTCTTTTAAAAAACACCATGGCTTACAATGTGGTTATTGTACTCCTGGAATGGTAATGAGTTCAATTGATTTACTTAAGACTTATAAAAACCCCACAGATGAAGAAATAAGAAAAGGTTTAGAAGGTAATATTTGTAGATGTACTGGTTATCATAATATTGTTGCAGCAGTTAAAGGTGCGATTGGCAAAGTTTAAAATTTAAAATTAAGAGGAGAGAGATATGGCAGCAAGCATGATTGGATCAAAAGTAGAAAGAAAAGAAGATAAAAAGTTTTTAACAGGCAAAGGAAGATATACAGCTGATATTACACTACATAACCAATCGTATGCTGTTTTTATAAGATCTCCTCACGCTAGAGCCAAGATAAAAGGAATTGATACTTCTAAAGCAAAAAAAGCTTCTGGAGTAATAGATGTTTTAACTGGAAAAGAATTACAAGAAGATAAAATAGGTGGATTAATCGCAGGATGGAAAATTGTGAGCAAGGATGGAACCGATATGAAGTGTCCAGCACATCCAGCATTAGCCTCAGATACAGTTAATTATGTTGGTGATCATGTTGCTTTAGTTATTGCTGAAACTTTACAACAAGCAAAAGACGCTGCTGATTTAGTTAAAGTAGATTACAAAGTTTTAAAAGCTGTGGCTAGTACTGCTGATGCAATGAGTTCTGAAACAATTCATGAAGGAATAGACAAAAACTTATGCTTTGACTGGGAGTTAGGAGATAAGGCAAAAACAGATGAAGCATTTTCAAATGCAGATAGAGTGATTGAAATGAATTTAGTGAACAATAGATTAGTTCCAAATGCGATGGAACCACGAGCATCTATTGGTGACTACAATTCATCTTCAGAAGAATTAACATTGTATACAACAAGTCAAAATCCACATTTATCAAGATTAGTTATCTCAGCATTCAACGCACTACATCCTGAGCACAAGTTTAGAGTTATTGCACCAGATGTTGGTGGAGGTTTTGGATCAAAAATTTATCCATACTCAGAAGATGTTGTCGTTGCTTGGGCAGCGAAAAGATTGAAAAGACCTGTGAAATGGGTTTGTGAAAGAACAGAGTCTTTTTTATCAGATTGTCATGGAAGAGATCATATTACTAAATGTTCACTTGCAGTTAAAAATGATGGAACAGTAACTGGTTTAAAAGTTGATACAATTGCAAACTTAGGAGGATATGCATCTTTATTTGCTACAGTAACACCAACTTATTTGTATGGCCCTTTAGTTTTAGGCCTTTATAACATTCCAGCTGCATATTGTAATGTGAAAGCAGTTTTTACAAATACTGCTCCAGTTGATGCCTATCGAGGTGCAGGAAGACCCGAAGCTACTTATATGATTGAAAGATTAATGGATAGAGCAGCAAAAGAAATGGGTATTGATCGAGCAGAGTTTAGAAAGAAAAACTTTATAAAACAGTTTCCTCATCAGCAATGTTTAGTTCATAATATTGACTCTGGTGATTATGACGCTCATTTTGATAAAGCTTTAAAACTTGCTGATTATGCAAATTTTAACAAAAGAAAAGCTGAGTCTGCTTCAAAAGGAAAATTAAGAGGAATAGGTTTTTCAACTTATATTGAGGCATGTGGAATTGCCCCTTCAGCAGCTGTTATGTCGTTAGGCGCTGGTGTTGGACTTTGGGAATCTGCAGAAATTAGGTTTAATCCGACAGGAAATATTTCAGTCTTTACAGGAACTCATAGTCATGGACAAAGTCATGACACGACTTTTGCTCAAATTGTATCTGATAAACTTGGTGTACCATTCGAAAATATTGATTTAGTTCATGGAGATACTGATAAAGGTCCATTTGGAATGGGCACTTATGGTTCAAGGTCTCTTGCAGTAGGAGGCACAGCAATTGCTAAAGCTTGTGATAAAATTGTTGAAAAAGGCAAAGCCGTTGCTTCAAAAATGTTAGAAGCTAACGTTGACGAAATTGAGTTTAAAGATGGAGAGTTTATTGTTCCAAATACCAATAAGAAAAAAACAATAGGGGAAATTGCTTTTGCTTGTTATTTGCCTGGTACTTATGGTGAAATTAAATCTCCTTTGCCAGATGGTATGGAGCCAGGATTAAAAGAAACTGCATTTTATGATCCAGTGAATTTTTCCTTCCCAGCAGGGTCTCATATTTGTGAAGTTGAAGTAGATCCTACAACCGGTGAGACAAAAGTAGATACATATACTTGTGTTGATGACTTTGGAAATTTAATTAATCCTATGATTGTTGAAGGACAAATTCATGGAGGGCTTGCTCAAGGAATTGGACAGGCATTATATGAAAATGCTTATTATGACGAAACAGGTCAGTTAGTTACCGCATCATACATGGATTATTGTATGCCAAGAGCAGATAATTTTCCTGAGTTTAGAATTGATTATACTTGTACTCCAGCAACATCAAATCCGTTAGGAGTTAAAGGTTGTGGTGAGGCAGGAGCCATAGCATCACCACCAGCCGTAATGAATGCTGTAGTGGATGCAATTGGAACAGAGGTTACAATGCCAGCAACTGCTGAAAAAGTTTGGAAAGCTTTAAAAGAAAAAACTAGTTCAGCTAAAAAGGCTGCTTAATTAAGGAAAGGGGATAAATGAAACAGTTTAATTTTCACGAAGCTAAAAATATCAAAGAAGCTACAAAAATGTCTTCAAAAAATTCTACATATTTATCTGGAGGTCAAACCTTAATACCTTCGTTAAAGCTACGTTTATCTAGTTTTGATGATGTCATTAACGTAAAAAATATTAAAGAGCTTCAAGGAATTAAAGTAAGTGGCAAAACTGTTAAAATTGGATCAGCTACCAAGCATGCTGAAGTAGCATCTTCAAAAGATGTTAAAAAAGCTATACCATCATTAGCGCATTTAGCTGGCGGTATTGGCGACATGCAAGTAAGAAACAAAGGAACAATTGGTGGTTCAATTGCAAATAACGACCCAAGTGCTTGTTATCCATCTGCTTGTATTGCTTTAGACGCAACTATTCATACATCTGATAGAAAGATAGAAGCTTCAAAATTTTTTAAAGGTATGTTTGAAACAGCTTTAAAAAAAGGAGAACTTATTACTGCTGTAGAATTCCAAGTTCCTGAAAAATCTTGTTATGTAAAAATACCTAACCCAGCGTCAAGATATGCTTTAGTAGGTGTTTACATTGCCCAACATAAGAAAGAGGTTATATGCGCTGTCACAGGCGCTCAGCCAGTTGTTTATAGATGCAAAGAAATAGAAAAAGAACTAAATAATAATTTTTCACCAGACGCATTAAATAACGTTGTACTCAAGTCTTCAGATTTGAACTCAGATATTCATGCTTCTAATGAATATCGAGCAAGTTTAATTGTATCTGCTGCTCAAAAAGCAGTAGCAGGTTGCAAATAAATATCATTTTTTTATTAAGTTCTGTTAAGCTAGATTTTCATGAAAAATACTTTTGATGAAAAAATACTAGAAGAAGCTTATCAGTGGATAAATCAAGATAAGAAAAAAGTTGTTTTAGCTACAGTAATTCAAACCTGGGGTTCTTCACCAAGACCTGTAGGAAGTTATATGATTGTAAATGATACTGGTGATTTTTCAGGATCAGTTTCTGGTGGATGCGTTGAAGGTGAAGTTGTTAGACATTGTATTGATTTATTAGGACAAAATATAAATCATAAAAAAATAAACTTTAAAGTTTCCAATGAAAGCGCTTGGAACGTTGGTCTTGCTTGTGGTGGTGAAATTGATATTTTTTTAGAGAAAATAGTTAATGAAAATTAGTTTTTTAAAAGAAATTATTGATTTAAAAAATAAAAAAAAAGAATTTTCTATTATTACAAACGTAGAGACAAATGAAAGTTTTATCTTTTCTACTGATCAAAAGATACCATCACAATTCGAACAATATAAAAAAGATATAGAAAAACTATACAAATCTAGAAAAGATGGCTTAATTAAAAATACTAATATATTTGTAAAAAATTATCAAAAACCTATCAAGGTTGTTATTGTTGGAGCTGTACACATAGCGCAATATTTTATTGAATACGCAAAATTTTTAAATTTAGAAATATTTGTGATTGATCCAAGAGGATATTTTGCTTCAGAAAAAAGATTTCCATATGCAAATATTATTAATCTATGGCCACAAGAGGCATTTGAGCATTGTCCAATTGATAGCGATACAGCCTTAATCGCATTAACACACGATTCTAAAATTGATGACCCTGCAATTCATGAAGCACTTAAAAAAAAATGTTTTTATATCGGTGCTTTAGGAAGCAAAAAAACTCATGAAAATAGATGCAATAGGCTTAAAGAAGCAGGATTTAAAGACAATGATATCAAAAAAATTTTTGGACCAATTGGAGTTAAATTTGGCGGCAGGTCTGCACCAGAGATAGCATTATCTATTATATTCCAGCTAATGACAGAAATATATAAGCAGTGATTTCAGCAATACTTTTAGCAGCAGGAACATCAAGTCGTTTTAAAGGAAAAAATAAATTACTCAGTAAGTATAAAAATAAAGTTTTATTTAAATATGCATTTGAAGAATTAGTTAAAAGCAAAATTAATGAAATTGTTGTTGTTTTAGGAAAAAATAGAAATGAATTTAAAAAAATAATTTCTAAAAATCAAAAAGTAAAAGTTTTATATAATAAGAATTATAAAAAAGGCATGTCTACTTCTATTAAAGAGGGTCTTAAAAAAATAAAAAAACCAACAAAAGGTTTTTTAATATGCCTTTCAGATATGCCAAAAATAAAAGCTAATGTTCATAACAAAATTATAAAAAAATTTTCTTTAAATAAAAATTATCCTGTAGTTCCTATGTATAATAAAAAAAGAGGAAATCCTGTTTGTTTTCCGTACAATTTTAAAAGAAAATTAATGAAATTAAAAGGAGATGCTGGAGCAAAATATATTTTAAAGAAAACAAAATGCTCAAGTATTAATGTAAAATCAAAATCTATTTTAATAGACTTTGATACGAGATCTGATTTTAAAAACTAAATTTTTTAATATATTCTGATAGTTTAAATGGATCATCTAAAGTAATCGTTTGAAAACCTAGTTTTTCAGCAGCTTTTGTATTTTCTGGTCTATCATCAATGAAAAGAGTTTTCTCAGGTATGCAATTAAATTGTTTAATGCATAAGCTCATATATTTTAGGGTCTGGTTTTTTTAATCCAACTTTTCCAGAAATAACCATATCATTAAATTCTTTTAAAAAAGGATTGTTAGACATGTATTTATCAAATTGGTCTCCTGGAAAATTACTTAATAAATAAATTGGTATTCCTTTTGATTTTAAATCTAAAGCAATTTTTAAATTTTCTTCATATACGCCAGTAATCATTTCTATAAATCTTCCATAAAATGATTCTATAGCTTCTTTTATAATTTGGATATTCTTTGATTTTTTCTAAAGTAGCTTTTGTTGTATCATAAACTAAGTCTTGTTGTATGAGCCAATTCCACGGGCATATATTCTTAAAAAAATAATCAATTTCTTTATCTGAATTAAAAATTTTTTTGTATAAATCTTTTGGATTAAATTTAACTAAAACTTTTCCAACATCAAAAATTACTTTATCTATTTTCATTTAATTAATTTTTGGAGCAACAAAGAATATAAATGATGCAAAAGCTATAAAAACTATAATCCAATAAATGGATCAATATTTTTCATGAAAATATTTTTTTTTTTTTCAATTTTTTTTTTCTTAGCCATTTTTTTTACAAGGGTCAAATTATACCAGATAGCGAAATAAGAATAAACCTTAGCAAACTTTTCAATATTCATTAAAAGAAAAGCTTCTCTCTTTCATTTGTATTCACATGAAATGGATATACAGTATGCATTAAGATAATTTGGAAAAAAATAAAAATCACCTACTTTGGGTTTATGATTATAAATACTGTCACTTAAAAAATTTTTTGATCCATTAACAAAATCTATTGATCCATTTGTTTTTAATTTTTTTTTGACAATTTTCTCCAAATTTTTTGGTATCTTTAAATAACCCACGCCAGATAAATGACCATCATGATAATGAATAGGATTATATTCATTTTCAAATTGTCTTACAACCCATAGTATCTTTAATTTTAATTTTTAATTAGCATCTTTGATGATTGCTTTTTTAATAAAATCTTTAACTTGTTTTTGAATAGTTTTTTCTAAATTTGCTTTTAATAAATTTTTCTTCTAATTTAAATTCTTGTTTAATTTGTCCAACAAGTTTTTTTCCATGATTTAGTTTTTTAGATTGATTTTTGTTTTAATAATTTTATCAACTTAATTATTTATTTTATTAATAAAGACTTTTTGAAAGTTTTAGTTTTGCTATTTTTGGTCCAAATGGACTTAAAATTTTCATATATTATAATTTTGTTGGATTTGGTTGACCTTTATAAACAATTTCTGGATCAAATTTTTTTTCTTTTTCTTCAAATTTTAAATTAATCTCGACCATTGATTTTTCGTCAAGTGGAATTGATCTATAAAAACAAGAATAATATCCAACATGGCAACTTGCACCATCACCAATATCAACTGAAATCCATACGGAATCTTGATCATCATCAATCCTAATAAATTTTATTTTTTGAAAAAAGCCGCTTGTTTTTCCTTTGTGCCAAATCGCATTTCTCGATCTGCTAAAATAATGTGCTTCTTTTGTTTCAATAGTTTTTTTAAAGGCTTCTTCATTCATATACCCGTGCATTAATATTTCTCCTGTCTTAAAATCAGTTGTGACCACAGGAATAAGACCATGCTCGTCAAATTTGGGGCAAAGCTCTCTACTTTCTTCAATCTGTTGTACAGAAATTCTTTTTTTAAACATTGTCTACCGTATCTATCTCTGTATATTGCATTAATCAAATTTTTTTAAGGATATATAATTTAAAATGAAAAATGTAACAGATTTTAAGAAGAAGATTGAAGAAAAGATTAGCAAAGAAGAGGCTAAAAAAGCTGTTGAGACTATTTTAAAATATATTGGTGAGGATCCTTCAAGAGAGGGTCTTATTGAAACTCCAGATAGAGTAATCAAAGCATACAGCGAATATTTTGGTGGATATGATGAAAATCCACAAGAGTATCTTGAGAAAACATTTGGAGATGTTGAAGGTTATGACGATATGGTTATTCAAAAAAATATAACTATTCAAAGTCACTGTGAACATCATATGGCTCCAATTATTGGAGTTGCTCATGTTGCTTATATTCCCTCAGACAAAGTGGTTGGGTTGAGTAAGTTAGCAAGAGTTGTTGATGCTTTTGCAAGAAGACTTCAAACACAAGAAAGACTTACAATGCAAATAGCTAATGCGATTTATAAAGGATTAAAAGCTCATGGTGTAGCTGTTTGTATTGATGCAATTCACCAGTGTATGACAACTCGAGGAGTGATGAAAGAAAATGCAACTACTGTTACAAATTATTTTACCGGTTCGTTTAGAGATAGCCATTCTTTGCAAAATAGGTTTTTAACATACATAAATAAGAAGTAGTTTTATGGTTAATTTGCCAGAAAAATATAATCATTTAAAAAAGTTTATGTAGATACCACTCGTATTGCTACTCAAATAGATAGTCCAAAAGTTTATTATAATATTAAACCTGAAGTTGGATATGTTATTTGTGGATATTGCAATGTTTGTTTTGTCTTAAAAGAAGATGCAGATTTAGATACTGATAGAGTATATTTTTATAATGAGAGAGAAAGCAAGAAATTAGCCTCATGAGTTTTAAGGCAATCGTAATTAATAACCAAGGAGAAAGCTTCACTAGAGAAGTAAAGTCTGTTGAAAAATCATTTTTAAAAGATGGAAACGTTTTAGTTAAAGTCGATTATTCTTCATTAAAT
Source organism: Candidatus Pelagibacteraceae bacterium (assembly GCA_038142265.1). Taxonomy (GTDB): domain Bacteria; phylum Pseudomonadota; class Alphaproteobacteria; order Pelagibacterales; family Pelagibacteraceae; genus HIMB114. Next base: position 81,449 of record JAYQJR010000001.1, on the reverse strand, counting down.
TTTAAAGATGGAATGATTTTAAAAAATGGAGGTAAGCTTGTTAAAGATTATCCTCATATTCCAGGAATTGATTTTGCTGGAACAGTTGAAGAAAGTCAGTCTAATAAATTTAAAGTAGGAGATAAAGTCATTTTAACTGGCTGGAGAGTAGGAGAGATTTATTATGGTGGCTATTCTCAGTATGCAAAAGTAAATGACGAATTTTTAGTTAAAATGCCAAGCGATTTAGATAGCAAGAAGGCTATGATGTTAGGTACTGCTGGGCTTACTGCTTTAATGTGTGTCTGAGCAATTCAAGCAAGAGAAACAATATTATTAGGTGAATCTATTAAAGATGTTCTGGTTACTGGAGCAACTGGAGGAGTAGGAAGTGTTGCTGTGATGGCATTAAGCAAACTTGGCTATAATGTTTCCGCTGTAACTGGAAAAAAAGATAAAGAAGCATTTTTAAAATCATTAGGTGCAAAAACAATTGTTGATCGTTCTGAATTGGATCAAGATGCAAGACCTATTGATAAAGCTTTATATGATGGAGTAGTTGATACAACTGGCGGAAAAATTTTAGCTAAAGCGTTATCTCATACTAGACCCAATGGAATAGTTGCTGCTTGTGGTCTAGCTAGTAGCTTTAAATTGGAGACAACGGTAATGCCTTTTATTATTAGAGGAGTGAAGCTTTGGGGAATAGATTCTGTAACAGCACCTACCAAAAGAAGAGAATTTTTATGGTCTCAGGCTACGAGCTATGTTGATTTTGATAAATTAAACGAAGGTGTGAGTGTTTGGAGTCTTCAAGATTTGGTAGATTCTTCATCTAAAATATTAAAAGGTGAAATTTCAGGTAGAGTAATAGTAGACGTAAATAAATAATGGATTGGGATAAGTTAAAAATTTTTCATGCTGTAACTCAAGCTGGAAGTTTTACTAAAGCTGGAGAAGCACTAAACTTAAGTCAATCAGCTATAAGCAGGCAAATTCAATCACTAGAATATGAATTAAAATGTAGTCTTTTTCAAAGGCACGCAAGAGGATTATCGTTAACCGAAAACGGTGAAACGCTTTATAAAACTGCAAATGAAGTTATTTCAAAAATAAAAGAAGTTGAAACTGATTTAACAGAAAGAAAAGACAAACCATCAGGAAAATTAGTTGTCACAACAGTTGTTGGTTTTGGTGGAATTTGGCTGACACCAAGAATTAAAGAATTTAGAGATAAAAATCCTGACATTGAAGTTGAGCTTATTGTAACAAACGATGAATTAGATTTAAGCACTAGAGAAGCTGATGTAGCAATTTGGATGAGGCCACCAAAGCAATTAAATTATATTCAAAAAAAATTAGTTGATATTAATTATCATGTTTATGCTTCTTCAAAGTATATTTCTCAGCATGGAGTTCCCAAAAGCCCTAAAGATTTAGATAATCATAGTTTAATTACTTACGGAAAAGGAACACCCTCACCACTTTCAGAAAAAGAATGGATTTTAAAACTGGGCACGAAGCAAAAAAGAAAATCAATTATGAAAGTTAATAATATTTATTCTTTAATGCTTGCAGTAGATGCAGGAGCAGGCCTAGCAGCTTTACCTGATTATATGGTTGGAGAAAATAAAAACTTGATCAGAGTATTACCTCAACATAATGGTCCAAAGTACGAAGCGCACTTTGTGTATCCCCAATCTCTAAAGAATGTAGCTAGAGTTAAAGCGTTCAGAGACTTTATTTTTAATAAAGTTGCTGAATGGAATTTTTAAACTAACGTCTTCTTTTAGACTTTTTTGGCTGCTTTCTTTTTTTGCTTTTTCTTATTTTAGCTTCCCACATTTTTAACTTACCTTTTCTTTTAGCAAGTTCTTTTTGGGCAGCTTTATATTCAGCTAAAATATTATTCTGAATACTTGGCAACCTGTAGTGAGCTATAATTAGAAGAAAAAAGTATATTGCAATTACAAATATACCCTGATGTCCTAACGTTCCCATTTTTACACTCCCTTTTTAGTTAAAGCTTGAATTTTTATTTTTGCTCCATCCTCAACAGAAATTGACTCTCCCAAGATGTCACCTTCTAAGTCGCAATTTTCTTTAATTGATACTTTTGTTGCTGTAACAGAACCTCTTAATTTACCTTCTATGATTGCTTCGTTAGCATTAACGTCACCATTTATATCTGCTGAATTTGATAAAGTAACTTTTGATGCAACAATGTTTCCATCAAACTTGCAACCAAGAATGATATCATCTTTTTCAGTAATTTTTCCTTTTAACTGAACATCAGACAATAAAATTGAGTTTGATGAAGATGCCATAGATTAGATGGGATTTTATTTCTCGTCTTCTTTTGCTGAGCCAAAGAAACCACCACCAGATTTTTTATCTTCGTTCTCTTCATCTTTGACTAACTTGATTTTTGATTTGCTAAATTCGTCATCAGACATCTCAGCAATTGTTCCACTGATTTTTCCGCCTAATGCGATTTCTAAATCTTTGTATCTAATCTCACCTTTTGCAACACCAGATGAAGAAACCGATAATGTTCCAGCAACTTGAAGATTACCATCGTAATTACCTTCAATTTCTGCTGTCTCGACAGCAGTTTCACCATCAACACCGCCACCATTTTTAACACTAATCTTACCAGCGCTTACTTTTCCCTGGTGTTTACCGTTAACAATCACTTCGTTAGGTGCATTAATCTCTCCATTTACTGAAACACCTGATCCAATATGAATATTTCCTTCTTTTACATCAGATGTTGATCTCGTAGTCGCAGTTCTAGAGAAAGGACTGCTTGATCCTTGATTATTATTTTCTTCAAAAATTGCCATTTTAAATTTCCCTTTTGTTAATGCCAAATTTATAAATCAACATAACTATAGAATCTAGTTAATTTAGGTATAAATATTCTTAAATTTAATGATTTATTTATTTGCAGGTCTCATAATAGGTTTTTTTGTTGCACTGCCAATAGGAGCAGCTGCAATTTTATGTATTAATAGAACATTACAATTTGGTTTAAAACCTGGCTTATTTACTGGTCTTGGTGTTGCATTAGCAGATTTATTTTATGGAATGTTCGCTGTCTTTGGTCTTTTTGCAATTTCAGGAGATACTTTGCAAAATCAACCTGTTTTAAGATTGGCAGGATCGTTATGTATCATGTTTATTGGTCTTAGAATGATGTCAAAGGTTCCAGATTCTTTAGAGGGAAAACAGATTGAGCACGAAACAGCTTTAAAAGATACGATCACAGGATTTATAATAACCATTAGCAATCCAATGACAATCATCGCGTTTGTTGCAGCTTTATCTTATGTAAATTATTTGATGGAAGAAATTAACTTTATTAGTTCGGTTTTAATTGTAACTGGAATTTTTATAGGTTCGTTAGCATGGTGGTCAATTTTATCTTATCTTTCGTTGCTTTTTAAAGATAAGTTAACAGAAAATATCTTAAGAAAATTTAATATAGGTTCAGGCTTTTTAATATTTACTTTTGGGATATTATTAATCATAAGTATAAATAATTTTTAATGTTGCAATATATTATTTCTTTTATAGTTCTAATTTCAATTGTTGTTTTTGTTCATGAGTACGGACATTATTATTTTGCAAAAAAATATAAAGTTGGTGTTACTGATTTTTCAATAGGCTTTGGTAAAGAAATATTTGGTTTTAATGATAAATATGGAACTAGATGGAAGATTTGTGCTATTCCATTAGGAGGATATGTTAAGTTTTTTGGTGATAGTAATTCTGCATCACAGCCAGTTAGTTTAACAAAGATTGATAAAAAATATCATTCGAAACTTTTAACAACTAAGCCTTTATATCAAAGATCCTTAATAGTCTCAGCAGGTCCTTTAGCCAATTTTATTTTAGCTATTTTTATCTTTTCAATTATTTTTATGACCGTAGGAAAAGATGTTACTCTTCCAGTTATTTCAGAAGTTAATAAAAACTCACCAGCTCAAACTGCAGGATTAAAAAGCAATGATCAAATAACTTTTGTTGATGGTAAAAAAATTGATAGCATTAATGATGTTGCTTACTTAATATCAACTAGCAAAAACGATGTAGTTAAAGTTGAAGTTATTAGAAATAAAAAAATATTATCTTTTAATATTAAACCAGAAAAAAAAGTTGTTAAAGATAGTTTTGGAAACTCAATTGAGAGAAAACTGATAGGAATTAAAATTTCTCCTTTAAAAGGTGAAGTTAAACGTGAAAGAATGGGGCCTTCAAAAGCTATTTATCTTTCTGTTAAAGAGGTTTGGAATACAATTTCAATGACTCTTTCATATTTAGGTAGAATGATTGCCGGAAATGAAAGTGCAAATCAATTAGGCGGACCTATAAAAATTGCCCAAATATCTGGCCAAGTTGCAGAGCACGGACTAGTTCCTTTTTTATCGATCATGGCTTACATTTCTATTAGTTTAGGTTTGATTAACCTTTTTCCTATTCCTTTGTTAGACGGAGGGCATTTATTTTTCTATCTATTAGAATTCATAAGAGGCAAACCTTTAAGCGAACAAGTTCAGTTATATTTTTATAAATTTGGAATGGCTTTGCTTATGACACTGATGTTTTTTGCAACTTATAATGATCTAAAAAGCATAGGATTGTTCTAAAAGTATATAAATTTAAATCTAAAGTTGAAACTGTGGTTAAAAACATCACATAAAAACAAGTTTTTATTGATTTTGCTTATTTTTTAACGAAACATTGATTTAACAACGATTCGAAAGGGCCAAAATGAACAAAAAACAGCTTGTTGCTAAAATATCTAGCACATTAAACTTAAGTAAAGCTGATGCTGAAAGAACTTTTGATAGCATTACTAATATTATTTTAGATGCATTAAAAGATGACGATTCAGTAAAGATTGCAGGTTTTGGTACTTATAAAGTAGCAAAAAGAAAAGCAAGACAAGGTAGAAATCCAAGAACTGGAGAAACTATCCAAATTGCTGCTTCACAAAAAGTGAAGTTTTTACCTGCAAAAGCTTTAAAAGATATGTTCAATAAATAGTCAAAATAAACAGCCTTATTTCTTAAAAAATAAGGCTGTTTAAAATATCAAAAAAATCAACCTTTTATTGATTGTAATCTTCATTAATCCCACTAAAGTCCTGAGTCTTAATATTAAATGGGAGAAAATATGTTTTCTAAAAAATTAGCAGATAAATTAGATGAATATCATCTTTTAAAACACCCTTTCTACCAAGCGTGGAATGAAGGAAAATTAAATAGAGAAATTATTAGAGATTATGCTGAGCAATATTATCAGCACGTAAAAGCATTTCCAAGATATATCAGCGCAACACATTCTTTGTGTGAAGATATTAGTAAAAGAAAAGTGCTTTTAGAAAATCTTCAAGAAGAAGAAGATAGAGATAATGACCATCCAAAATTATGGAAGCAATTTGCTTTGGCGCTTGGAGCAAACAAAGATGAAATTGAAACTAAAGATCAAGAATCTTTTACAAAAGACATGATTGACAACTTCTTTAAGCAAGCAAGATCAAGTTATGCAGAAGGCCTTGGATCATTTTATACTTATGAAAGACAAGTTCCAGAAATCGCTGATGTAAAAATTAGCGGTTTAAAAAAACACTATGGAGTTGATACAAAAGAAGGTTTGCAATTTTTTGAAGTTCATAAAGAAGCCGATGTAGTTCATAGAGCTGAATGTGAAAAACTTTTGGATGAACTTTCTCCAGAAGAGCAACAGAAAGCTGAAAAGGCTGCTTTGACAACTGCAAAATATATGTGGAACTTTTTATCAGGTGTAGCTTTAAAACATAAGCTTCCACTTGAGTGTGCAGCATAAATATTTTTTTACTAGCGCAACAGTTCTTGTTGCGCTAGAAGATTTCAAAAATGTCTAAACCAAGTAAGAAGCCAGCAAGCGCATATTTTTCTTCTGGTCCATGTAAAAAAAGACCAGGTTGGGATATATCTAAATTTAATTTTGATAATTTAGGTCGTTCACATAGAGCAAAGCCTGCAAAATCGAAACTTCAAGAAGTTATAGAAAAATCTAAGAAAATTTTAAAATTACCATCTGATTATTATTTAGGTATCGTTGCAGGATCAGATACAGGTGCAATTGAATCTGCAATGTGGTCAATGTTTGGAAAAAACAAAGTTGAAGTTTTGGCATGGGAAAGTTTCGGTTTAGATTGGGCGAAAACAGTAACCGATCAATTAAAATTAAAAGATAGCATTGTTCACAAAGCAGATTATGGAAAGTTACCAGATTTAAATAAAGTTAATTTTTCAAATGATGTTTTGTTTAATTGGAACGGAACAACATCAGGCGTTTGTGTTCCAAATGCTAATTGGATACCTGAAAAAAGAGATGGTTTAGTTTTATGTGACGCAACATCTGCAGTTTTTGCAATGGAAATGGATTTTAAAAAATTAGATGTAGTTACTTGGTCTTGGCAAAAAGTATTAGGTGGAGAAGCCGCGCATGGAATGATTGCATTATCACCAAAAGCTATAGAAAGACTTGCAACTTACACTCCAAGTTGGCCAATACCTAAAATTTATCGCTTAGCATCAAAAGGTAAAGTTGCCGAAGGTATTTTTAAGGGTGAAACTATTAATACACCATCGATGTTATGTGTAGAAGATGCGATAGATTCACTTGACTGGTTAGAGTCAATTGGTGGTTTGGACGGTGCAATAGCTAGATCAAAGAAAAACTTAGAGACTGTTAAAGATTGGGTAAAAAATAGTAATTGGGCTGATTTTTTATGCGAAGATCAAAATAATTTATCTTCAACAAGTATTTGTTTAAAAGTTACCGATAAATCATTTTTGAGTTTAAGTGAGGATGATCAAAAATCTAGAATTAAAGAGATCAATAATCTTTTAGATAAAGAGCAGGTTGCATATGATATAAATTCATACAGAACAGCACCTCCTGGCTTTAGAATTTGGGGTGGATCCACTGTGGAAAGTTCTGATATTGAAAATTTATTGCCTTGGTTAGACTGGGCTTATGCTGTAGTAAACGCCTAATGTTCAAAGTATTAATTGCAGATAAGATGAGCGATGAAGCTGTAAAAATTTTTACAGATAATGGAATTGAAACTGTAGTTAAAACTGGATTAAGTGAAGAAGAATTAATCAAAGAATTAGAAACTTGCGATGGTTTGGTTGTTAGATCAGCAACAAAACCTAACAAAAATATTATTGAAAAATCAAAAAGATTAAAAGTTATTGGCAGAGCAGGGATTGGAGTTGATAACGTAGATTTAGAAGCGGCAACTAATAATGGCAAAGTTGTAATGAATACTCCTTTTGGAAATTCAATAACAACAGCTGAACACGCTATTACATTAATTTTATCAACTGCACGACAAATTCCTTTTGCAGACAAAACTACTCATGAAGGAAAATGGGAAAAATCTTCTATCAAAGGTGTTGAGGTTACTGGAAAAATTTTAGGTATTATTGGATGCGGTAACATCGGAGCCATTGTTGCAAACCGTGCTCTTGGATTACAATTTAAAGTAATTGTTTTTGATCCATTTTTACAAGATGAAAAAGCAAAAACAATGGGAGTTGAAAAAGTTGAATTAGATGAATTGTTTAAAAGGTCAGATTTTATAACTCTTCATACGCCATTAACTGAAAAAACTAAAAATATTATAAGTAAAGATGCTTTTAGGAAAATGAAAAAAGGTGTGAGAATAGTAAACTGCGCAAGAGGTGGTTTAATTGATGAAGATGCTTTAAAAGAAAATTTAGAAAGTGGTCATGTGGCTAGTGCAGCTTTAGATGTGTTTGTTAATGAACCACCAAAAGGCAGTTCTTTACTTGGTACTAAAAATTTAATTTTAACTCCTCACTTAGGTGCATCTACTACTGAAGCTCAAGAAAAAGTAGCATTACAAATTGCAGAACAAATTTCAGATTTTTTAAAAACAGGTGCTATAACAAATGCTGTAAATACTTTTTCGTTAACAGCGAAAGAATATAATTCTGTTCAACCATATTTAAAATTATCAGAAATTTTAGGAGGATTTGCAGGGCAGCTTACAGAAAACGCTATTAAAAAAATTCAAATTGAATTTGAAGGTCAGGCGTCTCAAATTAATACGCAGCCACTAATGCAAACAATTATTTGGTCGTTATTAAAATCAAACTTTGATGGTGTTAATGTTATTAATTCTATGAGTGTTGCTAAAAGTAAATCTATAGAAATTACAGAAACTAAACACGAAAAAACTTGCGAGTATCAATCATGTGTAACTTTGACAGTTGTCACAGATAAACAAACTAGATCTGTTTCAGGAACATTGTTTGGAGGAAAACCAAGAATAGTTAATGTAAAAGGAATTGATATTGAGGCAGAGTTATCAAAATATAATTTGTATATTAGCAATGAAGATAAACCAGGTTTTGTAAGCAATCTGTCAAAAATATTAGCTGATAATAATATTAATATAGCTACTTTTAATTTAGGTAGAAAAAAATCTGGAGAAGAGGCAATTGCACTCATTTCTGTAGATAGTCCAATCGAGCAAAAAGTTTTAGATCAAATTCAAAAAATACCATTAGTTATTCAGGCAAAATCATTAGTCTTTGATGAGTAAAAAAATCTTAACGGTTGTTTCTCAAAACAATTTTACTGAAGATGAGTGTACTCTTTTTTTTAAAGAGAGTTTTAATTTAAAAATTGATAGTTCAGTATCATTATCTGAAACAGCTATTCAAATGATTTTAGATGGCTACGATGATCAAAAAACTTCACATATTAAAAAAAATATTAGAAAGTAAAAAAGTAGATTTTTGTTTGCAAAATCAATTTGATCAAAAATATAAAGCCTTATTATGCGATATGGATGCAACCATTATTGAAAATGAAACTTTAGATGATTTAGTTAAAATTACAGGTGCAAAAACAAATGTTGATCAGACAAGTAAATTAGCAATGGAAGGAAAAATCGACCTAAGAACAACATTAAAAACTAGGGTAGATCTTTTAAAAGGTCATCCAAAAAGTTTAATTGATAAAGTTTTAGAAGGTATCAAATTTAATTCTGGAGGAGATATTTTGGTCAAAACTTTAAATAACATGGGTTATGTCAACAAGTTTGATTACAGGAGGTTTTAAACCAATATCAAGTTATGTCGGTGATAAACTTGGTTTTCAAAATGTTATTAGCAACGAATTTGAATTCGATAATAACAATTGTTTTACTGGAAATTACATTCCGATAACTGGAGAAAAAAATTCTAAATTTAAATATATGGAAAGGTTATCAAGTGAAAAAAATATATCCTTTTCAGAAATGGTGGCAATTGGTGATGGCTCAAACGATTTAGAAATGCTCAAGCATGCGGGTTTAGGAATTGGGTATCATGCACATGATATAATTAAAAATAATATAGAAAACCAAATTATTTTTAATGATTTAACATCAGTCCTTGGTACAATTTGCCTACTATTGTTTCTATTTTTTAAAACTCAAATCACAAGACCAAAAACAAAAAAATTTTTTTTTTTTGATCTTTTTTATTTATATAAATTAAAAAACAAAATTTTGTAAAATAGCTTAATTAAAAATATAAATTTTTTATTTTTCAAATGATCAATTAAATTTTTTTTTAAATTCTAAAACTTCATTTTTACATGATTTTTTACTTTAACATTATTCCAGATCTTTAAAATTTTTCTATTTTTGCCAATTAAAATTGTTGTTCTTTTAACTCCCATAAATTTTTTTCCATACAAAGTTTTTTCCCCCCAGGCTCCTAGCATTTTAATTAAAATTTTTTTTTCATCGGATATTAATTCAAATGGAAATTTAAATTTTTTTTTAAATTTTAGATGACTTTCAATACTATCTTTTGATACACCTAATATCTCTGTATTTAGTTTTTTAAATTTTAAGTAGTTTTTTGAAAAATCAATAGATTCTGATGTACATCCTGGAGTATTATCTTTGGGATATATAAAAAGAACTAAATTTTTTTTTTTTTTTTATCAATAGATTTTTAAATAATTCAAAACTTTTTCCATTTGATTAAAGGTAGTTTAAAGTTTTTTATATTTTTGTTTTCTTTAATCATTTTTTTATTTATATACATTTTATATATGAAAATAAAATCTGCCCAAGATTTGGTTAAAGAAGCTATGGATAAAGTAAAAACTATTTCTACAGATGAGCTTAAAAAAATTTTAGAAGAGGACAGCAATGCTATTTTGATAGATATTAGAGATATAAGAGAGCTTAAAAAAACTGGAAAAATAAAAGTAGCAAAACACATGCCGAGAGGAATGTTGGAGTTTTGGTTAGATCCTCAAAGCCCATATTATAAAAAGGATATAACTATTGATAGAATGAAAATATTTTATTGTGCATCAAACTGGAGAAGTGCTTTAGCCACAAAAGCTATTCAAGAAATGGGATTTGATAATGTTTGTCATGTTAAAGGAGGATTTCAAGCAATAGTTGATGCTGGTTTTGAAGTTGATAAAGTTGAATAATTATTTTTCAGATTCTCTAAAAACAACAAATTCAAGACGATCTTGTCCAAAAAACATTTTAGAACCAACAAAAAAAGTTGGCGCTCCAAAAACACCTTTTTTAAAAGCAGCACTTGTTCTATTTTTTAAATCGTCTTTGATTTTTTGATCACTTATTTTTTCTACAAAACTAGTAGGATTAATATCCATATTGCTTAAAAATTTAGTTAAAATTTTTGAGTCATTTAAGTTTAAAGAATCGACCCAAGCGGCATTAAAAAATTTATCTACAAAACTATTTAAAAAACCTTCTTTTTCAGCAACAATAGCACCCCGCATTATATTTACAGTCTTCAAAGGAAAGTATCTGTTAAATTGAAATTTTATTTTAAACCAATCTGCACAGGTTTTGAGATCTTTAATCATATGTTTTGCTCTAGACGGATTTAATCCTGGCGCTGTAATATTTGCTAATTGGTGTAATCCACCCAAGAGAATAGGCATATAATTTACCTTACAATTTTTTTCTTTTTCAAATTTTCTAATTTGCGCATGCGCTAAATAAGAATAGGGGCTACTTATATCAAAATAGAAATCGATTTTTTTCATTAATCAAATAGCTTAAATCTTTGAGCAATTAATAATCTCAGAAATAAATACAAAAACAATCCAACTGGTCCCGTAAAATAGGTTAATATCAAAGGAAATATTACAATATATTTATTAATATTTAGTTTAATTGCATCTTGAGCAATCCATGTTCCTAAAAATAAACTTAAAGTTAAAAAATGTATCCAGAAAATTAAAACGAATAAAGTATTATCCATTAAAGACATTAAATAATTTAAGCCTAAATATAATTTAAAATTATCAAGCAATGGGTAAGAATCTTGTTTTAAAATTGAAGTAAACGTTCCACTTGGATTCATTTGTTCATAGACCAAATATCCGTAGGTAAGAGCCAGAATAAAAGGAATAAATAAATTATTAATAAGTCCGTTAGTAATTTTTGAATTTGGGACAAAAATTATTAACAACCAGAGCGGTATCACGCCAATATTTGCAAATTGGTAAATCATTTCTAATGAAAAAAAATCTTTGATCGTTTCTAACATGTGATAATTTACTAATTTATATATGAATCGAGTTAAATCAATCCATCAAAATTATGAAACAACTGAAGAAATAAAGGAATTAGCTCTTAAATATCTAGACAAATATCAACCTTCAAAAAAAGTTTGCATATTTATCTTTTTAGAAAAGTTATGGATAGTCAAAACAATACTATAGAAAAAAGTGAAGTTTTAAAAAGAATTGATACTGTTTTAACTGATCTAGAAGATAAGGGTATTCTTAATGACCAGCTATACTCTGAAATTAAATCAAAAAATTTTTTAAAAAGAGGTTATTCAATTAACAAAATCAAACTTCATCTTTCTCAAAAAGGTATTGATCAAAATTTATTAAAAAAAACTATTGAAAAAATACAAAATGATAATGTTAACCCAGATTTTTATTCCGCTATAAGAATATGCAAAAAAAGGCGAATTGGTCCTTATAGGCCTGAAGCTAATAAAGAAATTTTTTATAAAAAAGATATGGGTGTATTAGCAAGATCAGGTTTTAGTTATGATTTATCAAAAGAAATTTTAGGTCTTGAAAAGAAAGATTTAAAAATATACGAAAAAAAATTATAATTTTTTATTTTTCTTTTTTTTTAATTTTTCTTCCATCAACTAATTGATCAATTTTTTTTTGCATTGATTGTCTAACAAAACTAAATATTAAAATTCCAAAAATACTAACACCAATAATAATAATAAGGATGGTTTTGATCATATAAGATTTTAGTTGTAATTTTTTTACTAAATTATTTGCAGGCTACAACTAAATCTTTTTGAGAACAATCTTTTTTAAGAACTTTTGAAGAAAAATATTCAACTTTATTTTTTCCAGTCTCTTTCTTAATAATATAATCTGAACCAGCCGATAAGGCTGCTTGTGATGCAGATTTACTTATTCCTAAAGACAAAACACCTTCTCCCATGAAGGCAGTAGGGGCAGCACATCCTAAAAGAATAATAAATAAAGAAAAATATAATTTTTTCACTTGCAAATATTTATATTTTTTTTTTTTTATTGGTCAAATAATCAATTATCTCATTTTAGGTTTTCTAAGAACAAGGATAGATGGATTTTTAAAACCCTTTTTCCATAAAAAATTTTTTTGTTTGAGTGAGTTCTTACAATAGCACCAGCGTTCTCTACAATCGCATGACCAGCTGCAATATCCCATTCTCTTGCTCTCGCTCTTGCAGCATATAAATCAAACTCTGATGCAGCAATCATACAAAATTTAAGAGAGCTTCTCATGTTTATAAAATTATTAATTTTATGTTTTTTCATAATTTTTAAAATTGTATTTGATGGATGTGGTGAATTAGTTAAAGCTATACTTTCACGATTTAAGTTTTGTTTACAATTTAGTTTAATTTTTTTCTTTTTATTAAAGATCTCATAGGATTGATTTTTACCAAATGAATAAAAAAGCCTTTTCATTTTTGGAGCATAAATAATTCCAGCAACTGGTTTTCTATTTACAATCAAGCCTGCATTAAGCGTATATTCTGAACCACCCTTTATATATGAGCTTGTTCCATCAATAGGATCTACTAACCAAAAAGTTTTCCTTTTTTTTAATTTGTTTTTTTTGATTGTTTCTTCAGAAACAATTTCAATATCTGGTGATATTTGTTTTAGTTTTTTTTGAATAATATCATCAACAGCAAGATCACCATTAGAAACTGGCGTTCCATCATCTTTTTGAATAATTTTTAATTTTTTTGATAAAGCTATAGATTTTGAGCCCGCTTTATAAAAGGTTGGGATTAATTGCTTGATTAGTTTTTCTGGGTTAATTTTTTTCACGGTACTTTTCTAAAGTTATTTCTTTGGCATTGATAGTTTTTTTTCCAACATTTTGGAAATTAACCGTTACTTTGTTGTTAATAATTGATTGAACTTGTCCAATGCCCCAATCCTTGTTTTTAGGGTTTATTACAAAATCTCCTGGATCAAAATCATATACTTGCATTTTTAAATAACTATTTACGTGATATATCTCGAATATGATTTTATCAACTGAAACAGCTAAACCAATAAATTATTTAGGTTTTGATAAAGATAAATCTACAACAAAAGTTGTTGTAGCCATGTCAGGCGGTGTGGATTCATCTGTTGTTGCAGCACTTTTAAAAAATGAAGGATATGATGTTGTTGGTATTACTTTGCAATTATTTGACTATGGAAAAATTGGAAAAACAAAAGGTACATGTTGTGCAGGAAAAGATATTTATGATGCCAAAAAAGTTTGTGAACAGTTAGATATTGAACATCAAGTTTTTGATTATGAGTCTATTTTTAAAGAAGAAGTAATAGAAAAATTTGCAGATAGTTACATTAAAGGAGAAACTCCAGTTCCATGTGTTGACTGCAATCAAACTGTAAAGTTTAGAGATCTATTTAAATCTGCAAAAAAATTAGGAGCAGATGCTTTAGCAACAGGTCATTATGTTAAAAGAATTTTTGATGATACAGCCAAAATGTATAGACCAATAGATGATACCAGGGATCAAAGTTATTTTTTGTTTAATACTACTCAAGAACAGTTAGATTATTTAAGGTTTCCTCTATCTGATATATCTAAAAGTGAAACACGTAAAATTGCAAAAAAACTTAATTTAAAAGTTGCTAATAAACCAGATAGTCAAGATATATGCTTTGTTCCGAATGGAAATTATAAATCTATAATAGAAAGATTAAGACCAGAATCTTTTGTTAAAGGTAAGATTATAGATCTAGATAATAATATTTTAGGAGAGCACGATGGAATAGCCAACTTTACGATTGGGCAGAGAAAAGGAATAAAAATTGCATCAGAATATCCTTTATTTGTAGTTAAAATTGATCCGAAAGAAAATCTAATCATCGTAGGCAAAAGAGAAGATCTATTAGTTACAAAATTAACTTTAAGGGAAATTAATTATCTTTGTTCAGATGCTGATTTAAACGGGGATTATTTAGTTAAAATCAGGTCTACAGGAGATTTGCTTTCTTGTAATGTTAGTGAAAATGGAAAGAAAGTTAAATTAATTAATGGTGAAGCTGGTGTTTCAGCCGGACAAGCTTGTGTTTTTTACAAAAATGATGCCTCTGGCACCAGAGTGTATGGAGGAGGATGGATAGATAAAGCCGAAAAATAAATTACTTCTTTTTATTTTTTCTTCTATTTCTTCTTCTCTTAGATCCGATCTTTCTTCTTCCTCTATGTTTTTTTGGATATCCCATTTTAGTTTTTTTTATTAAATTATGAGTTGTATTTAGCAGATAAATATTTTATTTACCATACTCAATTTATGAGTTCGTTTTCAGATAAAAAACAAAAACTGGATTTTACTAAAACTGAAAGTTATTCGAAAAATAATATTGACTTTTTTAATCTTAAAACTCAAAGATCTTCTGAAGAAAAAAGCGAGAAATTACAAAATTTTGTTTTTGTAGGAGCTGTATCTATCTTTGTTGTAGCTTTTATTGCTTTTATTTACGCTTAAAATAATATCACTTCTTAATGATAACTCCTGAGCTTTTTTTAGGTTTAATTACATTTTATTTTGTGATGTTTTTTACACCCGGACCAAATAATATAATGCTCACTATTTCAGGAATAAAATTCGGTTTTAAAAAAACAATACCTCACATGATAGGTATACCTTTGGGGCATACTGTTCAGATTGTTTCTGTAGCATTAGGCCTTGGAGTTATTTTTCAAAGATATCCTGAAATTCAAAATATTTTAAAATTTATTGGTTGTGGTTACCTTATATTTTTAGCTTATAAAATGTTTGGTTCTCTAAATATCGAAAATAAAAATGAAAATAAAGGCAGACCTATGAAATTATATGAAGCAATTTTATTTCAATTTCTAAATCCAAAAGCATGGGTTGTGGCATTAACAGTTGTAACAGTTTTTTTTCCAAGAGAAGAAAACTTTATTAAAGCAATATTATTTGTATCTTTAACAGCACCACTTGTTTGTATTTTTTCTGCTTTAACATGGGCAGGTTTTGGTTCTACAATTAGAATTTTTATATCTAATAATAAAATAAAAAAATTTATTGAAGTTTTAATGTCATTACTACTTATTATTACAGCTATATTTATTTTAAAATGAAACAACTATTTGAAGAGATAAAAATTCAAACGTCAGGAAATGAATTAATAGATATTACAGATGAAGTTAATAGCATTATAAAAAGATCTAAAATTGAAAATGGAATTATTAATCTTAATATTTTGCACACTAGTGCATCAATTTTTATTCAAGAAAATGCTGATCCAGATGTCCAAAAAGATTTATTAAATTTTTTTGACAAAATAGCTCCAATGAAACCAGAATTGTATATTCATAACAATGAAGGAAAAGATGATATGCCCGCACATATTAAAACAGCTCTAACAAATACCCACTTAACAATAAGTATTAAATCTAAAAAACTAATTTTAGGTACATGGCAGGGAATTTATTTGTTTGAACATAGAATAAGTCCTCACAATAGAACAATTTTAACTCATATTATGGGGGAATAGATTTGACAGAAATAATCAATTCAACTATTAACTGCACTAATCATTATGGTTAAAAAGAAAAAAGCAAAAAAAGTTTCTAAAAAAAAAAGATCTACGACAAAATCGCAAGATAATAAAATTTTATTATTTGTTGGAGCAGCTTTAGTGTTTGTTGTTTTAGCTATTGCATTTAATAAAGGATCTAACAAGCCTCCAATGGAATCTGTGAACGTAAAAGATAATAAAGTTTCAGATATTAAAAAAACTGAATGATACAAAACCTTTAACTATTCCAAAAAAAGTTAAAGCAATAACAAAACCAACTTTTAATGAAAAAGAAGTTCAAATTAGATTTGCAGAGATAGACTACAATAGCAATAAGAAAATTTCTCAAAACGAATATCTTTATTATTTTAAAGATAAAGCAGCTGGAAAAAAACAATTTGCACGTGTAGATAAAAATAAAGACGGTTCTATTACATACGATGAGTATTTATCTTTTAAAAAAAGGTAAATAATCAAAAATTTTATATCCCTTAAACCAATCTATATAGTTTGACTTTTGTAATTCATTAGTACATTTTACTTTTTTCTATGGGGCAAAAAATAGTAAGCATTGATCAAACAAAAATTAATGAAGAGCTTTATAACTTTGTTAACTCAGAAGTTATTGAAGGAACAGGAATATCCAAAGATGATTTTTGGAATGGTTTTGTTAAAGCTGCAAATGAATTAGCTCAAATTAATAAAAATTTACTAAAAAAAAGAGATAATCTACAAAAGCAAATAGATGATTGGCATGCAAAAAATAAAGGCAAATTTGATTTTGCTAATTATAAAACTTTTTTAAAAGATATTGGTTATATCGTTGAGGAAAAAGGTGATTTTAAAATCGAAACATCTAATGTTGATGATGAGATTGCTAAAATTGCAGGACCGCAATTAGTTGTTCCAGTTGATAATGCCAGATATGCCTTAAATGCTGCTAATGCTAGGTGGGGAAGTTTATATGATGCGTTATACGGAACTGATGTAATCAGCGAAGACGGTGGATGTGAAAAATCTGGATCTTATAATCCTAAACGTGGTGAAAAGGTTATTGCAAAAGGAAGAGAATTTTTAAATGAGAACTTTCCTTTAGCAAATGGTAGTTGGTCAGATGTAAAAAGTTTTGAAAAAAAGGGAAGTGAATTAGTTATTAATTTAGAGAGCGGTTCTACTTCTTTAAAAGATAAATCAAAATTTGCAGGATATTCTGGAGAACAGAGTAAATTAAATTTAATTGTTTTAAGAAATAATAATTTGCATGCATTAATTAAGATTGATCCAAATCATTTAATTGGAAAATCAGATAAAGCTAATATTTCAGATATTGTAGTTGAGTCAGCAATATCAACAATTATGGATTTAGAAGATTCTGTTGCAGCGGTTGATGGCAAAGATAAAGTTAAATGCTACAGAAATTGGCTGGGTATAATGAAAGGTACCCTTCAGGCAGATATGAGCAAGGGTGGAAAATCTTTTGTTAGAAAGCTTAATCCTGATCAAGAATTTTTAGATATTAATGATAAAAAAACTTCAGTTCATGGAAGATCATTAATTTTAGTTAGAAACGTAGGTCATTTAATGACTAATCCTGCAATTATTTTAAATGATGGTTCAGAAATACCAGAGGGTATTATGGATGGTTTTATCACTGTATTGTGCGCTCTTCATGATTTTAAATTAAAGAAAAATTCTAGAACTGGATCTGTTTATATTGTGAAGCCTAAAATGCATGGACCAGAAGAGGTTGCTTTTGCAGATCAAATTTTCACTAAAGTTGAGGAAGTTTTAAAAATTAAACCCAATACAATTAAAATGGGTATTATGGATGAAGAGAGAAGAACGACTGTTAATTTAAAAGAATGTATTAGAAGTGCATCAAAAAGAATTGTTTTTATTAATACTGGTTTCTTGGACAGAACTGGAGATGAAATGCATACATCTTTTGAAGCAGGTCCTATGATTTTTAAAGGTGATATGAAAAAATCTAAGTGGCTAAATGCATATGAAAATTGGAATGTTGACATCGGATTAAACTGCGGTCTTTCTGGAAAAGCTCAAATTGGAAAAGGTATGTGGGCAATGCCAGATAAAATGAAAGATATGATGGAACAAAAAATTGGCCATCCAAATGCTGGAGCAAACTGCGCATGGGTTCCATCACCAACTGCTGCAACACTTCATTCGCTTCATTATCATAAGGTAAATGTGTTTGATAAACAGAAAGAATTATCTTCAAGAGCAAAAGCAAACATTGATGAAATTTTAACTGTTCCAGTAGCTGATAGACCAAATTGGTCAAAAGAAGAAATTCAAAAAGAAATTGAAAACAACGCTCAAGGTATTTTGGGTTATGTTGTTAGATGGGTTGATCAAGGAGTTGGCTGTTCTAAAGTTCCGGATATTAATAACGTCGGATTAATGGAAGATAGAGCAACTCTTAGAATTTCATCTCAACATATTGCTAACTGGTTACATCATGAAATTTGCACAAAAGAACAAGTGATGGAAACTATGAAAAAAATGGCAAAAGTTGTTGATGGACAAAACGCAGGAGATAAAAATTATACTCCAATGGATGGTAATTTTGATAACTCGATTGCATTTAAAGCAGCTTGCGATTTAGTATTTGAAGGAAAAGTTCAGCCTTCAGGTTATACTGAACCAATCCTACATAGAAAAAGATTAGAAAAAAAAGCTGCTAATTAATTAGCTTCGTTATTGCATCCAATTTTAAAACGATTATAAATCTCAAAATCATTGTGGCGGGATAGCTCAGTTGGTTAGAGCACGGGACTCATAAGCCCGGGGTCGGCAGTTCAACTCTGCCTCCCGCTACCAAATAAATAAGCCAATAATTATAAATTGACATTCTATTAGGTTTAGTAAAAGGCGAAAAAACAATTAACCAAAGGTTAAAAAATGAAAAAAATAATAACATTAGTTTTTTCGTTGATGCTAATTTCATCAACTTCTTTTGCAGGATCATGTCCAGCAATTCTGAAGCAAGTTGATGCTAAAATATCTTCATCAAAACTTTCACCTGCAGTTTTAAAAGAAGTTAAAACTTTGAGAGACAATGGTGAAAAGGCGCACAAATCTGGAAAGCACGCAGAATCTGAAAAGCTTTTAAATGAAGCTTTAAAAAAATTAGGCGCTTAATAGAAAATATTTTTTCCTGGATATTAAATAATGATTTAATGTCCAGGAAATCTAATCAAACTAAAAGTTTTGTAACCTTTTGAATTTAATTTTTTATTTCCTGGTAAATCAAATAGATCTATTAAGAATATAAACGCAGTCACTTTAGATTTAGTTTTTTCTACTAATTTTGCAGCAGCCAGAGCTGTTCCACCTGTCGCAATAAGATCATCTATTATAAGAACTTTATCTCCCTTTTGTAAAGAACTCTTATGAATTTCAATTGTATCATATCCATATTCAAGCTTAAATTTTTGAGAGTATGTTTTTCCAGGAAGTTTATTTTTTTTTCTTAAAAGAATTAAAGGTTTTTTTGATAAATAACTCAATACTGAAGCAAAGATAAATCCTCTAGATTCGATTGCTGCAATTTTATTAAATTTAAACTTATTAGAAATTGCTTTCATTTTTTTTATAGCAAAATTAAATGCTTTTTTATTCTCAAGAAGTGCCGTGATATCTCTGAATAAAATTCCTTTTTTTGGATAATTAGGAATTGATCTGATTGTATTTTCTAATTTCATTTTGAATATATTTATTATAATTAACTAATAATGAATAAATTAGCAATTATTGGTGGAAGTGGACTTTATAATATTGAAGGTATTAAAAACGAAAAATGGTTAGACATCGATACGCCATGGGGAAAACCATCAGATCAAATTTTAAAAGCAGAA
This sequence comes from Candidatus Pelagibacteraceae bacterium, assembly GCA_038142265.1. Taxonomy (GTDB): domain Bacteria; phylum Pseudomonadota; class Alphaproteobacteria; order Pelagibacterales; family Pelagibacteraceae; genus HIMB114. The sequence goes on along the minus strand of JAYQJR010000001.1, from coordinate 61,413 downwards.
ATAGGTGGTAAAGAAATTTATTTTTTACCACGACATGCAAGAGGACATAAAATAAACCCATCAAATATAAATTTTAGAGCAAATATTGATGCGCTAAAACAACTTGGTGTAACTGATATTCTATCAGTTTCTGCCGTGGGATCATTAAAGGAAAATTTAGAACCAGGAAGATTTGTTTTAGTTGATCAGTTTATAGATAGAACTTTCGCTAGAGTTAAAACTTTTTTTGATAAAGAAATTGTTGCCCATGTAGCAATGGCAAAACCTATTAGTCAAGGTTTGGTAAAGGCATGCGAAAAGGTCTTAAAAGATTTAAATTATGATTATCATATTGGAGGAACTTATTTGGTAATGGAAGGACCTCAATTTTCATCTTTAGCAGAATCTAACTTGTATAGATCGTGGGGATGTTCGGTGATTGGAATGACAAATATGCCAGAAGCAAAACTCGCAAGAGAAGCTGAAATTAGATATGCATCAGTTGCCATGGTTACAGATTTTGATTGTTGGCATGAAGGTCATGAGGATGTTTCTGTAGAACAAGTTGTAAAAACATTATTAGGAAATGCGGACAAAGCTAGAAAGATGATTGTTGAAGTTGTTAAAGTTTTTGAAAATTTTATTGATGCAAAAGATCCAGCGAATAATTGTTTAGATACAGCTTTGATAACAGACAAATCTCACTGGACTAAAGAGACAAAAGAACAATTAAAAAATATTGCGGGTCGCGTCTTAAATAAATAATGAAAATAAATGGAAAACATTATTTAACAATTTGGCACGATAATTCAGAAGACACTGTAAAAATAATAGATCAAACAAAACTTCCATTTCATTTTGAAATCGCAACATTAAAAACTTATCAGGATGGCTTTGATGCCATTAAGAAGATGTTAGTTAGAGGAGCGCCCTTAATTGGTGCTACAGCTGCCTATTCTTTGTATCTTGCCAGCAAAGAAAAAGAAGATTTTGACTTCCTAAAAGAAAAGATTGAAAATATCAAAACAGCAAGGCCTACTGCAGTAAATTTAGCTTGGGCAGCTAACCGTATTTTAAAAAATATTGATCAAAAAAATATAAAAAGTTCAATTTTAGATGAATGTAAAAAAATTTGTGATGAAGATATTAAAATTTCTGAACAAATTGGAATTCATGGTTTAGAAATTTTTAAAGAATTAAATAAAAAAAAATTAAATATATTAACCCATTGTAATGCCGGCTGGTTAGCAACACTAGATTGGGGAACTGCAACAGCACCTATTTATAAAGCAAGAGATGCAGGATTAGATCTGCATGTTTGGGTTGATGAAACTAGACCCAGAAATCAAGGATCATCATTAACTTCGTATGAGTTATTAAATGAGAAAATAGATCATAAAATTATTGCAGATAATACAGGTGGATTGTTAATGCAAAGAGGAGAGGTTGATGTTTGCATTGTGGGAACTGATAGAGTGAGCAAGAATGGCGACGTTGCTAATAAAATTGGAACTTATTTAAAAGCATTAGCTGCTAAACATAATAACATTCCATTTTATGTAGCTTTACCAAGTACAACTTATGATAAAAATATTTTAAAAGGAAATGATATACCTATCGAAGAAAGATCTTCAGATGAACTAAGTATTGTTCAAGGCTTGGACAAGAACAATGATCTTCACCAAATTAATATTTATCCAAAAGGTAGCAAAGGTTTTAACTTAGGATTTGACATTACCCCAGCTGAACTTGTTACTGGATTTATTACTGAAAAAGGCGTTTTTAAACCTGAAGAGCTAGAAAAGGTATTTTAATGTTAGAATTAAATTTAAGAAAACAAATTATTAAATTTTCGAAGCTATTAAATAAAACAAATTTATCTCCATTAAGATCAGGAAATATTTCTATTAGGTATAAAAATGGTTTTTTAATCACTCCAAGCGGGATGAAATATGAAACACTGAAATCAAAAGATATAGTTTTTGTTGATTTAAAAGGAAATTATAAAAAAAGTGGAAACAAACCTTCCTCAGAGTGGAGATTTCATAAAGATATTTATATCAATAAGAAAGAGGCTGGAGCTATTGTTCATTGTCATTCAAAAGATTCTTTAGTTTTGTCATGCATTAGAAAAAAAATCCCAGCTTTTCACTATATGGTTGCAGTAGCTGGAGGTGTGGATATCAGACTAGCTAAGTATGCGACTTACGGAACACCTCAACTGTCAAAAAATATTATAATTGCTTTAAAAAATAGAAGTGCATGCCTGATAGAAAATCATGGTCAAGTTTCTTTTGGAAAAAATTTACCAGATGCTTTTGAATTAGCCCAAGAGGTTGAATATCTCTCGAGTCAGTATATAAGCTGCCTTAGAGTGGGTAAGCCCAAAATTTTGTCGAGTTCTCTAATGAACAAAGTTTTGGCGAAAGTTAAAAGTTACAAAAAGTAACAAAGAAGGGAGGCCTAAATGATTAAAGTTGGTGAGCACGTCACTTTAGATTTTTTGGGAGTCAAAGAAGATCATTCAGCTGAATTTTACGAAAATATATTTAAGAAAATTGCAGATGCTGCAAAAGTAGAAATTATCAATATTTCAAAGTATGTTTTTACGCCTCAAGGAGTTACGTTAGTTTGTTTGTTAAAAGAAAGTCACATGAGCTTTCATACATCTCCAGAGCATGGAATGGTAAGCTTTGATTTCTTTACATGCGGAAAGGTTAGTCCAAGTATTTCATTAGATATTCTAAAAAAAGAACTACCTCATACTTCAGTTATTAAAAAAGAATTTAACAGAGATACCATTCATCATTATAGAGATATTTATAGTTCTGAAGGATTAAAGAAGTTTTATATGGTTGAAGAAGTCATTAAAAACTTCAAATCTCAAGCAGGCCAACATATTGAAATTTTAAAATTAAAAGAGTTTGGAAATGCTTTATTTATAGATGGAGAGCTCCAAGTCGCTGAAAAAGACGAAGCTTTATATTCAAGTACATTCGTTAATTCAGGATTAAGTTTGTCAAAAAACAATTCATCAGCTGCAATTATTGGAGGTGGTGATGGTGGTGTTGCAAGAGAGTGTATTAAAAATAACTTTAACTATGTTGATTGGTTTGAATTAGATAAAGAAGTTGTTGATGCTTGCCAAAAGTATCTTCCAGATGTGTTTAAAAATATTCATAAAAGCAATAACGTTAATTGCATTTGGGGAGATGCATTCAAAAACATAGTTTCATGCGAAGATAATAAGTACGATCATTTATTTATAGATTTAAATGATGATCAGTTCTGTATTGATCTAGCTGCAAAAAATATAAAAGAAATTAAAAGAATTACAAAAAAGCAGGGTGTAATAACTGCACAAGTTGGATCACGTGATAAAAAACCTCAACAAGTTGACAACTGGACAAAAACATTAGAATCAGCTTTTGGAAATTCAAAAATATCTGAGATTTATATTCCAAGCTTTGATTGTAGTTGGAATTTCATTAGCGCAGTCAATAATTAAATGAAATTTAATGCTGCATGCTTGCAGCTTACATCAAGCAATATTCCTAAAGAAAATTTAGAAACAGTTTTAATCCAAAGTGAAAAAGCTTTTAAAGAAGGTGCTCAATTTATTTTAACTCCTGAAAATACTTTTCTTTTAACCTTAGATCATAAAGAGTTAATTGATAAGGCAGAAGATATTGAGGGAGGAAATCAAATTAAAGAAATTAGAAAATTTTCTAAATCAAAAAAAATTTGGTTTTTAATTGGAGGCACACCTATTAAAATTTCTAAAGGTGTAGCTAATAGATCTATTTTAATTAATCCTGAAGGAGAAATTGCTTGTTACTATGATAAAATTCATATGTTCGATGTTAATTTACCAAACGGAGAAGTTTATAAAGAATCTGATAAATTTATTTCAGGTAAAGATTTAGTCACTGCAGATTTACCATGGGGAAAAATAGGATTATCAATTTGTTATGATCTACGTTTTCCAAATCATTATAGATCATTAGTAAAACAAGGTTCAGTTTTTTTAACAGTTCCTTCAGCTTTTACAAAAAACACAGGCACCAGACATTGGCACACTCTTTTAAAAGCTAGAGCAATTGAAAACTTCAGCTATGTTTTGGCCCCAGCTCAAACTGGCAAGCATCACAATGGAAGAGAAACGTTTGGTCATAGTATAATTATTTCACCTGATGGAAATATCTTGAAGGAAAAAGAAAGTGGAGTTGGTTATATTATTTCTGAAATTGAAACTGATTTGGTTAAAGACCTAAGATCTCAAATACCAAGCTTAAGTGCTGATTAGTATTTATCGTAACTTTTTACTTCTGAAATATTAGAGCCACTTAATTTATTAATTTCATTTTTAATTTTAGCTCTAGTATCGTTTTCTATGTAAACACTTCTTGCCAATTGAATAAATTCTTCACCAAAATCTTTTCTTCTCTCACAATCTCTTTTATTATCTTCAATACCCCATAATTTAGTGTTGATATTTTTTAACTTTTCATAAAGAGAGTTGATTTCATCTGTTATTTTAACATTTTTATCCAAAGCATCTTTTAAACTTGCATGTTCTTTGTTTATGATCTCTAGCTTGCTTTGGTCTTTAATATTTGCTTGTTTGATTTCTAAAATACTAATTTTATCTAACAGTTCACCAACTGATATTTCTGCAAAAATTTTATTGGCTGAATTCATAACAACTTGATAATAATAAATAAGTTTATGTCAAATATTCTAGTTATTAAGCACGGATCTCTAGGTGATATAGTGCAAATTTCAGGAGTTTTAAAAGATATAAAAAATGCTCATGCTAACGACACAGTATATTTTTTAACTACCTCACTCTTTAAAGATTTGTTTAAACAATGTCCTTATGTAGATGAAGTATTAGTTGATAAAAGATTGCCACGTTGGAATATTTTTTATCTTCTTGAATTATTATTTAGGATAAAAAAAATAAATTTTATTAAATGTTATGATTTACAAAACTCAAGCAGAACTCATTTTTATAAAAATTTTTTTAATATTAAAGATTGGTCTTCTTCCAGAACCATTCTTAAAGATAATGAAACAAAAGAGCAATTTGACCAAGAAGGTGTAATTGAAAGGTTTCAAGTTCAATTAGAACGATCTGGGGTAAAAACCACCAATACTTTAAGACCAGATTTTAACTGGGCGTGTGATCAGAATTTTAAAGTTGATGGCAAATATATTTATGTTTCGCCTTTTTCATCTTTAAAATTAATTCATAAAAGGTGGCCTTTTTACAAAGAGCTTATTGATTTAATAAAAAAAAATTTTCCAAATTTAAAAACTATTTGCGCACCAGGACCAAAAGAAATTGATCAATGTAAAGATCTTGGTTTAGATGTCGTTCTTGATAATGAAAAAAGTACAAATCTAATGCAGCTTTCAAAAGTTATAAAAGATTCTGTTTATGTAATATCTAATGATACAGGACCTGCACATATTGCAGCCCATTTGGGATGCAAAGGCTTAGCCATTTTTGGTCATCACACATCACCCAAAAAGGTGAGCATTGAAACAGAAAAATTTAAAGCCATTCAATTTGAAGATTTAAATAATTTAAAACCTGAAACTGTTTTTGAAAAAGTAAAACAAGATTTAGAATTTTTAAAAAATTAACTTAAAGTAACCAATAATAAAAAGAGGTATTTGGAGACCAAAGTTAGTAATAATTGCTTTATCTTTATTTACAAATCCTGCCATGGTCCAAATACAAACCCCAAAACCATGCATAAAAATATTTAAAGGATAAATATTTAGATTTGTTAGTAAGATGCCGATTAAAACAAAAAAAGTTCCAATCCATTTCAAATTTTTTTTTATTAAACCCATTTTATTCTCCTTTAATTAAATCAATATATTTTTTAATTTGTTTATCCCAAGAAAAATTTTCAGCAAATATTTTTGCTTTCTCACCCATTTTTTTAAAATTATCATTTTCCATTATTGAGATTAAAGCACCATAAATATCTTGATGATCTGTTCCATCACAAAGAAGACCAGTTTGATTGTGTTGGATAATATCACTTGCGCCACCTACTTTTCCACCAATACAAGCTGTTCCAAATTTAGCAGCTTCTAAAAATGCAATTCCAAAACCTTCAACCGATTTATTATCTTGAATTGAAGGCATTAAAAAAATATCTGCAGATTTTAACAGTGAGTTTTTAAGATTTTCACTACTATCAGATAAAAAAATAATATTTCTCTCTAAATTTAAATTTTTAACCTGCTGTTCTAGATTATTTTTTTCTACACCATCTCCAACAATAATAAATTTAAAATCCTCATATTTAGATTGAAAATTTTTAAGAGCTAATAATGATTGATCTAAACCTTTTCTTTTTTCCAATCTGCAGATTGCTAAAATCTTTGGATTTGCATTGTTATATATAGTGTTAGCATCTTCTGGGCTAACCTCTTCCAAATTGTTAGTAAAAGTTCCAGGATTAATTACTTTTATTTTTTCTTCTGAAATTCCTTTTTCTATAGCTAAATTTTTCGTAAATTCAGAATTAGCTATAATAAACTTTGCTTTTGCTAAAGAGTTTAACATTCTAGTATTTAAGGGTGATTTTGGCTTATGATTAATTTCCTTTCCATGAATTAAGCATAGGGTAGGGACACTACCACAAATATTCTTTGATATTTTTTCTATACTTTTCCAATGATCAGCTATTAGTGCTCTAATATTTTTATTTTTATTAAAATATTCTTGTATTTGATTTGCTTTTCTAAATTTTCTTACAAATTTAAAACCTTTGATACGCTGAATTTCATACGGTTGTTTTTCATCATAGCTTTCTGCACCTTTATATTCTTCCGCATAAACTTTAACTGGACCGTGCTCGACCAAGTTTTTAGCAATATCAGCCATTAGAATTTGCATACCACCTAATTCAGGTGGAAAATTTCTTGTTGTGATTACAAACATTTTACTTCCACTTTATATTACATCCCATACTTGGTAGCTGTTCTTTTGGTCCCATTTTAGTTTTTGAAATTTGTAACATTGCTTCTAATAATTCATTTTTTCCATCCATTATAGGTTGCAAGTCTTTTAACGGTCTAAGCCTTCCTCGATATTGCAACTCTCCTTCAGAATTATATCCAAAAAAATCAGGCGTACATACTGCGCCAAATTTTTTTGCAATTTCTTGTGTTTCATCAATTAAATATGGAAAAGAAAAATTATTTTCTTTTGCAAATATTTTCATTTTATCAAAACTGTCGTCAGGATAGTTAATTGTATCATTAGACATAACAGCAATACTATTTACTTCATTTTTTTTAAGTTCCTTTGCAGTATTGCTTAATTCTTTAATGATCGCTTTTACATAAGGGCAGTGATTACAAATGAACATCACTAAAGTTCCATTTTTTCCTGTAAGATTTTTTAATTCATGTTTTTGATCATCTATTCCTGTTAATGAAAAGTTATGAATTTTTTCTCCAAAATTACAGATAGGTGTCTTTGTGAGTGTCATTTATAAATTTTTAATATATATATTTTGAGATGATTCATCAACTTGGAGACAAAACAGTTCAAAGAGAAGGAAAGAATTGGGTTGCAGATAGTGCAAAAGTTCTTGGCGATGTACTTTTAAAGAATGATAGCAGCATTTGGTTTGGAGCTGTTCTTAGAGGAGACATTGAAAGAATTACAGTAGGCGAAGGATCAAACGTTCAAGATAACAGTGTTATTCATACCGATCCTGGTTGCCCAGTTAATATTGGTTCAAATGTAACCATCGGGCATTTAGTTATGTTGCATGGCTGCACTATTCATGATGATAGTTTAATTGGAATTGGAGCTACAATATTAAACAAATCTGTTATTGGAAAAAATTGTATCATTGGAGCAAACTCTTTAATTCCAGAAAATAAAACTATTCCAGACAGATCTTTAGTTATGGGTTCTCCAGGAAAAATTATTAGACAATTAACTGATGAAGAAGTTGCAGCTGTAGTTGATAACGCAAAAAGATATGCAGCAAATTGGAAGCGATACGAAAAAGAGTTTAAATAATTAAGGCGTTACCCAATCAGTTTTAATTTCATTATCTTTTATAAAAATTTTTGCTCTTCGGTGTCCTTGAGCTGCTAAATATAGCCATTCCATTTCATAGATTTTGCTTTCAATAACGCAAAAATTCTCAAAGCCAATTTCACTTTCTTCCATTGTTGGATATTGATTTTCAATTTTTTCAGGTAAGCCTGATGTTGGATTTTCAGAAACTGTACCAGGAGCATTAGGCGCCATATAACATTTTCTGATGATGATTTGTGTTTTTTTCCAACATTCTTTGGTTAAATCATTTTGAAAATTGATTTCAGCAATTCCTTTAGCTCTGACCTGAATTTTTCTCTTTTTATTATAAAATAAAAAGTAAATATTTTTATTCTTTTTTAACGCCTCTACTTTATCCGAGCGAATATCTGTATGAAATCTTAAAGACTTTTTTCTTTATTTGCATTTCTTAAAACAACAATTCTACCATCTGATGTTTCGCCATGATTGATAATAATTACTGGCAACCTAAAGTCTTCTGATCGATCGACCACGCCTCTTGCTAGAAGAGTCCAGATTTCATCAAATATTAAATCTTTATTATTATAAAAATCTGGACTTTTCTCGCTCACAATTATTTTTTTGGAAGGAGAGTAATTAGACTTGAAGTATCAAATCTATTTCCACCATTTTTCTGAACTTGTTCGTAGTATTTATCTACAATTTCAGTCACTGGAAGTTTTGAACCATTTGATTTAGCTTCTTCCATCGCAATACCAAGATCTTTTCTCATCCAATCTACAGCAAAACCATAATCAAATTTATCATCCATCATAGTTTTAAATCTATTTTCCATTTGCCAAGATTGAGCTGCACCTTTAGAAATAACTTCAATTACATCTTCAACTTTTAGACCAGCATTTTGACCAAATCTTATACCTTCTGATAAAGCCTGAACTAAACCAGCAATACAAATTTGATTTACCATTTTAGCTAATTGACCACTTCCAGATGGTCCAAGTAATTTAATTTTTTTACTGTAACAATCGATGACAGACTCTGCTTTGTCATAATCAGACTGTTCACCTCCAACCATAACTGTTAACGCACCATTTTCAGCTCCGGCTTGACCACCTGAAACTGGCGCATCTAAAAAACCAAAACCTTTTGTTGTTGCAGTGTTAAATAATTCTCTAGCAACTTTTGCTGAAGCTGTTGTGTTATCAATAAACACTGCTCCCTTTTTTACATTTTGAAAAGCACCATCAGACCCGTTGTTACTTCTCTTAAATCGTTATCATTACCAACGCATGTAAAAACAAAGTCAGCATCTTTTGCAGCTTCTGCAGGTGTTGCAGCTGTTTTACCTTTGTAAGTTTGAACCCATTTATCAGCTTTTGCACTTGTTCGATTATAAACCGTTACATCATGACCAGCTTTTGATATATATCCGGCCATAGGAAAACCCATTACGCCAAGACCGATAAAAGCAACTTTAGATGTCATATAATACTCCTTTAAATTAATGTTTAATATTCAATTCTTAAAATCAAATTTTAAATACCTTCTTTTTGGTTTCCTGATGACTTTTTGCTCAAGCTTCGGGCAAACTTTTTTTCTAGGTATTTTTAATCCCTATATAAGGGAAGATTTAAATTTAAGCCACTCTGAATTTGGAGGTATTTACTCTGCTGCAACACTTGTAAGTAGTATTTCAATTATTTGGATTGGGAAAAAAATTGATGATTTTAAATTAAAACACTTTGCTTCTTTTGTTTGCATTTCTTTATTTTTAGCCTCTTTATTTATGAGCAAGTTGTCTGGTTACATACATTTATTATTTGCTATTTTTTTTCTTAGATTATTTGGCCAAGGTTTAATGAGTCATACATCAAGTACTGCGATGGCTAGATTTTTTACAGTTAACAGAGGTAAAGCACTTGGTATTTCTTGGTTAGGACTTTCTTTTGGAGAAGGTTTGTTACCGGGGTTAATTATATTTTTGCTTTCATTTTTATTATGGAAACAGGTTTGGATTTATGTCGCTTGTTTTTTAATATTTGTAATTTTTCCACTTATTTTATTCTTACTTAAAAATTTTCAAGATCATTCATCAGAACCAACAACCGTTAATGCAACAAGCAATATTAAAAACTGGAAAAGGTCTGAGGTTTTAAAAGATATGAAGTTTTACTTTTTATTACCAGCCGTATTATGCCCAGCATTTTTGATAACAGGTATATTTATTAATCAATCTATTATTTTTGAAAGTAAAAATTGGTCTTCAAGTTTAATAGCACCAAGTTTTACAACATATGCGGTTGTAAGTGTCATTTCACTTCAAGTATCAGGATATTTAATTGATAAATTTACAGCTATTAAAATTTTACCTTATTATTTACTTCCTTTAATTTTAGGTTTTTTTGTATCAACTTATTATTCATTTCACTATTCTCCTATTTTATTCTTTGCTTTAATAGCGATTACAAGCGGAACTTCGAACGTACTATTAACTTCAACTTGGTCTGAAATTTATGGAACTAAATATTTGGGGGCTATTAGATCAGTGACCGTTTCTTTCATGGTTTTTTCTACTTCTCTGGCTCCATTTTTATTTGGTCATTTAATTGATTTGCAATTTAAGATGGATCAAATACTTCTCTTTATGGGAGTGTATGCAGTTTTAACTAACCTGTTATTTTTGTTTAAAATTAAAAGTTATAAGCCCATTAATATCTCTTGAATTTTATAACCTAAACTATTATAAGCTGCGTCCATGGCACGAGTTACAGTTGAAGATTGTTTAGAAGTTGTCGATAATCAATACGATCTAGTTATTTTAGCAAAAGAAAGAACTTTACAATTAGGAGCAGGGGATAAAGCTTTAGTTCCTGAAGATAGAGATAAGAAAACTGTTATAGCTTTAAGAGAAATCGGAGACAAATTACTTGATCAAAAAACATTAGAAGATCAAACAGTTGACCGTGCTAGAGAGCATCCAGATGACACAATGGAGCAAGAAGAGTTTGATGCTTCAGAAGGTGATGCATTCGAAGAGATTTATAAAGGTGAAGTTTCAAAATCAGGCCAAGCCATTCTACCTTCAAAAAGATCTAGAAAAGTTCCAACTCCAAATATGAAAGCAGAAGATGCTGACGGAGACGATGGAGATGATGATTTTTCAGATGAAGTATCTGACGATAATATTGAAGAAACTACAGAAACTTCAGAGAAGTAAAAAAAATTTTTAGCAAAATTCTTTAATAATTTTTTCTCGGTGTTGATCTAGATTTGGTATCTCGCCCCTTGTTTTTTCATCATCATAAGCTGACATTTTAATTGGATTACCAGCCATTTTAAATTCTCCAATTTTATCATGCATAGCACTTACAATCATATTTCTAGCTTGAACTTGAGGATTTTCGACTGCTTCTTTAATATTATTAATTGGACCACAAGGAATTCTGTTTTTTTCTAAAATTGCACACCATTCTTTGGTTGTTTTGTCTTTTAATTTACTTTCTAATATTTTTTTTAATTCTTCAATATTATTTGCTCTGTTTGCATTTGAATTAAACTTTTTCATTTTTATGAAATCTAAACTTAAAGTTTCACACATTGTTTCAAACAATTTATTATTTCCAGCAGCAATAATAATGTAACTATCTTTTGTTTTAAAAGCTTCAAAAGGAGCAATTGTTGGATGTCTTGATCCCATTGGTTTTGGAATTTCACCTTTAGATAAATATCTAGCAATTGCATTTTCCAAAATAGCAATTTGACAATCTAACATTGAAACATCAATATACATTCCTTTACCAGTTTTTTGTCTATCAAATAAAGCAGCATTAATTCCAACTGCTGTAAAAAGTCCTGCTGTAATATCTCCAATAGAAGTTCCAACTCGTGTTGGTTCACTGTCAGGTTGACCTGTTACACTCATCAATCCACCCATACCCTGAACCACCATGTCGTAAGCAGGTAATTCTTTTAATGGACCTGTATTTCCAAAACCTGATGCTGATGCATAAATTAATTTTGGATATTTATCTTTTAAATTATTCCAACCATAACCCCATTTATCTAAAGTTCCTGGTTTAAAATTTTCAACTAAAATATCTGCTTTTGCTAAAATTTTTTCAAAGATCTTTTTATCTTCACCAACCTTTAAATTAAGAGCAATACTTTCTTTGTTTCTATTTAGAGACATAAAGTATGCTGACTGGTCTTCTATAAATGGACCAAAGCCTCTAGAGTCATCCCCAACGCCAGGCGCTTCAACTTTGATCACTCTAGCGCCAAGGTCGGATAATATCATTGTGCAGTACGGACCTACCAAAACCCTAGTAAGGTCAAGAATTAATAGCCCAGATAGTGGTCCCTTGTTTGACATTAATTAAGTTGACTTAATATCAAAATATAGTTGAATCTCCAACTTACAAATTAACTAACAAGGGGAAAAAATGAAAATTATTAATAAAATAATTTTATCTTTAATTACTCTTTCATTTATCTCAAGCGCATCATTTTCTGCTCCGGTAACTTGGAAAGCTTCGCACCAGTGGCCAGGTGGAAAAGGTGACCCAAGAGATGAAATGGTTCAGATAATTAAAAGAGAAGTAGAGAAAGCTAAAGTAGATTTTAAAATTCAAATCTATCCTGGTAAATCTCTATACAAACCAAAAGAACAATGGAAACCATTAACGACTGGTGACTTGGATATGACTGCATTTCCTTTAGACTATGCAAACAAGTTTCACCCAGAGTTCAGCATTACTTTAATGCCTGGTATCGTTAAAAACCATGATCACGCTAAAAGAATTAATAAATCTGCATTTATGAAATCTATTAGAAAAATCATGGATGATGCAGGTGTAATGGTTGTTGCTGATGCATGGTTAGGCGGAGCATTCGCTTCTAAAAAGGAATGTATTACAAGTCCAGCAACTGCTAAAGGACAAGTAATGAGAGCTGCAGGTCCAATGTTTAATAAAATGTTGGAAGGAGCAGGTTCTTCAATCGCTTCAATGCCAAGTTCTGAAATCTATACAGGTTTACAAACTGGTGTTTTAACTGGTGCAAATACTAGTTCTGGAAGTTTCGTTTCATACAAACTTTATGAACAGTTAAAGTGTTTAACACCTCCAGGCAAATATGGTCTTTGGTTTATGTATGAACCAATTCTTATGTCAAAAAAATCTTACAACAAGTTAGACAGCAAGCAAAAAGCAGCTTTAAAAAAAGCTGGTGAAAAAGCTGAAGCTTGGATGTCAGGTCAAGTTGCTAATTTAGATACTAAAATGGAAAAAGCTTTCAAGAAAGCTGGTGTAAAATTAGTATATATGACAGAGAAAGACTATAATGCATGGGTTGGTATAGCTAAGAAAACTTCATTTAAAGATTTCGCGGCTAAAGTACCTACTGGTCAAAAATTATTAGACCAAGCATTAGCTGTTAAATAATAATTTCTAACAAAAGCCCCGTTCTTAAATAGAGTACGGGGCTTTTTAGGTGCAAGATGAATACATATATTGAAATAGTTAGAAAAATTTCAAAAGTTTGCGGAGTGATTTCTACAGCTTTAATTCTTTCTGCAATTATAGTCATTATGGACATGGTGATAGAAAGATATTTTTTAAATCTTTCTACTTCATGGCAAACTGAATATGTTATTTATTCATTAGCAGCTTCAACTTTTATAGGATGCCCTTATGTATTGATGGTTAAGGGCCATGTTAACGTAGAATTATTACCTCAATATTTTGGTTACAAAGGAAAATTAACATTAGCTTTGTTGGCTTCTTTTTTTCTTTATTATTTTTTTTAGTATTATTTATTTTAGGTTCTGAAACGTGGTACAAAGCTTATGTAGGAAATTATACTACAGGTACCATTTGGAATGAAAAATTATGGAAATTGTATTTATCATTTCCAGTTGGGATGTTTATTACAATATTACAGTACATTGCAGATATCGCTTCTCTTTTGACTAAAAGAGAAATGCCTTTTCCTGATACTATGCAAATTGAAAGAGGTGCAGAATGAGTCCCCTTGAGATTGGCTTAATTATTGTAGTTGTTACACTTTTAATTTTTTCTACGGGAATACCTGTTGCATTTGGACTTGGTTTTGTAGCCTTATTTTTTTTATTTACTTTTGAAGGCTTTGGTATGGCCAGAGTTGTTGCTGAAACTTTTTTTTCAGGTTTAGAAGAATTTGCGATTGTATCAATTCCAATGTTTATTGTGATGGGTATAGCTGTTGCTTCATCACCCGCTGGTAAAGATCTTTATACAGCATTAGACCGTTGGCTTAATAGGGTCCCAGGTGGTTTAGTTGTTTCAAATTTAGGAGCATGCGCATTATTTGCTGCTTTGAGCGGGTCTTCTCCTGCAACATGTGCAGCAATTGGAAAAATGGGTATTCCTGAAATGAGAGCAAGAGGATATCCAAAAGAAATTAGTGCTGGAACAATTGCAGCAGGAGGTACTCTTGGAATTTTAATTCCTCCAAGCATTACAATGATTGTTTATGGAATTTCAACCGAAACATCTATCGGTAAACTTTTTATGGCAGGTATTTTGCCAGGGATCATGCTTACAGTTTTGTTTATGATATGGGCAATATTTAAAACTTGGATATCAACCAAAGATACACCAGGAGCATCTGCTGTTTTTGGAGATTCTTTTTCATGGAAACAAAGATTTGAAATTTTACCAAGAATTTTACCATTTCTTCTTGTTGTAGCTGGAGTACTTTATGTTTTATATGGAGGGGTAGCTACACCTTCTGAAGCTTCTGGAGTAGGAGCTTTTTTCTGTCTAGTTCTAGTTGCGGTTATTTATAAAATTTATAATCCAAAAAGAATTTGGGGAATTTTAAGTGAGTCAATGAAGGAAAGTGTAATGATTTTAATGATCATTGCTGCATCATATTTATTTAGTTTTACTCTTTCAAATTTATATATCACCCAGTCAGTTGCAGAGTTGATGACAAGTGTTCAAGTAAACAAATGGGTTTTAATGTTAATGGTGAATATATTTTTATTGATTGCGGGTTTCTTTTTACCACCTGTGGCTATCATAGTAATGACAGCTCCAATATTATTACCTGTTATAGAACAGGCTGGTTTTGATCCTGTTTGGTTTGCTGTAATTTTAACTATTAATATGGAAATAGGCTTAATTACTCCGCCTGTTGGATTAAATCTTTATGTAATTAAAGGAATTTCACCTGATATATCTTTGCCACAAATCTTAAAAGGATCACTTCCTTTTATGCTTTGTATGGTTCTGGGAATAATTATTTTATGTATTTTCCCAGAAATTGCCACATGGCTACCTAATAAGCTATTTAAGTAGAAATGTTTTTAAAGAAAATTGTTAATGCGATTGCAGACGCAGGAAAAGAATTACTAGGCAAAAACTTTTCCGATAAAAAATCACTTATTGAATTATGTGATGATATTATTTCATTTAAAGGTGTAGCTTCAGGTATTGCTATAGCTAGACAAATTGCTCTTAAATATAAAAATTTAACCAATGATGAAAAGCTTAATTTTTTTCTTCAAATTAATGAACGATATAAAGCCAACCTTGAACAAGTTCAAATTTTTGCAGATGATTTTTTAAAAGATCCTACTGAAAATTCATTAAACAAGCTTAATTCCGTTTCAGAGGGTATGAGGCAAGAATTAATTAGAAGACTAAATATGGCTCCTAACGGAACTTTATTTTTGGTTAATATGAGAGAAGATTTAATCAAATTCTTACCAAAAAATCCTGAATTAAAAAGTTTAGATTCTGATTTGAGGCATTTATTTAAATCTTGGTTTAATCCAGGTTTTTTATCTTTAGAAAAAATTACTTGGGAAACAAAGGCAGCTATTTTAGAAAAAATAATTAAATATGAAAAAGTTCATCAAATTAGAGACATGAATGATTTAAAAAGAAGGCTTGATGAAGATAGAAGATTTTATGCTTATTTTCACCCTGTATTAAAAGACGAGCCATTAATTTTTGTTCAAGTTGCTTTTACAAAAGGTATTGGAGATTCTATTCAAGAAATTATTAAACCCAAAACATCAGATATCAAAAACGCTGATACTGCAACTTTTTATTCAATTAGTAACTGTCAAGAAGGTTTAATGAGGGTAACTTTGGGAAACTTTTTAATTAAAAGAGTTGTCTTTGAAATTCAGGAAGAGCACCCAGAAATAAAAAACTTCGGAACACTCTCACCTTTACCAGGATTTGCAACTTGGTTTATGTCTTTAGATAAAGAAAAACTTAAAAATATTTTAAAAGATTACAACATATCTAAATTAGATTTTTTAAGGTCTCCTAATTTGAAAATTGGGGATACAAAAATGCTAGATGAAAAAAAGGCTATTAAAAGATTAGTTGCTCACTATTTAATCAATGAAAAAACAAAGAGTAAAAAACCTTTGAATCCAGTATCAAGATTTCATCTGGGAAATGGGGCAAGTATTCATAATATTTTAATTAATGGAAATGCATCAGATTATGGTTACAAAGAATCTTTTGGAATTATGGTTAATTATACTTACCACCTAGATAAGCTTGAGAAAATTCATGAAGATTTTATTACAAAAGGAATTATTTCTTATTCAGATAAAATAAAAAAATATGTCTAAACTCAACAGAACTGTCTCCATGGCTCCAATGATGGATTGTACAGATCGCCACGATAGATATTTTTTAAGATTAATAAGTAAAAATATTTTTCTATATTCAGAAATGATTGCTACAGGAGCTATTATAAAAGGGGATAGAAAAAAAATTTTAGAATTCAATGAATTTGAAAAGCCAGTCGCTTTACAATTAGGCGGTTCAAATCCAAATGATTTAGGCGAATGTTGTAAAATTGTAGAAGATTTTGGGTATGATGAAATTAATCTTAATTTAGGATGTCCTAGTAAAAAAGTTCAAAAAAATAAGTTTGGAGCTTGTTTAATTAAAGAACCTGATCTTGTGGCAGAGTGTTTGTTTAGTATGGTTAAAAACACTAAGCTACCAGTCACAGCTAAAACAAGAATTGGATTTGATGATACTGAGGATTTTGATTATTTAAATTCTTTTATAGAAAAAATAAAAAAAACTGGAGTTAAAACTATTATTCTTCATGCAAGAAAAGCAATTCTTAAAGGTTTAAGCCCAAAAGAAAATTTAAAAATTCCAAAGCTAAACTATCAAATGGTTTATGATATTAAAAAAGCTAATCCTGAATTAGAGATTATAATTAATGGTGCAATTACAGACACGACACAAGCTAAAACTCATTTAAAACATGTTGATGGTATTATGATTGGTAGAGCCATTTATCAATCGCCATATTTTTTAAAAGAAATTGAAAAAAATATCTTTAATAATGATGAAGTTTTATCAAGAGAAGAGATTGTAGAGAGAATGGTTAATTATGTAGAAGAAGAAGTAAAAAAAGGTACAAGGGTTAACCAAATCATGAGACATACGGTTGGATTATATCACGGGCAAAAAGGTGCTACGAAGTGGAAAAGATATTTATCCGACAATATGATGGCACGAGACTCTGATTTTCAAAAAGTAAAACATATTCTTCAAGTTGTTCAAAACAATGAGAAGGTTTCAATGACAATTTAGATGTTTGACGGAATTACTTTACAAGAATTAATTAAATTAGTTATGGTTTTAGCTGTTGCAGCTACTGTTTCAGGTTTCATGGCTGGATTACTTGGTGTTGGTGGAGGAATTATTATGGTTCCTGCGTTGTATTATGCCTTTGGTGTTTTGCATTTTGATCCTTTAACAATTATGCATTTGTCATTAGGCACCTCACTTGCAATTATTATTCCAACATCAGTGATGTCTACAAAAACTCATATGGAATATAACGCAGTGGATTTTAAATTAATTAAATCATTTGGAATTTTTGTTGCCTTTGGAGTGTTATTAGGAACTATTTTTGCTTCAAATTTAGAAACACCTAGACTTGTATTTATTTTTTCGGTTTTTGCTTTTTGTGTTGGTTTATTTTTTATTTTTTTTAGGGAAAAATTGGGTGAGCAACCAAGAGATATTCCGTTTCAAATCAAAAGTTTAATTGGGAGCTTTATTGGCTTTATTTCAGTGCCTTTGGGTATTGGTGGCGGTTCACTTTCAGTACCTTTTATGAGGTTGTTCGGTTATTCCATTAGAAATGCAATTGGAACATCTGCTGCTATAGGTTTTGTAATATCGGTTGTAGGTGCTGTTAGTATGTCTTTTAGCGGAAGTTTTTTTGATGAAGTAAAATCTCCACTAACAATTGGATATGTAAGCATTCCTGGCTTTTTAGTTTTTGTACCTGTTACGATGTTAATGGCACCAATTGGAGCAAGACTAGTTCATAAAATTGAAAAAAAACTTTTAAGTAGAATATTTGGGTGCTTTTTAATTGTTATCTCGATACGTTCTTTTATCGAGTACTTGTCTTTGAATTAGAGTCAAAAAAATTATAAATCTTAAATATTACGAAGCAAATTGTGAGACTGAATATTATTCTAGCAAACAGTATTCCTGAAATATGTCCACCAACCAAAGCCATTAGTATAGTATCTTCTATTAATGCATGAAGTAAGTTAAGCATTGAGATTGATAAAAAAGCACTTCTTTTATCTATTACTCCTTTTTTTACTTCCTTAATTAAAATTCCACCTCCAAATTGCAAACCAATTGTTATACCAACAATTATGATGTTCATCGCTTCTTTTTCGATACCAAAAAGTTTTAGGGGCGGTACAAATAATTTTTCAAATATTTTTTCAATACCTATTAGTTTAAGAAATTCTAAAACAGTAGCCATAATAACTACGATTAAAAATATGTAGGCAAGTGTTTTAAACTGATCCAAAAACCATAAAAGCAAAGTGTTAGGAGGTGCTTGGATTGTAAAATAAGTTTTGAAAGGATAGTTAAGAAAATTAAAATTAAAATAAATAAATTTTAAAATAAGACCTATTAAAAAAGCTGAACAAAGTCTTAATATAATAGTATAAAAAAAATTTACACCAGCTGCACTTGATATTGTACTTTCAATAGGAAGATTATGACATATTAGCATCATAGTAGCCAAAATAGTGATTTGAGCTACAGTGACATCAATGTTTGGAATTAAATTAACAAAAAGAACTAAAGATGCATAAATATTGATTAAAAAAGCAGTTACAAAAATTAACCCTAACTCAGGAGTTAAACCAATTATAGACATTAAAGGTTCTAGTATTTTAGAAACGATTTCAATAATGCCTGATATTTCTAAAATTTTGATAATAAATACAAAAGGAATTAAGATTTTGTATAGAGGGATTGCTATATCTTTAACTTCTTCAAAAACCTTTTTTATAAAAGAATACATAAATTAATTTATTTTATAACAATTAAATTTTATCTGTTTATAATCATTTATTGCTTTATTAAAATAACGAAAGGATGTTTATGGATAAATTTTATGAAGTAGGATTAGAAAAAAGAAAGCAAACTCTTGGAAAGGAGTATGTGGAAAAAACAATTGGGAATGCAAATGATTTTAATTTACCATTTCAAAAAGCCATGACCGCATGGTGTTGGGGCTTTGGATGGGGAGATGAAACCATAGATGCCAAAACACGTTCTATGATGAATTTAGCAATGATAGGTGCGCTTGGAAAAATGCATGAATGGGAACTTCATTGTAGAGGAGCGATAAAAAATGGTGTTACTAAAGAACAACTAAGAGCCATTGTTCATGTGATAGCAATATATTGCGGTGTACCTCAAGGAGTTGAATGCTTTAGGTCTGCAAATAAAATTATAGAAGAACAGGGCTTATAATTTAATTAACAGTTTCAAAGATGTTAAAGAGCAACTCTGAAACATGTTTTGCTTTACGTTCAGAAAAGTCTGCAATTTGATGTCTGCAGCTTGTTCCATTTGCAACGATATAATCTTCTTTTGAAGATTCTTTGATTGTAGGTATTAAACTTAAATGTGCCATTTTTTTTGAAATTTCATAATTTTTTGCATTGTATCCAAAGGATCCCGCCATTCCACAACAGCTACTATCAATGAGTTTGTTTTTGATATTAAGTTTATCGAGTAGTTGAGTTAGTCCTTTAACTCTATTTTGAGATTTTTGATGACAATGACCATGTATAAGAACATTCTTATCAAACTTCTTAGATTGTCACTAGTGTTACCATTTTTAATTTCTTCAAGAATAAACTCTTCTAATAAATAAAAATTGTTTTTAATCTGTTCTCTATTTTTTAAATTTTTAAGTGACTTAAACTCATCATTAAACGTTAACAAACAAGATGGTTCAATCCCAACCACAGGCAATTCACCATAACCATTTTCAGTAACATAGTCAGTGAATCGTTGAAGCTCTACTTTTGCCTTATCTAATTGTCCAAATGAAATATAAGTTCTTCCGCAACACAACGGTCTATCTAAATTGTCATTTTGGAAACTTGGAATAATTGCTTGAAAACCAAATTTATTTAAAACTTTAATTGCATACATTAAGTTTTGGTTTTCAAAATTAATATTAAATGTGTCTGCAAATAGGATAACCTTTTTGTTTGATGCAGATTGTGAATTATAAATTTCTTTTAAAGAATTTTGATTTTGAACAACTGGCAATGATCTTTTTGAAGAAAATCCAAATAGTTCAATAATATTTGATGCAATAGGTAATTTTCTTAAAAAATTGACTATAGGAGTTGTGATTTTTAACAGCCAGATTAATTTTGGCATATTTGAAATAATTTGATCTTTAATACTCATGTTAAATTTTTTGTAATAATGATTTAAAAATTCACTTTTCATTTTTGCCATATCAACTGACATGGGACATTCTCTCTGACAGGCTTTACAGCTAACGCAAAGTTCCATAGTTTCATACATACCTTTTGAAACAAAAGAACCTTTTGGTAATTGGTTAGACAAAGCTAATCTCAATGTATTTGCTCTACCTCTAACTAAATCTTTTTCTTCTTTTGTGACCCTGTAAGAAGGGCACATCACTCCGGAGTCTAACTTCCTGCAAGCTCCATTATTATTACACATCTCTACTGCATCTGAAAATTGACCCCAGTCAGACCAATCATAATGTGTTGAAATATTTTCAGTTTTATAATCAGGTTTATATCTCATTAAAGTTCTATCGTCAGATTTAAAAGGTCTTACTATTTTTCCAGGATTCAAAAGTCCTTTTGGATCAAAAGTATCTTTAATTTGTTCGAAAGCTCCTACAATTTTTTTACCAAACATCATTTCGTGAAATTCAGATCTTACAATACCGTCACCATGTTCTCCTGAATGTGATCCTTTATATTTTTTAACCATTGCGAAAGCCTCTTCTGCTATCGCTTTCATGTTTTTTACATCTTGTTCGGTTTTCATGTTTAAAACGGGTCTAACATGCAGCGTTCCAACAGATGCGTGCGCATAAAACATTCCACTAGTATTGTATTTTTTAAATACTTCTTTTAAGCCAGCTGTATAATCAGCTAGATGATCTAGCGTGACAGCGCAATCTTCAATAAAAGCAACAGCTTTTTTATCACCTTTCATGGACATTAAAATATTTAAACCAGCTTTTCTAATTTCGAAAATAGCTTTTTGATCATCTAGATTTTCATAAGCAGTGAAGTCATTTTTGTTATTATCAGTTCGTACCAATGACTCTAGATCTTTAAGTTTTTGTTTTGCTAAATTTAAATCTTCATCAATAAACTCAACCATTAAAACAGCCTCAGGATCACCCTTGATGTATTTTTTTATTTCACCGGCGTAAAGTGGAATAGCTTTTGCAAGATCAATTAAATTGTTATCCAAAAGCTCTACCGTAGTTGGTTTTAATTTAACCATTTCTTTTGTCAGAGACATAGCTTCATGAAAGCTTCTAAAGAAACAAACTCCTAATACTTTTCTTTTTGGGATATCCCAAAGTTTAAGTTTAACTTTGTTAAATAAAGACAAAGTACCTTCTGACCCAACTAAAATATTAGAGGTATTAAATCCATCTGGATTAATTAGATCAATATTATATCCACCCACGCGCCTTTGAGTAATTGGAAAGTTAAGATCTATTTCTTCTTTAGTGTGCTCTTTTATATCTAAAAATTTTTTTATTATTTCGTATTTTCGGTTTTGGTTATTGGTAATTTCTAGATAGTTTTTATTAATATCTTCAAATGTATGAACTGTTCCATCATCCAAAATTGCTTCAACGGCTAGAACATTGTTAACCATATTGCCATAATAAAGAGATCTAGAACCACAACTATTATTGCCGGTCATTCCACCTATTGTTGCTCTACTACTAGTCGAAACATCAACAGGGTACCATAAACCATAAGGTTTTAAGTAAGCATTTAGTTGATCTAGAACGATACCAGGTTGAACCCAGACATATTTCTCTTCCACATTTAATTCTATGATTTTGTTTTGATGTTTAGAATAATCAAGAACAATACTTTCTCCTACAGTCTGACCACATTGAGAGCTACCACCACCTCTCGCTAACAGTGGTATTGAATTTTTTTGTGAATATTCCATTAACTCCAAAACATCGTTTTGGTCTTCTGGTAATACTGCTCCCAACGGCATTATTTGATACAATGAAGAGTCAGTACTGTACCTGCCTCTAGAAAAGTCATCAAATAAGACTTTACCTTTAACTTTACTTTGAATTTCTTTAGATATTTTATTAATTTGAGAACTAGTAAATTTCATATTTGATTTAAAAATAGCTTTAACATATAAAACCGCATGCCTAAATCGAATTCTTTTAAACCAGGTAAACACTTTTTACAAATTCCAGGACCTACTAACGTTCCTGATAGAGTTCTTCGAGCAATGGATTACCCAACCATTGATCATAGAGGACCAGATTTTGCTGATTTAGCAAAAAGAGTTCTAGATAGAATTAAATTAATTTTCAAAACATCAGAACCGGTTGTGATTTACCCTGGTTCTGGAACAGGTGCTTGGGAAGCAGCAATCGTTAATACTTTATCCGAAGGTGATAAAATTTTAATGTATGAAACTGGACAGTTTTCAACTTTATGGTGGGACATTGCAAAAAAATTTAAATTAAATATTGATTTTATACCAGGTGACTGGAGAACAGGCGCCAGTCCTGAGATTATAGAAAAGAAATTAAAAGAAGACAAAAATCATGAGATTAAAGCAGTTTGCGTTGTTCATAACGAAACATCAACTGGAGTTACCAGCAGAATTGGAGAAGTTAGAAAAGCAATTGATAATGCAAAACACCCAGCACTTTATTTTGTAGATACAATTTCTTCATTGGCTTCAATTGACTATAGACATGAAGAGTGGAAAGTTGATGTAACAGTTGGTGGATCGCAAAAAGGTTTACTGTTGCCTCCAGGATTATCTTTTAATGCAATTAGCAGCAAAGCATTAGAAGCTTATCAAAAATCAAATTTACCAAAATCTTACTGGGATTGGAAACCAATGCTTGAAAATAATAAAAATGGTTTCTTTCCGTATACGCCAGCAACCAATCTTATTTATGGACTGGATGAAGCAATGAATATGTTGCTAGAAGAAGGTTTAGAAAATGTTTTTGCAAGACATAATAGACATGCTGAAGCTACAAGGCTTGCTGTTCAAGGTTGGGGCTTAGAAATACTTTGTAAAAATCCAAAAGAATATTCTAGTTCATTAACAGCTGTTCTTGTGCCCGATGGTCATAATGCAGATGCATTAAGAAAGATTATTTTAGATGAATACAACATGTCACTTGGAACTGGATTAAACAAAGTTCAGGGTAAGATTTTTAGAATTGGTCACTTGGGTGACTTTAATGATTTAATGTTAGCAGGAACCTTAGCTGGTGTTGAAATGGGATTAAAGAAATCAGGTATTCCATATAAGGCTGGCGGGATCATGAAAGCGTTAGATTTTCTCTCAAAATAATTCACACTTTTTAAGCTTCTTTGCTATAGCCTTTGCTTGTTTTTTTTTGTAGATTACAGCAAAAATAACAGGGGGAAATACATGAAAACAATTAGCAAACTACTTGCTTTAATCGTATCTGTAATTTTCATTACTTCATCTGCATTTTCATTAGAATTAAAATTTGGTCACGTTGGTAAACCTGGCTCTTTATTCCATGAATCAGTTGAACATTTTGCAAAATTAGCAAATAGTCGATTAGGCGGTAAAGCGAAGATCACTACTTTTGGATCTTCTCAATTAGGAAAAGACAAACAATTACTTCAAAAAGTAAAACTGGGTACTGTTAACTTTTCTTTACCTTCATCAGTAATGTCATCTGTTCATGATGAGTTCGGTGTATTTGATATGCCTTACATGATCAAAGATAGAAAACACATGGCTGCTGTTGAGAAACAAGTTTTACCAGGCATCTTTAAAAATTTAGAGAAGAAAACTGGTTATAAGGTTTTAGCTGTTTGGGAAAATGGATTTAGACAAATCACAAACAACAAAAAACCTATCAATGTACCTGGAGACTTAAAAGGTATTAAACTTAGAACTCCTAAGTCAAAATGGAGAGTTAAGATGTTCCAAACTTATGGAGCAAACCCAACTCCAATGGCTTTCTCAGAGGTGTTTACAGCATTAAAAACTGGTACGATGGATGGACAAGAAAACCCATACGCTCAGATTGCTAGTGCTAAATTCCAAGAGGTACAAAAATACCTTTCGATTACTAATCACGTGTACACACCAGCTTATGTTGTAGTACACAAGGATCAATGGAACAAAGTTCCTGCGGATGTTCGTAAAATTGTAGAAAAAGCAGCTCAAGACACTCAAAAGCTTTGTTTACAAAAGAGCAGCAGAACTTGAAGTTTCTTTATTAGGTGTAATCAAAAAAGCGGGTGTTAAAGTTAACACTGCTGATAGAGGTGCATTTGTTAAAGGAAGTGCCGCTGTTTATAAACAGTTCGGTTCTGAAGTTCCAACTGGAAATGCTTTAATCAAAAAAGTTTCTGGTTTAGCTAAGTAAACTATTTAATGGAGCCGGCCCTTTAAACGAGGGCCGGTTTTTTTAATGACTATCGAAGTTTTTAGAAAAAAATACGACAAGTTTTTAGAATTTATTTTATTTGTCATGATGATTGCGTTGGCAGCAGTAGTTATCATGGGAGTAAGTTTTAGATGGGCTGGAAGTGCACTTGCTTGGTATGATGAAGTTGCTGCAGTACAATTAGCTTGGCTGACTTATTATGGTTCAGCCTATGCTGCTTTAAAAGGAGGACATATTAGTGTCCCAAGTATTTTAAAATCTTTTCCTTTAGGGATTAGAAAAATCTTATTTTTTATTTCAAAATTTTTTGTTTATGCATTCTTTGCAATGTTAACTTTTTATGGTTTTAAAGTGATGTATCTTATACAAGGTGAAACTTT
This sequence comes from Candidatus Pelagibacteraceae bacterium, assembly GCA_038142265.1. GTDB lineage: Bacteria > Pseudomonadota > Alphaproteobacteria > Pelagibacterales > Pelagibacteraceae > HIMB114. The sequence continues at coordinate 35,964 of JAYQJR010000001.1, read as the reverse complement.
AACAACGATAGAGTGGGTTCCTCAACCTTTTGTGCAATCTGTAATTCCAATAGCATCAATCCTTTTTATTATTTCAGAATCTTTAAATTTTAAAGATAGTTATCAGCAAATGATGGAAGGAAAAATTGTAGGAGGAGAAGAATAATGGAGGAAAAGAAGTAAGATTATGATGTTGCTTATTATGTTCTCAATTTTATTATTCTTATTAAGTATTAACGTTCCTATTGCTATAGGTATTGCGATTACAACAGTTGTTGCGATGGTAGTCAATCAGGGACCATCATTTTTAATTGATACTGCAATTGTTCTTTATGATGGAACAATGAAATTTCCGTTAATTGCAATTCCACTATTTATTTTAGCAGGATCAATTATGAATACTGCTGGAATATCTAGAAGATTAATAGCATTCGCATCAGCTTTGGTAGGATTTGTTAAAGGTGGATTGGCAATGATTAACATTGCTGTATCAATGTTTTTTGCTGAAATTTCAGGTTCTGCAGTTGCAGATGTTGCTGCTCTTGGATCAATTTTAATACCTGCGATGAAAAAGAAAGGGTACCCAGGACCTTTTTCAGCTGCAGTTACATCTTCATCAGCTTCTCTAGCTATTATTATACTACCATCTATACCCATGATTTTATATGCTGTAATGGCGCAAAGTTCAGTTGTTCAATTATTTGTAGCCGGCATTATTCCTGGAATTCTAGGTGGGTTCATGATGATGTTTGCTGCATATGTCTATGCAAGAAAAAAAGATCTTCCAGTTGAAGAGGCATTTGATTTTAAAAATTTAAAAAAGACAGCGAAAGAAGCTGCTTTAGCATTTACTTTACCTTTAATAATATTAGGTGGAATTTTTGGAGGTGTTGTAACCGCAACAGAAGGAGCAGGTTTAGCTGTTGTTGCTGCTCTATTAATTGGTTTTATTCATAAAGAGTTAGATTTTAAAAGTTTTTATAATGCTGCAGCTGAAGGAGCAACGCAAACTGCAGTTGTTATGCTGTTAGTTGGTGCATCTGTTTTATTAGGAGAATTTTTAACTGTAGAACAAATTCCTCAAAAGGTAGCTCAGTCAATTATTGGTTTAACAAATAATAAATATTTAGTTTTAATGATTTTGAACGTTTTTTTATTAATTATTGGATTATTCTTGCATTCAGCTGCAGCTATTATTTTAACCGTCCCTATTGTTATGCCTTTGGTGAACGCTGTTGGAATTGATCCAGTGCATTTTGGGATAATTGTTACTTTAAATTTAGCTATCGGTCAGCAAACTCCTCCAGTGGCTAGTGTTTTGGTGACTGCATGTTCAGTAGCAAAAGCTGATATTTGGGAAGTAACTAGGGCAAATATTATGTTTATTGGTGTTTTATTATTATTATTGCTACTCGTCACTTATGTGCCTGCTATACCAATGACACTAGTTGATTATTTCTATCGATCATGAGCAACCTAATTTTAGTAAAAAAAATTAGTGATTTCACAATCGAGGTTACTTTAAACAGACCTGATAAACTGAATGCTCTTACAAAACCAATGTGGAAAGAGCTTGGAACAACTTTTAAAAAATTATCAAAAGATAAAAATCTTAGATGTATTATTATTAGAGGAGCAGGCGGCAAATCTTTCTCCCCAGGAAATGATATTGGAGAATTTGAAAAAGAAAGATCGAATAGTAAATTAGCCAAAGCTTATGGTGTTTATTTACATGGAACTTTAAGAGCTATTCAAGACTGTCCAATCCCAACAGTAGCATTAATAGAAGGTATTTGTGTTGGAGGCGGTATGGAAATTGCAGCTTGTTGCGATCTTAGAATTTGTGGCCAAAGTTCAAGATTTGGCGTTCCTATTAAAAGATTAGGTTTAACAATGGCTGCTAAAGAGTTGGAAGCTTTATTAAATGTAACCACTTATTCAATTGCAATGGAAATATTATTAGAAGGCAAAATAATGAATGCACAGGAAGCTTATGAAAAAAATTTAGTGAATAGAGTAGTTGAAGACTCAAAAGTTGAAGAAGAGACTTATAAAACTGCTGAATTAATTTGTGATGGAGCTCCTAAAGTTGCTAGATGGCACAAAGAATTTGCAAAAGAAATTATTAAAACCGGTAAAGTTACAAGCGCATTAAATAATAAGGGATATAAGTGTTACGATACTGAAGATTTTCAAATTGGTTACAAATCATTTCTATCAAAAACAAAACCTAAATTTAAAAATAAATAAATGCCAGGACCTATTCAAGGTATTCGAGTTTTAGAATTATCGCAAATTATGGCTGGACCAACGTGCGGTTTATTGCTTGCTGATCTAGGTGCAGAAGTTATAAAAATTGAAAAAATTCCAGGAGGGGATGATACAAGAAAATTTCTACCTCCAGATATTAAAGGTGAGTCAGCTGCCTTTATGATGATGAACCGAAATAAAAAAGGTTTAGCTTTAAATTTAAAAGAAAAAGAAGGAATTGAAATTTTTAAAACTATGGTCAAAGACTCAGATGTAGTAATTGAAAATTTCAGAAAAGGTACATTAGAAAAATTAGGAATTGGATATGAGGAACTTAAAAAAATTAATTCAAAAATAATTCTATGTGAAATTTCTGGTTATGGAAGAACAGGACCTTATGCTGACAAAGGTGGTTTTGATTTAGTCGCACAAGGTATGACAGGGTTAATGAGTATTACAGGTGAAAGTAAAGAAAAACCTCCGATGAAAGTTGGTGCACCTTTAACAGATATTACGGCAGGAATTTTAGGAGCAACTGGAGTTTTGGCAGCATTAGTAAACAGAAACAAAACTGGAAAAGGACAAAGAGTTGATACATCTTTGTTTGAAGCTGGAATTGTTCATACTTATTGGCAATCAGCAATTGCTGGCGCTACAGGAGTTTCGCCAGGACCTTTAGGATCAGCTCATCCTCTAACAGCTCCGTATCAAGCTTTTAAAACAAAAGATAATTGGATAACCATTGGAGCATCAAATCAAAATAATTGGATGAATTTATTAAATGCAATTAACAGAAATGATCTTCAAGAAGATCAAAGATTTAGTGATAATAAAAACAGTATTAAAAATTTAGATAAACTTGTTCCAATTTTGCAAAGTGAAATTGAAAAGAAAACGTCTTCAGAATGGATTAAAATTTTTGACTCAAAAGGCCTTCCTTGTGGACCTATTAATTCAATACTTGAGATGCATAAAGATCCACATACTATTGATAGAAAAATGGTTATAGAGGTTGATAATAAAAAAGCTGGAAAATCAAAAGCTGTAGGTATGCCAATTAAATTTTCAGATACTAACGCTGATAATACAAAAGGAGCACCAAATTTTGGACAGCATACAGATGAGATTTTAAAAATGTTTGGTTATAATAATGAACAAATTAAGAGCTTTAGAGACAAAGGCATTGTTCAATAATGTTTAAATTACATAGGAAATTTAACGGTACTAGCTTTTATGTTAAAGATTTAAAGCTATGCCAGGTAAGGCTTCATAATAATTCTAAATTTCCATGGATTATGCTTTTGCCTAGAAAAAATAACGTAAAACAAATACTCGATTTAAAACAAAAAGATCAAATTCAATTACTAAATGAAATTCAGCATTGTAGTAAAATAATGAAAAAAAATTTTAAGTGTAATAATTTAAATGTTGAAAAAGTTGGTAATATTATTCCACAATTACACATTCATGTTATTCCAAGACATAAAAAAGATCCGACTTGGCCACTTTCTGTTTGGGTAACAAAACCTAAGCCTTATAATAAAAGAGAATTAGAAAAAATTTTACTTAAATTAAGAAAAATAATTTAACTAAATTTTTTGGTCGTACTCACCAATTTTTCCAGTTGCCTGAAGGTTTTTATCAATAAAATCAAAAATAGCTTTTTTTCTTTTATCAGACGTTGGACTTTCAGTTACAACCACTAAAGAAGGTTTGTTTGATGATGCACGAATTAAACCCCACGATCCATCTGATAATGAGAATCTTACACCGTTAACTGTTAAAATATCTTTTATTTCTTCTCCATCAATTTTAACTTTTTCATCTTTAAATTTTTGAAATTGTTTTACTAAATCATTTACGACTTGATATTTTTCTTCATCTTTACAGAAAGGTGCCATGGTTGGTGTTTGATAAGTTGTAGGAAGTTCTTTTATTATATCACTCATTTTTTTTGTTTGATTATTTAGCAAGTGACAAACTTGAATTGCAGAATTAATTCCATCATCATAACCTAAACCTAATGGTTGATTAAAAAAGAAGTGTCCACTTTTTTCAAATCCAGCTAAAGCTTTCTCTTTATTTACTTTTCTTTTAATGTGCGAATGTCCTGTTTTCCATAAAATAGTTTCACAATTATTTTGTTTTAAAATTTTATCATTAGAAAAGAGACCAGTTGACTTAACGTCTATTACAAATTTTGAATTTGGATATTGAGGAGCTAAATTTCTTGCAATCAAAAGTCCTATTTTATCAGAAAAAATTTCTTCACCATTATTATCAATCACCCCAACTCGGTCTCCATCACCATCAAAGCCAAAGCCTACATCTGCATTATTTTCTTTAACCGTTTTTGAAATAGCATGAAGCATTTCTAGATCTTCTGGATTAGGATTATATTTTGGAAAAGTAAAATCAAGATTACAATCCATTTCTATGACTTCACACCCAATACCTCTCAAAATATCTGGAGCAAAAATTCCAGCTGTGCCATTACCACAAGCAACAACAGCTTTTATTTTTTTATTTATTTTATTTTTATTAATTAGATTTGATTTATAAATATCTATAAAATTTTCAATTTTTTTATAATTTCCTTTATTATTTTGAAATTTTTTATTTAAAACAATATCTTTTAATTCTTTCATTTCTTCTGGTGCATGAGTTAATCCTTTTTCAATTCCCATTTTTACACCTGTCCAACCATTTTCATTATGACTTGCTGTTACCATTGCAACACCATCTGCATTTAATTCAAATTGAGCAAAGTACGCCATAGGGGGACAAAGACAAACCCAAATCTTCCACGTGACATCCTGCGTTTATTAATCCTTCAACCAACGCATTTTTAATTTCTTCGCTATAAGATCTGTAGTCATAACCAACAACTACTCTTGGGTTTTGTTTTTTGGTTTCTGTAACAATTTGTGAGCCTAATCCTTGACCCAAATTCTTAATTCCATTCAAATTGATATCTTTTGGATAGAGCCATCTAGCATCATATTCTCTAAAGCCATTGTGGTTAATGTGGATATCAGAATCAGTCATATCGATTTCATAATTAATTAGCCGTGAATGTGAAAGCTTATAATTAACAGGCCTTATTTTTTTGATTGATTTTTTATTATGTTCATAATATGTTCTATTGCTTGGGTAATACTAATAGTATATTCAGCATTAGTACACACAACATATAGTTGTTATTACAAAAAAAGCACTAAAAAGGTGGGGGAATGCAAGACAATATAGCTCTGGCAATTAAGAATGCTTTGGAAGAAAACAAAGCTAAAATTATAGAAAAATCATCAATAATTGAGCAGGATATCAAACGACCTGACCTTTTTAGCCTCACTAATGAGACTGAATTATTTCAAAACGAAGAAGGAATCACAATTAAGATTGATAGATCGAGAGATTCAAACCTAACTGACTTTGGAAAAGCAACTTTAACTGACAGATATTTAAATGAAAATGAGTCTTACCAGGATTTGTTTGCAAGAGTAGCAGCAACATATGCAGATGATAATTTGCATGCTCAAAGATTATACAATTATATTTCTAAACTTTGGTTTATGCCGGCAACACCAGTTTTATCAAATGCTGGAACCACAAGAGGTTTGCCAATTTCATGTTTTTTAAATGAAGCGGATGATTCATTAGAAGGAATTGTAGGTTTGTGGAGCGAAAATGTTTGGCTTGCTGCAAAAGGTGGAGGAATTGGAAGTTATTGGGGTAACTTAAGATCTATTGGAGAGAAAGTTGGACGTGTTGGAAAAACTTCTGGAATTATTCCATTTATTAAAGTGATGGATTCTTTAACACTTGCTATTAGTCAAGGTTCATTAAGAAGAGGATCTGCAGCTTGCTATCTTCCAATTGACCATCCTGAAATTGAAGAATTTATTGAAATGAGAAGACCCACAGGTGGCGATCCAAACAGAAGGGCTTTAAATTTACATCATGGTGTTCTTGTAACTGATGCATTTATGAGAGCAGTTGAAACAGATGACGACTGGGCTTTAAAAAGTCCATACGATGGAACTGTTCAAGCTAAAATTAAAGCAAGAAATTTATGGATTAGATTATTAACTGCAAGAGTAGAAACTGGTGAACCTTATATCGTATTCATTGATACGGTTAATAGAATGATACCTCAACATCATAAGCTTGCAGGTTTAACAGTTAAGACATCAAATCTTTGTAGTGAAATTACATTACCAACTGGAATTGATAAATACGGAAAAGACAGAACAGCAGTATGTTGCCTTTCATCTCTTAATGTAGAAAATTATGACGAGTGGAAAGATGAGCCAGGATTTATTGAAGACATCATGAGATTTTTAGATAATGTTTTAGATGACTTTATTAACCGCGCTCCAGATTCTTTTAAGGACGCAAAGTATTCAGCAATGCGAGAAAGAAGTGTTGGTCTTGGGATTATGGGCTTTCATTCTTATTTACAACGACATATGATTCCAATTGAATCGGTAATGGCAAAAGTTTGGAATAAAAAAATATTCCAACAGATAGACGCAGATGTTAACGAAGCTTCAAAAAAGTTAGCAGAAGAAAGAGGACCATGTCCTGATGCTGCTGAATACGGAATTAATGAAAGATTTTCTAACAAGACTGCGATTGCGCCAACTGCTTCAATTTCAATCATTTGTGGAGGAGCATCTCCTGGAATTGAACCGGTAGCTGCAAATAGTTATACTCACAAAACTTTATCAGGTTCATTTAATGTGAGAAATAAATATTTAAAAAAAATTCTTCAAAAATATAATCAAGATACAAACGAAATTTGGTCTTCAATTACAACAAACCAAGGTTCAATTGAGCATTTAGATTTTTTAACTCAAGATGAAAAAGATGTTTTTAAAACTGCATTTGAAATTGATCAAAGATGGTTGATTGATCATTCTGCAGATAGAACACCTTATATTTCGCAAGCACAGTCACTAAACGTATTTATTCCAGCAGATATTCATAAAAAAGATCTTCACCAAATTCATTACCAAGCATGGAAAAAAGGACTAAAAAGCCTTTATTATTGCAGATCTAAATCAATTCAAAGAGCTGAAGTTGTTAATACAAGTTTTGCACAAACTAAAAAGCAAAAGAATAATAACGAAAATCAAAAAACAACAGATTATGAGGAGTGTTTATCATGTCAGTAGCACCTAAGCAGGAGCAGCAATCAGGTTATTACAAAGGATATTGTGATAATGAAGGATTATTAAAAGAAAACCCAGTTTATAAACCATTTAGATATCCGTGGTGTTATGATGCTTGGTTAACTCAACAAAGAATTCATTGGTTACCCGAGGAAGTTCCTTTGGCAGAAGATGTTAGAGATTGGCAAAAGAAATTAACTCCGCATGAAAAAAATCTTTTAACTCAAATTTTTAGATTTTTTACTCAAGCAGATGTTGAGGTTAATAATTGTTATTTAAGACATTACACAACAGTGTTTAAACCAACAGAAGTTTTAATGATGATGACAGCCTTTGCATCAATGGAGACAATCCACGTTGCAGCTTATTCCCATTTACTTGATACAATTGGAATGCCTGAGACAGAGTACTCTGCATTCTTAAAGTACAAAGAAATGAAAGATAAGTATGATTACATGCAGAACTTTAATGTAAACAACAAAAGAGAAATAGCAAAAACTGTTGCTGTATTTTCTGCGTTTACTGAAGGACTTCAGTTGTTTGCAAGTTTTGCAATTTTATTAAACTTCCCAAGATTTAATAAAATGAAAGGTATGGGCCAAATTGTTACTTGGTCTGTAAGAGATGAAACTTTGCATTGTAATTCAATGATTAAAATTTTTAATACTTTCTGTGATGAAAACCCAGGATTATTAGATGCATCATTAAAAAAAAATTACAGATGCTTGTAAAACAATTGTCGAGCATGAAGATGCTTTTATTGATCTTGCATTTGAAATGGGACCAATCGAAGGTTTAACAGCACAACAAGTTAAAGATTATATTCGTTGGATTGCAAACAGAAGGTTAGCTCAACTTAAAATGGATGAGATTTATGATGTTAAAGAAAATCCGTTAGAATGGTTAGATACCATGCTTAATGGAGTTGAGCACATGAACTTCTTTGAAGGAAGAGCTACAGAATATTCTAAAGCATCAACCAAAGGTTCTTGGGTCGAAGCTTTTGACTTCACAAAATAAATTTAAGTGAAATATAAAAATTATTGGAGAAAAACTGGTCTTAAAAAACCTTTTGGTGACCAGTTTCTTTCTTTTTTAGAAGAAATTAATCCAAAAAATGTTTTAGAAATTGGTGTCTTTTGTGGTGTTACAGCTAGAAATATTTGTGAACTATTATTTTTAAAAAACAAAGATAACTTTTCATATTATGGATTAGATCTTTTTGGTTCAGAAAAAAAAGGAAGCAAAGATGAGATCGAACCTTTTTTTTTGAAAAATCAAAACTTTTCAAATCCGTTAAAAAAAATTTATTATAATTATATTTTAAAAGAAAATTTAAATTCAATTGAAAGTGTTTCAAAATTTTTAAGTAAATTTTCAAATAATATTAACCTTATAAAAGGTGACACAAAAGAAACCCTAAATAACGTTCCTCTAGAAAATGTTAATTTTGTATTTTTAGACGGTGGCCATAGTTATGAAACAGTAACTAGTGATTTATCTATTTTATTAAAAAGACTGCCAAAAGGTTCACATATTTTATGCGATGATTATTGTGATAAGTTTGAAATTAAAGAAGTTTCGGCTATTCAAGACTACTGTAAAAATAAAAATTTAAAGATTAATAATAAATTTAATCGATTTGCTCATATATTGACAAACTAATAGGTTTGATAATTTCATAATTATGAGAGCTTTAATTGCATTATTCTTTTTTTTAACAATTAATTGTTTTGCAGAGCCTATTTATCACGAAAAAAAATATCCTAAAGGCGATGGTCCATTTCCAGCTGTAATACTTCTTCATAGCAGTGGCGGTTTTAAATCAAATTATATAATGAATTATATTGGAAAAGATTATTTAGATGCTGGATTTGTAATATATGGTCCAAATTTTTTTAAACGTCATGGGATTACTCCCAAAACTCGAAAAAAAACATGGACGACTTTTAGGAAGCCTATTGAAAAAGAACTTTCAGAGATTGTTGAGCTAGTTAAAAAAGACCCAAAAGTTGACTCAAAAAATATTTTTGCAGTTGGTTTTTCAAATGGAGGTTACCGGGCAACATACCTTAGCTGGTTCTAAACAAGTTAACGCTGCATCAAGTCATTATGGAGTATGGAATTTTAAAGGCGGCTTAAATGGTTATCCAGTTAAATATGTTAAAAAAGATTGCAATCCATTATTAGTCTTACATCCAAAAAAGACAAGGTTCAAAAACTTGAATTTGCAAAACCTCAAATTTCTGAAGCTAAAAAAAATGTTCTGCAGTAAAAGTTCATTATTATGATGATGGTGGACATGCCTGGGAGTCAACTAAATATCAAGGTGGAGTAGGTTACAATAAAGAAGTTTGGAAAAATGCGATAAAAAGGACTGTAGATTTTTTTAACGAAAATAAAAAATAAATTTTTAGAATTATCTTTTAATATCTCTATGAGGAGATCCTGTATACTTTGAAAGTGGTCTAATTAACTTGTTATTTTCAAATTGCTCCATAACGTGCGCAGTCCAACCAGTTATTCTAGAAACAATAAAAATTGGTGTAAAGAAGTCAATATCAAAGCCCATTAAATAATAGGCCGGACCAGCTGGAAAATCTAAATTTGGTTTAATATTTTTTTCTCTCATCATTGTTTCTTCTAGTATTCTTGAAATTTCAGGTAATTCTTTGTTTTTATAATAATCTGCTGTTTTGTGATAATATTTTGTCATAGATGGAACTCTCGAGTCTCCATTTCTATAAACTCTATGACCAAATCCCATAATTAGTTCTTTATTTTTTATTTTATTTAAAATGTATTGCTCTGCTTTATCTGGCGAACCAACTTCATTTAACATATGAGCTACAGCTTCATTAGCACCACCATGCAAAGGGCCTTTTAAACTTGCAATCGCTCCAGTTATTGCTCCATGCATATCGGATAAGCTGCTTGTGATTACTCTTGAAGTAAATGTTGAAGCATTAAAACTATGTTCTGCGTATAAAGTCATCGAAACATCAAATGCTTTTACAACTTCTGGACTTGGAACTTTACCAAAACACATATTAAAGAAATTTTCGGAAAAACCCAAATTTGAATCTGGTTCAATAATTTCTTGACCTTTTCTACTTCTAAAATTAGCTGCTACTGCAGTTGCAATTTTAGCCAAAAGTCTCATAGATTTTCTCATATTTGCTTCTTTGGAATTATCAGCAGTATCTGGATCTTCTAAACCCATATGACTAACAGATGTTCTTGTCATATCCATTGGATGTGCATTTTTTGGATAGTTTTTGATTATATTTTTAAGACTATCTGAAATTTTTCTATTACTTCTTTCTTCTTCTTCAAATTTTTTAATTGATCTTTATTGGGCAAATCATCATGTAAGATTAGATAAGCTACTTCTTCAAATTTACATTTTTCACACAAATCTTGAACGGCATAACCTCTATAAGTTAAAGAGTTGATTTCTGGCATAACTTCAGAAACTTTTGTTTCATCAGAAATTACACCTATTAAACCTTTTTTAATTTCATCACTCATTATTATTCATGTCCTTTTTGTGAAAAATTAAATATTGACTGATCAAATTCTCCGTATTTTTCATAATCAACTAATTCATAAAGTCTTTTTCTAGTTTGCATTTTATCTATCACGTTATTTTGATGACCTTCTTCAAAAATTTGTCTTAACCCATCTTCAACATTTTTCATCGCTAGTCTTTGTGTTGTAACTGGATAAATCACAAGGTTATATCCAAGATTTTCTAATTCTTCTTTTGTTAAAAGTTTTGACTTTCCAAACTCAGTCATATTTGCAAGAAGATAACATTTTAATTCTTTTCTCATTCTCTCAAATTCTTTTTCATCTTTCATAGCTTCTGGAAAAATCATATCAGCACCAGCATCAACATAAGCTTTGCATCTAGCAATTGTTTTATCTAAACCTTCAACCGCATTTGCATCAGTTCTTGCTATAATTAGAAAGTTTTTATCTACTCTGGCATCAACAGCTGCTTTAATTTTTTTGACCATTTCAGTTGTAGGAACGAGTTCTTTATTATCTAGATGACCACATCTTTTAGGGTTTGTTTGGTCTTCTAAATGACAGCCAGAAATACCTAAGGTTTCAATAGTTTGTATAGTTCTAGAAACATTCATTGCTTCACCAAAACCTGTATCGATATCAATAATAGTTGGAAGATTTGTAACTCTTGCAATTTGATGTGAACGATTTGCAACATCATTCATTGTTGTAAGACCAATGTCTGGAAATCCCAAATCATTTGCCATAACACCACCAGAGACATAAACACCATCGTATCCAATTTGTTCAATAAGTTTTGCTACTAACGGATTATAAGCGCCAGGAAATCTTAATAGCTTTCCACTTTTTAATTGTTTTGCAAAATCAGCTTTTTTTTCGGCAGGTTGTTTTTTTACAAAATGCATTAGCGGCTTATATTATAATTTTATTTAAATTCAAAACTAATCTATTTTTAAATAGTTTTTAGCTATTTCTTTTACGGGTTCAAACTCATCAATAAGCTTGTCATGATGAATGTTATTCACATTTTGCTCAGTGTAACCATCTGATATTAAAATAAAATATACATTAGCAGCTTTTGCTGTATTAGCATCAGTCTCAGAGTCTCCAAGCATAATTGAATTTTTTTTATCAATATCAAGAATTTCTAAAATATTTGTTAAATGTCTTGGGTCTGGTTTTCTGTATTCGAAAGTGTCAGCACCAGCAACAAAATCAAAGTATTTATTGATATCTAATTTTTTTAAAAGTTTAACTGCAAGATCTTCTCTTTTGTTTGTGCATACTGCACATAAAATATCTTTTTGTCTGCACCATTCTAAAAGAGAAATAACATTTTTTCTTATTTTAGAGTGTCCATCAATATTTTCTCTATAATATTGAATAAAGTCATTTGTCATTTCTTGGTGAGTTTTTGGATCAATCGGATTTTTTTTTATAAGTCTTCCTTGTGAATCTATGGATCTAATAAGCATCTGAGCAGCCCCACGTCCTGCTAAGTATCTGATATCTTCTAATGGTTTTTCATCATAACCATATTTTTTCATTACATAATTATGAGCCATCATTAGATCAGGAGCGGTATCAACTAAAGTTCCATCTAAATCAAATACAAGGCAATTTTTCATCGATATTAAAAAGTAATAATTTGTGAATTAATCTTGATTGATATTAGTATAGTAAACGTTTCGAGATGGCAAACAATCTTCATATTTTGATTTTAGCTGCTGGCAAAGGCACTAGAATGAATTCAAATATTCCAAAGGTTCTTCATGAGTTAAATAATAAATCTATGCTACAGCATGTAATAGATCAATCTAAATTAATTAAGCCAAAAAAAGTTCACATACTTATTAATAAAAAAATGAATTATATTAAAAAATTATTTCCTAAAGAAAATTTTTTAATTCAAGAACCACAACTTGGAACAGGACATGCTGTAAAAGTGTTTTTAAACAAAGTTAAAATTAAAAAGAATGAAAAGCTTTTGGTTTTGTATGGGGACAATCCATTATTGGATATACTTGATTTAAAATCACTGAAGTCAAAAATTAGCAAAAATAATTTAGTTCTTTTGGGTTTTGAATAAAGAAAATAATAATTCTTACGGAATTATCATTCATAAAAAAAATAAGGTAGATGAGATTGTAGAGTATAAAGAAGCAAATCCCAGCCAAAGAAAAATCAAAACTTGCAATTCTGGTATAATGGCTTTTGATTATAAGGCTTTGAGCCTGATTAGATTGATCAATAACAATAATTCAAAAAAAGAGTATTATTTGACCGATATTGTCAAAATTTGCAAAAATCATGGACACAAAATTAACTTAGTTTTAGCTCACGATGAGAAAAATGCAGTTGGTGTTAACGACCAAATCGAATTAATAGAAGCAGAAACGATTATGCAAAATAGACTTAGAAAAAAATTTATAAAACAAGGTGTAAAATTTTTAGATCCAGAAACAGTTTATTTGTCTGGAGATATTAAAATAGGAAAAAATGTAAAAATTGAACCTTATGTTGTTTTTGGAAAAAAAGTTAAGATTGGTAATAATGTTGTTATTAAATCTTTTAGTCATATCGAAGAAGCAACAATAAACAATGGAGTTGAAATAGGACCTTTTGCAAGAATTAGACCAGGAACGATATTAGAAGACAATTCAAAAATTGGAAATTTTGTAGAAATTAAAAAATCAAAAGTTGGTAAATCATCAAAGGTAAATCATTTAACATACATCGGCGATGCCAATATTGGTAAAAATGTAAATGTTGGAGCAGGTACTATTACTTGCAACTATGATGGAAAAAATAAATTTAAAACCATTATTCAAGATTCAGCATTTATAGGTTCAAATAGTTCTTTAGTTGCTCCAGTTCGTATTGGAAAAAAATCTTTAGTAGGAGCAGGCTCTACTATCAGTAAAAATGTAGGTGACAATCAAATTGCGATTACAAGATCTGAACAAAAAAATTTAAAGAGAAGAGTAAAATAAATGTGTGGAATTGTAGGAATTAATAGTGCCAGGCCAGTTTCGAATGTAATTTTAAATTCATTAAAGAAACTTGAATATAGAGGATACGACTCCGCTGGCATAGCAACCCTAACGAACGGGTTTATTAATGAAGCCAAGTGTGAAGGTCGTGTTGATAGTTTAGAAAAATTGGTAATTAAAAGTAAAATTGATGGTCCAATTGGCATAGGGCATGTCAGATGGGCTACTCATGGTATCCCAAGCGAGATTAACGCCCATCCACATTCTTCAGAAACTGTTTCTGTGGTTCACAATGGAATTATAGAAAATTCTACTTTATTAAAAAAACACTTAACTAGATTAGGTCATCATTTTAAATCACAGACAGATACTGAGGTTATTACGCATTTAATTACTGAGTATCTAAAGAAAAATGACTTGAAAACAGCGATAATTAAAATGCTTAATAGACTTCATGGCAGTTTTGCTCTTGGAATAATTTTTAAGAATTTTCCCGATATTATTGTAGGAGCTAGAAGAGGCTCACCGCTTGCAGTAGGATACGGGCCAAATGAGAATTATTTAGGATCAGATTCTTATGCTTTAAAATCGATGACAAACAAAGTTACTTATTTGGATGATAATGAATTTTGCATAATTCACAAAGATACAGTTGAATTTTTTAACTCTGAAGGAAATAAAATTAATAAAGAGATTTTAGAAGTTTCTGAAAGAGAAGAAAATTATGACAAAGGTAATTTTAAACACTTTATGTCTAAAGAAATTTTTGATCAACCACAAACAATTAAAGCTTGTTTAAAGGAATATATCGATAAGATTAATAAAGATATTAATTTATACAATTTCCCTTTTAAAACTGATGAAATTAAAAGTATTAAATTAATTGGATGTGGGACTGCTTATCATTCTTGTTTATTGGCAAAATACTGGATTGAAGAACTTACAAACTTTGAAGTAGAGACAGATATAGCATCTGAGTTTAGATATAGAAAAAACAGATTTAATAACTCTCAACTTTATATTTTTGTTTCACAATCTGGCGAGACAGCTGATACATTTGCAGCATTAGACCTTTGCAAAAAAAATAACGTTAAAACTTGTTCTATTGTAATTATCGTTGAAAGTTCTATTGCAAGATCTTCTGATTTTGTTTTACCAATTCATTGTGGTCAAGAAATTGGTGTTGCATCCACTAAAGCTTTTTTAGGTCAAATGTTAGTTTTGTATATGCTTATATTAAAACTTGGACATTTAACAAAATCTATTTCAAATGATATTTATAAAAGTAAAGTTTCAAATTTATTGAATTTACCAAATTTAATTAAAAAAACTTTAGAAGTTGAAAGTGACATAGAGAGCGCTTCAAAAGATTTTGCAAAAGCAAAAGGTTCTATGTTTTTAGGTAGAGGATTTTCTTTTCCAATTGCAATGGAAGGAGCATTAAAACTTAAAGAGTTAGCCTATGTTCATGCCGAAGGTTATCCTGCAGGAGAAATGAAGCATGGACCACTTGCTTTAATTGAAAATGGAATGCCTGTTGTTGTTTTGGCTCCAAGAGATGAATTTTATAAAAAAACAGTTTCTAATATGCAAGAAGTGATATCAAGAGGAGGAAAAGTTTTACTTATTTCTAATAAAAGTTCAGATGAGATAACTTCAGAAAATTTATGGAAAAAAATTGAAGTAGAAAATATTGAACATGATCTTTTTCCTTTTTTTAATCACTATACCTTTGCAATTATTAGCATATCATTCTGCTTCTATTTTTAGGTTATGATATTGATAAACCAAGAAATTTAGCAAAATCTGTAACAGTAGAATAATTTTTTACTTTATTTTTATCAAAATTTTTAACACCATTTATTTTACCAGTTAATTTTATAATTATTATATTGTTATTTTCTTTTTTCTTTAAGAAATTAAAAAAAATATTTTATTTTTTTTATTTTTTTTTTTTTTTTTTTTATTTTTCCAGTTGGTAATTTTTTAAATTATCATTTTTTGAAAAAAAATTTTATTAAAAAAAAAACCTAAAAATATTGACTCATAATATTAATTTTAGGAGGATCTCAAAATTTAAACGGTTCGAAAGAAGAATTTTGCATAATTTCATTTCATTATTTTAAAACTAATCCAGAATGCTAAAATTATTTTTTCAGGCGAAATTCAGCTCTTTTTTTTAAATCAAGCAAATTGAAATGATGAAAGAAAAAATTTTTATTTTTTTTTGTTTAAAAAAAGATCAAATTATTTTTTGAAATCAAAAACACTATTGAAAATTTATTGAAAATTTTTCAAAATTTTAAAAAAATTAAAAATTTAAATTACAAGTTTTAAAAAACTTTAGTTGTACACTCATATTTGGCATTATAAAAGATCAATTTGAAATTTCTAATAATATATCTAAACCTCAATTTTGCCATTTATTTTAGATCAAAATTAAAGAGTTTAAATTTAAAGTTTATTATCAAACTTTTAATTTTGCTTAGAAATTTAGTTTCTTTTAATAGATTTTTTAGAGAAATTTATGGAATATTGGCAATTAGTATTATTTAATCTTTAAATATAAAAATTTAGATATATATCATTAGTTGTATGGAAAATTGGAAGCCAAATTCTTGGAGAAAAAAACCTGTCAAGCATCAACCTGATTATAAAAATCAGGAAAAGTTGAATAGTGTCTTAAAAGAACTTTCTTCATTTCCACCTTTAGTTTTTGCTGGAGAGTCTAGAACTTTAAAACAAAGATTAGGCGAAGTGTCCCAAGGTAAAGCTTTTTTACTTCAAGGTGGTGATTGTGCTGAAAGTTTTTTAGAGTTTCACCCTAATAACATTAGAGATTTTTTCAAAGTTATTCTTCAAATGTCATTGATACTTACCGTTTCTTCTAATCTTCCTGTAATTAAACTTGGTAGAATAGCTGGTCAATTTTCAAAACCAAGAAGTTCGCCAGTAGAAGTTCAAGATGGAAAAGAGTTGCCTAGTTATTTGGGTGACAATATTAATTCACAAGAATTTACTAAAGAGGCAAGAGAGCCTCAGCCAGAAAGGTTGTTAAAGGCATACTCTCAATCTGCTGCGACTTTAAATTTATTAAGAGCATTTTCACAAGGAGGATTTGCAGATTTAAACAAAGTTCATCTTTGGAATATGTCTTTTGTAAATGATACAGCTAAATCAAAATACAAAGAGATTGCTGAAAAGGTGAGTGATGCACTAGCTTTCATGGGTGCCTGTGGAATTAATGCAGAGAATAACAGAAGATTAAGAACTGTAAATTTTTTCACAAGCCATGAAGCTTTACTTCTTCCTGTAGAAGAAGCTATGACAAGAATAGATTCTACTACGGGCGAATATCATAATACTTCTGCTCATTTTTTATGGATTGGAGATAGAACAAGACAACTTGATGGTGCTCATGTCGAATACTGCAAAGGAATTAAAAATCCTTTGGGTATTAAATGTGGACCAACATCTGATCCAAAAGAGATAGTTAAACTTACTGAGGTTTTGAATCCAGATAACGAAGCTGGTCGTATTACATTAATTGCGAGATATGGTTTTGATCAAGTTACAAAGCATCTTCCAAAATTAATTAAAGAAATTAAAAAATCAGGAAGAAATGTTGTTTGGTCATGTGATCCTATGCACGGAAATACAATTAAATCTTCAACAGGTTTCAAAACTAGACCGTTTGATAATGTATTAAGTGAAGTAAAAAATTTCTTTAAAGTTCATCAAAACGAAGGAACGTTCGGAGGTGGGTTGCACATTGAGATGACCGGTCAAGATGTTACCGAATGTACAGGTGGAGCACAAAATATTACTGATAAAGATTTATCTAGCAGATATCATACTCATTGTGATCCAAGATTAAATGCTAACCAAGCTTTAGAATTGGCATTTTTAATTTCGGAAGAAATTAAAAAAAATGCTAACTTTTCTAAAAATGGTATACGTGAAGCATCATAATCGCATTAGATTTTTTTTAATCATTAATATAAAAAATAGTTATGAAGCCATCAGATAGAGTAGAGTTTATAAAAAACTGGATTATCAACTATGTTAATAATATGCCCAGTAAAGCTACTTCTTTAGTGATAGGAGTTTCTGGTGGAATAGACTCTGCAGTAGTGAGTACTATTTCATCTATGACAGGAATTAAGACATTTGTGCTTTCAATGCCTATTAAACAAATAAAATCTCAAGATGATCTGAGCAAATTACATTGCAATTGGCTTACAAAAAAATTTCAGAATACTGAATATTTAAATATTAATTTAGATGGTGTTTTTTCAGAATTTGAAAAAGCAGTCACAAAAAATAAAAGCGAACATGCATTTGCCAACTCTAGAGCAAGATTAAGAATGACAACACTTTATCAGGTTGCTGGATCAAATAACGGTTTAGTTGTTGGTACCGGGAATAAAGTTGAGGATTTTGGAGTGGGTTTTTATACCAAATATGGTGATGGAGGTGTTGATATATCTCCAATAGCAGATTGTTCAAAAACTCAGGTTTGGGAGATGGGAAGTTATTTAGGAGTTGATGAAAAAATTATAAATGCAGCTCCAACAGATGGTTTATGGGCAGATGGTAGAAATGACGAAGATCAATTAGGCATGAGCTATAAAGAATTAGAAGAAGCTATGCAAAATCCTAATTCGAAAAATTATAAAAAATATTTAGAAATAAGAGAAAAAAATATTCATAAAATGAAAGAAATACCAGTTTGTAAATTTGATTAATTTGTTTATTAATCATTTATGTCTAAGCTTAAACTTTCAAATACATTAACAAGAAAAAAAGAAGAATTTGTTCCAATAAATAAGGATCATATTAAAATGTATGTTTGCGGCCCAACAGTTTACGACTACCCACATGTAGGAAATGCGAGACCATTAATTGTATTTGATGTTTTATTTAGATTATTAAAAACTTTTTTTAATAAATCAAAAGTTACTTATGTAAGAAACATAACTGACATTGATGATAAAATTATCGAAGCTTCAAATAAAAAAAATATTTCTATTAATGAATTAACACAAAAAGTTACCAAAGATTTTCATGATGATTGTAATTATTTAGGTTGCTTACAACCTACCAATGAACCTAAAGCAACAGAACATATTAAAGAAATGATTGATTTAGTAGAAAAATTATTAAAAAATAATTCTGCGTATATTTCAAATGATCACGTTTATTTTAATGTTTCCTCATTTAAAAATTATGGCCAATTATCAAATAAAAAAGTTGATGATTTAATATCTGGTGCAAGAGTAGAAGTTTCTGATTATAAAAAAAACCCAGCAGACTTTGTTTTATGGAAACCAAGTGATGATGGAGAGCCATCATGGGACTCACCTTTTGGAAAAGGTAGACCTGGATGGCATTTAGAATGTTCAGCTATGTCAGAAAAATATCTAGGGTCACATTTTGATATTCATGGAGGTGGACTTGATTTAATTTTTCCTCATCATGAAAACGAAATTGCGCAATCATGTTGTGCTAATAAAACAAAATATTTTTCTAATTTTTGGTTACACAATGGTTATGTAACAGTAACTAAGCAAAAGATGTCAAAATCTTTAGGAAATTTTATTACAATAAATGAGTTAAAAGAAAAATATAACGGACAAGTTATTCGTCTGGCAATGTTAAGCACTCATTATACACAACCATTTGATTGGAATGATGAAATTTTATCTAGCTCAAAAAAGATTTTAGATAAGTGGTATGATTTTTTTGATGAAAGTAATGATTTATCATTGTCAGATTTAGGTTTTTTACTTGATGATCTAAACACACCTCAAATGATCACAAATCTACATGAACTTTATAATAAAGCAAAAAATGGAGACAAAGATGCTGGTAATAAATTGTCATCGTCATGCAAGATTTTAGGCTTGTTTAATGAGGATAAAAAATCTTATGAAAAAAGTAAAAAATTAGGAAAATTAGATGAAGATGAAATAGAAAAACTAATTATAAAAAGAAATCAGGCTAGAGACCAAAAAGATTTTAAAACATCAGACGAAATAAGAGAGCATCTTGATCAAAATGGGGTTTTAATTAAAGACACAAAAGGTAAAACAACCTGGGAATATAAATGAGTAAAGAAAAGATTTACATATTTGACACCACATTGAGAGATGGTGCCCAAACCCAAGGGGTTGATTTTAGTTTAGATGATAAAATTAAACTTTCATCAGCGTTATCTTCTCTAGGTGTAAATTTTATTGAAGGAGGATGGCCAGGAGCTAACCCAACAGACACTAGTTTTTTTGATAGTCCTCCAAAATTAGATAGTGAACTAGTTGCTTTTGGAATGACAAAAAGACCAGGAAGAAGCTGTGAAAATGATCCAGGAATTTCTTCAATTGTTAATGCTAAGGTTAACACTGTTTGTATTGTTGGTAAGACCTGGGATTTTCATGTTGAAAAGGCGTTAGGTATTTCAAATAATGAAAATTTAGAAAATATTTCTGATACAGCTAAGTATTTCATAAAAAATAATAAAGAGTTTATGTTTGATGCCGAACATTTTTTTGATGGATATAAAAATAATAAAGATTATGCATTAAGTTGTATAAAATCTGCTTATGATAGTGGTGCTAGATGGGTAGTATTATGCGACACTAATGGTGGCACTCTACCCAATGAGATTGGTGAAATTGTAAGCGATGTTTCTAAAATTATACCAAATGATCATATTGGTATACATGCACACAATGATACAGGAAATGCTGTTGCAAATTCTTTAAACGCAATTTTAGCAGGTGCAAGACAAATTCAAGGTACATTGAATGGTCTTGGTGAAAGATGTGGAAATGCAAATTTAGTAAGTATTATCCCTTCACTAATATTAAAAAAATCACTAAGTGATAAATTTAGTTTAGATATTAATGAAGATAAGCTTACAGGTTTAACTAATTGTTCAAGATTGCTTGATGAAATTTTGAATAAAGCGCCGAATAAGCATGCACCCTATGTAGGAGCTTCTGCTTTTGCTCACAAAGGAGGATTGCATGTTTCTGCTGTACAAAAAGATCCAAAAACTTATGAACACATTGATCCTGAAAAAGTTGGAAACGAAAGAGCAATAGTTGTTTCTGACCAAGCCGGAAGATCTAATATTCTATCAAAACTAGAAAGGCTTAATATTAAAATTAATAAAGATGATCCAAAAGTTCAGAAGATATTAGATGAAGTTAAAGATAGAGAATTTGTTGGATACTCATATGATGGCGCAGATGCATCTTTTGAATTATTAACTAGAAGATTAATGGGTCAAGTTCCAGATTATATTCAAATATCTGATTATGAAGTTAAGATTATTAAAGAGATCAAAAAATAAAGAAATTAATTCTTTAGCAAAAGCGCATTTGCTAGTTGATGGAAAAGAAATTATTTGCGAGGGAAAAGGAAATGGACCAGTAAATGCATTAGATCAGGCTATAAGATCAAATTTAGATAGAGTTGGAAAATATTCTGAATATTTGAAAGATTTAAGATTAGTTGATTATAAAGTAAGAATTTTAAATACTGGGACAAATGCAACAACTAGAGTTTCAATTGAAAGTACAGACAAAAATGGAAAAAATTGGTTTACTATTGGTGTTTCACCAAACATTATCGAAGCATCTTTTATAGCGTTATTAGATAGTATTGATTATAAGCTTTTTAAGGAAAATGCACCCTCAAGTACCAATTGACATTAATTTCGCCTTATCTATAACACCTCATTTTAAAGAATGACAAAAAGAATAAAGTCAAAACATAAAGTTGATAGAAGATTAGGGGCCAATATTTGGGGCAGACCAAAAAGTCCATATAACTCTAGAGCTTACGGTCCCGGTCAACATGGGCAACGAGCATCTGCAAAACCATCAGATTATAAAATTCAGCTTCAAGCAAAACAAAAACTAAAAAATTATTACGGAAATATTAACGAAAGACAATTTAGAAATATTTATAAAGAAGCAAATAGAAGAAAAGGTAATACAGGAGAGAATTTGGTTGGAATTTTAGAGAGCAGATTAGATGCTGTCATTTATAGAGCAAAATTTGCAACAACAGTTTTTCAAGCTAGACAATTAATTAATCACGGACATGTAAAAGTAAATGGAAAAAGAGTAAATATTTCTAGTTACAAATTGACAGAAAGTGACGAAGTAGAAATAAAAGACTCATCTAAACAACTACCATTAATTCTAGCTTCAACACAACTTAAAGAGAGAGACGTACCTGAATATATTGTTGCAGACCACAAAAAAATGTCTGCAAAACTATCGAGAGTTCCTAAATTAGACGAAATACCTTATCCTGCGATCATGGAACCTAATTTAGTTGTTGAATACTATTCTAGATAATTAATCTTTTATTTTTATATTTTTATCTCGAAATAATTTTTGTAGTTCTTTTTTTTCGAACATTTCCTTAACAATATCGCAACCGCCTATAAATTCTTCTTTAACATAAAGCTGAGGTATTGTTGGCCAGTTACTGTATTCTTTAATTCCATTTCTAATTTCTTCATCTTCTAAAACATTAATACCTATAAAATTTACACCCAAATGTTTTAAAACATTAGAAACAGCCATCGAGAAACCACATTGAGGCATTTCTGGAGTTCCTTTCATAAAAAGAACTACTTCGTTGTTTTTGATAATTTCATCTAAATTTTTATTAATGTCTGACATTATTTTTCCTCTGTTGTTAAAGCCAAAGCATGAAGTTCAGCACCCATTTTGCCTTTAAGGGCTTTATAAACCATTTGATGTTGTTGTACACGATTTTTACCTTTGAATTGAGAAGATTTAATTTTAGCAGAATAATGATTGTCATCTCCAGCCAAATCTTGAATTTCTATATCAGCATCAGGAAAACTTTCTCTTAATAATTTTTGAATTTCTTCTTGTTTAATTGCCATTTATTTATTGTAATCGTAAAACCAGTTCTTGTTAAGTTTAATTAAGTCTTTTATTTCAATTTTTAATTCACTGTCTATTGTTAAATAATCTTTAGAAACATTTCCAATTAACTCAAAGCTAATATTTTTTATTTTTTAGATTTTGCTCAAAGTTTAATTTTTCTGATTTATTAACTTCAACAATGTATCTTGATTGATCTTCTCCAAATAAATATTTTATTCTCTCCAAGTCTTTTCTATTCGTAACTACATTTGCACCAAATTGTGACGAAATACACATTTCTAATATAGCTAAAATTATTCCACCCGAAGAAACATCGTGCACTGATTGGACTTGATTATTTTTAATTAAATCTAGGATTATTTTTCCATTCTTTAATTCATCATCCAAATTAACTTCAGGAGGTGGTCCTTTTTTCAGGTGCAGTAAATCATAACAAAGTATGCTTTGTTCTAAATGTCCGTTTGTTTTTCCAATTACATAAATTAAGTTGTCTACATTTTTAAATTTATAGTTTTTAATATTTGAAATATCTTTAATTAAACCAACTCCTCCAATAGTTGGCGTAGGATTAATTCCAATTCCGTTTGTTTCATTATAAAGAGAAACATTTCCTGATATGACTGGGTAGTTTAATCTTTTACATGCTTCAGTCATTCCTTTAATTACACCCACAAACTGACCCATGATTTCAGGTTTTTCAGGATTTCCAAAGTTTAAACAGTTTGTAATTGCTATTGGCTCAGCACCAACTGAACATAAATTTCTATAAGTTTCACAAACTGCTTGCATTCCTCCTGTAAAAGGATGCGAGTTACAATATCTTGGAGTGCAATCAACTGAAGCAGCTATTGCTTTATTACTATTATGAACTCTCACAACAGCAGCATCACCACCTGGAAATTGAGCTGTGTCACACATAACCATATGATCATACTGTTCCCATACCCATGATTTATTAGCTTGATTAGGGTGGGAGACAATTTGTTTTATAATTTGCTCTAGATTTAAATCTTTAATTTTTTTTTCTAAATCAACTTTCTCAGGCTTTTTAATTTCAATCCAGTTTCTTTCGTATTTAGGAGCCTCATCTGCTAGTGCTGAAATTGGAAGGTCACAAACTATTTGATCATTATGTTTTAATGTTAGTTTTTTTGTATCAGTTAACTGTCCAATCACTGAAAAATCTAAATCCCATTTCTTAAAAATTTTCTCTGCTTCTTTTTCTTTTCCATTTTTTAAAACAATAAGCATTCTTTCCTGACTTTCAGAAAGCATCATTTCATAAGGAGTCATTCCTGTTTCTCTACATGGAACTTTGTTTAAATTTAATTCAATTCCTATATTTCCTTTAGAAGCCATTTCAATTGAAGATGAAGTTAGTCCTGCAGCACCCATATCTTGAATAGATACGATAGAGTCAGTTTTCATAAGCTCTAAACAAGCTTCGAGTAATAGCTTTTCTGCAAAAGGATCTCCAACTTGAACAGTTGGTTTTTTTGATTCTGAGTCTGAATCAAACTCCTGTGAAGCCATAGATGCTCCATGAATTCCATCTCTTCCAGTTTTTGAACCTACATAAATTACTGGATTTCCAACTCCACTAGCTATTGAGTAAAAAACCTTATCTTTCTTAGCTAAACCAATATTCATGGCATTAACTAAAATGTTACCATCATAACAGCTATCAAATTCAACTTCTCCACCAACTGTTGGCACACCTATACAGTTTCCGTAGCCAGCAATTCCTGCTACGACACCATTTAATAAATGTTTTGTTTTTGGATGATCAGTTGATCCAAATCTAATAGAGTTTAAGTTGGCAATTGGTCTTGCACCCATCGTAAAAACATCTCTTAAAATTCCACCAACGCCAGTGGCGGCACCTTGATAGGGTTCAATATAGGAAGGGTGGTTGTGGCTCTCAATTTTAAAAATTGCTACATCTCCATCATCAATATCAACAACACCTGCATTTTCTCCTGGACCTTGAATAACTCTTTCATTTTTAGTTGGAAGAGTTGAAAGCCAAACTCTTGAGGATTTATATGAGCAATGTTCATTCCACATTGCTGAAAAAATTCCAAGTTCAGTTAAGTTTGGTTCTTTTCCAATAAGTTCTTTAATTTTATTGAACTCATCTTTCTGTAAGCCCGTGCTGAATAGCTAAATCTAAATTTACTTCTGACATTACATTATCGATTGAAAAATTCCTGAACCATCTGTGCCACCTAGAATACCTTCAACACATCTTTCAGGATGAGGCATCATGCCAAGTATATTTTTATTTTTATTAATAATTCCAGCTATATTTAAACATGACCCATTCGGGTTACTTTCTTCATTGATTTTCATGTTTTCATCACAATATTGAAAAACAATTTGATCATTATTTTTTAATTCTTCTAGAGTGTTATCATTTGCAAAGTAATTACCCTCGTTATGTGCAATTGGAATTTTTACTAATTTGTTTTGAGTATATTTTTTTGTAAATGGAGTATTAGAATTTTTAATAATTAAATTTACGTATTTGCAAATAAATTTTAATTTTTTATTTCTTAAAAGAGCACCCGGAAGAAGTCCAGTTTCAGTTAAAATTTGAAAACCATTACAAATACCTATTAGGTAACCACCTTTTTCAGCATGCTTAATTACTTCTTTCATAATATTTGATTTTGAAGCCATGCTTCCGCATCTTAAATAGTCACCATATGAAAAACCTCCTGGCAAAACTACGAGGTCTGCTTTTGGCAATTCTGTTTCTTGGTGCCATACCATTGTAGTTTTGATTTGAAATTTTTCTAAAGCAACCTTTACGTCTCTGTCACAGTTTGAGCCAGGAAAAACTATGACATTTGCTTTCATTAAATTTTATTAAATTTAAAATCTTCGATTGTTTGATTTGCAAGTAGTTTTTCACAGGATGTTTTTATTGCTTCTAATGCTTTCTTTTCATCTTGCTCATTTACTTCAACTGTAAAATATTTTCCTTGTCTGACAGAATTTATTGAATTAAGCCCAATATTTTTTAAAGCATGTTCAACAGCTTTACCTTGAGGATCTAATACCTCTTTTTTAAGAGTTACAAAAACTTCGAACTTCAACTTAATCTTTTTTTAATTTAATTGTTTTGGAAATTCCTGTTTTAATTTCCATGATGTTGGATCCTTCTGGCATGATTCCAAGACGTTTGGCAACTTCAGTATATGCTTCTACCAATCCACCTAGGCCTTTTCTAAAACGATCTTTATCTAGTTTCTTTTCATCTTTTAAATCCCACAATCTACACGTGTCGGGACTTATTTCGTCTGCCAAAATTACTCGACTTTCATCACCATTCCAAACTCTTCCAAACTCTAATTTGAAATCAACCAATTTAATTCCTACACCTCTAAATAAACCAATTAAAAAATCATTAATTCTAAATGATGTTTCAGTTGCTTGAGCAATTTCTAAGTTTGTAGCCCAGTTATTAATTTCTATATGTTCTTCAGAAACAAGAGGATCTCCCAATTCATCATTCTTATAGTAGTATTCAATGATAGGCCTTTTTAAAATTGTTCCTTCACTTAATCCAAGCCTAGTAGTAAGTGTGCCTGCTGCAATATTTCTTACAACAAATTCAATTGGCAGAATTTCACAATTTTTAATTAATTGTTCTCTCATGTTAAGTCTTTTTTTTTATTAAATGTGTTTCAATTCCAATTTCGTTTAATTGACTTAGTAAGAATTCTGAAATTCTATTATTAAGAACTCCTTTGCCTTCAATGACTGCTTTTTTTTTATTATTAAAAGCTGTCGCGTCGTCTTTGAAGTACTGAACCAAGGTGTTTCGTTCAGGACCTTCGTAAAGAATTTTAGCTTTACCTTCGTAAATTTTTTTTCTTCTCATTATCTTAAAACTCTATTTAATATATGACCAATATATCTCTTATGATAATTAACATCAAATAACTGTTTAAGTTCCTTTGTGGTTAAGTGTTTTTTTATCAATTTATCTTTACTTAAATTTTCATAGAAATCTTCATTTTTATCCCAAGTTTTCATAGCGTTTGATTGAACAACTTTGTAGGCATCTTCTCTTTTTATTCCTTTTTGAGTAAGTTTTAGCATGACACCTTGTGAAAAAATTAAGCCTTTAAATTTATTCATGTTTTTTTCCATATTGTCTTTATGAACAACAAGATTACTAACAACATTATTCAATCTGTTTAAAAGAAAATCTAATGTTACTGTAGCATCAGGTCCAATATTCCTTTCTACACTTGAATGACTAATATCTCTTTCATGCCATAGAACAATATTTTCCATTCCAGGAAATGCATAACTTCTTACAAGTCTTGCTAGTCCTGTAATATTTTCAGAGAGAACGGGATTCCTTTTATGAGGCATTGCAGAGGAACCTTTTTGTCCTGCAGAGAAGTATTCTTCAGCTTCTAACACTTCAGTTCTTTGCAAATGCCTAACTTCTGTTGCTAGTCTTTCAGCTGAACTTGCAATTAGTGCAAGAACATTAAAATAATGAGCATGACGATCTCGAGGAATTATTTGAGTAGAAATAGGCTCGGGTTTTAGACCAAGTTTTTTAGCAACAAATTTTTCAACATTTGGTCCTAAATGAGCAAAAGTTCCAACTGCACCAGAAATTGCACAAGTTGAAATTTCATCAATTGCATCTTCTAATCTTTTTTTGTTTCTTTTAAATTCAGCATAGTAAGTTGCGAATTTTAATCCAAAAGTTATAGGTTCTGCATGAATACCATGACTTCTTCCCATGGTGATTGTATTTTTGTATTTTTTTGATTTTGATTTTAAAGTTTTAAGAATTTTATTGATATCATCTAATAAAATTTTTCCAGCCTGTTTTAATTGCAAGTTAAAACAAGTATCTAATACATCAGATGATGTCATACCTTGATGTAGGTATTTTGCTTCAGGCCCAACAACTTCTGCAATAGATGTTAAAAAGGCGATAACATCATGTTTTGTTTTTTTTTCTATATCATCAATTCTTTTAATGTTAATTTTTGATTTTTTTCTAACTTTTGCAGCTACACCTCTTGGAATAATTTTAAATTTTTCCATAGCTTGAGCTGCATATACTTCTATATCTAGCCAAATTTTAAATTTATTCATTGGCTCCCAAATTTGAGCCATTTCTTTTCTCGTGTACCTTGGAATCATTTAACTTTATTTTATTATGAAAGGGTGAAAATTTCATACCCATTATTTGTTATACCCACAGTGTGTTCAAATTGTGCTGATAATGATTTGTCTTTAGTAACAGCGGTCCAACCATCATTTAAGAGTTTAGTTTCATATCTACCTTCATTGATCATTGGTTCTATCGTAAAAACCATACCTTCATGTAATTTTGGACCTTGTCCTTTTTTTCCATAGTGTAAAATATTTGGTTCTTCATGAAACTCTCTTCCAACACCATGACCACAAAAATCTCTTACGACTGAATACCCTTTGTTCTCAACGTAACTTTGAATTTGATAACCAATATCTCCTAAATGAATATCAGGTTTAAGTATTTTTATAGCTTTAATTAATGCTTCTTTAGTTATTTCAACTAAATTTTTTGCTTTAACAGATACTTTTCCAACACAATATGTTCTAGATGTATCTCCATGAAAACCATCAATATAAGATGTAACATCCACATTGATTATATCTCCGTCTTTTAAAGTCTTTTCCGAAGGTATTCCATGACAGACAACATGATTGACTGATGTACAAACAGATTTTGGAAAACCTCTGTAAAATAGTGGGGCAGAGCATGCATTATTTTTTTTTAAAAAACTGACACACAAATTATCAATTTCCAAAGTAGATATTCCGGGTTTTATTTTATCATCAATAAAATCTAGACATTGAGAAGCTATTTTTCCAGCGTGTCGTAATTTTTCAAATTCGTTAGGATAATATTTTTTAAATTGCACCATTTTTTATATTTGAATTTTAATTTTTTTATTAATTTTGATTTCTTTTTCACTTAGAGTACAGGAATAAGCTAAGATTTCTACACTATTTTTTTTTGCTCTTAGAATTTCTTCAAAGTAATTTTTATCGATATCTCCAGCAATTTTTATAGATTTTGCATCTTCTCTTTGTACTAAAAAAAATAAATAACTTTTGTATCCTTTTTTTATTGCTTCTTGCAGGTGTTTTAAATGTTTTGTTCCTCTAGATGTAACTGCATCTGGAAATTCAGAAACATTTTTATCTCTAGAAAAGAGTAACATTTTTAACCTCTAAATAAGCTTGATTGTTTTTATTTTCTAATAAAAAATCAAACCTGGTATCTGTATTAAATTTAGCCTCTCTTTTAATTAAATTGTAAGATTTTAATTCTAAAATTTTTTTATTTATGAGGCCTTCCTCAACAATTCTGTTTGCTCTATGTGTATTAACACCCACATTACTTTTTGTGTCATTAATTACTTCAAGAGTATATTTTAATTTTCTATTAGGATTGTCACTTTTTGAGATCCAGCAGTCTGAGTTTGTATTTAACAAACCAAGCATTGAACCAGAGTTTGGGCAGTGTACTGTAATTTTTTTTTTATTTAAAGAAACGTCAACAAAAAATCTTTTGTATCTTTTTAAAAATTTTGCATGTATTAATTTGGGCTCAATTTTCATATGAATTTAGATAAAGAGTTTACAGCAGCAATTGTAATTATTGGCAATGAAATATTGTCAGGAAGAACTGTAGATAAAAACACTTCTTTTTTGGCTACATGGCTGGGAGAAAAGGGGGTTAGTGTAGAAGAGGTTAGAGTTATTCCAGATAAAGAGCAAGTTATTATTGATACAGTGAACGATCTTAGAAGAAAATTTGCTTATGTATTTACCACAGGTGGTATTGGACCAACACACGACGATATTACTTCAGAATCAATTTCAAAAATGTTTGGTCAAAAATACCAATATCATCCTGAGGCTTATAAAGTTTTGGAAGATTATTATAAAAATCAAGATTTTAATGAAGGAAGAAAAAAAATGGCAAAAATGCCAGAATATGCAAAGCTAATTCCTAATCCAAAAACATTTGCAGCTGGATTTTATTTTGAAAATGTTTTTGTTTTACCTGGTGTCCCAAGTATTCTTCAAATCCATGCTTCCTTCTTTAGAAAAAATAATTAAATCTGGAAAAAATAAGATCTATTGATGAAAAAAAAATTAATGAATGTAATAAAGATTTAATTAAAATGTTAAAAAATTTGGAAGACAATAACTTAATGCTTTATCATTTTTGTAACATTTGTTAGTATTTTTTATGAATCAATTAATTTGAAAATTATTTACCCTTTTAATGATATACATCTTCTTTCATTTGTCAGTCCAGCTTAATAATTACAAAAGAAGTATGCATTAAATAAACAAAAAGTTAAAAAGTTAGACCAACTCATCAGTTAATGCTGGTAATGTAACTAAGAAATTGTTTTGAGCCGTGTATTAATTGTAAACAAAATAGGTTGGATGAATTTTTGCTTTCTGAAAAAAATTCTTTCCAAGATTTTGGAACTTTTAATAAAGATATTACAAAATTTGATTTACCAGAATGCCAATGGATAGTTATTGTATTTGCATTTTTATAATTATACACTTTCATTCAGGACTTTGTCAATTTTTTAAAACTTAAAATACTATGGGAACCTTTTTTACCATTCATCAAAATTCAACAATGATTCTCTTTACAGCTTATTCAAGGATCAAAATTTTTTCTACAAATAACCCCACTTATAATATCAAACCAGAATTTCTTTTTTACGTTCCCAAAAGTTTTTTGCATTGATCTTGTTCCATTTAGAAACAAAGAAGGAAGAAATTATATCTTTTAATGCTTACATTGATGAATCAATTTATCGTAACAGTTAATTATTAATAGTAATTTGCAAAAATTTAATCATATAATTTCAAAATTTTATATTTGACGCAAACATTCCAAATTTGTACCTTGTGGGGATATCAAATAAATATTTCACATTAAGTCAAAAACATTTATATACAAGGAGTTTTGTTGAAATGCAAACAGGGGCCCTCGTGGTGGAATTGGTAGACACAAAGGACTTAAAATCCTTGCCCTTAGGGGAGTGCCGGTTCGAGTCCGGCCGAGGGCACCATTAAATATCTAAATTTAAACTTCTACCTGCATTTTCCGAGATAAATTTTAATCTTAAATCTGCATTTTTGCCCATTAGCTCATTAACAAGTTTATTAGTTTTTTTTAATTTGGGTTTTTGATTTGGTAAAGTAACTTTTATTAATTTTCTAGTTTGAATATCCATTGTAGTTTCTTTTAATTGTGATGCCATCATTTCACCTAAACCTTTAAATCTACTAATTTCAATTTTATATTTCTTGTTTTCTCTAAGCAATTTGTTCTTTTCATTTTCATCAATTGCATAAAAAAGTTTTATTTGAAATATTAAGTTTATACAAAGGTGGAACAGCTAAGAATAAATGTCCATCTAATATAAGCTGAGGCATTTCTGATATAAAAAAGTTAATAGTAAAGTTGAAATATGGTCACCATCTACATCAGCATCTGTCATAATGATAATTTTTTCATATCTTAAGTCTTTTTTATTATAGTTTTTTCCTCTTCCGCACCCTAATGCTTGAAGCAGATTATTAATTTCATTATTTGCTAAAATTTTTGCAGTATTAGAGTTTTTTACATTTAGAATTTTTCCTCTCAAAGGAAGAATCGCTTGAGTTTTTCTATCCCTAGCTTGTTTTGCAGAACCACCTGCAGAATCTCCTTCAACAATAAATAACTCTGTACCTTCAATGTTGTCGCTTGAACAGTCAGCTAATTTTCCAGGTAACCTAATTTTTCTATATGCATTTTGTCTTTCAACATTTTGATTTAAATTGTTAATATTTTTTTCTCTAATCTTTTCTTCAAGTAGATTTAAAATATCTTTGGCTAGTTTAGCATTTCTATTAAGCCATTCATTAAATGAGGCTGAAACATATTCGTCACAATATTTTGTTACAAACCTGATGTTAATTTGTGTTTTGTTTGCCCTTCAAACTCAGGGTTAGAAATATAAATTGATAGAACAAATGAACAGTATTCAAAGATATCTTCCTGACTTGCCTTACTTACTATTTTATTGTTTTTTATTTTAGCAAATTTTCTGATTGATTTTGCTATACCTGATTTAAAACCAGACACATGTGTGCCTCCATGAATGTTTAATACCGTGTTACAAAAAGATTTGGAGAAAGAAGTTTTTTCTTTATTAAACTGTAAAGAAAATTCTATTTTACCTTTTTTTCTGAAAAATCTCCAGATTGATAACAAATTTTCTCGTGTAAAATATTTTTTTGATTAGTTTCATTTTTTAAAAAATCAGCCAAACCGTCAGATTGAAAGATTTCTTTATTAGAAATATTGCTATTTCTATTCAATAAAGATTTATTACATTCCCAATAAATATTGACTCCTTTTTGTAGATAGGATTTGTTTTTTGCAATTTCGTATACTTTTTCAGGATCAAATTGTATTTCTTTGCCAAAAATATCTTTATCAGGAGTGAAAGTAACAGAGGTTCCACTTTTAAATTTACTTTTTCCTTTTGTTTTAAGTTTATTTAAAATTTTTCCTTGAGAATAACTTTGAGAGTATATTTTTGAATTTTTAGTAATATCTATAATTAGTTTAGAACTTAATGCATTCACGACAGACAAACCAACACCGTGTAAACCTGCCGAAGATTTGTATACGTTATTATTAAATTTCCCCTGAATGAAGCGTAGTCATAACCACTTCCAAAGCGGTTTTCTTTTTTAGGATGTTTATCTATTGGAATACCTCTTCCGTCATCGGAGATCGATATTGTATTTTTGTCTAATAGTTTAATATGTATTTCTTTTGCATAACCCGAAACTACTTCATCAATACTATTGTCTAAAATTTCATTTGCGAGATGATGGTAAGCAATTACATCTGTTCCACCAATATACATACCAGGTCTTTTTCTGACAGGAGCCAAACCTTCTAGTACTTCAATGTCTTTGGCGGTGTATGATTTTTGATTAGCCATATTTTAAAGCTTTAAGGAATTGTTATAATTTTTCAATTAATAAAAAAAGCCCCGAACAAATCGGGGCTTTTGATGTTGAAAATTTAATTTTAGCTTAGCAGCTATAATACATTTGAAACTCAATTGGATGAGGAGTGTGTTCAAAGTTATGAATTTCCTCCATCTTTAAGTCAATGTAAGCATCAATTTGGTCATCTGAGAATACTCCACCTGCTTTAAGGAATTCTCTATCAGCATCTAATGAGATTACTGCTTCTCTTAATGAACCACAAACTGTTGGAACACCTTTAAGCTCTTCTTCAGACAAAGCATATAAATCTTTATCAAATGGTTTGCCTGGATCAATTTTATTTTTAATTCCATCTAAACCAGCCATCAGCATTGCTGCGAATGTTAAGTAAGGGTTACCTGCAGCATCAGGGAATCTAACCTCAACTCTTTTCCCTTTAGGGTTACTACTAAAAGGAATTCTGCAGCTTGCCGATCTATTTCTAGATGAGTAGGCTAATAAAACTGGAGCTTCAAATCCAGGAATTAACCTTTTATAGCTGTTAGTTGTTGAGTTTGAAAAAGCATTGATTGCCTTTGCGTGTTTAATGATACCGCCAATGTAATGTAAACACATATCAGACAAACCTGCATAACCATCACCAGCAAAAAGAGGTTTGCCATCTTTCCAAATTGATTGGTGAGTATGCATACCAGAGCCGTTATCACCTTTAACAGGTTTTGGCATAAATGTTGCAGTTTTTCCAAATGAGTTTGCTACTTGATGTACAGCATATTTATAAATTTGCATATTATCAGCGTTAGTTACAAGAGTATTAAATAAAACTCCAAGCTCATGCTGAGAAGGAGCAACTTCGTGGTGATGTTTCTCTACTAATACTCCCATATCTTTCATAGCCTTCAAGCATTCAGCTCTTAAATCTTGGGCACTATCAACTGGAGGAACTGGAAAATATCCACCTTTAATTCCTGGACGGTGTCCTAAGTTTCCATTCTCATATTTTTTGTCAGTATTATATGGTCCTTCATTACTATCAATTTCAAATCCTGTTTTGTTCATTGAGTTTGAAAATCTTACATCATCAAACACAAAAAATTCAGGCTCTGGACCAACATAAATAGTATCACCAACTCCTGAAGTTTTTACAAATGCTTCAGCTTTTTTTGCTGTTGATCTAGGATCTCTTTCATAAAAATCTTTTGAGATTGGGTCTACAATGTCACAAAATAGAACTAAAGTATTGTGTGACATGAATGGGTCTAAAAAAGATCTACTTAAATCAGGTTTTAAAATCATATCTGATTCATTTATTGCTTTCCAACCAGCAATAGAGGAACCGTCAAAAAAAGTTCCATCGTTTAAAAAATCTTCATTTATAGTTGAGATGTCTTGAGTTAAATGTTGTAACTTACCTCTAGGGTCTGTGAACCTAAGATCAACGTACTCAACATCTTTTCTTTTATTGTTTTTAAAATATTTGCTGCACTCATTATTTTCTCCTTTTAAATTTTCAACAACGGCAAATTATAAAAAAAACTTAGAAAAAGCACTGTTTTTTAGTTATGTCAGATATGCATAAATGCATAAAAGGTGTATTAAATGCGTCTAAAATGTCAAAGAAAACAATACTAGTAACAGGTTCAACTGGTGCGATAGGTTTATCTATATCAGAATTTTTTTACAAAAAAGGTTGGAACGTTATAATTAATGGAAAAACAACTCCAAAACATCTTAGCTTAATTAAAAAAAATTTTTCAAAGTTAAGGTCAATATATTTTAACTGCGATCTAACCAAAACAGCAAATGTAAAAAAGATAGTTAAACAATCTTTTAAGAAATTTAAAAAAATTGATGTTTTAATTAATTGCGCAGGTATTCAGTATGTGGAGTCATTAGAAAAATATCCTGAAAAAATTTGGCGAAACATGGTGGATATAAATTTAACTACTCCCTTTATTTTTACAAAAGAACTATTGCCAATAATGAGAAAAAATAAATGGGGAAGAATAATTAATATAGCTTCAACTCATGGCCTGATTGGTTCTGTTAAAAAATCGGCATACACAGCTACCAAACATGGTTTAGTTGGATTAACTAAAGTTACAGCTTTAGAAACTGCAAAAGAAAATATTACATGTAACGCAATTTGCCCAGGCTTTGTCTCACAAAACTAATTCAAGATCAAATTGATTTTGTTGCTAAAGAGAAAAAATATCTAATTCAAAAGCTGAAATTGAACTGTTAAGAGAAAAACAACCTTCTTTAAAATTTGTAAAAAAAAATCAAATAGCTGAACTTGCTTTTTATTTATGCTCTAATGCAGCATCAGAAATAACAGGAGCTTCCCTATCAATAGATGGTTCTTGGACTGCTCAATAATTATGAATTCGATAATTGATTATAAATTGAAAAAGATTATAAATGCCCCAAAATTTGTCTGCGGGAGTGGCGAAATGGCAGACGCACCAGATTTAGGATCTGGCGGGGCGACCCGTGAAGGTTCAAGTCCTTTCTCCCGCACCATATAGGAATTTTATGAAAGTAAATGTTAACATCATCAAAGGTTTAGAGTCAAATTTAAGTGTTGTTGTTTCTAAAAAAAATACAAGACAAAATAGAGTTAAGACTTGAGGAAGTTAAAGGGTTCAATTAATTTAAAAGGTTTTAGGCCAGGAAAAGCTCCCAAAAAAGTTATTAAAAAAACAATTTGGTCAAGCTCTTTACGGAGAAGTTATTGAAAAAAACTTTGCAGAATCTGTTTTTGAAGCGTTAAAAGATAAAAAAAATAAAACCAGCCTCTCAGCCTAAAATAGATATTAAATCTTCCGGAGAGGATAAAGACTTAGAATTTACAATTCAGGTAGAAAAAGTTCCTGATATTAAAAAATTAGATTTAAAAAAAATCACAATTCAACAATACGAAATCAAATGATAAGAAGTTAAAATGAACTCAAAACTTTTGGAAAGTTCAAAAAAATACAAAGACAAAGATAAGAACAAAACCGAAAGAAGAGGATGAAATTG